>JADJQM010000002.1:708047-1416094 GCA_016712715.1 Rhodospirillaceae bacterium
CGCCAACGCCGTTTATGAAATCGACCGGGTCGGCTGCTTCACGCCGAAGCAGACCATGACCGGGGAACTCGGGCCGGGCGAAGTGGGCTTCATCACCGCCGGCATCAAGGCGGTGGCCGACTGCCGCATCGGTGACACGATCACCGACGATCGGAAGCCCTGCGCCGAGGCGCTCACCGGTTTCAAGCCTTCCGTGCCGGTGGTGTTCTGCGGCCTCTTCCCGATCGATGCCGCGGACTTTGAAACCCTGCGCGACAGCATGGGGCGCTTGCGCCTCAACGATGCGAGCTTCCAATATGAGATGGAAACCTCGGCGGCTTTGGGCTTCGGCTTCCGCTGCGGGTTCTTAGGCCTGCTGCATCTCGAGATCATCCAGGAGCGGCTCGAGCGCGAGTTCAACCTCGACCTCATCACCACGGCGCCCTCGGTCGTCTACAAGATCCATATGCAGAACGGCGATTTGATCGAGCTGCACAACCCGGCGGATTTCCCGGACATCGTGAAGATCGAGAAGATCGAGGAGCCGTGGATCAAGGCCACCATCATGGTGCCCGATGAATATCTGGGCTCGATCCTGAAACTTTGCCAGGAACGCCGCGGCGTGCAGATCGACCTCACCTATGCCGGCAGCCGCGCCATGGTGGTCTATCGCCTGCCCCTCAACGAAGTGGTGTTCGATTTCTACGACCGCCTGAAGTCGATCAGCCGCGGCTATGCGAGCTTCGACTATCACCTCGATGGCTATGAGGAGAGCGATCTCGTCAAATTGAACATCCTCGTCAACAACGATCCCGTCGATGCGCTCTCCTGCATCGTCCACAAATCACAGGCCGAGAGCCGCGGCCGGGTGCTTTGTGAGAAGCTGAAGGACCTCATCCCGCGGCAGCTCTTCAAGATCCCGATCCAGGCCGCCATCGGCGGCAAGGTCGTGGCCCGCGAAACCATCTCCGCCCTGCGCAAGGACGTGACGGCCAAATGCTATGGCGGCGACGCCAGCCGCAAGCGCAAGCTCCTCGACAAGCAGAAAGAGGGCAAGAAGAAGATGCGCCAGTTCGGCAAGGTGGAGATCCCGCAGGAAGCCTTCATCGCGGCGCTCAAGATCCACGAATAGCTCGGCCTAATCCTCGCCACGCTTGCCGAAGACCAGCATCAGGATGCCGATGGCGAACAGCAGCACCCAGGCCGGCAGCATCAGGATGGGCAGCAATATGCGCTGCCACAGGGTGACCGAGATGCCCTCGATGAAATGCTGCACACCTTGCAGGCTCGCCGGCCAGACCATCGACCAGATATAGCCCGTGGCCATGCCGTTCCAACTGTTGGACAGCAGGTTCTGCATGACGTCCAGCACCAGCAGCAAGGCTGCGGCGGCGAGGATGGCCAAAGCGGTGACGCGGATCGGGTTCATGGGGTCGATTTATGCACGAGCGGCCCTTGGCGGTCGAGCGGGAGAGCGGCAAAACTGCGCCCGCCCCGGCATTTTTTCGATCAGAATCAAGATAATTGCCGCCTTTTGCCGCGGGAAAGGGGCCCGTGCGCGATCCGCCCTTGCCAGAAATGGGACCCTTCGCTAGGTTCCCGCCCGCGCAGTCCGGTGCATGGGCACATGCACCGATTTGACGACATCCGGAGGGATGGCCGAGTGGTTTAAGGCACACGCTTGGAAAGCGTGCATAGGGTAAAACCTATCGTGGGTTCGAATCCCACTTCCTCCGCCATCCTGCTGCGCGCCTGGCGGCGCTTCGCAGGACGGGTCCTGCGCCCCGCTTCCTATTTCTGGATCTTCGAGAGAAGGGTCTTCAGCAGGCCTTTCTTTTCCGCATCCTCATTGGCGGCGAAGCCCACCGTGCCGATCGCGGGATCGTCGGCGCGCTCGGCGAGCTTCTGGCGCATGCCGCGGATCATGCGGGAGATCTCCTCGGCCTCGATATTCTCCTCCAGCGCCTGGGTGGTGCGGCTGAGGCCCAGTTCCTCGGCGCTCACATCCATCTCCGAGGCGGCGGCGATGATGCGGTCCGACATCTGCTGCGCCGACACGCCGCCACCATGCACGACCGCATACTGGCCTTCCTCCGGCTTGGTGACGATGCCGGTGTCGCTGGCATGGATGAGGGCGTCGCCGATCTTCTGGTCAAGCTCGGCGCGGCGTTCCTTGGTCATCTTGCCGAAGCTGCGCTCGGTGACGGCGTTCGAATGGAACAGGGTCACGTCGAGCTTGCCGCCCGCGCGCTTGGCGGCGTTCTTGGCGAGCTGGCCGAATTCGTCGCCGGTTGCCATCGGATCGTTGCTGACCTGGGCCGACAAGGGCAGGTAGCCGCGGAGATTGGAGGCGGAGAGCATCAGCCACCAGGTCTTGGGGCGGGCACTCGCCTGGGCGTCGAGGGCGAAGATCTTCTCGCCGATGATCGGGGTGTGGATGCGCGCGGTGGCGGTGGTGCCGCCCGAGCCCAGCAGCAGCCGCGCCATGAAGCGCAGGAACAGCAGCCGGTCCTCCTGCGCCACGAAGCTGATCAGGTGATCGCCGACGAGACCGCGCAGGGGCTTGCCGAGATGCTTGCCGAAATTGCCGCGCGCCTCATGAATCCTGGTCGACTGATCGATGAGGAGGGACATGTCCCAGGACTCGGCCATCTTGATCCTGTGCTGGCAGTTTCGGGCGGGCCCAACAGTCTCGCCCCGGCTCGTTAAGCAAAGGTAAAGCCCAAGCCCGGCGCCAGCGTGGCCGGGCCTGCCGACCGCACCGCCGGATGTGCGTGGAGTGATTCCTGCAACCGACGCTTGACTTGGCGATCGGGCGCGCCTGCAATGATCGCGGATGGGGCGGCATCCGCCTGCCCGCGCATCCCTGGAACAGAACATGCCGCCCAACCGCCCCGCGCCCGGCCATGGCACACAATATCCGCGCCTGACATCGGTCGATTTCCTCGAGCAATGCAGCGTTCATGTGGCGTCCTTCTATCGCCATTGGGACGCGAAGCGGCTGGGGCGCCGCATGCCGTCGCGGGCCGATTTTGATCCCCTCGAGATGAAGGAATGGCTGCCCGGGATCATCCTGGTCGATGTCACGCACCATCCACGGACGCTCACCTATCGCCTGGTCGGCTCGCGCTCGGTCGCCCTGCGCGCGAGCGACGTCACGGGAAAGACCGTCGAGGAGGGCTATCACGGGCCGACCCTGGATGAGGTCCTCGAAAACTATCGCCTGGTGGTCGACGCGCAACTGCTGGTCTATGACCGCGCCGGCACGCTTGCCAGAAGCGGGCTGATGCGGGATTCGGAAACGCTGATGCTGCCGCTCTCCAGCGACGGCGTCACCGTCGACAAGGTCATCGTCTATCTTGAGATCGAGGAATTGTCGCTGAGATGAAGCCTGTTCCTGGGGACAACTTATTCGTCTGATACAATCGCAGCTCCGTTCAGAAGGCCGGCCCTGGTTGCGGGCCCGTCAGCCAGCAATAATAGAGACCCATCAGCGCCCCGAGGCCGCCGAGATAGAGCGTTGCTCCGATAAAGGCATCGTCGACCAACATCTGTGCGGCAAGCAGGCCGCCGGCCAGCGCGCCGAAGAAAAAGCCAGAGCCGATGGATATCAACCATGCCGGGCCCTGATGACGAACGAAGAGCTCGATGGTAAGCGCATTGAGAACCGCTGCGGGCAGAATCAGTATCTGCCCGAAGATGCCGATGTACAGGACGAACAGCTGGAAGAATCCGATACTCATCGTCATCCCGGTTTCGCTATAGACCTCCGGGGCTATGCCGTAACCGGTGCGCCCATACAGCCAGTGTCCCAGGATCGTGCCGAGCCATATCAGATAGGACAACGAGACAATTATCGTGGGCGTCGCGATACAGATGGCCACGATTGCCCACACACTGCGCGCCCGATTGAAGGCTCGTCTATTTCGTATGCGCGCTGTGAACGATTGCAATGACATGCGCGGCCACTTCCCCGGTCGTGACGTGTTGTGAAAGTTTGCAATGCCGCCGGGCTCAATGCATCAGGCTCGGTGCGAGACTCGTTCACATTGAGTAACGCGTCATGGGACATGAAAGACGATCTCGACATCCGGCGGCCGCATTGTCGCGGCGAAGGCTTGCGCCTGCCGGGTGTGGCCGACGATGAGGTCAGGCGGCGTCTCGGCGAAGACGAGAATGATGTAGACGAGAAGCTGCGCCGTCCCGCTCTCCGGCACCGAGCGCAGTTGCGCGCTTGCCTCTGCCAGCCGCGTGGCGAGTTTCGTGCAGAAGGCTGGTGACAGCGGGGCGGTGCCTGAGACCTTGATGACCTTCACCTCGCATAGAATCTGCGCACCGCCCAGGGCTGCGCGCAGATCCGGTGTCTTGGTGGCCGTGGTGGCGGGGACGAAGTCGATCTCCTTGCAGCCGCGCCCAACCAGATATTGATAGGCATGGGCTTCGCGAAGCCGGTCGAGGGCTTGCGGCCAGCCATGATGGGGATCGCGCCGATGGATCTGGCCCAGCACGGATTGCCGAAGCGCGGCCCAGGCTTCATCGCCGAGTGAGCCGAGGGCCGCCTCGATCTCCAGCAAGCGGCCCCGAGCCGCGCTCTCGGAAATCGCCCGCGCAAAATCCTGTTGCCAGAGCCTGCGGATTTTCGCCGGCGCCATGCCGGCCATGAAATCACCAAGCCTTGGCCAGGCGTCGAGATCAGGCGCCGACATCGGCGAGCTTCATCGCATGGTCGCGGATATCGGCGGGCCAGCCTGCCATCCGTGCCACCATGGTCGCGCGGTCGTCGGCATAGAGGGCGCGGATCGCTTCCTCGAAACCGGGCAGGTCGCCGGCCATGGCCGACATGAAATGATAAGCGGCATCCTGGGCGGCGCGGCGACGCTGCCGGTTGCCGCCTTTGCCGCGGGCCTCCTCGACCAGCCGCCGGAGGGCCACCGAGGCACCGCCCTGCTGCGTCGCCAGCCAGTCCCAATGGCGCGGCAGCAAGGTCACTTCGCGCGCCACCACGCCGAGCCTGGGCCGGCCGCGGCCGCGCGGTTCCGGTTCAGCGACCGGGAGGGCAACCGGCTGAGCGCCGTAGCGCGCGTTGATGTCGGCCTCGGCGCCGCGCAGGTCGAGGTCGATCGCGCGGCCCGTGCGATCATCATAGATCAGGATGACGGCGTCCGGCCGCGCCGCCAAGGCGCGCTTGACCGCCAATGCCACCTCGTTGAGGGGCGCGGTAATGAGGCGGTCTGTGCCGGTAAAGGCGGTCCAGCTGGGGGCGTCGATCATGGCGGCTTCTTTCCGATAGGGCATGGCGCTTAATACCCGGGTAAAAACAGCCTGTCAATATCATCCGGGTAGAAATATGTCATCTGCCGCCAGCCATCAGCCACCGGACGCCGCGGCAACCGAATTTATTAAGCAATCGGAAAGGCAGCGCAGATAGTGTGGCTTTCATGAATCGACGCGGTTTCCTGCTGGGCGGTGCCACGCTGCTTGGGACCTTGCCCCTCGGCAATCTGCTGGGTTTGGGGGCGGATGCGCTGGCCGAAAACCCGGCCGTCGATCCGGCACGCCTGCTCAGAATCGCCTATCCCGACAAATCGCCCCCCAGTTCCTGGCAGAACGACGATCAACGCATGCAGGGGCTGTTGGTCGATGTGATGGCCGAGGTGGCAGAGCGCAGCGGCTATGTGTTCCGCCCGCTGCCCCGCCCGCTGCCGCGCGTGCAGCTCGAAGTCGAAAGCGGCGAAGCGGACGGCATGTGCCTGGTGGTGACCCCGGCGCGCCTCGGCTACGCGGTCCCCAGCAGGGAACCGCTGATGACCGGCCCCATCACCATGTTCGCCCGCCGCGACAACCCGGCGCTCGACCGCCTGATGGCGGTGAAGTCGCTCGACGATCTCGCCCGCGCCGATGTCACCGTCATCGCCTTCACCGGCAATGGCTGGATCAAACGGAACGTCGAGAGCCGCGGCATCCGCACCGAACATGCCAGCGGCACCATCGGCACGGTGCGCATGCTGCTGGCCAGGCGCGGCGACGTCATCATCGACATGTCGTCGCAGATCAACTGGATCCTGAAGAGCGATCCCAACGCCGCCGAGGTGGTGGAGCTGCCGACCGTGATCGAACGCGTCGACTGGCATCTCCTCATCGGCAAACGCTCGCCGGCTCTCAAGGACATGGCCCGGTTCGACGAGGCCATCCACGCGCTGAAAGCCTCGCCCCGCTATGCCGAGATGTTGCGCCGATACGGCATGGATGTGTGACCGGGGGCGAGGTAGGTGATGGCGGGGAAACTGTAAAGCCGGTGGCGATGGCGGCCGCCCCTTCCGACCACCCCCCGGCGCCCCGCTCATCTGTGACCCGGATCACAGACGACACCCGCCGCCGGGGGTAAGGTCCGTCACATGAAGCGGGGCTCACCCAACCGTCCCCATCCCTGCTTCGTATCGCGGGCGCCTGATGCCATCCCCATCGGGCGCCCGCAGCTATATCCCCACCGATGATCCCGGACCGGCATTCCTTGCTTTAGGCGAGCGGCATCGCCATGTTAACGCGATGGAGGGTCCGATGCAGACCAAGACGACATCCGACGCGGTTTTCCCCGTCACCAGGAGCGACGCCGAATGGCGGGCGCGCCTCACACCCGAGCAGTATCACGTGATGCGCGGCCACGGCACCGAGCGGCCGGGTTCCTGCGCGCTCAACTATGAGAAGCGCGCCGGGACGTTTTCCTGCGCGGGCTGCGACAGCAAACTGTTTATCTCCGGCACCAAGTTCGAGAGCGGCACCGGCTGGCCGAGTTTCAACGATCCCGTCCCCGGCTCGATCGACACGACCGTCGATCGCAGCCTGTTCATGACGCGGACCGAAGTGCATTGCGCGACCTGCGGCAGCCATCTCGGCCATGTGTTCGAAGACGGGCCGCCACCCACGCATCTGCGCTATTGCATCAATGGCGTTGCCATGAACTTCACGCCAGACGACACGCTGTGAACAGCGTGGGCGGGCTTGATCTCGGGATCCTCACCGGCAAGAGCGTTCTGGTGGTCGAGGATGACGCCCTCATCGCCCTGGTGCTGGAAGAGGTGCTGGCGGAGGCCGGAATGAACGTTGCCGGCAGCGCCGCATCGGTCGACGCGGCGCTGGCGCAGCTTGCCGGGGGAAAGCCCGACATCGCCATCCTGGATGCCAGTCTCGATGGGCAGAACAGCGGCGAGGTGGCGCGCGAGCTGCAGCGGCGCGGCGTGCCCTTCATCTTTGCCACCGGCCATCGGGAAGCGGGCCTGCAGCAGCACTTCCCGGGCGTGCCGATCCTGACCAAACCCTATCTGGAAGGCGAGCTGCTGGGGGCTTTGGCAGGGCTCTTCCCACCCACCAACACCGGGCGCTGAGCCCTTCGCTGGGCCCTTCGCGGGGCCCGATTTGCCCGGCCGGGAACCAAATCGCCCACGGCGCATTGCACCTGCGGGGCTGCTGATGGCTTTGCCCCGGCTGGCGCATGCTTTCCGTGCGCGGAACCAGGCATGCGCCGCTTCTAGAACAGGCTTCATGACGATGACGACAACGCCGCGGACGATGGCCGTCCCCATTGATCAGCAAGATGGGGATCAGCGCCGGGAGGATGAACGCGGGGAGGATCAACGCGGGGAATATCAACGCGGGGCAGAAGAGGCGATTCCGGCCTTCGGCCTGCCGCCTGGCGGCGAACTGGGCCGATTGATCCGCGCCAGGGAAATGGCGGGGGATTGGGGTCGGCATCCGCTCGGCGCCATCGCCACCTGGCCCCAAAGCCTCAAATGCGCGCTCGGCATCGTGCTGGCATCGCCGGTGCCGATGACCCTGATGTGGGGCGAGGCGGGCTGGCTGCTTTACAATGACGGCTATGCCGCGATCGGCGGGCCCCGCCATCCCGCCATGCTGGGTCAATCCGTGCTGGTGGCCTGGCCGGAGGCGGCCGACTTCAACGGCCGGGTGCTGCGATCGGGACTTGCCGGCAGTTCGCAGAGTTTTCGCGACCAGCATTTTGTCCTGCGCCGAGCCGGCGCCGACGAGGATAGCTGGTTCAACCTCGACTATTCGCCCGTGCTGGATGAGAGCGGCCGGCCGGCAGGCGTCCTTGCCATCGTCACCGAGACCACCGAACGCCTGCGCACGGCGGCGGCCCTTGAGCGCGTCGAGCGGCGCTGGACGGGCCTGTTCGACCAAATGCAGGAAGGCTTCTTCATCGCCGAGGCTATCCGCAACGGGTCGGGCCGTCTCCTCGACATCCGCTTTCTCGACGTCAATCCGGCGTTCCAGACCCTGACCGGTGCCCTCGACGCGGTCGGGCGGACCTTGCACGAGGTCTTCCCCGGCACCGATACCGACATGGTGCTCGCACAATATGCCGAAGTGCTGGCCGGCACCCAGTCACGCCAGTTCGAGCTGTTCGACCCCAGCGCCGGCAACCGCTGGTTCGAGATGCGCGCCCGCGCCCTGGGCGAGGATCGCTTCGCCGCCCTCTTCATCGACATCACCGCGGACAAGCAAGTGGCGAGCGACCTCCTGAAGAGCGAGGGCGAATTCCGCACCCTGGCCGAGGCCGTGCCCAACCATGCCTGGGCCGCCGATGCCGAGGGGCGCCACAACTGGTTCAACCGGCGCACCTATGACTATGCCGGCGTCGAACCCGGTGCGCTCGATGGCGATGGCTGGCTCAGCATCATCCATCCGGAGGATGCGGTCGTGGCCGCCGCCGCCTGGCAGCAGGCCCAATTGACGAAATCGCTCTATCAGGTCGAGTTCCGCCTGCGTCGCGCCGACGGTGCCTATCGCTGGTTCCTGGCCCGTGCCCTGCCGGTACTGGCCAAGGAAGGGCGCGTGTTGCGCTGGATCGGCACCAACACCGATGTCGATGACCAGAAGACCGCGCAGGCCGCCTTGTCGCAGCTCAACGCGACGCTGGAAGAGCGCGTCGCCAAGGCCATGACCGCGCGGCGCCTGTGGGCCGACATCTTCGAGATGACCGGCGCGCCGATTGCCGCGATCGATCCCAATTTCTGCTTCATGGCGCTCAACTCGGCCCATGTCGAGAAGTTCGAGCGGCTCTATGGCGTCAGGCCCAAGGTCGGCGACAACATCCTCGATCTGCTGCAGCACCGGCCGGCCGACCGCGCCATCCTGCGCGAGCGCTGGAGCCGGGCTTTGGCCGGCGAGCATTTCACCCTGATCCACCAGCAGGATGCGGCCGTCGAGGGATCGCCCGCCTACCAGCTCACCTACAACGCGGTGCGCGACCGCAGCGGCGCCCTGACCGGGGCCTTTCAATACGCGCTCGACGTCACCGACCAGTTGCGCGACCAGGCGCGGCTGGCCGAGGCCGAGGCGCAGTTGCGCCAGGCGCAGAAGATGGAAGCGGTGGGCCAGCTCACCGGCGGCGTCGCCCATGATTTCAACAACATCCTGCAGGGCATCACCGGCGCCATGGAAATGGTGCGGCGTCGCATCGCCAGCGGCAAGCTCGAGGGGATCGATCGCTTCCTCGACGGGGCGCTGCAATCGGCCCAGCGCGCGGCCGGCATCACGCAGCGGCTGCTGGCGTTTTCACGCCGCCAATCCCTCGACCCGAAGCCCATCGACGTCAACGCGCATATGACGGACATGCGGGAATTGCTGGGCCGTACGCTGGGCCCCAACATCGAATTGCAGACGCGCCTTGCCCCTGATCTGTGGCCGGCGGAATGCGATGCCAACCAGTTGGAAAGCGCCGTCCTCAACCTCGCCCTCAATGCGCGCGACGCCATGGAAGCGGGCGGCGAACTCATCATCGAGACGCGTAACGTGACGCTGGATGACGACGACGCGCGCAAAGAGGCCGATCTCGTTCCCGGCGACTATGTCGCGATCTATGTCACCGACAGCGGGGTCGGCATGCCGCAGGATGTGATGGAGCGCGCCTTCGATCCCTTCTTCACGACAAAGCCGATCGGCCAGGGTACCGGCCTCGGCCTCTCCATGATCTACGGCTTTGCCAAGCAATCGCACGGCCATGTGGCCCTGATGAGCGCGCCGGGCGCCGGCACCACGGTCCAGCTCTATCTGCCGCGCAGCACGGCGGCACCCGGCAAGGCCGCCCCCTGGGCCCGGGTCCCGCCGGTGAGCCTGCCGGGCGCACCCGATGCCACGGGCCGCAAGGACGAGACGGTGCTGGTGGTGGAAGACGAACCCGCCATCCGCCTGCTGATCGGCGATCTGCTGCAGGAATTGGGCTACCGCGCCATCATCGTCGAGGATGGGCAGCAGGCCATTCCGATCCTGCGCTCGGATGCGCGCATCGACCTCCTCATCTCGGATGTCGGCCTGCCCGGCATGAATGGCCGCGAGGTGGCCGAGATCGGCCGCGCCGGCCGGCCGGATCTACCCGTGCTGTTCATGACCGGCTATGCAGAACATGCCGCCACGCGCGGCGGCTTCCTTGCCCCCGGCATGGACATGATCGCCAAGCCCTTCCCTCTCGAGGCGATGATGGCGAAGATCCGCGCCGGGATGGCGCGGAGCTAGGGGCTGTCACCTTTTGACGGAAACCCCTCTCCCTTCAGGGGGAGGGGAATGGCGCAGTTCAGAATCCGATTTTTGCCACCGTGGCGCGGTGATCGGACGGCCAGGGGGTGACGACGATCTCGGCTGTCTCCGGCTTCTCGCCGACGATGGCGGCGCTGATCACTTTCAAATCCTTGGCGCGGGCGAAGGCGAAATCGATGCGGTCGTGATGATCCTCGGGGTCGCTGGGCTCCGAGGTCGGCGTCCAGGTGTAAGCGGGCTTGGCCACGGGATCCGGGAACGCCGCGCGGTAGGTGTCGGTGAAGCCCGCTTCCTCAATGGCCGCCGTGGTTGGGAATCGGACCGGGATGGGATTGTGCCCGGCCTTCACCGTCTCCGCCGTCCAGTCGCGGAACGAGGGCTCGTTGAAATCGCCGAAGATGAAGGCGGCATCGGCCCCTTCCGCGCTTTTCAGATCCTCGAACAACAGCTTCAGGGCGGGGCCGCGCGTGTCGGTCGCGAATTTCACCGCCTCGGCCTCGGTCTTCAGGAAGGGGAAGGCGCCGTATTCGATGTTGAGCAATTGATAGGGCTGGTAGGGCGAATCATCGAGATGGATGTTGAAGGCATAGACCTTGCGGCCATCGACATCGAGCACCACGCCGAGATCGTTGGGGGTCGCCTGCCCTATCGGATAGCGGCTGATGATGGCATTGGCCCAGAGCGCGTCATTGACCTTGGTCTGGTCGTAATAGTGATAGCCGAGCGCCGTTGCGATGGCTTTGGCCACACTCTCGCCGGCCGGCGGGCAGACATCGGCGGTGCAGGGATCGGCCTCGAGCCGCGTTTCCTGGATGCCGATGATATCGGCGCCGGCGGCCTTGATCACCGCCACCGTCTCGTCGATCGGCTTCTGCTCATTGCCGCCACCGCCCCAGACATTGTAGCTCATGATGGTGAGCTCGGTTTCGGCCGAGGCCGGCGAGATGGCGGCGGCAAGGCCCAGTGGGAATGAGAGTGCGAGTACGGCCGGCAGAAGTGTGAAACGCATGGTGGATCCCCCCGATGTGTTGGATATCGATGAACAGCCCTAGCAGATCGATGTTGCAATTGTCGGACGCTAGCACGGGATAAAAGCGCCTGTCCCGGGCTGCGTCGGGGTCGTTAGCACTCGTGCGATCCATTGGCGGATCTGGGATATTGTCGATCCACGTACCAAGGCATAGGCTTTTGACTTGGGGGTCGATTTCAGCCTGGGGTTCAGATGCGCCTGCTTGTCCGTGTCGTGCGATATGCTTTGCTGCTGATGGCGATGTTGGTGGCAGCACTCTCGCCTGCTCTCGCCGAGCCGCGCCTCGCCCTGGTCATCGCCAACGGTGCCTATGAGGATGGCTTGCCGCAGCTCGCCAACCCGGTCCCTGACGGCAAGCTCATCACGGCCACGCTGGAGAAGACCGGCTTCACCGTGACGCTAGTCAGCGATGTCGACCAGCAGGAGATGACGCGCGCCATCGCACAGTTTGGCGATGCGCTGGGGAAGGCAGGCCCCACCACCACCGGCCTTTTCTATTATGTCGGTGGCGGCGCACAGGTCGACGGGCATGACTATCTGGTGCCGCTCCATACGGCGATCCTGCAGGAGGCTGACTTCGGGATCAACACGATCTCCGCCGAAACCGTCCTGAACCAGATGGCGCATGCCGGCATCAGCACCGGAATTGTGATCCTCGATGCGAACCGCGACAACCCGTTCGGCAGGAGCATCGGCCGGAGAACAGCGGATGCGCCACCAGGATTCTTCATCGCCTATTCGACGGCGCCGGGGGGATTTGCAAGGCAGAGCGATGGCTTGAATTCGCCCTATGCCGAGGCGCTGGCGGCCGAGATGGTGAAGCCGGGCCAGATGATTGAGGAAGTCTTTCGCCATGTGCGCAATCGCGTCATGGAGGCCACATCCGAGAACCAACTGCCCTGGGAGTCCTCGTCTCTGACGAACGCCTTCTATTTTGTCGGTGCCGATGGCTAGCGGCACTCCGCAGGTGGGAACCAATCCCGTTCACGGCGCCGATAAGATGATCCGCCCCTGACATTCTCCTGTTTCCGGACAGGCGATTTCATCGCCCACCCCGCGCGCGCTGGTCTATGCTGTGGGCGGGCGCCACCAGCCAGATCCAGGATCATGCCACCACTTCCCAGTCTCGATGGTTTGCAGCTGATATGGGATGAGCTGTGCGGCGGCAACGCGCTGCCACCGCACAGTGCCTTCGGGCCTGAAATCCTCAAGCCCTGGCTCAGCCATCTTGCCATTGTCGAAGTGCATCAAGGCCCGAGGCGCTTCTACTATCGCCTGGCCGGCAGTGTACTCGAGGACCGCTTCGGGATCGACTTCACCGGCCGCTGGCTGGAGGATCTGCGCATTCCCGGCAGTCCGGGCTATTGGGAACAGCATTATGCGGCGGTGGCGCAAACGCGCCGGCCGCAGCAGGGCAGCGTTGCGCATTTCGATCCGCGCTTCAATCAGAAGGTCTGCAATTGGCTGATGCTGCCGCTGCTGCCCGATCTCAAACCGCGCGGTGGGCCGGGGCCGCTCGATCTTGTCATCCTCGTCGCCGTGGCCTTCGCCAAGGCGTAAGCAGGGCGCGCGCTATCCCTTGGCGCGCAAAGACGAACGGCCGCCATCGATGCCGATCACCTGGCCGCTGATCCAGCCGCTCTCCGGTGAGAGCAGCAAGGCCGCCATGGCGGCGATGTCATCGGGTGTGCCCAGGCGCTGCAGGGCATGCATGGCTGAGATGGCGTCCGCCATCTGCGCATTGGCAAGCAGCGGCTCGGCCAATGCCGTGCGGGTGAGCGAGGGGGCGATGCAATTGACGCGGATGCGGGGTGCGAGTTCAGCCGCCAGCGACCGGGTCAATCCCTCGACGGCGCCCTTCGCCATGGCGATGGCGGCATGGTTGGGGAAACCCTGGGCCACGGCCACGGTCGAGAAGAGCAGGATCGCGGCATCGCCCGCTTGCCTGAGGGCCGGCAAGGCGGCCTGGATGGAAAGGGCCGCCCCCAGCGCGTTGAGGCGGTAGGCCGCCAGCATGTCGTCGGGGCTGAGGCGTGCCAATGGCTTCAGGTTGATCGAGCCCACGGCATAAGCGAGCCCATCCAACGGCCCCTCGATGGCGCCAATGCAGGCCTGGATCGCCGCGGGGTCGGTCACGTCGCAGAGGCTGTGGCCGGCGCCAAGCTCCCCGGCCAGCGCGCCGAGGCGCTGTTCGTCCCGGGCGACGAGATGGAGCTTGCGCCCGGCCGAGGCCAGCCTGCGCGCAAGGGCCGCGCCGATGCCGCCGGTGCCGCCGAAGATGAGGGTGGTGCCCATGATGCCGCCTCTCCTGTTCCGATCTGGTCCTGTGCTCGATACGGGATGGCGGCGGGATCAGTTCAGGGCCCGCGCCGGCAGCGCATTTATGCTGCGCAGCAAATATGTTATATCAATGGGTTAGTCGTAGCTGAGCGGCGTCGCCTTGCCGCGGAAGACATGATAGCTCAAGGCCGAATAGGCGATGATCGCCGGCAGCACGAACAGGGCGCCGAAGAGGATGACCAGCAGGCTTTCGGGGGCGCTCGCTGCCTGGAAGAGGGTGAGCTGGTCGGGCACGACATAGGGATAGAAGGAATAGGCGAGGCCCGCGAAGGCGAGCGCGAAGAGGCCCGTCACCGCGATGAAGGGCAGGCGGCACCAGCGGTCGGCGGCATCGGGCAGGTTGCGCAGGAGCACGGTGAGGCCGATGAAGATGATGGCGGAGCCGATGGGGAGGGGGGCCAGCACCAGGATGGCGGGACCGCCGAACCATTTCTCGAAGATGCGGGGGCTGACCAAAGGCGAGGCGACCGAGATCGCTCCCATGCCGATGGCGGCGAAGATGAGTGCCCGCCGGGCCCAGGCGATGGCGCGGTGCTGCAGCGGCCCTTCCATCTTGATGATGAGCCAGCAGGCACCGACCAGCATGTAGCCGGCGACGAGGCAGATCGCGGTGAGGAACCCGAAGGCGATGGCGGCCGCATCCTGGCGGAGACCCATGATATAGACGCCCAGCATGTAGCCCTGGGTGAGGGCGGTCATCAGCGAGCCCAGGATGAACACCTGGCTCCAGCGGCGCTTGGCGCGCCCCTCCGACTTCGCGCGGAATTCAAAGGCGACACCGCGCAGGATGAGGCCGATCAGCATGAGCGCCACCGGCAGATAGAGGGCGCCGAGGATGATGCCGTGGGCCGCCGGGAAGGCCACCAGCAGCAGCCCCACCGCCAGCACCAGCCAGGTCTCGTTGGCGTCCCAGAACGGCCCGATCGAGGCCATCATGCGGTCCTGTTCACCGTCATCGGCCAGCGCGAACAGCATGCCGATGCCGAGATCGAAACCATCGAGCACGACATAGATGAGGATCGAGAGGCCCATGAGGCCGGCAAAGGCCAGTGGCAGCCAGATCCGGGGATCGCCGAAGAGATCGAGCATGTGCCTACTCCGCCGCGGCGAATGTGCCGGCTTCGACCGGCGCATCGGGTGAGGGTTTCTGACCCCGCGCGGCCTTGCGCGCAAGGTTGGTGATGACGCCCATATAGGCGACGATGAGGACCGTATAGACGATGAGATAGAGGGCGAGACTGAGGCCGATCATCGGTGCCGGCACGGCGCTCGCCGCATCGGCGGTGCGCAGGATGCCGCTGACGAGGTAGGGCTGGCGGCCGATCTCGGTCACGTACCAGCCGGCGATGGTTGCCACCCAGCCGGAAAAGGTCATGGCGATGAGGGTGCGCTGCAGATAACGCGGCAGCTCGCGCCCGCGCCACAGGAAAAAGGCCGCCACCCAGGACACCGCCAGCATGAGGAGGCCGAGGCCGACCATGATGCGGAAGGCGAAGAACAGGGGGAGGACCGGCGGATGCTCGCCGGCAAAGTCGTTGAGGCCGGGCACCACGCCCTCGGCGCCATGACGCAGGATCCAGCTCGCACCATTGGGAATGGCGATCTCGAAATGGTTCTGACGCGTCTCGATATCGGGCCAGGCGAAGAGCAGCAGCGGCACATGGCTGCTGGTCTGCCAATTGCCTTCCATCGCCGCCACTTTCTGCGGCTGGTGTTCGAGCGTGTTGAGGCCATGGAGGTCGCCGGCCGCGATCTGCAGCGGGATGAGGAGGGCGGCGAGATAGACGCCGGTCTTCAGCCCCGCCTTGAGATCGTCGGAGCGCTCGCCCCAGAACCAGCGCAGCGCCGAGACGCCGCTGATCAGGAATGCCGCCGTGAGGCCGGAGGCGAGCAGCATATGCGCGAGGCGATAGGGGAAGGAGGGATTGAAGACGATGGCCCACCAATCCTCGGCATGGGCGACGCCGTTGATCATCACGTGGCCGGTCGGCGTCTGCATCCAGGAATTCAGCGCGATGATCCAGAAGGCCGACATGGTGGTGCCGAAGGCCACCAGGAAGGTGGCGAGCGTGTGCACGCAATTGGGCACGCGGCGGAAGCCGAACAGCATGATGCCGAGGAAGACCGCTTCGAGGAAGAAGGCGGTCATCACCTCATAGGCGAGCAGCGGACCGGCGATATTGCCGACCGTCTCCATATAGCCCGGCCAGTTGGTGCCGAACTGGAAGCTCATGGTGATGCCGGAGACGACCCCCATGGCGAAGGAGAGGGCAAAAACCTTGATCCAGAAACGATAGGCGAGAATCCAGCGATCGTCGGTGGGATCGCTACGCCGCAGGTGGTCATGGCGCAGCTTGAAATAGAGCAGCACCCAGCCCAGGGCGATGGTGATGGTGGGAAAGAGAATGTGGAACGAGATGTTCGCCGCGAATTGCAGCCGGGCCAGAATGATGGCGTCCATGATCTTCGCCTCCTGCGGCCGCAACCGGCGGCACGACAAAATCTGGAATCACTCTAATCGGCAATCATCGCGAAGCCCAACCGGCATTTGGCCGCATGCGGCGCAAACGCCCACAACTGAAGTCGGGATATCAATGCGGGATATCCCGGGGCGCAAAAATATCGATCGGCGCCGAGACGCCCCGCACCGTTCGGGCACCCAGAAATCGCAGGGCCTCGCCGGCCAGTGCGGCGAATTCGCCGGAGGCGAGAATGGGCACGCCCATCTCCTTGGTCAGGTCCTGGATACGGCTCGCCTGGTTGACCGCCGGGCCGATGACGGTGAAGTCGAGCCGCGACTTGGTGCCGATATTGCCGAAGGCGACCGTGCCGGCATGAAGCCCGATGCCGAAATCGACGGGCTGTTTCCCCTCGTCGCGCAAGGCGGCGTTGAGGGTTGCAAGATTGCCGCGCGCGGCCTGGGCCGCCTTCAGTGCCAGGCCATGGACAGCGGTGCGCTCATCCGGACCCGAGATCGGAAAGACCGCGAGCAGTCCGTCGCCCATGAATTTCAGGATCTGCCCGTCATGGGCGGCGATGGCATCGCCCAGCGTGTCGAAATAGCGGTTGAGCAGTTCGACCATGGCGATCTCACCCAATTGCTCGCTCATCTGCGTGAAGCCGCGGAGATCAGCCATGAGGATGGCGGCGTCGATCGGGTCGACGGCACCGCGGTCGATCTGTCCGGCATAGACGCGGGTGCCGGCGATCTTGCCGACATTGGCGTCGAGCAGGTTGAGCGCGATGATGCGGAGCGCCACGCGCTCGACATAGGGTGTCATCAGCCAGGCCACGCGCCGAAGCAGACCCAGGCCCTGCTCGTCGCCGCCGAGATTGCCGAACCCGCCCGCGCGCCGCGTCGCAAAGGACATGGTGCTGGTGCGCGACGTATCCTGGATCGGTAGTGGGAAGAGGCAGTAGTCGGTGATGCCCTGTGCGGCGAGATCCTGGATGAGCGGCATGTCCGGGACGGGCTCGCCCGCGCGCCAGCGCCAGGGCCTGTTGGTCTGTTCCACCACATAGACGGGGCTGCGGAGATAGCCGTCCAACTGTGTGACACCGGCGCGCATCATCTGCGCTTCCTCGATCTCGCCATCGCGCCAATACATGGTGCCGCCGGAGAGTTCCGGATGCAGCACCTCCATGCCGAAGGAGATGCGTGAGAAGGGACCGAGCCAATCGTGCAGGCGGTCGCAGAAACCGGCGAACACATCGATCATCGGCAGGGCGCCGAGATTGTTGTCCGACGATCCATCGGCGCGCTTGCCGGTATCGCCCAGCGCCGCGGTGGCGAGCCAGGCAGCAAGGCGGCCGAATCCGGCATCATCATTGGCGGGTACGGTCATGGGTGGGAGGATAAGCGGGCGTCGCGCCCGGCGCAAACACCCCCTTCTCTTACGACAGCTTCAGCGCCATGCGGACGGCGCCCCAATGCTTGCCGGCGGCCTTGATCGGCGCGTCGATTTCCTTCAGCACGACGAATTTGCCGCCGCCCATGTCGCGGGCATAGGTCTGCACCACGGTCTTGGTGGCGCGGCCGGCGAGGGTCCCGGCGCGGTCGGTATAGATGCGGCGGTTCCTGGAATTGGCGGTGTTCCACACGGTCTCGCCCGGCTTCTGCGGTGCCGAGTATTTCTTGTTGTGGGCGGCGATATAGCCCTTGCGATCGATGATGCAGCAGAAGACCAGGCGCTGGTCCTTCTCGAGCGGCGGCTCGATCAGCGGCGGGAACACGCGTTCCACGAGTTTCGTATGCCGCGCCATGACCTGCTGCGGATCGGTGCCGGGGATCGGTTCGTATTCGACGTCGAAGAGATCGTCGCGCGTGATGCTGCCGTCTTTCAGCGCCCGTTCGAGAGCCTCCGAGGCGCGGTTCGCGACATCGTTGGCAAGCTGCATATAAGGCTCGTCATCCTTGGCTGATTGCAGCAACTGCGCCTCGATGGCGGCCACCCCGGCGGCACCCGGATTGATGAACTGGATATGAATGCCGAGCGGATCCTGGGCGATGAGGCGCGCCTTGAAATGGCCGACACCTTTCAACTCGCAAGCGCCGTCGCCCGGCTTCAGCACGGCATTGCCATCCGCCACCACGAGGACACCAGTGGTCGAGACATCGCCGGTGAAACCGCTGACGGTCTGCCCACCAAACTCGCCGCGGAAGGCCAGGGCCGCCGTGCGGCGTGGGGCACCCCGGCGATTGCCGCCGACCGAGGAGCGCAGGATGACATAGAGCCGCTGCTGCAAGGCGGAGATATCGCGGTTGACCAAGGCGGAGAGATCGTTGACCTGGCCCGCGGTGACGCCGGTGAGTTCGACGCCTTCCAGCATGCGGGCGACATTGCCGGCGACCGACCGTGTCGAGGCCGCGGCCTGGCCGGCGCTTTCCATGATCTCGGCGGTGGCGGCGCGCTGTTCCTCGCTGGCGCGCGCCACCTCGACCGTGACGGCGTCGATATCGCGGATGCCGCCCGCCACGGAATCGACGATGCCCACGGCCTTGGCGGTTGATTGCGTGATAGCCTCCGCCTGGGCATTGACCTGGGCGATGCCGTCCTCGGTCTGCTTGGCAAGGCTTTTGACCTCATCGGCGACGACCGCGAAGCCCTTGCCCATCTCGCCGGCGCGGGCCGCCTCGATGGTGGCGTTCAGGGCCAGCATGCGGGTGCGCGCGGCGATCTCCTGGATCATGGTGACGACATTGCCGATATGGCTCGCGGTCTGGGCGAGGCCGGCCACTTCGGTGTTGGCGATCTCGGCGCCTTCGCGCGCCTGATTGGCCAGCCTGGTGGAATGGCCGATCTGGGAGGAGATCGAGCGGCTCGAGGCTTCCAGCTCCGCGGTGGCGCTGGCCACCGTCTCGACGCTCTGATTGGTGGTCGCCACCAGGCCGTTCACCTCCTGCGCCATGTCGCGCAGATGGCCGGCGGTCTGCGTCAGCTGCAGGGAGCTTGCGGATAGTTTGTTGGACTGGACGGTGATGTCGCCCACGGTCTCCTTGACCTCGTTCTCAAGGGTCTCGGTCAACTGCAGCATCTCGCGCTTCAGCTCTTCCTCGGCAAGCTGGCGGCTTTCCTCCTGTTTGCGCCGTAACGCTTCGTTCTCGCGCGCATTGTTGCGGAAGACCTCGACCGCGCGTGCCATGGCGCCGATCTCGTCACCGCGGCCCGATGAGGGAATCTCGATCTCGCTCTGACCCGCGGCCAGTTGCGTCATGGTTCCGGTCATGCGGATGATCGGGCGGATGACGCCCAGCGCCATGGCGGCGATGCCGCCGGCGACCAGCATCAGCACGACGATGGCGACGGTCCAGACGATGGCGGTATAGCTGCCATCGGTGGTGGCGGCGATGCTCTCGGTCTCGGCATTGGCGGCGTTGGCGCCGGCCACGATTTCATCCACCACCTTGCGATGCGCTTGATAGGCGCTGCTCACCGCGTCATAGGCGGCATCGATCGCGGCCTGGTCGTTCTGTTCGATGGCGGGCAGCAGCGCGTCGATGGCGGCGAAGAATTTCACCACCTCGGCATGGCTGTCCTCGGTGAGCTTCTGGCGGAGGCCCGCATCGTAATCGGCGGTCAGCCAGTATTCGTGGCGCAGATCGTAATCCTTGCGCAACTGCGCCAGGCGGTCGCGGTGTGCGGCGAGCTCACCGGGGTTCTTCACCGCCAGCGTCGCCTCGAGATAGGCCTCGATCACATATTCCGGCGGCGGCAGGATGTCGGCGATGAGATCCTTGCCGAGCACGATCTGGCGGTAATGGGGGCCGCCGACCTTGAGTTCAGTGAGGGCCAGCGAATTGGTGACGAGCACGGAAGCGAAGCCGCCGGCGATGAGGAGGCCAAACAGAATGAGGGCTTTCGCCAGGCTCAGTCGAAATCGCATTGTCGGGTCAACCCACGGATGTTTCCTCGGCGCGCCTGTTGGAGTGTCGACGCATTGATTTAATGCTGGGTTAATCGTCCGGGTTAATAAACACCGACAATGGTCGCAGGCCTGGGGTCGCAGGCCTGGGCTCGCAGGTCTGGGGTCGCAGGTCTGGGCTCGCGGTATGGGGTCGCAGGTCTGGGCTCGCGGTATGGAGGGGCCGACCGACGTCCTATTGTTCACCTGTACTGCAACAGGTGGGACCCGGGCCGCCCGCCACCCGGCCACCGCCTTGCCGGTTGATCGATTTTGTCCATGACCGGGCCCATGACAATCAATTTTACCGCCTTGCGCGATGGGGCCATGATGCGGGCCGTGACAGACAGTCGCCGGAACAAGCACATAAGGGAACCGCAGCCATGAATGACGTCAAAGCCGAGGGAAAATGCCCGTTCCATCCCGCTGCCGCCCGCGGCACGGCGAACAGCGATTGGTGGCCCAACCAGCTGCGCCTCGACATTCTCAACCAGCATTCGGCGCGCTCCGACCCGATGGGGCCGGAATTCGACTATGCCCAGGAATTCAAGAGCCTCGACCTCGAGGCGGTGAAGCAGGATCTGCGCGCGCTTATGACGCAGTCGCAGGATTGGTGGCCGGCGGATTTCGGCCATTACGGGCCGTTCTTCATCCGCATGGCCTGGCATAGCGCGGGCACCTACCGGATCGGCGACGGGTGTGGTGGCGCCGGGGGCGGGCAGCAGCGTTTCGCGCCGCTCAACTCCTGGCCGGACAATGTCAGCCTCGACAAGGCGCGCCGCCTGATCTGGCCGGTGAAGCAGAAATACGGCCGCAAGATCTCCTGGGCCGATCTCATCATCCTCACCGGCAACGTCGCGCTGGAATCGATGGGCTTCAAGACCTTCGGCTTCGGCGGCGGCCGCGCCGATGTGTGGGAGCCGGAAACCAATGTCTATTGGGGGTCCGAGACCGCCTGGCTGAAGGGCGACAAGCGCTATTCGGGCGAGCGGCAGCTGGAAGGGCATCTCGGTGCCGTGCAGATGGGCCTCATCTATGTCAATCCGGAAGGACCGGACGGCAACCCCGATCCGCTCGCCGCCGCCAAGGATATCCGCGAGACGTTCAAGCGCATGGCGATGGATGATGAGGAGACCGTGGCGCTGATCGCCGGCGGCCATACCTTCGGCAAGACCCATGGCGCCGGCCCCGCGAGCCATGTGGGTGCGGAACCGGAAGCAGCCGATCTCGAGCAGCAGGGCCTGGGGTGGAAAAGCAGCTATGGCAGCGGCGTCGGCGCCGATGCGATCACCAGCGGCCTCGAAGTCATCTGGACCTCGACGCCCACCAAATGGAGCAACAATTTCTTCTGGAACCTGTTCGGCTATGAATGGGAACTGACCAAGAGCCCGGCCGGCGCCCATCAATGGGTGCCCAAGGGCGGCGCCGGGGCGGGTTCGGTGCCGGATCCCTTCGACAAGAACAAGCGCCGGGCGCCGGCGATGCTCACCACCGATCTCGCGCTCAAGGTCGATCCCATCTACGAGAAGATCTCGCGGCGCTTCTATGAAGATCCGGATGCCTTTGCCGATGCGTTTGCGCGCGCCTGGTTCAAGCTCACCCATCGCGACATGGGGCCGCGCGTCCGTTATCTGGGGCCGGAGGTGCCGGCCGAGGAACTGATCTGGCAGGACCCGGTGCCGGCGGTCGATCACAAGCTGATCGACGACAAGGATGCCGCGGATCTGAAAGCCAAGGTGCTCGCCTCGGGTCTCACCATCGGCGAATTGGTCGGGACCGCCTGGGCCTCGGCTTCGACCTTCCGCGGCTCCGACAAGCGGGGTGGTGCCAATGGCGCGCGTATCCGCCTTGAGCCCCAGAAGAATTGGGACGCCAATCAGCCGGCGCAGCTTGCCAAGGTGCTGAAGGTCCTGGAAGACATCCAGGCCGAGTTCAACAAAGCGGCTGGCGGCAAGAAGATCTCGCTGGCCGATCTCATCATCCTTGCCGGCAATGCTGGCGTGGAAGCGGCGGCGAAGAAGGCCGGGCATCATGTGACCGTGCCTTTCACGGCCGGCCGCACCGATGCGACCCAGGAACAGACCGATGTCGAAGCCTTTACGGTGCTGGAACCCATCGCCGACGGTTTCCGCAACTACCAGAAGGGTTAGCTCGGATCGGCGGCAAAGCATCTGCTGGTCGACAAGGCCAATCTGCTGACGCTGACGGCGCCGGAACTCACCGTGCTGGTGGGTGGCCTGCGCGTGCTGGGCGCCAATGTCGGCGGCGCGCAGCATGGTGTCTTCACCAGGCGGCCGGAGAGCTTGACCAACGACTTCTTCGTCAACCTCCTCGACATGGGCATGCAGTGGAAGGCGGTCTCGGAGGCAAAGGAGCTCTTTGAGGGCAGCGACCGCAAGACCGGCGAGGTCAGATGGACCGGGACCCGCGTCGACCTGGTGTTCGGTTCGAATTCCGTGCTCCGGGCGCTGGCCGAAGTCTATGGCAGCGCCGATGCGGAAAAGAAGTTCGTAGAGGATTTCGTGGCGGCCTGGGTGAAGGTCATGAACCTCGACCGCTTCGATCTCGCCTGAGTTTCGGTCTGTCTTTGCAGCAAGGGGGCGACCGACCGGTCGCCCCCTTTTTCACGATTCTATATCAGCCTGAGTGCGACACCGCAGGCCGAGGCGAAGGCCAGGGTGCCGAACACGCCGAGTTGCAAGCGGAACAAGGCGATGGCTGCGAGCAGGGACAAGGCGGCGGCCGCAGGATCGATGCTGGCCGGCACCGGCAGGTCGACCGTGAGCGGCCCCATTTTGACCGTCTCCTGCGCGGTGAAGATCACATGGAGCGCGAACCACAGCGCCAGGTTGGCGATGACGCCGACCACGGCCGCGGTGACGGCGGCAAGGCCGCCAGCCAGCAACCGGCTGCCTTGCATCTTCTCGATCCAGGGGGCGCCCAGAAAGACGAAGGCGAAACAGGGCGCAAAGGTGACCCACAGCGTGATCAGCGCCCCGGCCAGCGCGCCCGGCACGCCGCCGTCGCGAAAGCCGGCGAGGAAGCCCACGAATTGCAGCACCAGGATGAGCGGCCCGGGCGTGGTCTCGGCGAGGCCCAGGCCGGTCAGCATCTCGGCCGAGGTCAGCCAGCCATAGGTTGCGACCGCATCCTGTGCCACATAGGCCAGCACCGCATAGGCGCCACCCATCGTCACCACCGCCATCTTGGAAAAAAAGGCGGCGATATCGCCATAGGTCCCGCCGACGAGGAAGATGAGGATCAGCGCCGGCACCAGCCACAGGATGAGGGCGCCGAGGCCGGCCCATCTTGCACCGCGCGCCAGTTCCTGCGCGCGGCCCGGTTCACGCAACAGCAACCCGTCGATGAGCGCCGGTGCATCCCTGTCATCCGCGTCGTGCCAGCGATGGGTGAAGGCGCGGGAAGAGGAGGCCGATCAGCCCCGCGCCGATCACCACCAGCGGGAACGGAATCTTGAGCAGGAACAGGCCGATGAAAGCGGCAGCGGCCATCGCATAGGCCGCACGGCCCTTGAGCGCGCGCCGGCCGATACGCAGCAGGGCCTCGACCACCAGCACCAGCACCGCGCATTTGAGGCCGAAGAACAGGCCCGCCATCAGCGGCAGATGCCCCAGCAGCACGAAGGCGAGCGAGAGCGCCAGCATGACCAGGGCGCCCGGCAGGATGAAGAGGAGGCCCGCGGCGAGGCCCCCCTTCACGCCATGCATCAGCCAGCCGAGATAGGTCGCAAGCTGCTGGGCTTCAGGCCCCGGCAGCAGGGTGCAGAAATTGAGCGCGTGGAGGAAGCGCCGCTCCCCCACCCAGCGCAACTCATCGACCACTACCTTGTGCATGAGGGCGATCTGCCCGGCCGGTCCGCCGAAGGAGAGCAGGCCGATCTTCAGCCAGACGCGGAGCGCCGTGCCGAATGACGGCAGGCTCGAGTGATGATCGCTCATGCGTCACGGGGTCCTGCATTGGGCCAGTTATGCGCTTCCGCCACGGCATCGCGGCACCAGCGATAGAAGGCATCGTAGAGCGCCATGGTGGCATCCAATTGCGCGAGATCGTCGCGGTACATGCGCGAGAAGCCGAGTGAGGCCGCGAGCAGCCCGGCCGATTGCGGGCTGAGGTCGAGCCGGTCGGTATCGGCGCCGCGTACGATCGTGGCGAGGCGCGCGAGCGGCGCGGCATCGAGGCCGAACTCCTGCAGCATGACGTCGAAGCTGCACATCTCGCCGCGATGGCTCCAGAACACGCCGTCGATGTCGAAGGGGGTGGCGTTGAAGCGCTCGGCCACCGCCAACACTTCCGATTGCGCGACATAGAGAAAGATCGCGTCGCGGTCGATGAAGCGGCGGATGAGCCAGGGGCAGGCGATGCGGTCGATCTTGGGCCTGGCGCGGGTGACCCAGACGGTGCGGCCATCGGCCTTTCGCGCCGGCAAGGCCGCATCGCGCAGCAGCGGGCCGCCTGCGGCGACCCAGGCTTCGTGGCCACCTTCCAAACTCTCGGCGGGAATGCCGGCCTGGCGCAGCCAGGCGGCGACGCCCTGGCTCAGCTTCAGGCCGCGCTGGCAGGTGACGATGGCTGTCTTGCCGGCGAAATCCGGTGCCCAATCGGCAACTGTCCGATAGTCGCGCCGGATCGCGGTCGGGACCGAGCGCGGGTCGCTCGCATAATCCTCATCGTCGCGCACATCGATGATGATCGGCGCATCGGGCAGACCGATGCGGCGGGAAAGCTGGGCGGTGGTGATGCTGTCGGGGCCGGCCATGGACGTCCACTCCTAAACGGGAGACAGGACGCGATGCTCTAGCCAAGGCCTCACGGGGCGATCGCGGTCAACCCCTTGAAGCACATCTTGCAGATTCTAGGCGACGCCTGTCAAGGGCGCGCCGATGCTGGGCTCACTCAGCGGACAGGGGCTGCCATCGGCGCGTTTGCCGGTGAGGAGTGCGGGATCGAGCGCGCTCAAAGCCGCGAACTGGCTGAGGAAGATCTGCCCGCCGCCCTTCCGCAGATGGTCGAGGAAGTCGCTGCGGCGGAGCGCATCCATGACCGGGCCTTTCACCTCGGAGAGATGGAACACGGCGCCGGCATCCTTCAGGCGATGCTGGATCGCTTCCAGGCTTTCGAGCGCACTGGCATCGATGAGGTTGACCGCCGGGCACATCAGCACGACATGGCGCAGGGCCGGGTGCGCCGCGATCTCGGCATAGATGCGGTCCTCAAGCGCGCGGGCATTGGCGAAATAGAGGCTCTCATCGACGCGGATGCTGAGCACCGTGTCGCTCACCAGCACTGGGTGGCGCTCAACATTGCGGAAATGCTCGGTCCCGGGCACCAGGCCCACGATCGCGACATGGGGCCGGCTGGTGCGCCACAGGAACAGCACCAGCGACAGCACCACGCCGGTGAGGATGCCGGGTTCGACGCCGACGCCCAGCACCACGATCATGGTCGCGGCCATGGCGCTGAAATCGTGGCGCGAGTAACGCCAGACGCGCGGCAGGGCGCCAAGATCGACCAGCGACAGCACAGCGACGATGATGGTGGCGGCCAGCACCGCCTGCGGCAGGAAGTGAAAGAGCGGGGTCAGCAGAAGTGCGGTGAGCAGGATGCCGAGCGCCGTCAGGCCACCGGCCAAAGGCGTCTCGGCGCCAGCATCGAAATTGACGACCGAGCGGGCAAAGCCGCCGGTCACCGGAAAGCCGCCGGTGAAGGCCGCGGCGAGATTAGCGGCGCCGAGGCCCATCAGCTCATTGTCGGGCGTGATGCGCTGGCGACGCTTGGCGGCCAATGTCTGGGCAACCGAAATCGATTCGACGAAGCCCACCAGGCTGAGGAGCAGCGCACCACCCAGCAGCGACGACCAGAGATCGGCGTCGAAGCGCGGGATGGTGAGCGGCGGCAAGCCTTGCGGAATAGCGCCGACGATCTTGACGCCCTGGCTGTCGAGGGCGAAGAGCGCGACACTCACGGTCGAGACGATGACGGCCGCCACCGGTCCCGCCTTGGCAATCACATCGGCCATGCGCGGACCGAGACCGGTTTTGATCAGCAGCGGCTTCAGTGATTTGCGGACCCAGAACAGGAAGCCGGTGGCGCTCACGCCGATGATGAGGGTGGGTATATTGACGGCGCCCAATTGCGACGCGAGGGCCTCGGCAATTTCCGGCAATGTGTCGCCGCCGGCCTTCAGGCCCAGGATATGTTTCAACTGGCTGGCGGCGATGAGAATGCCGGACGCGCTGATGAAGCCGGAGATGACGGAGTGGCTGAGGAAGTTGGAGAGAAAGCCCAAACGCAGCACCGCCATCGCCACGAGGATCAGACCGGAGAGGAAGGCCAGCACGAGCGCTGCTTCGATGTAGAGCGGCGAGCCGGGTGCCGCGATCTTGGCGGCCGCTGCCGCCGTCATCAGCGAGATGACGGCGACCGGCCCCACGGCCAGCGTACGGCTGGTGCCGAAGATGCCATAGGCGATCAAGGGCAGGATGCTGGCATAGAGGCCGATATAAGGCGGTAGTCCCGCCAGCATCGCATAAGCGAGGCTCTGCGGGATGAGCATGATGGTGACGATGACGGCCGCCACCGCATCATTGCCGAACATCTGCGCGTTATACTGCCGCGCCCAGATGATCGAGGGCAGCCATTGCTCCAGGCGGGACATGCTCTTGTGCCTATTTGCGCGGCGGGACGGCGCTGGGATCGACGCAGGCAGCGGCCGCTTCATGGGCCTGGGGCTGATGCGGCAGGATGGTCGGCGTCGCCAGCCATTCGCGCCCCTTCAGCATGAGGTCGAAATAGAGCCAGGGCAGCAGCGAGACCTTGGCGAACCAGGCGCTCCAGCGCGGCTTGGTGGAATCCCACGGGAAGCTCGGCAGCAATTTGCCGCCATAGCCGAACTCCGCCATGATCACCTTGCCGCGTTCGACGGTGAGCGGGCAGGAACCATAGCCGTCATAGATCGCGCGCGGGTTCTTGCCGTCGATGATGGCGAGCACATTTTCGGCCACGATCGGTGCCTGCTTGCGGATGGCGGCGGCCGTCTTGGCGTTGGGCGTCGAACCGGCATCGCCCAGGGCAAAGACATTGCCGAAGGATTTGTGGCGCAGGGTCTCGGGGTCGACATCGACCCAGCCGGCGCCGTCGGCCAGGGGCGAGTTGCGGATGAAGGCGGGGGCTGATTGCGGCGGCACGACATGGATCATGTCGAAGCTCTTGGTCACGCGATCGACCGAGCCGTCTTCCTGCTTCACCTCGAACACCGCCATCCGATTGGGGCCGTCGATCGATTTCAGATTGCTGTTGAAGGCGAGGTCGGCGCCGTAGCGCGCGACATACTTCATCAGCGGCGGGACGTAATCCTTGACGCCGAACAGCACGCCGCCCGCATTGTTGAACTCGACCTTGATGTTCTTGAGGACGCGTTGCTTCTCCCAGAAGCTGCATGAGAGATACATGGCCTTCTGCGGGGCGCCGGCGCATTTGATCGGCATCGGCGGCTGGGTGAAGAGCGCGGTGCCGCCCTTCATGCCCTGCACCAGTTCCCAGGTATAGGGGGCAAGGTCGAACTGATAATTGGAGGTGACGCCGTTTCGGCCCAGCGTTTCCTTGAGGCCCTCGATGAGATCCCAGCGCAGCTCAAGGCCGGGGGCGGCGATCAGGGTCGAATAGCCGATCGGCGTGCCGTCCTCGAGCAGCACGGCATTGCCGGCGGGTTCAAATTTGGCGACCGCCGCCTTGATCCAGTCGACGCCCTCGGGGATGCAATCCGCCATCGGGCGCGAGGTCTTGCGGCGGTCGAACACGCCGCCGCCGACCAGGGTCCAGCCGGGCTGGTAATAATGCGTGTCCTTGGGCTCGATGATGGCGATCTTGAGCGTGGGGCGGCGGCGCAGGAGGCTCGCCGAGACGGCACAGCCGGCGGCGCCACCGCCGACCACGACCACGTCGAAGCTCTTGGCTGGCCTTGCCGGCGCGCCGATGGCGCCGCTGCTGATCGTGCCGCTGTCGCCGGCCAGCCAGCGTGCCTCGAGGCGCGGTCGCAGCGGGTTGAGGTCGTAGCCCGCATCGGCCGCGACCCCGATGATGACGGCCGGATCAAGACGAGAGGCTTCGGTCAACGCCCACAAGGTGGTCGTGCGCGTGCCGGTGCGGCAGAAGGCGAAGACCGGCCCGCGCAGGTCGCGCAGGGCGGCGCGGAACGCCTCGATATCGGCCTCGGTCACCTGACCGGAGATGACGGGAATGTGGCGATAGGCAAGGCCATGTCGCTTGGCCGCTGCTTCAAGCTCGGCGGAGCCCGGCTGATCGTCGCCTTCGCGGTCCGGCCGGTTGTTGATGATGGCGTGATAGCCGCGCGCGGCCAGCGTGCCGATATCGGCCTCGCTGATCTGGGGGGCGACCGAGAGGAAAGGCGTCAGGCGGCGGAGATGTTCCATGGCATCGATCCTTTGCGGCGAGGGTCAGAGCGCGTTGATGGGCAGCTTCAGATAGGAAACGCCATTGTCCTCGGCCGGCGGCATGTGGCCGGCGCGCATGTTCACCTGCACCGAGGGCAGGATGAGGCGCGGCATGTCGAGCTTGGCATCGCGCGCCTTCCGCATGGCGACGAATTCGTCCTCGCTCTTGCCAGCGCCGACATGGATGTTGTTGTGCTTCTCGGCACCGACCGTGGTTTCCCAGACATAGTCGGTGCGGCCCGTGGGCAGGTAATCGTGGCACATGAAGAGGCGCGTGCTCTCGGGCAGGGCGAAGATCTTCTGGATCGAGCGGTAGAGGATGCGCGCATCGCCGCCGGGGAAGTCGCAGCGCGCGGTGCCGTAATCCGGCATGAACAAAGTGTCGCCGACAAAGCCAGCATCGCCGATGAGATAGGTCATGCAGGCCGGCGTGTGGCCGGGCGTGTGCATGGCTTTGGCTTCGATCGAGCCCAGCTTGAAGGTCTCGCCATCCTTCAGCAGCCGGTCGAACTGGCGACCGTCGCGCGCGAACTCGGTGCCGGCGTTGAAGACCTTGCCGAACACGTTCTGGATGGTGACGATCTCGAAGCCGATGGCGAGCCGGCCGCCGACCTTTTCCTTGAGGTAGGGAGCGGCCGAGAGATGGTCGGCATGGACATGGGTTTCCAGCAGCCATTCGACCGTGACGCCCTTTTCCTTCACATAGGCGATGAGGGCATCGGCGGATTTCGTGCTGGTGCGGCCGGAGGGTGCATCGAAATCGAGCACGGAATCGACGATCGCCGCCTTCTTGGTGGCCGGATCGATGACGACATAACTGACGGTGAAGGTCTCGGGATCGAAGAAGCCCTTCACATCGGGGCGCGTATTGGCGGTCATGTGGCGTCTCCTCCTGGATGTCGATTGTCGTGCTTCGGTTTTCCACCGAATCAGTGTTAAATCTTGCAGGTCTTTCAGAGGCTTACGACGCCCCTGTCAGCCCTGTTCGGGACCCTCTTCGCAAAAGGGCTGGCAATAGGTCGCGTAGAGAAATTCGATCAGCTTGCGCACATCGACGCGGTCGAGGGCATAGAGCATGTTCTGTCCGTCGCGCCGCGCACTGACGATGCCGTCCTTGCGCAGCAGGGCCAGCTGTTGCGACACGGCCGGTTCCTTCATGTCGATGAGGCGCGCCAACTCCGAAACCGAGCGCTCCTGCTCCACCAGCTGGCAGAGGATCAGCAGCCGCTTGGGGTTGCCGAGCGACTTCATCAGCTCGCTCACCTTGTCAGCCGTCTCGAGAAGATCTTGTACCTGCATATCTGCCGATCTCTGCAATTATGCAGGCAAGTACAAGAGATTTCGCCTGCGCCATCCTGACGCAGGTCTATCTGGCGTCGTTAAAGCCCGGAAATTGCATGGAAAAGAGGGCAAGGCTGATGGGCGAGAGGGGCTCGCGGTCGGGGACGACCAGGCCCACCTGGCGGCTGATATCGGGTTCGGTGAGGTCGAGGGCCACGGCACCCGATGGCATGCCCAGGACCTGGATCAGGGATTTGGGCACGATGCTGGAGAGGCGGCCGGAGCGCACATGGGCGCAGAGATTGACCACGGAATTGGTCTCGAGCTGCGGGCGGGGGCTGCAATCCAGCGATTTGAAGATGGCGTCGATGATGCGCCGGTTCTGCATGTTTGGGGTGAGCAGGCAAAGCGGCAGTTCCGCCGCTTGGCGCCAGGTGGCGACCCGCGCGGTGCCCAGGGGGCCATGCTCCGGCGTCAGCAGCACATAGCGCTCGGTGTAAAGCGGGCGCTGCAATACGCCCTTCAGCGGCTCGGATTCGAGATAGGTGATGCCGGCCTCGAGCTCAAAATGATCGATGCCCTGCTGGATCTCGGCCGAGCTTGTCGACCAGACGGTGACGCGCACCTGCGGGTGGCGGTCGTAAAGCGGGTCGGTGACGAGGGGCACCAGAGGCAGCGCCGAGGGAATGACGCCGAGGCGCAGCGTGCCGGTCAAGGACCGCTTGGCGTTCTGGATGCCCTGGCGGAGTGAATCATAGTCGGAGAGGATGCGCCGCGCCCAGAGCAGCACCTCCTGGCCCTCCGGCGTGAAGCCCTTGAAGCGCTTGTCGCGATCGACCAGGGGGACACCGAGTTCCTCCTCGAGCTGCTTGATCGCGGTCGAGAGGGCCGGCTGCGTGATGTTGCAGGCGGCAGCGGCGCGGGCGAAATGCCGCTCGCGGGCAAGGGCTGCGAGATAGACGAGCTGGCGCACGAGCATGCTAGCTCCGGCGCCGCCTGGTCACGCGCTCTTCGACAGATTGGGTTGCGTTTCAGCAAGATGCTGCAGGGCCTTCAAGGCGATCGGCTTCAGCCCGGCGCCGCCGGCGTTGAGATGCGCGAAGATGCCCTGGCGCAGGCGCGGGTCCCAGAATTTGTGGATATGGACCGAGACGCCTTCGACGGCTTCGGCTTCCGGATAGCTCTGGAAGAAATCGGCAATCTGGTTGGCCATCGAGACGAGGCGGTCATTGTTCACGGCCGGAAACTCCTAAAGCGAAATGCGTTCTGGATGGGTGACGGCAAGCGCGCTGTCGTCGCGCGCCAAGGCGAGCAAGGTGATGCCGGCCTCGTCGGCGGTGCGCCGCGCCATCAGGGTCGGCGCCGAGACGGAAACCAGGATGGGCATGCCGGCGATGACCGCCTTCTGCACCATCTCGACCGAGCAGCGGCTGGTGATGACGCAGAAGCCGCGCGTGGGATCGAGGCCCGATCCCATGACCGCGCCGATCAATTTGTCGAGCGCGTTGTGGCGGCCGACATCCTCGCGCACCAGCAGCAGCTTGCCATCCCGGTCGCAGAAGGCCGCGGCATGGAGCGCATAGGCCTGGGCATTGTAGGTCTGCGCCGCGGGCAAAGAGGCCAGGGCATGCTTGATCGCGCCAAGTGAAATCTTCGTATCGGCCGCGACCTTGGGCAGATCGCGCGCCACGGCTTCCAAACTGTCGAGGCCGCAGAGGCCGCAGCCGGTGCGCCCGGCGATGGTGCGGCGGCGCTCCTTCAAGCGCCAGAAGGAGCCGGGGGCGAGATCGATGATGAGCTCGATGCCCTTCGCGTGCGGGATCGCCTCGACACCGCGGATCTCGGATGATTGCTCGATGATGCCTTCGCTCAAGGAGAAACCGCGGGCGAAATCCTCGAGGTCGGCGGGGCTCGCCATCATCACGGCATGAGAGACGCCGTTATAGACGAGGGCCACCGGCACCTCCTCCGCCAGCATGTCGAGCCGGTCGAGGACGGTGCCGTCATAACGCAGCTGTTGCAGCTTCACAGGCATCACCACCGGCGGCATGTCGGCCACCGGTGGTTCGCTGTTGTCCTGCTTCAGGCGCTTGTCCATCGGTCTATTCGGCTGCCTTGTGGATGCGGCGGGTGGCGTCGCGGAACAAGGCGTTTTCGCGCTGCCATTCCGATTGATGGTTGGAGAGCCGCACCTCGACCGCCGTCACCTTGTATTCCGGGCAATTGGTCGCCCAGTCGGAGAAGTCGGTGGTGATGACGTTGGCGCCGGTGCCGACATGGTGGAAGGTGGTGTAGACCACGCCGGGCTGCATGCGTTCGGAGATGACGGCTTTCAAGCTCGTCTCGCCGACGCGGCTCACCACCGCCACATTGTCGCCGTCGCGGATGCCGCGCTGCTCGGCGTCATGGGCGTGGATCTCCAGCACGTCCTCGGGATGCCAGGCGACATTCTCGGTCCGTCGTGTCTGCGCGCCGACATTGTACTGGCTCAAAATTCGGCCCGTGGTGAGGATGAGCGGGAAGCGCGGTCCCACCCGTTCCTCGGTCGGCACGAATTCGGTGATCATGAAGCGGCCAAGCCCACGCACGAACTTGTCGATATGCATGGTAGGCGTGCCTTCGGGTGCCGCGTCATTGCAGGGCCATTGGATCGAGCCCAGCTCCTCGAGGCGCTTGTAGGAGACACCCTTGAAGGTGGGGGTGAGGCGCGCGATCTCGTCCATGATCTCGGACGGATGCGTGTAGTCCATCTTGTAGCCCAGCGCGTTGCTGAGCATCATGGTCACTTCCCAATCGGCATAGCCCGGCATCGGCGGGATGGCCTGGCGCACCATGTTGATGCGGCGTTCGGCATTGGTGAAGGTGCCGTCCTTCTCCAGGAACGTGGTGCCCGGCAGGAAGACATGGGCGTAGTTCGCGGTCTCGTTCAGGAAAATGTCCTGGACGACCACGCATTCCATCGCCTCGAGGCCGGCGGTCACATGCTTGGTGTTGGGATCGGACTGCGCGATGTCCTCACCCTGGATGTAGATGCCCATGAAGGTGCCGTCGACGGCGGCATCCAGCATGTTGGGAATGCGCAAGCCCGGTTCCGGATCCAGCGTCACACCCCAGGCCGCTTCGAACTGGTGGCGCACGGCATCGGTTGCGATATGGCGGTAGCCCGGCAGTTCATGGGGGAACGAGCCCATGTCGCAGGAGCCTTGCACATTGTTCTGCCCGCGCAGGGGATTCACGCCGGCGCCGACATGGCCGATATTGCCGGTCGCCATGGCGAGGTTGGCCATGCCCATGACCATGGTCGAGCCCTGGCTGTGCTCGGTGACGCCGAGGCCGTAATAAATGGCGGCGTTCTTGACACTGGCATAGAGGCGCGCTGCGGCACGGACGTCGGCTGCCTTCACGCCGGTATACTTCTCCATTTCCTCCGGCGCATGGCGCTTGTCGGAGACGAAGTCGCGACAGCGGTTGAATTCCATCATGTCGCAACGCTCGGCGACATAGTCTTCCTGCACCAGCCCCTCGGTCACGATGACATGGGCGATGGCGTTGATCATGGCGACATTGGTGCCGGGCTTGAGCGGCAGGTGGTATTGCGCCTGGATATGCGGCGACTTCACCAGATCGATGCGGCGGGGATCGATGACGATGAGCTTGGCGCCCTGGCGCAGGCGCTTCTTGAGATGGCTCGCGAAGACCGGATGGCCGTCGGTCGGGTTGGCGCCGATCACCATCACGACATCAGCTTCGCGCACCGAATCGAAATTCTGCGTACCGGCCGAGGTGCCAAGGGTGGTCGAGAGGCCGTAGCCGGTCGGGCTGTGGCAGACGCGGGCGCAGGTGTCGACATTGTTCGTGCCGAAGGCCGCGCGAATGAGCTTCTGCACAAGATAGGTTTCTTCATTGGTGCAGCGCGAGCTGGTGATGCCGCCAACCGAGGTGCGGCCGTATTTCTTCTGGATGCGCTTGAATTCGGAAGCCGCGTGGTTGATCGCCTCCTCCCAGGTGACTTCCGTCCAGGGGTCGGTGATCTTGGCGCGGATCATCGGCTTGGTGATGCGGTCCTGATGCGTGGTGTAGCCCCAGGCGAAACGGCCCTTGACGCAGGAATGGCCGTGATTGGCCTGGCCGTCCTTGTAGGGGACCATGTTGACGACTTCGGTGCCGCGCAGCTCGGCCTTGAAGGAGCAGCCGACACCGCAATAGGCGCAGGTGGTGACGACCGAATGTTCCGGCTGGCCGGCCTCGATGATGGTCTTTTCCATGAGCGTCGCCGTGGGGCAGGCCTGCACGCAGGCACCACAGGAGACGCATTCGGAGCCGAGGAAATCTTCCTTCTGGCCGGCCGAGACGGTGGAAGCAAAGCCGCGGCTGTCGATGGTGAGGGCGAAGGTCCCCTGCACTTCCTCGCAGGCGCGCACGCAGCGCGAGCAGACGATGCATTTCGAGGCGTCGAAGGTGAAATAGGGATTGCTCTCATCCTTCTGGGCATCCAGATGATTGGCGCCCTTGAAGCCGTAGCGCACATCGCGAAGGCCCACGACGCCCGCCATGTCCTGCAATTCGCAATTGCCGTTGGCGGGGCAGGTCAGGCAATCCAGCGGATGGTCGGAGATATAGAGTTCCATGATGTTGCGGCGGAGCTTGGCGAGCTTGCCGGTCTGGGTCCAGACCTTGAGCCCGTTCTCGACCGGTGTCGTGCAGGAAGCGGGCGTTCCCCTGCGACCCTCGATCTCGACCGCGCAAAGCCGGCAGGAGCCGAAGGCCTCAATGCTGTCGGTCGCGCAGAGCTTCGGCACCTTGGTGCCCATCTCGGCCGCGGCGCGCATGATCGAGGTGCCCTCGGGCACCGTCACGTCCTGGCCGTCGATGGTGAGCGTCACCAGCTTGGTGGAGAGGCGGATCGGCGTCCCGTAATCGGTTTCTTGGATCAGCATGATCTATCTCCTACTCAGCCGCCGCTTGGGCGTGCGGGCGGTTGAAATCTTCCGGGAAGTGGCGGATGGCGCTTTGCACGGGGAACGGCGTCAGGCCGCCCAGCGCACAGAGCGAACCATCCAGCATGGTGTCGCAAAGGTCGGCCAGCAGCTCCATGTTCTTCTGCCGGTTCTCACCATGGCGGATGCGGTCGATGACTTCGACGCCGCGGGTCGAGCCGATGCGGCAGGGCGTGCACTTGCCACAGGATTCGATGGCGCAGAATTCCATGGCAAAGCGCGCCTGGAGCGAGAGATCGACACTGTCGTCAAAGACGACAATGCCGCCATGGCCCAGCATGCCCTTGGCAGCGGCCATCGCTTCGTAATCGAGCGGCGTATCGAGGAGCGCATCCGGGAAATAGGCGCCCAAGGGACCACCCACCTGCACCGCGCGGAGCGGCCTGCCGGTGGCGGTCCCGCCGCCGAATTCCTCGATCACCTGGCGCAAGGTGATGCCGAAGGCTTTCTCGACCAGGCCGCCATGGCGGATATTGCCGGCGAGCTGCAACGGCATCGTGCCGCGTGAACGGCCCATGCCGTAATCCTTGTAGAACGTCGCCCCCTTGTCGAGGATGGTCGGCACCGCCACGAAGGAGAGCACGTTGTTGATGACGGTGGGTTTGCCGAACAGGCCCTTGATGGCGGGAAGCGGCGGCTTTGCGCGCACCATGCCGCGCTTGCCCTCGAGGCTTTCCAGCAGCGAGGTTTCCTCGCCGCAGATATAGGCGCCGGCGCCTAAGCGCAGTTCGAGATCGAAGGCCTTGCCAGAGCCCATCACGTCGGGGCCGAGATAGCCCTTGCGGTTGGCGGCGACAATGGCTTTTTCGAGTTGCCGGTAGGCGTCGGGATATTCGCTGCGGATATAGATGAAGCCCTTGGTGGCACCCACAGCCAAGCCGGCGATGGTCATGCCTTCCACCAGCAGGAAGGGATCGCCCTCCATGATCATGCGGTCGGCGAAGGTGCCGCTGTCGCCCTCATCGGCATTGCAGACGATGTATTTCTGATCCGACTCAAGGCCCAGCACCGTCTTCCACTTGATACCGGTCGGGAAGCCGGCGCCACCGCGACCGCGCAGGCCGGATTCCGTGACGGCGTCGACGATGGCAGCACCCTGCAGGCGCACGGCGTTCTTCAGGCCGCGATAGCCCTCATGGGCGATGTAATCCTCGATGTCGGTCGGATCGATGATGCCGCAGCGCGCGAAGGTCAGGCGCTCCTGGTTCTTCAAGTACGGAATCTCTTCCGGCTTGCCGAGGTAGAGCGGGTGCTTCTTGTCGCCGTGGAGGAAATTGTCGGCGAGGAGGCCTGGGACATCGCCCGCCGTCACCGGGCCATAAGCGATTCGGCCTTCGGGCGTCACCACTTCCAGCATCGGCTCCAGCCAGAAGAGACCACGGCTGCCGTTGCGGATGATGGTGAGATCGAGCTTGCGGGCAAGGGCCTCGACCTTCAGCGCATGTTCGACCTCGTCGGCGCCCAAGGCGAGGGCGGCTGAATCGCCGGGGAGATAAAGGGTGATGCTCATGAACGCTTCTCCGCGATGAGGGCGTCGAAACGCTGTGGTGTCACGCGGCCGTGCAGTTTGCCGTCGATGCTCATGGCCGGCGAACAGGCGCAGAGGCCGAGGCAATAGACCGCCTCGACGGTGAAGACCTTGTCGGGCGTGGTTTCGCCCATCGCGACACGCAGATGCCGTTTCACATGCTCCTCGAGATCGCGGCCCGCCATCGACTGGCAGGCTTCGGCGCGGCAGATCTTGATGACATGGCGGCCGGCAGGTTCCTTGCGGAAGTCATGATAGAAGGTGAGCACGCCATGAACCTCGGCGCGGCTCAAATTGAGCTCCTCGGCGATCACCGGGACAACGCTGGCATCGACATAGCCGAATTCGTCGTTGAGGGCGTGGAGGATGGGCATGAGCGCGCCATCCAGGCTCTTCTTCTCCTGGACGATGCTCAAGGCGGCATCGTTATCCCAGGATCTCGCGGGGGAATTCGCGGCGGCTAATCCCGACATTGGCTTTCTCTCTCCCGACGGCCGGATCACAATTGGCCTTTGGTGTAAGGCGGAAGTGCCGGCTTTGGTGTCTTGAAAACGACATGGGATCAGTAATCCACAACCGAAGGCCGGGATTCAAATCGCTCTCTATTATGATCTGATAAAAGAAATTTATCAAAAAGGGCGATAGTTGGTTATCAAACCGTCGCCGGGGCGTCCCCGGAGGCTGGAATGCCGAAGGGTGCTGGATAAATGATCCTGCCTTTTCTACCACTTAACGACGCATTGGTCAATTCCAGCGCCATGAAGGCCGGGCCGGAAAAGGGGGCGTCGAACCCTTGCGCGAGGTCGGCCCGGAAACCGAAGCGGGCATAGAATTCCGGATGGCCGAGGACGATGACGGCCTCCCACCCCGCTTTTCGCGCCCGGGCAAGGCCGACCTTGGTGAGGGCCGAGCCGATGCCGCGACGCTGGTGGTCTGGATGGACGGCAAGGGGTGCCAGCGCCAAGGCCAGCACGGTTTCCCCGTCGATCTCGACAATCATCGGGCTGAACAGGATATGGCCGACGATGTTTCCATCTTCGAGCGCTACCAGGGACAAGGCGGCAAGGTCCGCCGCCATGAGCTCGGCCACCAGCTTACCCTCGAACAGGGTGCCGAAGGCCGCATCATGCAGGGCCGTCAGGGCGGCCAGGTCCGCCGCCGATGTCGTTCTGATATCCATCCATGAGATATAAGCCTGTGCCACCTGACGCCAAGCTTAAGCTATAGAGGCTCGCATAGATTTGATGGCGGGCAAGACTTTCCGGGGATGTCCATGCGCCTCGCGCTGCTGCAGAACGATTCGGTGCCGGGTGATAAGGACTGGCAATTGACGGCGATCAGCGAAGTGGCGCGGCATCTCGCCGGCCGCGCCGATCTCCTGGTGACGCCGGAACTGTTCATGACCGGTTATCGCCTGCCCGCAGCCGATCTGCGCGCGCTCGCTGAACCGGCGGACGGCGCCTTTGCGCAAGCCGTGGCATTGCTCGCCCAGGAAACCGGAGTCGCCATCCTCTATGGCTTTCCCGAGCGGGATGGCGATCTCATCTACAATTCGGTGCAGGTGTTCGGCGCCGATGGCAAGAGCCTTGCCCTCTATCGCAAGCTGCATCTGCCGAGCGACGAGGAGCGTGCCGTGTTCGCGGCCGGCGACCGGCTGGTGACCTTCGAGCTCTGCGGCATGAAGGTGGCGCCCGTCATCTGCTACGACGTCGAATTCCCGGAAACCGTGCGCGCCTGCGCGCTGGCCGGCGCCCAATTGGTGGTGGCGCCGACAGCACTCCGCAAACATTGGGCGCAGATCGCGGAGATGATGAGTCCGGTGCGCGCGGTGGAGAACGGGCTGTTCGTGGCCTATGCCAACCAGGCGGGGTCGGAAGCGGATTGGGAGTATGCCGGCCTCTCCTGCATCGTCGGTCCCGACGGCCAGGTGCTGGTGCGCGCGGCGGCCGAACCCGCCGTGATCCTCGCCGAGCTTGATCCCACGTCGGTGGCAACGGCGCGGGCGACACTCGGCTATCTCAGCGATGCGCGGTTCAAGCTCACCGGGCCGCGCTAAACCCCTCACCCCAACCCCTCTCCCCAAAGGGGCGAGGGGCTTAAGAGCTAGCTCGCCAGGAACTCCCTCGCCCCATGAAATGGGGAGAGGGTTGGGGTGAGGGGAACCAGATGCGATGACGGCGCGCCCTTGCGGTCAAGCGTGGGGCGTCAGGCGTCAAGCGGGAGCGAGGCACGCAACCTAGTCTTGCGAGGTTCGGGCAGCGAATGCGCTTGATCTCGCAACTGCGAAAGCCCTAGCATCACAACTGCACACGTGTCGAACAAGAACGCGTGGCATGACAGGTTGGCCGTGACTGGCTGGGTGACGTGAGAGGGACGGGGCATGTGGCGCGAGATGGCGGCCGATGAGCGGCGCGAGATCACGGTCGATGGGTTTAAGGTCGTCACCTACAGTTTCGGCCAGGGAACGGACACCGTTCTGCTGCTGAATGGTGGGCCGGGCCTGCCCTGTGATTACCTGCGCGAGGCGCATTCCTGCCTCGTTGACCAGGGTTTCCGGGTGGTGACCTTCGATCAGCTGGGCACCGGGGCCTCGGACCGGCCGACCGATGCGAAACTCTGGAACATCACGCGCTATGTGGCGGAGGTCGAGACGGTCCGCACCACGCTCGGCCTGGGCAAGGTGCATCTCGTCGGCCATTCCTGGGGCGGCTGGCTCGCCATCGAATATGCGGTGACGCATCCCCAAAATCTGAAGACCCTCATCCTCGAGGACACCAATGCCGACATGCCGCATCTCATCGGCGAGCTGATGCGGCTGCGTGATGCGCTGGGCTCGGAAACGGTCGCCATGATGCAGCGGCATGAGGCGCAGGGGACGCTGACCCATCCGGAATATCAGGCGGCGGTCACCATCCTCAATTACCGGCATGTCTGCAGGCTTCAGGAATGGCCGGCGCCGGTGAAGCGCTCGCTCGACGATTGGAACATGGGGCCCTATGGCACCATGCAGGGACCCAATGAGTTCCTCTATACCGGGAACCTCAAGGATTGGAACCGCGTGCCGGACCTGCACAAGATCCCCTGCCCGGTCCTGATCACCACGGGCCAGCATGACGAGCTGACGCCGGCCTGCTCGCTGCGCATGAAGCTACACCTCAAGGATGCCGAGTTGCACGTCTTCCCGAACAGCAGCCACATGCCGTTTTACGAAGAACCGCATGCCTATTATCCGGTGCTGATCGACTTTCTGACACGCCACGGCGCCAGATGAGCCTGGGCGGCACATGAACCTGCATCGTTACCGCTTTATCCTGGCGCGTCCGCTGCAGCTCATTCCCGTGCTGTTCGGCATCAGCCTTGTGACCTTCGTGCTGGTGCGGCTCATCCCCGGCGATCCGGCGCGGGTGCTGCTGGGGGCGAAATCCACGCCCGAGGCCATCGCCCGCATCCGCGCGCAGTTCGGGTTGGATGAGCCGATCTGGCTGCAATATGTCTATTTCCTGAAGAACCTCAGCCTGGGCGATATGGGGAAGTCGATCCTCTACAAGATCCCCGTTCTGCAATTGGTGGGTGAACGGGTGGGGCCGACGCTGGCCCTCATCCTCGGCAGCGTGCTCCTCTCCTTGTTGCTGGCCATTCCGCTGGCGTCGTTGGCCGCGACGCAGCGCGGGCGCTTTACTGACCATGCCATTCGCCTGTTCTCGACCGCGGGCCTCGGCTTCCCGCCCTTCTGGCTCGCCATCATGCTGATCATCGTCTTCAGCGTGAAGCTCGACCTCTTTCCCGTGGCGGGCTGGGGCGACACGCTCATCGATCAGCTCCATCACCTGGTGCTGCCCTGCTTCACCGTGGCGCTGGCCCTCTCCGCCGTCATCACGCGAAACCTGCGCGCCAGCATGATCGCGGAACTGGCCTCCGACCATGCGACGGCGGCCCGCGCGCGGGGATTGTCGGAGTCGCGCGTGTTCTGGCGACATGTGTTGCCCAATGCGGTCATTCCGGCGATCAATCTGCTCGCGGTCAATATCGGCTGGCTCATCGGCGGCAGCGTCGTCATCGAGACCGTGTTCTCGATCCCCGGCATGGGGCAGCTCTTGGTGCGCGGCATCTTCACGCGCGATTACATGGTGGTGCAGTCCGTCGCTTTGGTCTTTGCCTGCGCCACGGTGGTGGTGAATTTCCTGGCCGACATCCTCACCGTGGCCATCGATCCCCGGGTGGAATTGTGAGCCGTGCGGCGGTGGCAACACGCCCGAACTGGCTGCCGCGCTTTGGCCGCTATCCGCTGCCGCTTTATCTCGGCGGCGGGCTGATCGGTTTCATCATCCTCATCGCGATCTTTGCACCTTGGGTGGCGCCGTTCGATCCCATCGCGCAGAATCTTGCGGTCAAGCTGCAGCCACCGAGCTTCGCCTATCCGTTCGGCACCGACAATTTTGGCCGCGACATTCTCTCGCGCATCATCTGGGGGGCGCGCATCGATCTGCAGATGGGGTTGATCGGCGTCGCCTTCCCCTTCCTCATCGGCACCACCGTGGGCGCCATCGCCGGTTATGCCGGCCGCGCGGTCGATGCCGTCGCCATGCGGGTGGTCGATATCGTGCTGGCCTTTCCCTTCCTGGTCCTGATGCTGGCCATCATCGCCATCCTCAAGCCCGGTCTTTCCAGCTTCTACATCGCCATGGCGCTGGTGGGCTGGGTCTCCTATGCGCGGCTCATCCGCGCGCAGGTGCTGGTGCTGAAGTCGGCGGATTTCGTGCTGGCGGCGCGGAGTCTCGGCTACAGTCATCCGCGCATTCTCTTTCGCCATATCCTCCCCAATGTGCTGACCGGTTCGATCGTGTTCTCGATGTCGGACGTGGTGCTCGTCGTGCTGAGCGGCGCCGCCATCTCCTATCTGGGCTTGGGCGTGCAGCCGCCCACCGCCGAATGGGGCATCATGATCGCCGAGGGGCAGAATTTCATCACCACCGCCTGGTGGATCACCGCCTTCCCGGGCCTTGCCATCGTCGTCATGGCGCTGGGCTTCAGCCTGCTCGCCGATGGGCTCGGCGAACATCTCGGGGTGCGGGAATGACCAAGCCCCTGCTCGATGTCCGCAATCTGCGCGTGACCGCCCGGCGCCACGGGCACTCCTTCGACATTGTCGAGGAAGTGAGCTTCACGGTCGGGCGCGGCGAGGTGCTGGGGCTGGTGGGTGAGAGCGGGTCGGGGAAGAGCGTCACCTGCCGCGCCATCCTGCGCCTGCTGCCCGGCGCCAATCTTCGTCTGAGCGAGGGCGAGGTTATTTTCGACGGGCGCGATTTTGCGCGCATGCCGGAGGCGGAAATCCGCGCCGAGCGCGGCGCCTCGGTCGGCATGATCTTCCAGAATCCGGCGAGCCATCTGGACCCCGTTATGAGCATCGGCGACCAGGTGGCGGAGAGCATCCTCGTCCATCGCGGCGTCAGCCGCGCCGAAGCGTGGAGCCAGGCCATCGACCTGCTGCGCCAGGTGGGCATTCCGGATCCGGCACGCCGGGCGCTCGGCCACGCCCATGAATTTTCCGGTGGCATGCGGCAGCGGGCGATGATCGCGGCGGCCTTGGCCTGCGACCCGCAGCTCCTCATCGCCGACGAACCCACCACGGCGCTGGATGTGACGGTGCAGGCGCAGATCCTGCGCCTGCTGCTCGATCTCCGCGACAGCCGCGGCTTGTCGATCATCCTGGTGACCCATGATCTGGGTGTGGTGGCGCAGGCCTGCGACAGCATCGCGGTCATGTATGGCGGCAGGCTGGTGGAGACGGGACCCAAGCGCGACGTGCTTCAGGCGCCGTTCCATCCCTATACATCGCGCCTCATTGCCTGCCAGCCGGGACACAAGCTGGACGGGCGCCTGCTACCGAGCATTCCCGGCCAGCCGCCCAGTACCGGGCAGATGCCAGATGGCTGCCGCTTTCATCCGCGCTGCGATCTCGCGGTGGCGAGCTGCCGGCAAATGGTGCCGCCCTTGACGTTGCGCGCGGCCCAGCATCTCGCGGCCTGTCCGGTGACGGCGGGTGTCGCGTCATGAGCGCGCCGTTGCTCCGTGTCGAGGACCTCGCGGTTCATTTCAAGGCCGGTGGCGGTCTCGGCCGCAAGGCAAAGCTGGTGCGCGCGGTCAATGGCGTTTCGTTCGAGCTTGCAGCCGGCGAGACCTTGGGACTGGTCGGCGAAAGCGGCTGCGGCAAGAGCACGCTGGGGCGGGCGCTCCTCCATCTCGGTGCCATCACGCAAGGCCGCGTCTTCTTCGATGGGATCGATGTGGGCGGGGCGGATGCGGCCGGCATCGCTCGCCTCCACCGCGAAACGGCGATGATCTTCCAGGACCCCTATAACGCGCTCAATCCCCGCATGGCGATCGGCAACGCCTTCGCCGAGGTGCTGCGCGTGCATAAGAAGGTGCCGGCTGGCGACATCAAGGCGCGTGTTGCCGAGTTGATGGAACTGGTGGGCCTCAGTCCCGATCTTGCCGACCGTAGGCCGGCGGCCTTGAGCGGCGGGCAATGCCAGCGCGCCGGCATCGCCCGGGCGCTCGCCATCAACCCGAAGCTCATCATCGCCGATGAATGCGTGGCGGCCCTCGATGTCTCGATCCAGGCGCAGATCATCAACCTGCTCATCGAGCTGAAAAGCCGGATGAACCTCGCCCTCATCTTCATCGCCCATGATCTTGGCGTGGTGCGGCGCCTGTGCGACCGGGTGATCGTCATGTATCTGGGGCGCATCGTCGAGGAAGGTCTCACCGAAGATGTGTTCGGCAAGCCGCAGCATCCCTATACCAGGGCCTTGATGCGGGCCATTCCGGAGATCGATCCCGATCGCGGCCTGCCCGACGATCCTTTGGGCGGCGAACCGCCAAGCCCGCTCGATATCCCGGCGGGCTGCGCCTTTCATCCGCGCTGCCCGGACGTGATGCCGGTCTGCAGGACAGGCCCGGCGCCGGCGCAGCGCTTCGTCAACAATTGCCATGTTGCGTGCCATCTCTATCAGGACCAAAATTCGACCGATCAACAAACCAGGGAGACGATCCATGCTTAAGAAAAAATGGTTGGGAATATGCGCGGCGAGCGTGTTTGCGCTGCTGACACTGGGAACGAGTATGGCCGAGGCCGACGGGACTTTGAGCATCGGACGGCGCGAGGACGGCACGACCTTCGACCCGATCAAGACCACGCAGAACGTCGATTTCTGGGTCTTCTCGAATGTCTATGACGTGCTGGTGCGGGTGGACAAGAGCGGCGCCAAGCTGGAGCCGGGCCTCGCTGAAAGCTGGGAAATCTCGGATGACGGCCTCACCTATACGTTGAAGATGCGGGACGCGAAATTCTCCGACGGCTCGCCCATCACGGCCAAGGACGGTGCCTTCACCCTGCTGCGCATCCGCGACAATCCGGGTTCGCTCTGGGCCGACAGCTACAAGGTGATCAAGACGGCGGAGGCCAAGGATGACCGCACGCTGGTCATCACGCTCAACCAGGCGGCAGCACCGTTCCTGGCGTCACTTGCCATGCCGGGTGCCTCGGTGCTCTCTGAAAAGAACGTGACCGAGATGGGCGAAGACGCCATCGCGGAAAAGCCCCTGGCGTCGGGCGCCTTCACGATGGAAGAGTGGAAGCGCGGCGAAAAGGTGGTCTTGAAGAAGAATCCCAATTTCTGGGAAGCCGACCGCGTGCAGCTTGACGGCGTCGAGTGGATCTCGGTCCCCGACGACAACACCCGCATGCTGAAGGTGCAGGCGGGCGAACTGGATGCCGCGATCTTCGTGCCCTTCTCGCGCATCGCCGAATTGCAGAAGGATGCCAATCTCAACATCCATCTCGACCCCTCGACGCGCGAGGATCATCTCCTCATCAACCATCGCAACCCGCCGCTCGACAAGGTCGATGTGCGCCGCGCCCTTGACATGGCGATCGACAAGCAGGCGATCGTCGACACGGCGACCTTCGGCTTCGGTGAAGTGGCCAATTCCTACGTGCCGAAGGGCGCTCTCTATCACAACGACAAGAACCTCGCGCGCCCCTACGACCCCGAGGGTGCGAAGAAGCTGCTCGCTGATGCGGGGGCTGCGGACCTCACACTCAACTACATCGTCGATACCGGCGATGAAGTCTCTGAGCAGACCGCGATCCTCATCCAGCAGCAGCTGGCCAAGGCCGGTGTCACCGTCAACATCACCAAGGTCGATCCCAGCTCATCTTGGCAGATGGAAGTGGATGGCGAATATGATGTCGCCACCAATTACTGGACCAACGACGTCATTGATCCCGACCAGAAGACGACCTTCGTGCTGGGCCATGACGCCAACAACAACTACATGACCCATTACAAGAACGACAAGGTGAAGGAACTGGTGGCCGCGGCCCGCGTCGAGATGGACCCGGCGAAGCGCGAGGCCATGTATATCGAGATCCAGACCATCGCCAAGGACGAGGCGCATTGGATCGATCTCTATTACAGCCCCTATCGCAACGTGACGCGGAAGAACATCGAGGGCTTCTACCAGAACCCGCTCGGTCGTTTCTTCCTCGAGGATACGGTGAAGAAGCAATAATCGGGTCAAGCTCGAACGCCTGGTCAGGTCACTGCCCAACCTGGCAAGACGATGCTGTCGATCTGATAAGGCCGGATGTGATCCCACATCCGGCCTTGTTCAGTTACAGCCGGAAGCGCTCAGGCCCGGCCATGAACGGGCGTTGATGCACCAGCACGAGATCGCCCTCGATCAGCACCACGCCGTAATGGGGCGCTTCATGCGATCCCCAGACCGGGGCGTTTTCCACCACCGCCTGGGCCGGCGACAGATAACCGCCCAGCGTCAACGCCACCTGATGGTTCGTGCCATGGAGGGTCGAAAAGGGCAGGCCGCGCCAGCTGCCGGAAACCGGACGATGCACATGGCCAAAGAAGATATGCCGGATGCGCGCGAGATGCGGTGCGATCGCCCGTTCGAATGCCGCGCTGTCGCGCAGGGTCAACCGGTCCATGCCGGGAATGCCCACCGCAAAAGGCGGATGATGGAGGCAGAGATAGATCGGGTCGTCCCCATTCTCGGCCAATGTCCGCGCCAGCCACGCGGCGCGGCGGTCGCAGAACACGCCGTGGGAACAGCCCGGCTCGATCGTGTCCAGGATGAGAAAGCGCCCTTCCGGCGTCGTGACAACGCCCTGGACGAAGCCTGAATATCGCTGAATGCATCCGGAAAGGCTGCGCGCAGCGCAGATCGGTCGTCATGGTTACCCACGGCGAGATGTACCGGCATCGGCAGGGGGGCCAGCACCTCGCGCAGCTCGGCGAAGGCGTCGCTGCTGCCCCAATGGGTGAGATCGCCGGTGATGACGCAGAAGGCGGCATCGCCATGGGCGGCGAGGATGTCGGCGACACAGGCGCGGAGGCGCCAGGCGGGATCGGTGCCATAGAGCGCCGCGCCGCGTCCGACCAGATGCGTATCGGTGAGATGGATGAATTTCAGCACGGTAGGTCTCGCCGCAGGTTGAAATGTCGACACCAGCTATAGCATGCCGGCGCGGCCGGGGAGATTGTTGCAATAAGGGAAACATTCAGGTGACGCCGCGCCTTATTGTTCATGCAGCGTCCAGGCCCTAATCTGTCCCCATGAACGATAGCCCACATGAAGAATCGCGAGGTGCCGCAATGGCCAGACGTCAGACACAGCACATCATCACCGGCCAGGAGACCTCGGACGGCGCCGGCGTCCATATGAAGCGCCTGTTCCCGGTGCAGGGAATCATGCAGATCGATCCCTTCCTGCTGTTCGACGAGTTCGGCTCGGACGATCCTGGTACCTATATCGGCGGCTTTCCCGATCATCCGCATCGCGGCTTCGAGACCGTGACCTACATGCTGGCCGGCCTCATGCGGCATTTCGACAACAAGGGGAACAGCGGGTTGCTGGAGCCGGGCGGTGCGCAATGGATGACGGCCGGGCGCGGCCTCGTCCATTCGGAAATGCCGGAACAGACCGATGGCCTGATGCGCGGTTTCCAGATCTGGATCAACCTGCCGGCGGCGGAAAAGATGGTGGCGCCGCGCTATCAGGATTACCGGCCGGACCAGATCCCCGCGACCACACTCACCAACGGCGTCACGCTGAAGGTCGTCGCCGGGACGGCCGGCGGTCTCAGCGGACCGGTCAACGGCGTGTCGCGCCAGCCGCTGCTGGTCGACGTCACTTTGCCCGCCGGCACGTCGTGGCGGAGCGATGTCGACGCGCAAGCAACGGTGCTGGCCCATGTGTTCGAAGGGTCGGCCCAAATCGGCGGCCGCGATCTCGGTGTGACGCAGATGGCTGTGCTGGGCGAAGGCGACGAGATCGAGATCACGGCTGGTCCCGATGGCGCCCGTGTGCTCATTCTCGCAGCCCGGCCGATCGGCGAGCCGGTGGCGCGCGCCGGTCCCTTCGTGATGAACACCAGGGCCGAAATCGAACAGGCCTTCGCCGACTACCAGGCCGGCCATTTCGGGTGATGATCAAAGCGCATCGCGCCAGTGCATAATTGTCATCGGTCGTTCTGTTCAGGCTGAGCGCGCGGCACTAAGCTCGTTCAAATGCTCTCGACGTCATGCCCGGGCCAAGCCCGGCCATAACGGAAAGAGCGACGTAACGAGGGCAAGCAGATCATGACCAATGAAACCGAGAGCGGGGCGCGCGTGTCCGCCATGCGCCGGCGGCCCGATGCCGAGCATCCGCGCCGCCCGCGCGACAGCGGGCTTTCGCAGGGGCATTTCCCCGCGATCCTCAAACGCCACCTCAAGCCGATCGAGCCGCTCAGCCCCGATCAGCTCGAGGCCATTCACCAGGCTTCCCTCACCATCCTCGACGAGATCGGCATCGAGTTCATGGGGAAGCAGGCGCGTGCCTTGTTCGCCAGGGCCGGGGCCAGGGTCGATGAGGGGAGCGGGCTGGTGCGCATTCCAGCCGAACTGGTGACGGAAGCGCTGGAGACCGTCCCTGGCCGCTTTCGCCTGACGCCGCGCAATCCTCTGCGGACGATTGAACTCGGTGGCGATGCCCTCGCCTTCGGCCTGGTCGCTGGGCCGCCCATGGTCGAGGACCGGATCAACGGGCGGCGCCCCGGCAATCTCAAGGATTATCAGCGCCTCATCCAACTGGCGCAGAGCTTCGACATCATCCATCTCATCGGCAACCAGCCGACGGCACCGCAGGAACTGCCGGCGGTGAGCCGTCATCTCGATTGCTACCTCGCCAACCTCACTTATTCCGACAAGGTGTTCCATTGCACGGCGATCGGTGCCGAGCGCGCCCTCGACGGGATCGACATGATGGCGATCTCACGGGGCAAGACGCGCGAGGATCTCGTGGGTGATCCATCCGTGCTCACCATCATCTCGGTCAACTCGCCGCGTCGCTTCGACGAGGCGATGAGCGACGGGCTGATGGCGATGAGCGAATGGGGCCAGGCTGTCGTGGTGACGCCCTTCACCCTGATGGGGGCGATGGCGCCGGTCAGCCTCGCCGCGGCACTCGCCCAGCAGAATGCGGAGGCGCTCGCCGGCATCGTGCTCACGCAGTTGACCCGGCCGGGCGCACCGGTCGTCTATGGCGCCTTCACCTCGAATGTCGATCTGCGCTCCGGGGCCCCCGCCTTCGGCACGGCGGAGAATGCGCGGGCGACCTTGTGCGGCGGGCAATTGGCACGCCGCTACGGCCTGCCCTACCGCGCCAGCAACGCCAGCGCCAGCAATACGGTGGATGCGCAGGCGGCCTATGAATCGCAGATGTCGCTGTGGTCGTCGGTGATGGGCGGCGCCAACCTCGTCTATCACGGCGCCGGCTGGATGGAAGGCGGACTCTGTGCCTCGTTCGAGAAGATCGTGCTCGATGTCGAGATGCTGCATTTGATGGCGACGCTGGTGCAGCCTTTCGTCATCAACGATGCGGAGCTGGGGCTGGATGCGCAGCGCGAGGTGCAGCCCGGCGGCCATTTCTTCGGTGCGCAGCATACGCTGGAACGCTACCAGAATGCGTTCCACAAGCCGCTGCTCGCCGATTGGCGGAGTTTCCCCGCCTGGGCCGAAGACGGGTCGAAGGACGCCACCATGCGTGCGACCGCGGTCTGGCAGCAGGCGCTGGAGGCCTACACAGCGCCGGCGATGGATGTGGCGGTGGTCGAAGCGCTGGCGGCTTTCGTGGCGCGGCGCAAGGAAGAGCGTCAAAGCGCCCAGGATTAACCTTCGGCCTTCGAGCCAGACGGTCGTTTGACCCAGATCAATGCGGCTCCCGCGGATGTAGATGTCATATTCATGACATCTCAGCGACAGGGGAGTGGATTGATGGCCCAGGACGTGAAGACAACGGCGCTGAAAGCCACGCCGCCTGCCCAGGTCACGGCGCCCGCGAAGGCTGGCCCGAAAGCCCCCGAGCAGGCGCCCGGCAATGCCCCGGTACATGCCCCGACTAGACCTGCGGCCAAGGACCCGGCAAAGGCCGCCGCCAAGGCGGTTGCCCGGGAAATCGCCGCCGGTGCCGCGCAATTGCACGATTTGAGGATTGGCGGCGACGACGATACCGCCCATCACCGCGCCAGCCGACGGGGCGCGCCCTGGGTCAGGGCCGGGCTGTCGGAAGCCGAGACCCTGCCGGGCTATCATGAGCTGCTGCGCGACCCCGCCCGGCTGAAAGCCAATTTCCAGAGTGATTCCTATCCCTATGAGACCGGTCTGCGCGCGTCCCATTACGAGGCGCAGAAGGCGCAGCTGCAGGTCGAACTCCTGAAGGTGCAGGCCTGGATCAAGGATACCGGGCAGCGCATCGTGGTGCTGTTCGAAGGGCGCGACGCGGCCGGCAAGGGCGGTACCATCAAGCGCTTCATGGAACATCTCAACCCGCGCGGCGCCCGCGTCGTGGCGCTGGAGAAGCCCACCGACAAGGAACGCGGGCAATGGTATTTCCAGCGCTATATCGAGCAGTTGCCGACGGCCGGCGAGATCGTGCTGTTCGACCGCTCCTGGTATAACCGCGCCGGGGTCGAACGGGTGATGGGTTTCTGCAGCTCCAGCGAATATCTCGAATTCATGCGGCAATGTCCTGAACTGGAGCGCATGCTGGTCAACAGCGGCATGCGCCTGTTCAAATACTGGTTCTCGGTCGGGCGCGCGGAACAGCGCAAGCGCTTCCACGGCCGCAAGAACGATCCGCTGAAATTGTGGAAGCTCAGTCCCATCGACCTGCAATCGATCGACAAGTGGCACGACTACACCCAGGCCAAGGAGGCGATGTTTTTTTATACCGACACAGCCGATGCGCCCTGGACCATCATCAAGGCCAATGACAAGAAGCGCGCGCGGCTCAACTGCATGCTGCATTTCCTGAGCTGCCTGCCCTATCCCAACAAGGATTTGGAAGTGGCGACGACACCCGATCCGCTCATCGTCGGCTCGGCCACCCATGTCATCGACCGCGCCGGCCTGCAGCCGAGCCTGACCCTCTCGAAGCGAAACTGAAGGAGCGCGCAATTTGCTTTTTGGGACTGCTTGAGGCATCAATCGCGACAGCTTTTTACAGCCGTACGATTGGGAAGCATCATGAAGGTCTTCATCAGCAGCGACATCGAAGGCACCGCCGGCATCACCCATTGGGACGAGGCCGAGAAGGGGCATTTCTCGTATCAGGAATTTCGCGAGCTGATGACGGGCGAGGTCCTGGCGGCGATCGAGGGCGCGATCGAAGGTGGCGCGACCGAGATCCTGCTCAAGGACGCCCATGATTCCGGGCGCAACATCATCACCGAGAAGCTGCCCTCCTGTGTCCGCATCATCCGCGGCTGGAGCGGGCATCCCTTGAGCATGGTGCAGGGGATCGAAGACGGGTTCGACGCGGTGATCTTCACCGGCTATCACAGTCGCGCGGGATCGGAGACCAATCCGCTGGCCCATACCATGAACCTGCGCATCAGCGAGTTTCGGCTCAACGGCGTGCCGGCGTCGGAGTTTCATCTTCATGCGACGGCCGCTGCCTATTACAAGGTGCCGGCCCTGTTCATTTCCGGCGACAAGGGCATCTGCCTTGACGCGCAGAAACTCAATCCCGGCATGGTGACCGTGACCACCATGGAAGGGATCGGCCGGTCGACCATTTCCGTGGCACCCAGCGTGGCGCGCGCCAACATCAAGGCCGGGGTGAAGAAGGCCCTGGGCCTGGACCGTGCCGCCTGCCTGCTGCCGGTGCCCAAGGAGATCACCCTCGACGTGGTGTTCAACAACCCGACCGATGCCTATCGCGCCGCCTGGTATCCGGGCGCCAGGCATGTCGGCAATCGCACGGTGCAGTTCGCCAGCAACGACTTCTTCGAGATCATGCGGGCGCAGAAATTCATCCTGGGCATTTGATTCCCGGTGATCTGATCCTGTACTTCCGTACAAAACGGCGATGAGGGTGCCCTGTGGAACGACAGCCTGCTGCTGCCGATCCGGGACAGTGCCGGCCGCATCACCCATGGCGATGGCGTCTCGCGCAATAGCAGGATGCTTGCGGCATAACGGGTCCTGTTGCGGGGCATCGGGCTGGGCTATCGTCGGGCGAGGCTATGTGGGGAAAGACCTTGGGTAGAGGGATGCCATGACCGAAGCGCGGCCCGTTACCATCTCGATCGCCCAGTTCAACGCCCAGGATGACGACAAGCCGGGCAATCTGGCGCGTGCCTGCCATTATCTGGAGCTTGCCGGCACGCGCGGCAGCAACATCGTGGTGCTGCCGGAGCTTTTCAGCGGCACCGGCTTTTCCAGCGGTGAGGCCCATCAACTGCTCGCGGAACCGATCCCCGGACCGACTCTCACGATGATGGCGGCAGCGGCGCGCAAACACGCCATGTATGTGACCGGCTCGTTCTACGAGCGCGGTGCCGATGGGCGGATCTACAACACCGCGCCGGTGCTGGGGCCGGGCGGCGACCTGCTGGGCTGTTACCGGAAGACGCATCTCTTCGACGTGCCTAACCGCACCGATCTGCCGCCCGGCATCATGGAATCGAAGAAAGTGTCGCCGGGCGCCGAACTGCAGCTTTACGACACCAATCTATGCCGCTTCGGGATCGGCATCTGCGCCGACATCCGCTTCCCGGAAATGTTCCGCGCCTATGCCAAGGCCGGGGCCGAGCTCATCCTGCTGCCGACCGCTTTCTTGAGCCCCCCGCTTCGATCACTGGGATTTCCTGTTGAAGGCGCGGGCGACCGATCATCAGATGTTCATCGCCGCCTCCGGCATGACAGGGCGCGAGAAGGTGACCGGCATCGGCTTCATCGGCCGCTCGACCGTGGTCGATCCCTGGGGCGTCATCCTGGCCGGCGCGCCCGATGAGGAGGCGCTGCTGACCACCACCATCGATCTCGACCAGGTGCGCCGCGTGCGCAACTGGTGGCCGCTCAACGAGCAGATCCGCCCCGAGCTCTATGGCAAGGTGGCGGTGAAGTCGGTGACGACAAGCTGATCATGCGGTCCCTCCTCCTCATCCTGTTGGTGCTTTTGGCGCCGGCCCTGCCCGCCCCCTTTGCCCGTGCCGACGAACCGTTTCAACTCGTGGCCGAGGATGACTGGTTTCCCTATTCCGGCGAACGGAACAATGTGGCTGAGGGGATGGCCGTCGATCTGGTGCGTGCCGCCTATGACGCCGCCGGGCATCAGGTGACCTTCATCAGCCAGCCCTATGCGCGCTGTCTCGAGGAGGTGGAACAGGGCTTGCAGCTCGGCTGCTTCGACACGACACGGGAGCCGGAGAACGAGGCACGCTTCCTGTTCCACAAGGTGCCGCTGTTCGCAGCACGCATCGTGATCATCGCGCCGGTCGATTCAGCGGCGGCGGACCTCGTCGCCGGCGACCTCCAGGGTGAGCGCGTCGCCGTCACCAACGGCTATACCTATGGCGAGCCGTTCCAGAGCGATGCCACGGTCGACAAGGACGTGGTGACGTCGGATCTTGCGGTGCTGCGGCTGGTGGCACTGAGGCGCGCATCCTATGGCGTGATCTATGACCGGGTGATGGCCAGCCTTATCGCCGAAAACGCCGGGGAGCTGGGCGGCAAGGTGAAGGTGGTGGGTTTGCTGGCCGAGCCGGAGCTCTATGTTTCCTTCTCGAAGCAGCGGCCGGAGGCCGCCGAGGCGATGGCGGCCCTGGACCGGGGCATCGCCCTCATCAAGGCCAACGGCACCTATGCGGCGATCGAAGAGAGATGGGCGGCGCGCTTCAGCGTGGCTGGATCGCTCTAGCCGGGCTGGATCGTCAGTTCGCAGCCGACAGCAGATAGGCTTCCGCCCCTTCGAGATTGCGCACCGGATAGCCAAGATCGATCAGCACCGCGGCGAGCCAATGGGCTGCCGGACCTTCGGCGCCATCGGTCGCAAGATCGGTGTCGCGGTCGATGCCCTGCCCGTCGAGCCAGGCCTGGATCACGGCGCCGGGCTTGCGGTGGCCGTCTTCGGTGAGGAGATCGGGGGCTGATGCCGCCTTCAGCAGAACGAGACCATGGGCGGCCTCGGCAGGCAGGAGCGACCAATCATCGTGCCGCTCGACCACAAAATTGCCGGCCCCCAAAGGCGGCTGGATGGTGGGGAGGCCGGAAGCGAGAAGGGCCGGCAGGCCGCCATCGACCATGACGGTCTGGCCATGGCCGAGGGTGCGCAGCGCCCAGACCACCCGCGCATCTTCGCCCAAGGCCTGGAACGGGTCGGCCAGCACCACGACCGGCTGGTCGGCAGAGAGCCCGAGGGATTGGAGCCGCAGGGACAAAGCGGCGTAATCGGTCGACAGGCTGCCATCGGCAGAACTGAGGTCGCGCCAGCGGATCGGCTGGGCGTTCCTGACCGGGGAAGCTGTGCGGAGATCGGCATTGCGGGCATCGAGCACCAGGGCGCCGCTTGCCATGAGGGCGCGCGCTTCATCGACCGAGACCAGCCATTTCTGCTGGAAGCCGATCACATCGATGGCCACGGCTGGTGTGGCGGCGAGGCCCGTGAGGGTCGCGAGAGTTCCCACAGCGATCGGCGTGCCGGCGATAAAAGCGGCCGCAATCAGTGACTTGGGCTGAAAAAGACGACGAAAATTCATGATCTGCACCGTCCCGGAAACCGGTTGGCGGTTCACCCCTGTCCCCATGGCTTGCGCCAAAAAGGTCAGCACAGCGAACCCATCAGGCTGCTTTTAAACACTATCAGATCGATAGAGTAAAGAGAGAAATGCTTGGGGCGGCTTCAAGGATTTCTTGATGATGGGTCGCTCAGCCCGCCGCCTCGGCCAGGACCCAGTCGCGGAAAAGGCGCGCCGGGCGCGGCAGGCGCTCGCCGGCGCGTTCCACCAGATAGAAGGCTTCGCTGCTTTTGATCTTGGCGGCGAAGGGGGCGACCAGGTCGCCCTTGGCGAGGTAGGAATCGACGAAGCAGGAGCGGCCCAGCATGAAACCGCCGCCGCTGAGCGTGAGATCGACGGCGAGGGTCGCGGTGTCGAAGATGATGGTCGAGCTGTCGGTGACGGGGCCGGCCCCCCCGGCGCCGCGGAACCATTCCGGCCAACCTTCGGCAAAGCTCTGGATATGGATGAGGCGCTGCTGCTGCAGGAAATCGGGGGCGAGCGGCCGGTCCATCCCCGCAACCAGTTCCGGCGCGCAGACCGGGAACAGCCGGTCGCGGGTCAAGGGATAGGCGGCGAGGTCCGGCCAGGCGCCGATGCCGCAGCGGATTTCGAAATCGGCATCGCGGTCCAGCTCCAGCGGCGTCCAAAGGGCGGTCAGCAACCGCAGCCGCAGATGCGGCGCCTGTTCCAGAAAGCGCGGCAGACGCGGTGCCAGCCACAGATGGGCAAAGCCCGCCGTGACGCGGAGCGAGACCACATCCGGGCTGCGGCCATGAAACAGCTCATCGGTCCCCGCCCCCATGCGATCGAAGGCATCGCGCAGTACGGTGAGATAGGAAAGGCCGGCCTCGGTGAGGCTCAGCCCCTGCGCGCGGCGCAGGAACAGGGCTTGGCCGAGATGTTCCTCAAGGCCCCGCACCTGCTGGCTGATGGCAGCGGCGGTGACACCCAGTTCGGCCCCGGCCCGGGCGAAGCTCACATGGCGGGCCGCCGCCTCGAACGCGCGCAGCATGGCCAAGGGCGGCAGTTTCCGGAACGTCATCGGAGACTCAAGGCTAAGGTCGACTAAGCCTAGGACTCTAGTATTTATCGTTTGTCCCGGCCAGATACAAAGATGACACTTAGCGTATATCGATTTTCATGGGGAGCGACCGTCATGGCAGCCAGACAGCCCAATTTCGTCATTTTCATGCTCGATCAGTTGGCGCCGCAATTCATGCCGAGCTACGGCCATAAACTGGTCAAGATGCCGGCGATGCAGGCCTTCGCCGACAAATCGGTCGTGTTCGACGCGGCCTATTGCAACTACCCGCTCTGCGCCCCCGCCCGCTATTCCTTCATGTCCGGGCGCCTGCCCACCAAGATCGGCGCCTGGGACAATGCCGCCGAATTCGCGGCCGAGATCCCGACCTTCGCCCATCACCTCTCGGCGCTGGGCTACGACACCACCCTCTCCGGCAAGATGCATTTCTGCGGGCCGGACCAGCTCCATGGATTCCACCGCCGCCTTACCACCGATGTCTATCCGTCGGACTTCGCCTGGGTTCCCAATTGGGACCAGCCGGAGGCCAAGCTCGACTGGTTCCACAACATGGATGTCGTGCATCAGGCCGGCATCTGCACACGCTCGGCCTATCTCGATTTCGACGACGAGGTGGTGTTCCAGGCGAAACGCCATCTGTTCGACCTGGCCCGCAAAGGCGACGACAAGCCGTTCTGCCTCGTCGTCTCGCTGATCAGCCCGCACGATCCCTATCTCGCGCGCCGCGAACATTGGGATCTCTACCGGCATGACGATATCGACATGCCGAAACTGAAAGCCGGCTCCGTGCCGCTCGACCCGCACAGTCAACGCATTTCCAACGGCATCGGCATGCTGGATCCGGCCCCGAGCGAAGAGGCGATCCGCAATGCGCGCCACGCCTATTACGGCTCGGTCTCCTATATCGATGAACGCTTTGCCGATTTGATGCAGAGCCTCAATGAATCGGGCTTTGCCGACAACACCGTCACCATCGTCACGGGCGATCATGGCGACATGCTGGGCGAGCGCGGGCTGTGGTTCAAGATGAACTGGTACGAGAATTCGGCACGCATTCCGATGATCATCAACGGCCCCGGCATCAAGGCCGCGCGCGTGAAGGCCGCCGTCTCGCAGATCGACATCCTGCCGACGCTGCTCGATCTCGCCAGCAATGGCGCGCCCTTGCATGACGAGGTGATCACCGAGGGCCGCTCGCTGGTACCGCATCTCACGGGCGGGCAAGGTCATGACGAGGTGATCGGCGAATATATGGGCGAGGGGGCCAAGGCGCCCGGTGTCATGATCCGCCGCGGTCGCTACAAATTCGTGCATTTCCAGTCGGACCCAGACCAGCTCTATGATGTCGAGGCCGATCCGCTCGAGGTGACCAACCTCGCCAAGGATCCGGCGCATGCCGCGCGTGTCGCCGCCTTGCGCGCAGAGATTGCCAAGGGCTGGGACATGGAATCGATCCGGCAACAGGTGGTGGCCAGCCAGCGCCGCCGCCGCTATCTCAACGACATCATCCGCGCGCAGGGTGTGGCCTGGGATTACCAGCCGGTGGCCGATGCGCGGAATCTCTATATCCGCAACACCGTGCCGATCTTCGAGCTCGAAATGCGCTCGCGCTTTCCAGCGTTCAAGAAGGCTGCGGAGTAGACACGCGGAGGGGTCTACGCGATCTCGATGACGACTTTGCCTTTCGCATTTCGGTCTCGGACAGCAGCGTGGGCAGCTTCGGCCTCGGCCAGCGCGTAGCGCGTTGGATCGAGGCGCGGGCGCAGCCGGCCGGCTTCGGCGAGCCTGGATGCTTCGCTAAGAATCTCGCCATGATGGGCGCGGCCTTTACCGGTGAGGAGCGGCAACAAAGTAAAGACGCCGCTATAGCTCGCAGCCCGGAAGGAGAGCGGGGCCAGCGCATGCGTGCCCCAGCCAAGGCAGCTCACCACGCGGCCGGTATAGGGGCGCACAGCCGTGAAGGCCGCGTCGAGTGCCGCTCCGCCCACCGTGTCATAGACAATATCGAAACCCTCGCCACCGGTATGGGCGGCGACGATCTCCTCGACGGGGCTGTTGCGATCGATCGCCGTCGCGCCGTCAGCTTCGATGATGGTCTTTTTCGCGGCCGCATCGACCGCAAACACCTCGGCGCCGCGTGCCTTCGCCAATTGCGCGACCATGTGCCCGACACCCCCGGCGCCACCCAGCACCAGGACGCGCTCGCCGGCCCGCAGTTTCGCGCGGTCGATGAGACCCTCCCAGGCGGTGATGAAAATGAGCGGCAAAGCGGCCGCCTCACGCATCGGCATGCTGCCCGGTTTCACGGCAAGGAGATCGGCATCGACCGCGGCGAACTCAGCGAGCGAGCCTTGATGGCCACCGACGCCGCCGGTCATGCCGAAGACCTCATCGCCGAGGCGGAAGCGGGTGTCGCCATCGCCCACACCCGCCACCACGCCGGCAAGGTCGATGCCGAGGATGGCGGGCAACGGGTGGCGCGCATGGGAAGCCTCGCCGGCGCGGATCTTGAGGTCGAGCGGGTTGACGCCGCTGGCGCGAATGCGGACCAGCACCTGGCCGGGGCCGGCAACCGGGCGCGGCTGGTTGACCGATTGGAGCGGTGCTCCGGGGGCGGCGGCATGTTGGGCGCGCATCTCATTCGACATGGCCGTTTCCTTTGATTGAGCGGATAACCAAACCTGGCCCATGCGGGAATATTTACCAATCAACGAGATTGTATAATATCCATGCAAATTCGCATGATCCGGGCTATTGTTGCGCATGGAATGGAGCGATCTCAGGCTGTTTCTGGCCATTGCCCGGGCCGGCACGCTGGGGGCGGCGGGCCGCAAGCTCGGCCTCACCCAGCCGACCATGGGACGCCGCTTGCGCGCGCTGGAGCTGGCGTTGGGCCAGACCCTCTTGCAGCGCAGCAAGGACGGCTTCGTGCTGACCGATGAGGGCCAGGCGGTGCTGGTCCATGCCGAACGCATGGAGGAGGAAGCACTGGCGGTTGAGCGGGCCCTGGCCGGTGGTGCGCAACTTCAAGGGCAGCTGCGGGTCACGGCCTCCGACTGGTTCGGCGCCCATGTGCTGACGCCGATTTTTGCCGATTTCGTGAAAGGGAATCCGGGCGTCACGGTGGAACTGCTGACCGATCAGCGGCGCCTCAGCCTCGCGCGGCGGGAAGCCGATCTTGCCTTCCGCATCACGCCCTTCGAGGAGCCGGAAATTGTGCAGCGGAAAGTGCTGCGAATCGATTACGCGCTCTATGGACCATCTGGAACCGGAAAGGTGATGCGTGGCGACGGGCGCGGCCAGTCGCTGGTGACGATGGATGCGGCGCTCGGCAGCTTTCCCGACCTCACCTGGCTGCTCCTGATGCTGCCGCAGGCGCATATTGCCTTTCGCAGCAACAACCGCGATGTCCAGGCCCAGGCCTGCCGCGCCGGTGCTGGTCTTGCCGTGCTGCCGCGGCCGCTGGGCGATCAAGTTCCGGGCCTGGAAATCGTCGATCTGGGCGAAGCACCGCCCAGCCGCGATGTCTGGGTCGGCTATCACCGCGACTTGAGGCGCCTCGCGAGGCTGCGGGCGCTGCTCGATCACACCCTGCAGCGCCTAAGCTGATGCCGGCTTGACAGACGCCTTTATATTCGTATATTCGAATATATGAATAAAAAGACCAACATCGCCAAACCGACCGATCTCCTCGCCAAGGCCGGCGAGGCGGCGGCGTTTCTGCGCTCGCTCGCCCATGAGCATCGCCTGGCCATCCTCTGCGTGCTGGAGGACGGGCCCCTGAGCGTCGGCGAAATCGCGTTGGCGCTGGACCTCGCCCAGCCCAAGGTCTCGCAGCATCTGATGCGGCTGCGGGCCGAGGGGCTGGTGGCCACGGAACGGGCGGGGACGACGATCCATTACAGCGTCACCAGCGAGCCGGCGCGTGCCATCGCCGGGCTGCTGAAAGCGGCCTTCTGCCCGCCCGCCCGCAGAAGCCGCACGAAAAAGTAAGGAGACCGAATATGGACTGGACTGAATTCAACCCATTGGCAGCGCTGAGCGGCGGCGCGCTCATCGGGTTTGCCGCCCTCATCCTCTTCCTGGGGTTGGGCCGCATCGCCGGGGTGAGCGGTGTGCTCGGCCAGGTGCTGCAACGACCCGACAGCGAGACCGGCTGGCGCCTTGCCTTCCTCATCGGCCTGCCTGTGGGCGCGCTGCTGATGGCCAAGGTGCTGGGCGATGTGACGCCCCGTGTCGCCACCGGCACGCTCGGCCTCGTCGCTGCCGGCCTCCTGGTCGGCTATGGCACGCGCCTCGGTTCTGGCTGCACCAGCGGCCATGGCATCTGTGGATTGGCGCGCCTGTCGCCGCGCTCGCTGGTCGCGGTGCTGCTGTTCATGGCCAGCGCCATGGCGACCGTCTTCGTCACCCGCCACCTCCTCGGCGTGTCATCATCATGACGCGCATCATCACAGCCCTCCTCGCGGGCCTCATCTTCGGCGCCGGCCTTGCCCTCTCCGGCATGGCCGATCCGCAGAAGGTGCTGGCCTTCCTCGATCTCGGCGCCATCGCCACGGGTGGCTGGGATCCGAGCCTGGCCTTCGTGATGGGCGGCGGGCTCATCGTCACCCTGCCCGGCTTTGCCATTGCCCGGCGCCGCAGCCGGCCGGTCGTGGCTGAAACCTTCGCCTGGCCGACGGCCAGTGCCATCGACAAGCCGCTGATGGCAGGCGCCGTCCTGTTCGGCATCGGCTGGGGCTTGGCCGGCATCTGCCCGGGACCGGCCCTCACCTTGTTGGCGCTTGACGGCACCGCCGCCATCATCTTCTTTGGCGCGATGCTGGCCGGCATGATCCTCTTTGCCGCGCAGAAGCAGATCGGCCGCTGATCCGGAGAGCAGAATGTTTTACGAGCCGCGCCTCAAGAACAGCGGGTTGCAGATCGATCCGCTGAAGGCGCTGGTGGTGCCGCGGCCGATCGGCTGGATCAGCAGCGTCGATCTCGAAGGGCGGGTCAATCTGGCGCCGTTCAGCTTCTTCAACCTGGTGGCGAATTCGCCGCCGATCGTGATGTTCGCGCCCAACGGCCGCAAACCCAATGGCGAGATCAAGGATTCACGCCGCAATGTCGAGGCGACCGGCGCCTTCGTCGCCAACCTCGCCACCTGGGATCTGCGCGAAGAAATGAATGCGACCTCGGCCTCCCCGCCCGCCGGCACCGATGAGGCGGCCGTGAGCGGGTTGGCGATGGTGCCGTCCAGCATCGTGGCACCGCCGAGGGTTGCCGCCTCGCCGGTGGCGCTGGAATGCCGTTATCTGCGGACGGTGGAACTGCCGAGCGACGATGCGGATGAGCCCAATGCCGTGCTGTTCGGCGAGGTGATCGGCATTCATATCGGCGATCATCTCATCGCGGATGGCCGCGTCGACATCACCAAGGCAAAACCCATCGCCCGCATGGGCTATTCGCTCTATGCCGTGATCGACGAGACGTTCCGGATGGTCCGGCCGGGGTAAGATTGTCTCTCGATTGGGGCGCTACCACGCCAGATAGGACAGCGCGTAATCCGGCTGCGGGCCGCCTTCGGCGAGGCGCGCCAGGGCGTCCTGGTCAAGCACGGTGCCTTCCAGCAGCTCGGTGTGATGAATGCCGCCGGCGATGAGCAGTGATTTGGCGCCCACCCCCTTGGCGCCGGCGACGTCGGTGCGCAGCGCATCGCCGATGCCCAGCACCCGCCTGGGATCGGTAATGCCGAAATCCTTGAACGCGCGGCGATAGATGCCGGGATAGGGCTTGCCTTCGATGATGACCTTGCCGCCCATCTCCCGGTAGGCTTCCGCGATGGCGCCGGCGCAGATCTCGGCGATGCCGCCGCGATGCACGATGAGATCGGGATTGGCGCAGACCAAGGGCAGTTTCCGCGCGCGGGCCGTCTCCAGCACCGGCATGAAATCGGCCACCATATCATTGGGGCTGTCGACGCCGATCACCAGCACGAAATCGGCTGACGAGACATCGTCCACAGCACTCACCTCAAGCCCGTCAAGGAAGGAAAGATCCTGCCCGCCGACGATCTGATAGACGCGGGACCCCAGGGCCGCGTAGTCCGGCTGGTCCTTCCTGGCGATATGATTCCAGACTTCCTCGCCCGAGGTGTAGAGGCCGGCATAGAGCTCGTCGGCGATGCCGATCTCGCGCATGCGCGGACGAACCACCTCGATGCGGCGCGGGGCGTTGGAGACGAGCGCCACCTTGATTCCGGCCAGCTTCAACTGTCGCAGCGCCTCAAGGGCCGCCGGATAGGCGGCGATGCCGTCATGCATGCAGCCCCACAGATCCATCACGACAAGGTTGATATCGTCGATGATGGCGCCAAGGCCATTCGGGAAACGAGTCATGGTTTGAGTACCTTCGGTCTATTATTTACGTCATGCCCGGACTTGGTCAGGGCATCCACGACTTTCTTGTCGCTGGCAAACTCGTGGATGCCCGTGCCGAGCACGGGCATGACGGATCGGTGGTTGTGTAACATCAGTGAATGGCGCTGGTTTCGGCCCGCGCGATGCGTGGTTCGCCGAACAGATAGCCCTGGCCGTAATCAAGATGCATGTCGAGAAGCTCGAGCAGCATCGGTTCGGATTCGACATGGTCGGCGATGAGATCGATGGCGAAGGAATCCAGCATGCGCTTGAACTCCTGCGGGTCTTCGCCCAAGGCACCGGCGCGTGCCGCAGCGATCAGGCGTTCGGCCTCGATCTTCATGAAGCGGAAATGATGGCTGGAGAGCTGCGACGGGTTGATGTCGAAATGGGTGACCTGGTCGAGGCTGAAGCGATAGCCGAGCTGTGCCAGGCGATCGAGATCGCGCAGCAGGGCCTCGTCGGCCATCTCCATCGCCCGCTGGGAGAATTCAAAGACGATGGCAGGGGCCAGTTCCGCATTCTGCGCCATGAGGTTGATGAACTCGCGGAAGAAGTCGCGATCGGCCAGCGTATGATGCGAGATGTTGAGGAAGAAGCCGACACTGGCATTCGATTTCCGGATCCGGCGCAGGGTCTGGATGCAGCGAAAGAGCTGCATGTTGTCGATGGCGGTGACCAGGCCATGGCGTTCGGCAAGGTCGAGATATTGTTCCGGCGTGAGCACGCGGCCATCCGAGATGCGCACGCGTGAGAAGCATTCGAAGAAGCGGCGCTTGCGCTGTGGCAAGGTCACCACCGGCTGCAAGGCAAGTTCGACGCCGTTCTCGCGCAGCCCATCGCGCAGCGCATCCAGAATCTCGTCCTCAGCCAGGTCATAGGCGATGGGTGGCATCGGCAGGCTGGCGCTGCCGCCGGCCGGCGATGCGGGGCATGGCGGGAGCGGAAGGCATCGCAGCGTTGGGCGGCGTGGTCGCGGCGATGCCGGGCGATGCCGAGGCGGGAGCAGGTGACGCGGCTTTTGGCGCGGCAACAGCAGGCTTCACCGCCGCCTTGGCGGCCACTTTGTTGGGCGCGCCGGTGCGGGCGGTGTAGAGCTGCTCGATGAGGGTCTGCAGCACCTTCACCTCATTGACGACATCGCCCACATCCTGCTGCGGCGAGGTGGCGAGGTTGGCCAAGGTCGCGCGCAATTGCAGCATGTCGTCTTCGAGCTTGCGCTGATCGCGGAGAATATCGGTCAGCATGCGGTTGAGGTCGCCCAGCGATTGCGCCTGGACCCGGTGGTGGCCCTTGGCGAGCGCTGCCTGATGCAGCAGCGCGCCCGCCATCACCACGAAGCCGCCGGCGATGGCGCCGAGGATCGGCGAGACGCTCGGCAGGAATTCGGGCAGCCAGAAGGCCAGCACAACCGCCGCCAGCGCATAAAGCAGGAAGATGAGGATATGAGCGCGTGCCGTCATGGGATAGCACTAGCCTTTGCTTGGTTAAGACGATGTTAAGATAGCGGCGGGCGACAGGTTCATCATCTGTGATCTGCGCCGATGGCGTCGGAAATCGTGGCAAAGCCATCGGCCGCGAGCAAGGCGGGCAGGTCGCCGGCAAGACGCGCCGCGAGGCCCGGCCCCTCATAGACCATGGCGGAGTAGATCTGCACCAGAGAGGCACCGGCGCGGATCTTGGCATAGGCGTCCCTCGCGGTGGCGATGCCGCCGACGCCGATCAGCGGCAGCTTGCCCTCGGTGAGCTGGTACATGCGGCCGAGCAGGGCGGTCGACGGGGCGAACAGCGGCGCCCCGGAGAGGCCGCCCGTTTCACCGGCATGGCGGGTCGCCAGCAAAGGCGGCCGGGCGATGGTGGTGTTGCTGATGATGAGACCGTCCAGCCCTGAGTCCTGCGCCACGGCGGCGATGTCGCGCTGGTCATCATCGGTGAGGTCGGGGGCGATCTTCAACAGCAGTGGCGGGCGGACCGCGAGCAGGTTGCGCGCGGCGCGGGTGCGGAAGATGAGATCTGCCAGCGGTTCCTTGCCCTGGAGCGCGCGCAGCCCCGGCGTGTTGGGCGAGGAGACATTGATCACGAGATAATCGGCAAGCGGCCCCAATCTTGCCACGCCCAGTTCGTAATCGGCGGCGGCGTCGGCCGTTTCCTTGTTCTTGCCGAGATTGACGCCGACGATGCCGGCCTTGGGGTCGCGGCCGGCAAGACGTGCCGCCACAGCGTCCATGCCGTCATTGTTGAACCCCATGCGGTTGATGACGGCGCGGTCCTCGATTAGGCGGAAGAGGCGCGGGCGCGGATTGCCGGCCTGGGGGCGCGGGGTAACGCTGCCGATCTCGACGAAGCCGAATCCCAAGCCGAGCGCGCTGCGATAGCATTCGGCATTCTTGTCGAAGCCGGCGGCCAGCCCGATCGGGTTGGGAAAATCGAGCGACCAGAGGCTTTGCCGCAAGGCCGGCTGCGGTGCTGCACCAGGCCCTACGGGTCCGGCACCCAGCAGACGGACGGCCAGGCGATGTGCCCGTTCCGCCTCGAGCTGGAACAGGGCCGGCCGCAGGAGCCGATAGAGGGAATCCGGGAAAGTCATGATGTCCTGATGGGAAAGTCCTGATGGGAAAGTCCCGATGAGAAAGTACCGATGTGAAAGTACCGGGCGACGCCTGATTGCGATCACCGAGCTATAGAAACTTGGCAAAGGGACAAGAGCCACGCCGCGTCGGTTGGGAATAAAGCACTCGTCCGCTGCATAATACAACTTGGGCGGGATGCCGGCGCGATCTCGGAATGGGCCGGGATGGGCTCAAATAAACGTTTGCCGGGCTGCGGATACTTAGGCGGGACAAGGGAATCGGCATTCATTCTTAAGGGCCCTTGAGAATTATTCTGATCTGATTATTTGTAAATGAACTGTTCTTTCTATGGGTTTCCTAGGTTAAACTAGGTTCGCTAATCGTTGGTGATCGCCTGTCTTCGGGGGGGGACGGCAAGCTGGCGGAACATGGTCCTGGATCAGGAATGATTCAGGTCTCAATTGAAATAAAGGAGACGCTTCGTCCTGGGGCTGCGGCAAGCGCGTCGTATTCTGGCTTGATTTTTAGGAGAAGCGATCGTGTCAGTTCCCATGTTGCAGCATGCCGATGTCTGGCGTGGTATCGATAAACTTGCCGCCAAACACGGCCTTTCGGCGTCAGGTCTCGCGCGTCGTGCTGGATTGGACCCGACCGCTTTCAACCCCTCGAAGCGCATCACGCGCGAAGGCCGCCCACGCTGGCCATCGACCGAATCCCTCTCCAAAATCCTGACTGTGACCGGCGAGCCCTTCGTCGATTTCGTGCTCCTCACCGGCGCCAGCGGCAGCGATGCCAGCAGTAACGGCCATGGCGGTGCAGCCGGGTTCGACCAGCCGGCCGCTGGCGGGCGCGTCGTGGCGCGGACCCCGGCGAACCGGGCCATTCCCGTCATTTCCCTGGACCGGCTCGCAGCCGGCGATTGCTTCGACAGTGCCGGCCAGCCGACTGGTCCGGAATGGGGCCATCTCGATTTTGCCGGCGCGACCGGGCGCGAGACCTTCGGGGTGGAAGTCACCGGCGCCGATTTTGACCCGGTGTTTCGCGACGGCGATACGCTGATTGCCTCCCGTGCCGCCGAGGTTCGGCGCAATGACCGCATCATCGTCGTCACCGCGTCCAACCATGTGCTGGTGCGCAAGGTCGCCCGTCACGATGCGGACGGCTATTACCTGGAGGCGATCCGCCAGCCGGGACAGCCGCAATTCGTGCCGCAGGAGCAGGTTCGCTTCGCCGCTCGGATTCTGTGGGTCAGCCAGTAAGTCCCTGAATGTGACCGCGAGCACTTGCGGCAAGGGCATTTGACGCCCATATATGTTCCTGTTATGTTCTATCCGCGAACAACAGGAGCAGGGCCATGGCCCGGAACCCCGGTATCGAAACAGAAAAAAGCAGATCCGAGGCGCTGCATGTCCAGGCGGCCTTCGACTTCCTGCCCCAGGAAATGCGGCACCGGATGCGTTTCAAGGATGTGCTGCAGGCCGGCCGTGCCGATCTCCGGAACCACTCCCGCCTGATCGACCGGCAGGTCGTCGGCATCGGGTCGCGCATCGCCGCTGCGCGCCTGCGTGAAATCCTCAGGCCCGCTGATGAGGTCGCAGCTGGGTGGGCGCAGTCGGCGCCAGGCATGAATATGCCGGAAGGTGCCGCGGCGGAGACCAAAAGCCTGGAGATGGACGCCATGACCACCGATACAGGATTAATCTCGCAGGCAAGGTCGAATACGGTGGCGCTGGCTCAGCAGCGCGAGATCCTGCGCGAGATCGGCACCGCGGTGTTCTACTTCCGCGATGAAGACGAAACACCGTCCACCAGCATAGGGATGCAGCGCCTGCATCCGCGGCCCCTGCCGGCGCGCTATTATGGCGCCCCGCCGCAACAGGCCGGTGCCGCCGTTACCCTGGCGCGCGATTCCGGCGATCGGGTATCGGCCCCGTCGCGCAGGATCGCCTGAAACGAGCGAGCCGTCGCGGCGTGCTACACCTGCTGCCCGCGCAGATTGCCGCAGCTGCGGCATGCCACGGACCTTGACGCGCCGGGAAGAAGCGTCCTAGCGTTTCACTCTGGTATCCGATGATCCTTGCTGCCGACGCCGCGATGGCGCGATGGCGCGCTTTTCAGGATCTTCTCGAGAGTGAGGTTCGCCATGGAACAATGGCATTTCGTTGACGGCAAATGGGTGACCGGCAATCCGCCCTTGATGCGCGCGTTCGATCACGCGACCTGGCTGATGGGCGGCATCTTCGACGGCGCGCGCGCCTTCGATGGCGTGACACCGGATCTCGATCTCCATTGCCGCCGTTCCGTCCGCTCCGCCACCAATGTCGGTCTACGTTCACCCCTGTCGGCCGGCGAGATCGAGGAGATCTGCCGCGACGGCATCGCGCGCTTTCCGCGCGGCAGCCATCTCTATATCCGTCCGTTCATGTGGTCGGAAAGCGGCTGGATGGCGCCGGACCCGGCCAGCACGCGCATCTGCATTTCCGTCGTGCTCGAACCGCTGCCCGAACCAAAGGGGGCGAGTGCCATGATCTCTCGCTTCCGCCGGCCCTCGCCGGAAACGGCGCCGACCGATGCGAAGGCCGTTTGCCTCTATGCGCAGGCGGGCCGGGCGTCGGGGGAAGCACGCGCGCGCGGCATCGACGAAGCAGTCATGCTGGATCCGCTCGGCAACATCGCCAGAATTCGCCTCCGCCAATCTGTGGATCGCCGAGGATGGCGCCGCGATCACGCCGGCCGCCAGCGGCTGTTTCCTCAACGGCATCACGCGCCAGCGGCTCATCCGCCTGTTCAACGCGGCGAAGATTCCGGTCTATGAACGGACGCTGACGCCCAAGGACATCCTGGAATGCGACGAGCTGTTCTCATCGGGCAATTTCGGCAAGGTGATGCCGATGACCTCGATCGAGGACCGCAAGCTGGAGATCGGCCCGATCTTCCGCCGCGCCCGCGAACTCTACATGGACTTCGCTCATGGCGGGCTGAGGTCGGCGGCGTAGCAACTTATCAACTCAATCGTCATCCCCGCACTTGGTGCGGGGATCCACGAGTTTCCATCATCCACTCAATAAAGTCGTGGATGCCCGGGCCAAGCCCGGGCATGACGAGAGTTTCTAGCTGAGAAAATTCTTAGACCGTCAGATGCCGTGCACGCGCGCCGCGTTCGATGGCGGCGGCGACGAGTTTGCCGATCTTCAGTTCAAAGCGGATGAGGTCGAGGAGGCGCGCTTCTTCCGCCGTCATCTGGCTGTCGGCGGCCGCGACGTCGCAGGCCAGCGCATAGGCGGTCTCGCGCAGCTTCTCCGGCAGGCTCTCGCCGATTTTCTTCAGCACGGCGTCCAACCCATCCGTGCCGCTCAGCAGATCGACGCAGGAGGCGGCGGTCTTGGCGATCTTGGCGCGGTCGTAATCGCGGAACACCGGCAGATGGCCGACCATGTCGCCGATCGAGGACATTTCCGCATCCGACATGTCGCGGTCCGCCGCGGCCATGAGCACCATGGTGTAGATCAGCGCGGCATGATGATTGAGAGCAGCCATAATTTTTCAGATCCTATTGCTTAACCCATGAACAGGCGGGACGCCCGAAATCGCCGGAACAATAGCGGCGGTGCCGGTTGCGCTCAACCCCCCGGTTGCCCCAGCGTCAGTCCTGGGAAACCGGCAATTCCTTAACGTTTTCAGCCAGAAACGCCGCCGTCTGCTCGATGACGGCCTTGAGGCCAATGCGTTCCACCGTCACATCGGCCGGAAATGCGGTGAGCAGGCGGGATGGCATGGCCTTGTCGAGCAGCACGAATACGCCGTGGTCGTCGGCGCGGCGGATGAGGCGCCCGAAAGCCTGTTTGAGCTTGAGGCGCGTCAGCTGGTCCTCATAGGCGGTGCCGCCGAAGGCCTGTTTCCGGGCACGATGGAGGAGGTCGGGGCGCGGCCAGGGCACGCGGTCGAAGACGATGAGGCGGAGCGCATTGCCCGGCACATCGACGCCGTCGCGCACCGCATCGGTGCCCAGCAGGCAGGCATCGACATCGCCGCGGAAAATGTCGATGAGGGTCGCGTTGTCCATGGCATCGACATGCTGTGCGAGGAGATTGAGCCCGGCGCCTTCGATGGCAGGTGCGATGCGCCGATGCACCTCGCGCAAGCGCTGGATCGCTGTGAAGAGGCCCAAGGCACCACCGCGCGCCGCCAGGAACAGGGTGCGATAGGCGGACGCCACCTGCGCCATGTCGTCCTTGTCGAGATCGGTCACGATGAAGACGCGCGTCTGCTTGGCGTAATCGAAGGGCGAGGGCACGCGCAGGCGATAGGCCGGCAGCGGCAGATGATTGGTGCCGGCGCGCACCTCGGCGCCCATCCAGGATTGCTCCGACCCGCTGCCATCGGTGAGGGTCGCCGAGGTCACGACGATGCCGTGGGCGGGCTTCATCACGGCTTCGGCAAAGGGGCGGGTGGGATCGAGGAAATGGCGGTACATGCCGACATCAAGCTCGCGCCCGTCGATCCGCTCCAGGCCGAACCAGTCGACGAACATGGGTGCGTCCTGCAGCGGATCGGGTAGCTGTTGCGTCGAGAGCGCCTTCAGCATCGCGCGCCAGGCGCCGATCTCCATGTCGCCGCGCCGCTGCAGCCCGCGCGCCATGGCGTCGATGCGCTGGCGTTGCGCGGATTCGAGATCTTCGGCTTCATCATCGAGGCGGCGCAGGAGTTTGGCAGCGAGTTGCAGCATCGGTTCCATGAGGGCGCTGAGTGCGCGATCAAGCGCGACGCTCGCCAGGGCAACATCCGGCTCCAGCGGCGCGCAGGCGCATTCGAGTGAATAGCCGCTGCGCGGGGCTGTTGCGCGCGCCAGCACCTGGTGGCGCACGGTGATCAGAAATTTTTCGGCAGCACCCATCGGTTGGCCATCGGCCATGCGCTGCTGCCAGCCTTCACCGGCCAGTGACTTCGCGGCGGCCAGAATGTCGTCGACCAGAGCCGGCATGTCGGTGTCGTCAAGGATGAGATCATCGAGGCGGCGTTTCAAGCCGCGCGCACGGCTTGAGCGGCCGCCCTCGGCGCCGAGCAGCCAGCGGCGGAGATCCGACATCTCCTGTCCGGTGAGATGGGCCGCGAAGGCGCCGTCCGTGGCGCTGAACAGATGATGGCCTTCGTCGAACACATAGCGGGTGGGGAGGCGCTGATCCTCGCCGCCACCCATCGCGGCTTGAATCATGACGAGGGCATGATTGGCGATGACGATCTCGGCCTTCTTCGCGCGGCGGGCAGATCGTTCAATGAAGCAGCGTGTATATTGAGGGCAGGCGGCATAGATGCATTCGCCGCGCCGGTCGGCCAGGGCATAGCTGCGACCCTGGCCGATGAGGTCCGGCAGCCAGCCTGGAAAATCGCCGCCGACCATGTCGCCGTCGCGGGTCTGCATCGCCCAGCGCGCGACCAGGCCGAAGGCCACGGCATCCATGGGCCGACCGGAAATCCCGCCGCCCATTTCGGCAAGATTGAGGAGGCAGAGATAATTCTCGCGCCCCTTGCGGATGACAACCTTCTGCGCCTTCTGCGCGGGATTGGGATAGAGCCGGTCAAGCTCGCCGTCGATCTGGTGCTGGAGATGGCGCGTGTAGGTGCTGATCCAGACGGGCCCCTGATTGCGCGCCGCCCAGATGCTGGCGGGCGCGATATAGCCCAGCGTCTTGCCGACACCGGTGCCGGCTTCGGCGAGGACGACATTGGGAGCCCCGTCTTCCGAGCGCGGCACGAAAGCCGGCGTCAAACCGGCGGCGAAATCCGCCTGTGCGGCGCGCTGCTCGGCACCTTCGCCGATGAGCTCGGCCAAGCGCCGCCGCGTTTCTTCCGCCGTGATGGGGAGGTGATCGGGTTCCGGCGGCGGGGCGCCGTCGGCCCATTCGGGCAAGTCGTCCCAGACGGCAACACCCGGCGCAGTGACGCCCCCCTCGGCCTGGAAGTCGAGGGCGCGCAGCACGAAAGGCCCCCAGGCCCAGCCGGCCTTGGCCATCGCCCAGGCGAGACCCGTCGTGCGGCGACGCTGGCGGCCAAGGGCAGAGAGTTCCACCAGCAGCAGCCGCGCGCTTTCATGAAGCAGTCTTGCTTCCAGCAGCGGGTCGTGGTGGGGCGGCACGGTCTGGCCGAGGACCTCGGCGATGCCCTTGGGCGTCGGCAGGCAGAAACTCGCCGGGCGCACGAAGGCATAAAGCTCAAGTAGATCGAAGGCCGCGAAGCGCTCGACCTTGAGGCGCCGTGCCGTGGCCGGGGCATGGACCACCAGCGGCGCCCGCGCCCGGGCGGACAAAGCGGCGGTGCCATGGCTGACACGCTGCGGCGCCCCGCGCCCCTGATCCAGCCAGGCCGCCTCGGCGTGGAAGGCGACCAGGGCGGGCAGGGCGCCAAGCGACAGCGTGGCCGGGGAGGATGTACCGGTTTCGTTCATCACGCCGCTTTATGGACCAGGGAAGGGCCAGGATCAATTGAGAAGGTCCCCTCACCCCAACCCTCCCCCCGCTATCGCGGGGCGAGGGAGTTTCCAACGAGTTTGGCTCAGAGCCCCTCGCCCCGTTCTTGCGGGGAGAGGGGTTGGGGTGAGGGGATCATGGCGATGCGATTTGCCCGGGTGGCGGCTCAAGTCGACAGGATGCGGGCGCCGATGGCCCAGGGGCGGTCGAATTGCGGGCGGCCGTAATGATAGCCCTGGAGATAATGGACCCCGGCATTGATCAGGACCTGGGCATCGGCTTCGTTCTCGACGAACTCGGCCACGGTCTCAAGGCCGAAGGTGCCGGCAAGGCCCATCAGATTGCGGATGAAGAGCTGCTGGTCGACATTGTTGGCAAGGTTGCGCACGAAGGAGCCGTCGATCTTGACGAGGTCGACGGTGAGCGCCTTCAGGTGCCGGAAGCTGGTGAAGCCGGCGCCGAAATCGTCGATTGCGACCCGGCAACCGACATCGCGCACGACGTTCACGAAGCGCGCCGATTCCTCGATATCATGGAGCGCCGCCGTCTCGGTGATTTCGACAATGAGGCGCGAGGCGATGCTGGGTGTCGATTTCACCGCGGCGATCAGGGCGCGCAGCCAGGATTGATCGGTGGCGGTGAGGCCGGAAATGTTGAGCGAGAGCACGGCCGCGGGATCGTTGCGCAGTTCGGCAACCGTCATGTCGAGGACATAGCGGTCGAGCAGCCGCGTCATGCCCAATTGCTCGACGACCGGGATGAAGGCGCCGGCGGGCAGGATGTCGCCTTTCAGATCCTTCATGCGGATCAGGCATTCATATTTCGAGACCGTCATCGATTGCGCGTGGATGATCGGCTGATAGGTGAAGATGAGGCGCTGGTCGCGCATCGCCTGCTGCACCTGGGTCCCGATATCCATGGCGCGGCGATGCAGCAGGGTCTGCTGTTCCGACGGACGGTAGACATTGTAGCAGCAGCGCCCGGCCTTCTTGGCGTAGGTGAGGGCCGATTCCGCCTTGGTCATCACCTCATAGGCGGTGTTGACGAGGCCCGGGAACAGCACGCAACCCACCGAGACGGTGATGGGGATCGACTGGCCGTTGATCTCGATCGCCTGGTCGCGCATCGCTTCGATGATGCGGTCCATGCAGTTGACGACGCAATCTTCCGGGCAATTGCTGAGCAACACGCCGAAGCGGTCGCCGCCCAGACGTCCGATGACATCGGCGGCGCGGAGAGTCCGGTCGAGGCGCTGGCCGATCGCCACCAGCACGGCATCGCCGATCTCGTAGCCATAGGCGTTGTTGACCATGGCGAGCTTGTCGACGCCGATGACCAGGAAGGCGCCCTCGACCTTGAAGCGGCGGCTGAAGGAGATGGCCTGTTCCAGTTCGTCGCGCAGGCGCGCGCGGTTGAAATGGCCGGTGAGCTCGTCGTAATTGGCGATGCGCTCGAGGCGCGCCTCGTTCTGCTTGCGCTGCGTGATGATGCGCATGGCGCCGGACATGGCGACCGGCATGCCGTTGGCATCGATCTCGACCCGGCCGCGGTCATGGACCCAGATGACCAGGCCCTGGCCGTTCCTGACACGGTATTCGCAATCGTAATTGTCGCCCTGGCTGAAATGATCCGAGAGCGCCTTCAAGCGCCGCGGCAGATCTTCCGGGTGGATGCGGTTGTTGAAGCCATGGCCGCTGGCGATGGCATTCTCGCCTTCGCCCAGCACTTCCTCGATCTCACCGGCCCAGATCAGCCGGTCGGAGAGGATGTCCCATTTGTAAAGGATGTCGCCGGAGGCGCTGATCGCATTGCGCAGCCAATCCGGGGAGGTCGGCAAGCCTTGGGAAATGCCGTTCTGAAGGTCGGTCAGGGACTCGGCATGATTGGAAACCTGACCCGTTGCCGGCGTCAGGGATCCCAGTCCTTGCTCGCTCCTCAAAGCCGTCACGAGCGCTCCTGTGTCGCCGCCACCCGGTACCATCGGCAAACCTTAATGGGAGAGTCTAAACAAAGTCCTAAAACCTGACTGATCGGGCATTTTTCGAGCGAATGGTGGGTCCGCGGGTGGGTGGTCAAGCCCGGTCCGGAACGGGTCGGCGATGGTCGCTGCAGCATGGTAAATATTTGGTAAATCTCAGTAAATGTGAACAACCGACTCACGATGATGTGCGCAGAATCCGCGACTCGCCCCTTGAATCGGCTTGTGCCTACCTCCAATTTATCTAAAATTCTATCTATTCCTGAAGTCGGGTGATAACGCCGCGCTTGGCCGACCCGAATGATGGTCTGACGGTGTGCCAGACTTGCTCTTTCTGACCTTGCTTCTGCTGACCGGCTTTTTCTGATTTTGGGGAAACCTGGACCTTATGGCCGATATCGGTCGCCTTCTTCTGCCGCCACTGTCCATCGTCGCCGGACGGAGCAGCCTTGTCCGCATTTCGGACGGCAAGGGTGGGGACCGCGATGCTGCGCGCGATGAGCAGGGGCAGGTCACCCGGATTGACGAAACGCCGGATGCCACCAGCGGCGGACGCGCCAAGCAGTTCCGCTTCCGCGTGGTCGATGGTGGGCGCAGTGACCAGCTGGCCGGCAATGCGGAAGTGCCGGCCAGGACCCAGCCCAATCAGGACAGCACCGCGGAAGCAACCGGTGCCAAAAGCAGCCAGGCGGCCACTGGGCGCGGATCCCAAGGAAATGCCGTGCCGCTGGGCACGCCGCAGGCCACCTTCCTCGCCCAATTGATCGCCCAGGAGCAGTTGGCACCTGGCCTCTATGACCCGCCGGTGAAGGCGGCCGACCGCGCCTATCGCCAGGCCGGCGGCGAACCGGCGCTCTCGGACAGCACACGGTCGACCTCGCGCTACCAGATCGCGGTCTGAGGTTGCTCAGGACAGCGTGCTGTCTCTAAGCTCCACCCCGCATGACACCCTTCGGACAGAAACTGCGCGAGCTCAGGCAGGCCCATGGCCGGCAACTCAAGGATATGGCGAAGGCGCTACGGGTCAGCTCTGCCTATCTCTCGGCGCTGGAGCATGGCCACCGGGCGCGGCCCAAGACCGGCTTCGTGCAGCAGGTGGCGGCCTTCTTCAACCTCGCCTGGGATGAGGTCGACGAGTTGAAGGCCTTGGCCGACATATCAGACCCCAAGGTCACGATCGATACCGGCGGCCTCTCGCCCTTGGCCACCGAACTCGCCAACCGCCTCGCCCAGTGCATCGGCGAGCTGGACGAGCCCTCACTGCTGGCGCTCAACGAGCAGCTGAAGCCCAAATAGCCGCGCATTGCCCCGCACGCCAAGATGATTCAGCATGGCGCGGAACGCCGCGCCTGAGTCGAGAGCCGCGCTGAAGGCAAGGAAAGATTATGGCGGTAGAACGATCGGTCGGTTGGCTTGAGGCGATGGGAGTCTATTTCACGCGGCGCCAGCTCATCATCCTGGTGATGGGGTTTGCCAGCGGGTTGCCACTGCTGCTGACGCTGTCGACACTATCGTTCTGGCTGTCCAAGCTCGGCGTGGACAAAACGACCATCGGTCTTTTTGCCCTCGTCGGCATTCCGTATACCTTCAAGTTTGCCTGGTCGCCGATCATTGATCAATTGCCGATCCCGGTACTGACGCGCATCCTCGGGCGGCGCAAGAGTTGGCTGCTGGTGTTGCAGATCGGCCTTGCCGCGGCGATCTTCGGTATGGGTCAGACAGACCCGGTGGCAGCACCGAGCGCCACGGCGCTCATGACCATCCTGATGGCATTCTTCGCCGCCAGCCAGGATATCGTCATCGATGCCTATCGCATCGAACTTCTCGATGATCGCGAGCAGGGTGCCGGTGCCGGCACGACACAGGTCGGCTACCGCATCGGCATGCTGCTGGCGGGCGCGGGGGCCGTTGCGATGTCGGATTTCATTTCCTGGCCGACGATCTTCGCAACTCTTGCAGCGGCGATGCTGCTTTGCGCGGCCTTTACCCTGGCGATCCCGGAGCCAAAGGCAGGCATCCACGAGGTTCGACGGACGACTGGCTATGTCGAATGGATCAAGGGTGCCGCCATCCGCCCCTTTGTGGATTTTCTCGGGCGCCGCGGTTGGATTGCCATTCTGCTCTTCATCTTGTTCTACAAGTTCGGCGATGCCTTTGGCGGCACGATGGCGACGCCCTTCTACAACGAGCTCGGATTTACCGGCACCGAGATCGCGGCGATGTCGAAAATCTATGGCCTCATCGCCTCGCTGGTCGGTGGTGTCCTGGGCGGGCTGATCGTCGTGCGCATCGGCCTATTCAGAACTTTGATCATCGGCGGGGTCCTGCAGGCCGTCACCAATCTGCTGTTCAGCTATCTGGCGATCAAAGGCAACAGCCTGCTATGGCTTGGCATCGCGATCACGGCCGACAATCTTGCCGGCGGGGTTGCGGCCGCCGCCTTCGTGGCTTATCTCTCCGGTCTCTGCAATGTCGCCTTCACGGCTACACAATACGCCTTGCTGACCTCATTCATGGCGCAAGGGCGGACGGTGATGTCGAGCGGCAGCGGGTGGCTGGCCGATCATATGGATTGGGTGAGCTTCTGGGCGTTGACGGGGCTCATGGCCTTGCCCGGCCTCCTCCTCCTTCTATGGATCGCACGCCTCTACCCGCAGGGGCTCATCAGCAGGAGAGTATCTGAAACCGTCGCCGATACGAGTGTCTTTTGACAGCCAAACCCGTCGTCGCCATCACCTATTGCACGCAATGCCGCTGGTTGTTGCGGGCCGGGTGGTGTGCGCAGGAGTTGCTGGTGACATTTGAAGACGAGCTGGGCGGCGTTACGCTCATCCCCGGCACCGGCGGCGTGTTCGACGTGAAGGTTGATGGCCAGTTGGTCTGGTCGCGCAAGACCGAGGGTCGATTCCCGGAGCTCAAGGAATTGAAGCAGCGGGTGCGCGATGTGGTGGCGCCCGATCTCCCGCTGGGGCATTCCGATCACAAGGCCGACTAAGTCTGTGACCTGTCGCATAGCTGACGGGATCGTGACTGCTTTTCCCTGAATTTTCATGACGCTGCCCCATTTCCGCCCCGATTGCGGGCGAGTCTCCGGCGCATCACGAATCGCGACCGAGGGAAGGGGAAACCCCCATGCAGCTACTCCGCCAAACTCTCGAATTTCTGCCTTTCTATTTTCTGCGCCACGGCGAAACCGATTGGAACCGCATCGGTCTCGTCCAGGGTCAGGTTAACATGCCTTTGAACGGCACCGGCCTTGCCCAGGCGCGCGCCGCCCGCCAGGTGCTGGCCGACCAGGGCATTGGCACGATCTGCACCTCGCCCCTCGACCGCGCGCGCCTCACCGCCGACATCATCGCCGCCGGTCTCCATGTCCCGGTGCGCGAGATCGACAACCTCAAGGAATGCAATTTCGGCGCCCGCGAGGGCCATCCCAAGGGCGCCTGGTACGATGCCTGGCGGCAGGGTGAAACGCCGCTGGGCGCCGAGCGCTTCGTCCATTTCATGGAGCGGGCGCTCGACGGCATCAACGAGGCGCTGCGCAATCCGGGTCCGGTCCTCATCGTCGCCCATGGCGGGATCTATTGGGCGATCGAGCGCTTCGCCGGCATCGCGCGGCGCGACCGTATCCCCAACGGTGTTCCTCTGTTCCACGCCCCGCCGCCCAAGCCGCTTTTGCCCTGGCACCGGCAGCGGATCGGGGCATTCGTGGCAGCTTAAAAGTGTTTTTTTCCAGATAGATACTGCCGAAATAGCTCTCCCCCTCTCCCCTCGCGGGAGAGGGGAGAGGGGGAGATCACCGGGCAATGGTTGGGCTGCGACGCCCCATAATCTTGCACCCGTTCCCCTCGCGTGACATAACAACCGCCGCCTGTTCCGGACGTGCCGGAACGCTCAGAACCTGTTCCGGCATGGCCGGGACGCCCAGAACAAGTTGGCGGATTATGGACAAATTCACACAGTTGAGCGGGATCGCGGCACCCATGCCGATCCGCAATGTCGACACCGACATGATCATCCCGAAACAGTTCCTGAAAACCATCAAGCGCACCGGCTTGGGCAAGAACCTGTTCGACGAGATGCGCTATACGCCGGACGGCAAGGAAATCCCGGATTTCGTGCTCAACAAGCCGCAATACCGCAAGGCGCAGATCCTGGTGACCGGCGACAATTTCGGCTGCGGCTCGTCGCGTGAGCATGCGCCCTGGGCCTTGGCCGATTTCGGCATCCGCTGCATCATCGCCACGAGCTTTGCCGACATCTTCTATAACAACTGCTTCAAGAACGGCATCCTGCCGATCAAGCTTTCCAAGGAAGACGTGGCGAAGCTGATGGACGACGCCGAGCGCGGCGCCAATGCGGTCGTCTCGATCGATCTCGACAAACAGGAGATCAAGGGCCCGGATGGCGGCACGATCAAGTTCGACATCGACGCCTTCCGCAAGCATTGCCTCATGAACGGCCTCGACGACATCGCGCTCAGCCTCGAGAAGAAGCCGGCGATGGATGATTTCGAGATGAAGAACAAGCTCAGCCAGCCCTGGCTGTGGAATTGACCTTGACCTAGTCCCCCTCACCCCAACCCCTCTCCCCGGAGGGGCGAGGGGCTCTAAGATCGAACTCGCTCGAAACTCCCTCGCCCCGCTTGCGGGGAGAGGGTCGGGGTGAGGGGCCCTTCACAACCGTCCCGCTTCCCATGAGAAAAACATGACCAGCAATTCGAAGAAAATCCTGATCCTGGCCGGCGACGGCATCGGCCCCGAAGTGATGGGCGAAGTGAAGCGCACCCTGGGCTGGTTCGAGAAACGCCGTGGCTCGGGCTTCGAGACCGAGGACGGGCTGGTCGGCGGCTGCTCCTATGACAAATACAAGACACCGCTCACCGATGAGACGATGCAGAAGGCGATCGATGCCGATGCCGTTTTGCTGGGTGCGGTGGGTGGCCCCAAGTGGGACAACCTGCCCTTCGCCGACAAGCCGGAGCGTGGCCTGCTGCGCTTGCGCAAGGACATGGCGCTGTTTGCGAACCTGCGTCCCGCTCTGGTGTTCGATGCGCTGGCCGAGGCGTCGTCCTTGAAGACCGAACTGGTCAAAGGCCTCGACATCATGATCGTGCGCGAGCTCACGGGCGGTGTCTATTTCGGCAACCCGCGCGGTATCGAAACATTGCCCAATGGCGAGCGGCGCGGCGTCAACACCCAGGTCTATACGACCAGCGAAATCCAGCGCGTGGCGCGGGTGGCGTTTGAACTCGCGCGCAAGCGCAACAACAAGCTGTGCTCGGTCGAAAAGGCCAATGTCATGGAATCCGGCGTGCTGTGGCGCGAGGAAGTGCAGAAGCTGGGCGACACGGAATACAAGGACGTGCAGCTTTCCCACATGTATGCCGACAATTGCGCGATGCAGCTGGTGCGCCAGCCCAAGCAGTTCGACGTCATCGTCACCGACAATCTCTTTGGCGATATCCTCTCCGATTGCGCGGCGATGTTGACAGGCTCCCTCGGCATGCTGCCGTCGGCGAGCCTCGGTGCGGCCGATGCCGGTGGAAAGCGCAAAGCGCTCTATGAGCCGGTGCATGGTTCCGCCCCGGATATCGCCGGCCAGGGCAAGGCCAATCCCTTGGCCTGCCTGCTCTCGCTGTCGATGATGCTGCGCTATTCCTTCAACCAGGATGCGGATGCCGATCTCCTCGACAAGGCAGCCAGCAATGTGGTGGCCAAGGGCTTCCGCACCGGCGACATCATGGCGCCGGGCTGCACCCTGGTCTCAACCACGCAGATGGGTGACGAGATCCTGAAGGAACTCGACCGCCTCGGTGCCTGATCGCCGACGCTGGGCAACAAGTGGCCATTTCTTCGCACGGACCCGCCCTTTCGGCGGGTCCTTTGCATTTGTGGCCGGGCAGTTGCGCGTCTCAAGGGAAGCGCCATGCTTGCCGCCCGCACCTGATCTAAGTCAAACTGCGGCAGGATTTTCGTGATAGTTAATTGATCCTGTCGAGATGCCCGGAGATGGCAGGTCGATCCGCCCCGAATGGGCGCAAGGACAACAGGGAGATGAAGTCATGACCATCCGACATATCCTCGTGCCGCTGTTCGGCTATGACGGCGACCGCACCTCGCTCGACGCGGCCCTGGTCGTGGCCAAGCGCCATGGCGCCCATATCGCGGCACTTCATGTCGAGACCGATCCCCTGGAGCAGACGCCGCTCATGGTCGATGTCGGCGTCGCCATCACCGAATTGGTGGAAGCGGCCGAGCGCCATGCCGCCCACCGCGCCAAGAATGCCGCCAAGACCTTCGCCGATTGGCAAGCCGCGAGCGCCGTGCCGATCGACGGCACGCCCACCGTGCACCCGGCGGTCACCACCGCCTTCCGGAACATCAAGGGCAATGAGGAGGACCTCATCGGCCGCTTCGGGCGCCTGACCGATCTCGTGGTGCTCGCGCGACCGAAGAAGAACGAAGCAGCCGACCTCATCGCGGTGCGCATCGAAGACGTGCTGTTCGGCGCTGGAAGGCCCGTGCTGCTGGTGCCCAACGGCATGTCCGCCGAGGCCCTGGCGCGGATCGAAGAGGGCCCGGCCCTGGTCGCCTGGAACGGCAGCATCGAGGCGACGCGGGCGGTGACCGCCGGCCTCGACCTCATCAAGGCGATGGGCAAGGTGCGCGTGCTCTCGGTCAAGGAAGGCAAGCGCGAGGCGCATCCGGCGGCCGATCTCACCCATTTCCTCGCCTGGCACGGTGTCGCCGCCTCGGTCGGCGAAGCCCCGGCCGACGCCCACAAGGCGACAGCGGAGCATTTCCTCAGCGCCGCGCGAGAGGCGAAGGCCACCCTCATCGTCATGGGCGCCTATAGCCATGGCCGCTTGCGCCAGCTAGTCTTGGGCGGTGTGACCAGCCACATGATCGATGCCGCCGATTTGCCGGTGCTGATGGCGCACTGATCGCGATATCGGGAGCGATGGGACGGGTATGCGGGCTGCGGGCTTCTTGTGCATCGTTCTGGTGGGGACCCTGATCGGCGCGGCACCGCTGGCCGCCGGCGGCTGCCCCTGCCCGAAAGCGAAGATGGTCGAGCTCTACGGCAGCGTCTCGATGTTCCCGCCCAAGATGCCGGGGTCTCGCGTTCACCGCCAGCCCAGAGCCTCCAAGGAACCCCCGGTCCCCGTCACCGCGCTTCCCAGCATGGCGGAGATCACAGGATCGGTGCCGGTCAGTGCCCTCGACCCGATGGCCGCCCCCCGGGGGTGGGAGCCCTTGTTCGTCCAGCAATAAAATTACCAAACTCGCTGCGGCGCAAAGTCTCTCGACAAGTTTCCGCCCTGCGGTATAAATGGCCCGTTTTCGGCGGAATGGTTCCGCCCGTTTTCAGGATGATGATGGCGATGCGCGCTGTTGCGGATCAGATGTGGGCGATGTTGGACCGGGCGGCTCTGCCGACCGCGAAGGCTGTTGCCACGACCATCACCACCACCACCAAAACCACCGGCAAAAAGACCGGGGGTTGAGACGCGGCCATTTGGGTTTCATCCCAATACAAAGGCCGCATCCCGATGCGGCCTTTTTGTTTTTGGGCGGGTTTGATCGGCGTCTTGTGACGCCACAGCGAAAGAAGTGAGGATGTCATGGGTTATCGCGTAGCCGTGGTCGGCGCCACGGGCAATGTCGGGCGGGAAATGCTGCAGATCCTGTCGGAGCGCCAGTTTCCGGTCGACGACGTCATTCCGCTGGCCTCCGAGCGCTCGTCCGGCGCCGAGGTCTCGTTCGGCGAGGACCAGGTGCTGAAGGTGCGGCCCCTGGACAGCTTCGACTTCAAGGGCACCGACATCGTGCTGTCCTCGGCCGGCGCCAAGATCTCGGCAGCCTTCGCGCCGAAGGCCGCGGCGGCGGGCGCCGTCATCATCGACAATACCAGCCATTTCCGCATGGATCCGGATGTGCCCCTGGTGGTCCCGGAAGTGAATCCGCAGGCCATCGCCGGCTACAAGAAGAAGGGCATCATCGCCAACCCCAACTGTTCGACCATCCAGATGGTGGTGGCGCTCAAACCCCTCCACGACATCGCGAAGATCACGCGCGTCGTCGTGGCGACCTATCAATCGGTCTCGGGTGCCGGCAAGGAGGGCATGGACGAGCTCTTCAACCAGACGCGCGGCGTCTACATGAACCAGTCGCCGGAACGCACCAAGTTCACCAAGCAGATCGCCTTCAACGTGATCCCGCATATCGACGTCTTCATGCAGGACGGGTTCACCAAGGAAGAATGGAAGATGACGGTCGAGACCAAGAAGATCCTCGATCCCAATATCCAGGTGGTGGCGACCTGCGTGCGCGTGCCGGTGTTCATTGCGCATTCCGAAGCGGTGCATATCGAGTTCGAGAACGAGATGAGCGTCGAAGCGGCACGCGCCGCCTTGCGCTCGGCGCCCGGCATCACGGTCGTCGATCACCGCGCCGATGAAGGCTATGTGACGCCCTTGGAAGTGGCCGGCGAGGACAATGTCTATGTCAGCCGCATCCGCAAGGACCCGACGGTGAAGCACGGCCTCGCCCTCTGGATCGTCGGCGACAATCTCAGGAAGGGTGCGGCCTTGAACGCCGTGCAGATCGCCGAAGTGCTGGCCCAGGATTATTTGAAGCGCCAGGCGGCGTAACGCCGAAAGAAGACCCCTCACCCCCAGCCCTCTCCCCGCTATCGCGGGGCGAGGGAGTTTAGATCGAGCTTGAGCAACAAGCCCCTCGCCCCGCCCCGTCGGCGAATGCCGACATTCGTCGGCAGGGCGGGGAGAGGGGTTGGGGTGAGGGGCTCTTTAAACATGCCGGTTTCCATTATGCCCACCCCACCCATCACGCTCCGCGCAGCAACATCCGCCGATCACGGCGCCTTGCGCGCCTTCGATGCGCGGCTGATTGCCGAGGCGTCACTGCCCGGCGCCACGCGCGACGATTTCATCCGCTTCCAGCGGAATTTCACCGACAAGGCTCTTGCCGACATCAACCCCGACAGCCGGCTGATCGTGGCCTGCGATGCGGCGGGTGTCGTCTGCGGCTACATTCACCTGCAGCCGATTCATGACGAGGTCCTCGACCAAGCGATCGGCTATGTCAGCATCATCGCCGTATCGGAGAATGCGGGCGGCCAGGGCATCGGCCGCAAGCTCATGCAGGCGGCGGAGGATTGGGCGCGCGAGATGAACTATCCGGCCATCGTGCTCGATGTCTTCGCCAGCAACGAAACTGCGAGGCGATTCTATGAAAAAGCTGGATATGGCGAAGATAGCCTGAGGCTAAGAAAAGAAATCGAGCGCCCGACCCTAGGGGTCCTTCCAAGTGTCAGGATCGATTGATTTTGGCAGTCGCTTGTCGAGGCCCTGTTCCCTGCGGGCAGCGAAGTCCATCCGAGTCAGCTTCTTAACGTCTTTGGGCAAAGTCTTGCGTCCGTATGGCATCCCGGCCTCCAGACGCACCCGTTTCAGAACCCGGGGCGCTGGTCCGATGAACGACACCCGACCTTCCTGATTGGCACCCGGGCCAATATAAAGATCATCCTCCAAGGCACATCGTCGATGCAGGCGAAGGCTCGTGCCGAGAGTTTTGAATGTATCCAAGGGCTCTCTTGTCAAAATGTCGTAGGAACCTTCTACAGTCGTCATCAGTCCGCGCAAGCACAAGCGGACCAGCTTCTCAAACTCAAGCATCTCCGGATCGCTGGCATCATAGAGAAATCCGATGTTGCTATATGACATGTGGTGTCGGAAGAAACGGATCTCCGGGATATCTCCAGGATCGACCCGTAAGAGGTCGGCAATCGCTGACCGATCAACTGTGACGACCTCTTCGCTGATTCCGCCGTTGAGGTACACGACTCGGCCGAAACATCTGAATTTCTCTGGCCCATCTTCGTAAGCGTGTCTATTGCGCCCACCAATCAATCGCTCCGGATCGCCCGAACGCAGGTCCTCCGGCCAGGGTATCCGCAGGACGAGGCCATGGGGAGACAGGCCGCCAGCTAGTAGGGGGTCACTGCAGTAGTGACTAGGGCTATCCCAGAAACGAATCGGCACATTCTCATAAAGATCGCCCTTGAGGTTTGGGCGATGATGCAAGCAGCGTGGAAAAAGAACCAACTCCGGACAATGGATGCGCAATCTCTCGACAAATTCGTCCATATCGGCCAGGAGCAGCCTTGCGCCCACTTCATGCCATCGCAAAGGCAAATTCGGATTGCCATAGGACATAAAAATACCGCCGTTAATGCCGCTGCCGTGCAGAACTACAAGAAGGTGAAATTATCACCTTTTGGCTTTCATTCACACACTGCCTATTAGGCCATGCTTACTCTCTGAATTCAGGATCGTTCGGATCGTCTAGCGGGAAGATATCGGGCTCTCCTACCGGCAGACAGTCCTTGTAGAGTTGATCATATAGCTGCTCAACCTTGCGGCGCACATGTCGCCGAATTTTGTCTAACTCCCAACCCCATTTTTTGCCATATACCCACACATGTCCCGGACGGTTAATGGCTCGATGAAGCTCCTTAAGTAATCTTGGGTCTGCAGCCAATTGTTTTTCGGTGTTTCGCAAGATTTGTTGCGCCGAAGCTATTTCTCGCACGATCGGCGTTATCAGGTCAGCTTTCGTTGAAGCAGTATTGACATAAATGGCGCCTTTATTGCCGTGGCCAGAAAGATTAGTCGTAGCATCAGGTTGCGCGCTGCCCCTATGACCCGGTTGACCGATATCCGTGATCCGGCTTTGAGAACCCTTGGTTCCTCCATAGATAGATTTCCCGTCCTCTCGAGGTGATGTCGGATCTGGCTCCGGATCGCAGCCTCGCGAAGATGCTACGTCTATGATTGCCTCAATGATGATCTGATCCGTAGCGGTCGTGTGTGGATGTTGTACCAGGACCACATCACCGATCTGTATGGTCACCTCGTCGAAATTGATCAAGCTCTCTCGGAATTGACGCATGCTCATGGTCTTGAGCTTTGGTCCGCTACTTGTCTTGCTCGTTTCGAGCGCTTGCGGTTCCGAGGGCGATGAAGTTTGGACGGAATCTTGAGTGTCCTCAAAAATATCCGGCAATTCCACCGGCCCATCCAGGGCGCGGTCGATGTTGAGAGCGGTGACCAGGGCCTTTGCCGGCAGATTCAGGCGCGCGTCGAGCAGTAGCCGGCCAATGGCTTTCATCCGGTCCAACGGCATTCCCCTGATGACGCGCGCGGCGGCGACCGTGCCGCCGAGAAGACTTTGTGTCATCTCGACATTGAGATTGTCGACGGCGACATGGAAGGGCACGGTCGTCTCTGCGGCTGGACCCCAGTCGAGTTCCAGCCGCATTGCCTTGAGCACATCCTCCATATAGTCGGGATTGGCTTCCTGCGGCGCGAACACGATGCCCCTTGGGCGAAGCGCTCCTGATATCGGCCAGCCGCGCTTCTTCCTCGTCGGATAAATCCTCGCCGGCCTGTGCTTTTCTGACGATGGCGATCAGCTGCGGCATCTGCGCCGTGGCGTTGCGCAGACGGTCCATCGCCACAGCATCAAGATCATCATCAGACGGCGTCGCTGCGTCCGACGGTCGGGGCGATGTGGCTTCCGATCGTGTATCGCGATCCAGATAATGTCGCGCTATCTGCCCGATCAGTTCAGGATCGTTGTCATTGGCGTTCTCCGCGCCGGCTTGCCCAAGCCTTATCCTCCGCACCTCCTCGCTTTCCCGGGTCGATGCATTGGGCCGGTAGATCCAGCCATCGTCGAAGCCCTGATAGAACAGGGGCAGGCCGCCGATCTCCGACTTGTCGCCGGGAAGTGTTCTCTCGATCTGGGCTTTCAGCTGCTCCTGCGCCTTTCTATCCACCGGATCGCCGAGATGCGCCTTGTCAGGATCGACGCCGGCTTGCGCATAGTGGCGGATGAGGGCGGTACGTTCTTCGGCAAGGCTCATGTCATTGGCAGGTCGTTCATGGTGCGGTGTGCCGAACGGATGCTTGAGCGGAACCTCGTCGATGTCGACCAGATCCTCGATCTTGGGCGTCGGCGTAACAGGGCTGCCTTTGCCCGATCGTTCAGCGATGTAAGCGTCTGCAATAGCCTTCGCTTGTTGCGGCGTTGCGGTCACGACCGGCGACCAGTCGTAGAGCTTGCCGCCGACCTCGAACTGGTTGTCCTTTGGCTTCCGGCCGGTCGTTCGAAACGTCGCCTGATCGGATTGCGGCGCCGGATGCGCCTCTGTCCAGCGGACCGGGTTGATCCCCTGGTCATGGAGATGCTGGGCGAGTTTCCGTTGTTCTGCGGTGACCTCGCGCCGGGATTCAACCTGGGGCGCGTCGGTGAGATGGCTGTCGAGGGGCTTATTCACGGGTGGACGCATGGTTTCACTCCTCCAAAGGGAGTACGTAAATTACCAAACGTCTATTGCGTACGCAAGAGAAATGTTCGTTATTTGTTCTTGTTGAGGTCGCGCGATGAAAATCCCTGCAAAACAAAACTATGTCAATGATTTAGGATCGTGAAGTCACGCCCCGAGTGCCGCCACCCACTTGTCCTGGGTCTCGATGATCTTCAGCTCATCCGACCCGGTCGCGGCGGTTTCAGAGACGATGTGGCTCATGCCGGCGACCGCCGCTTCGATGGCGCTTTTCAGATTCTGGTCGCGGAGGTAGCGGGCGGTGAAGAGGGCGGCGAAGGCGTCGCCCGTGCCGGAGGCGAAGATCGGGTGGCGCCGTGTGACCGCCATCGAGATCGTGCCGGGGTCCGATTTGCTGCTGCGGGCCAAGGCCAGCACGGCGAGTTCGTCCGGGTGGTCGGGATCGGGGATGCCGGTGCCGATGATGGCGCGGGCCGGCGTACGTTTCGCCAGGGCATGGAGCGCACCCACCGCTTGCGCGCGCGAATGGACCTCGAGCCCCGTGAGATGCCCCAGCTCATAGACATTGGGCGAGAGCACGTCGGCGATGGGGACGAGGATCGAGGACAAGGCCAGCGCCAGCTCCGGCTTCACATACATGGCGCCCTGGTCGCCAATGACGGGATCGAAGATATAGAGGGCATGCGGGTTGAGCGCCTTCACCTCGGCCACCACCTCGGCGACGAGCGCCGCCGTCTCTGGGGCGCCCAGATAGCCGGTGAGGATCGCATTGGCCTTGCCCAGCACGCCCAGCTTCCGGACACCGTCGATGAGCTCGCGCACTTCGGCTGCCGGCAGCACACGCCCCGTCACCGTCTTGTGGGCGAGATGGTTGGAGAACAGCACCGTGGGCGCCGCCCAGACCGGATGGCCCATGCGCTCCAGGATGAAGCGCGAGGCCTGATGGCCGACATGGCCGTAAACGACCTCGGACTGGATGGAGAGAATGGGCATGGTTGCTGGTTCTGGGCCGATATGTCAGGGAAAAGCACGGTTTCCGAGCCTAGGCAATCGCCGAACCCCACGCAACGCCGATCATGTCTGGATACAGTCGGGCGGCGTTCAGCGCCCGCCGCTTACATCGAGCAGGGCCCCGGTGATGTAGGAAGACTCGTCGGAGAGCAGGAAGAGGATGGCGTTCGCGACCTCATCCGCCGTGCCGGGACGGGCGAGTGGGACCATGGAGGCGAGGCGAAAGGCGCGATCCGGGGCGCCGCCGCTCGCATGGATCTCGGTATCGATGAGGCCGGGGCGGATCGCGTTGACGCGGATGCCCGCGGGCGCCAGTTCCTTGGAAAGGCCGATGGTCATGGTATCGATGGCACCCTTCGAGCCCGCGTAATCGACATATGCAGTGGGCGAGCCAAGGCGGGCCGCCGCCGAGGAAAGGTTGACGAGGCTGCCACCTTTCCCACCGCGATCTGTGCCCATCCGCCGCGCCGTCTCGCGCGCCACCAGATAGGCGCCGGTCACGTTGACCGCGAACATGCGGGTGAAACGCTCGGCGCTCATCTCGGCAAGCTTCATGCCCGGTGCGACGATGCCGGCATTGTTGACGACACCGGTGATGGGGCCGAAGGCCTTTTCGGTTGCATCGAACATGCGGATGATATCGGCCTCAAGTGCCACATCGCCCTGGATGGCGATGGCCTTGCCGCCTTCCGCCTCGATGGCGGTCACGGTCGCCATGGCCGCCTGCTCATTGCCGGCATAGTTGACGCCGACCGACCAGCCGCGCCTGCCGCATTGGATGGCCACCGCGCGCCCGATGCCGCGCGATGCGCCGGTGATGAGGATGGTTCGGGTCATATAAGTCTCCCTTGTCGCTGCCATCAACTCAGGCGGCGAATGATCCAAGTCGAAAGGGCTGCGCATTGAGCGATAAAGACACAATACCGGTCAACACCCTCGACATGGAATATGCTAATCCACCCAACCAGAATAAGGATTGCAACGGAAAGGAATTGAAACGGGTATCGCTCAACGCTCCAATAACCGCGCAGCCAGCTAAAGAGGCCTTCGCAGGCGCCCCATAGTGCGACCCCAACTATGCCGCCTGTCACCAGTGCGATCAGCATTGGACCCAGTGGGGGAAGAACCGTCGGGCTCGCTGGTGCTAACTCCAGGAGGGCCATCAGAACAGTGGGAGACAAGCCCAGAAAAACAGCGGACGTGCTGGGAAGTTGCCGGATCAGCGCCAACCAGCGGCGTAGTGTGGGCAACAGGAGAACGACACAAAGGGTGCTCAGCCACAGCGCCAGCAGATAGCTCTGGCACCAGACGATTTCAGAGTCTGGTAGAAAAGGTGTCGAGTCTTTAACATTGCCGAAAAGCGGCGACATGACGCGCCATACTGAATCGCCAGCCACACTGAAGGGAAACCAAATCAAGAGGGCGAGCAAGTTTCGTGGCCGGAGCTTGGGCTCGGACAGAGCGATCGTGTTGAATTGTGGATCTTCGGTGTAGTCAACAAAGGCAGCCAAGCAGCCAGCCAGCATGATTGTCAAAAATACCCTTGGCGCGTCGCGCCTTGAACAAAACCATCCAAGCCGTGGAGCGATACGAGATAGAGAGAGATTCCGGCACCAATTGCGGAGCCGAGCGCGATCATGTCAACGGCAACGGTATCGTCGCTCGCTACGTCGTTGCCTTCTTCCGTCTGATCACGTCTGCGTTGCCCCACCGCACCGACGACAAAGAAGCCGCCGCTGCCGCCACAGCCCATGGCGATCATGACCAGGGCGAACGTCTCCAAGCCCGACCCATTGGCAAGGAATCGGAAGGCAGCGATGGTCACGATGAGAAGCAGGAAGCCTACTGCAAATTTCAGACGGGTGGCGGCACTGAATTTTTGCCAGAGTGAAGCCGTCGCCGGCGGCCCTGTGACTGTGGTCGGTTGCGCAAACAAAAGACCGAGCCGCGACGCAGCCGCAACAAGGATGGCGACAATCAGAACTGCAATGGTGGCTGGGAAAAGTGAAGTTGAGGGCATAGCGGGTCAATGAGCTCTTGAAAGGATTGTCGGCGCAATGCCGCTACGCGCCAGGGTTGTCTAGCGCCTGTCATTTCCCCCTGAATTGCCACGCGATGCCGACCTGTGTCATATCCTCTCGCAGGCGGCGAGAGACGGGGATAATCCAGTGACCACACCGAAAACCAACCCAGGCAACTTCTTCGAGGATTTCAAGCTCGGGCAGGATATCCTTCATGCCATTCCGCGCACGGTGAGCGAGGGGGATGTGGCCCTCTATATCGGCCTCACGGGATCGCGCTTTGCGCTGCATTCCTCGGACAGTTTTGCGCAGAGCCTGGGTCTGCCCTCGGCGCCGATCGATGATCTGCTGGCCTTCCATCTCATCTTCGGGCGGACGGTCGCGGACATTTCGCTCAATGCCGTCGCCAATCTCGGCTACGCGGTCGGGCGCTTCGGCGTGCCGCTTTATGCCGGCGACACGATCATCGCGCAGTCGAAAGTGATCGGGCTCAAGGAAAACTCGAACCACGAGACCGGCATCGTCTATGTGCATTCGGTGGGGCGCAACCAGGCTGGCGAAATCGTGCTGGATTATGTGCGCTGGGTGATGGTGCGGAAACGCGATCGCCTGGCGCCGGCGCCGGAGCCTTCGGTGCCGGACCTGCCGGACGTGCTTGATGTCGCCGATATCGAGGTGCCGGGGGAACTGGATCTTGCCGCCTATGATGACGAGCTCGCGGGCTCCCCCTTTCTCTGGGACGATTATCTGGCGGGCGAGCGGATCGATCATGTCGACGGCATGACGCTGGAAGAATCCGACCATATGACCGCGACGCGGCTCTACCAGAACAATGCCAAGGTGCATTTCAACCAGCATACCGAGGGGCAGGGGCGGTTCGGCCGGCGCCTCATCTATGGCGGGCATATCATCAGCCTGGCCCGCGCGCTCAGCTTCAACGGTCTCGCCAACGCGTTCCGGATCGCCGCCATCAATGGCGGGCGCCATGTGAATCCGAGCTTTGCCGGCGATACGATCTACGCCTGGTCCGAGGTGGTCGAGAAGATCGAGCTGCCCGGCCGGCCCGATATGGGGGCGCTGCGCCTGCGCACCATCGCCACCAAGGACCAGCCCTGCGCCGGCTTTCCGGGTGCAGCCGCAACTGGTGCGGGGGCGACAGGAAAATATCCTGATTGCGTCGTTCTTGATCTGGACTATACGGTGTTGATGAAACGGCGCGGCTAGGCGCTTAAATGTCGCTATCGGCGTGTGTTCGTTGACGGTGTGGTAACAATTAAGTATCAAGATCACGCTTTCTGCTGCACCGCGGAAGCACTTGGACCGTATCAAGGTTCAAGACCCAGGGAATCCGGTCCGGGATGGCGTTGGATTTCTGAGGCAAACCAGCTTGCGTCGCCACCACCCAAAGGGCCCAGCTCAGGGTCTTCCCAAGGGGCGGCGCGAGGTATCGGACGGGAAATATCATGGCCGAAAGCCTGTCGAACGGGGCGAAGCCCCATCCAAGACCGCTCTCACCGCATCTGCAGGTCTATAAGCCGCAGCTCACCTCGATTACCTCGATCCTGCACCGCTTCTCCGGCATCGCGCTCTCGGCGGGCGTTCTTTACCTGCTGTGCTGGCTGCTGGCCGTGGCGGGCGGGGCCGAGACCTTCGACCGGCTGCAGGACTTCAATGGCAGCCTCATCGGGCGCCTGCTGCTGCTCGGCTGGTCGGTCGCGTTCTTCTATCATCTCCTCAACGGTATCCGGCATCTGGCCTGGGATGCGGGCTTCGGCTTTGAACTGCCCACGGCCTACAAATCCGGCTATGCGGTGCTGATCGGCACGGCGGTGCTCACCATCGCCGCCTGGGTCATCGGCTATTTCCAGATGGGGGCGTTCTGATGAGCGGTCCTGAGAATTCGCTGCGCTCCCGCCTCGGCCGCGCGCGGGGCCTGGGCTCGGCCCATGAGGGTGTCCATCATTGGTGGGCGCAGCGCATGTCGGCGCTGGCGCTCATTCCCTTGAGCCTGTGGCTGGTGGCGTCGCTGGTCTGCAATGCCGGCGCCGATTACGCGGTGGTGAGCGCCTGGCTTTCCGGCCCGTTCACCCTGGGGGCGCTCGGCCTCACCATCCTCATCACCGTCTATCACGCGGTGCTGGGCCTGCAGGTGGTGGTCGAGGATTACATCCATGGCCAGCCGACGAAGCTCATCCTCCTCATTCTGCTGCCGATGGGCGGCGTTGCCCTGGTCGTCGCGGCGATCGTCTCGCTGCTGGTGATCGCCTTCGCCGGTTGAGCCGTACACATTCAAAAGTGAAACATCATGGCTGATACAGCAAATACCCAGATCGGCACCGCACCGCACATCACCGGGAACGCCTATCCCTTCGTCGATCATGTCTATGACGTGGTCGTGGTGGGGGCGGGTGGCGCGGGTCTCCGCGCCGCGTTCGGCATGGCGGAAAAGGGCCTGAAGACGGCCTGCATCTCCAAGGTCTATCCGACGCGTTCACATACCGTGGCGGCGCAGGGCGGCATCTCCGCCTCGCTCGGCAATATGGGTCCGGACGATTGGCGCTGGCACATGTACGACACCGTTAAGGGGTCGGACTGGCTGGGCGACCAGGATGCGATCGAATACATGGTGCGCGAGGCGGTGCCCGCCATCGTCGAGCTCGAACATTACGGCCTGCCCTTCAGCCGCAACGAGGAAGGCAAGATCTATCAGCGACCCTTCGGCGGCATGACCACGGAATATGGCAAGGGCATCGCGCAGCGCACTTGCGCCGCCGCCGACCGCACGGGACACGCCATCCTCCACACGCTCTATCAGCAGGCGCTGAAGCACCGCGCCGAATTCTTCGTCGAATATTTCGCCCTCGACCTCATCATGGATGATGACGGCGCCTGTGTCGGCGTCGTTGCCTGGAATCTCGACGACGGCAAGATCCACCGCTTCCATGCCAAACTCGTCGTGCTGGCGACCGGCGGCTATGGCCGTGTGTTTTTCTCGGCGACCTCGGCGCACACCTGCACTGGCGACGGCAATGCGATGGCGCTGCGCGCCGGATTGCCGCTGCAGGATATGGAATTCATCCAGTTCCACCCGACCGGCATCTATGGCGCCGGCTGCCTCATCACCGAAGGTGTGCGCGGCGAGGGTGGCTATCTCACCAACTCGGCCGGCGAGCGTTTCATGGAACGCTATGCGCCGTCGGCGAAGGATCTGGCCTCGCGCGATGTCGTCAGCCGCGCGATGACGATGGAAATCCGTGACGGCCGTGGTGTCGGTCCCAACAAGGACCACATCCATCTTCATATCGAGCATCTCGACCCGAAGATCATTCATGAGCGCCTGCCCGGCATTTCGGAAACGGCGCGCATCTTCGCCGGTGTCGACGTAACCCGCGAACCCATCCCGGTGCTGCCCACCTGCCATTACAATATGGGCGGTGTGCCGACCAATTTCCGCACCGAGGTCGTGACCAAGAAGGACGGCAATCCGGACAGTGTCGTCCCCGGCCTGATGGCGATCGGCGAAGCGGCCTGCGTTTCGGTCCATGGCGCCAACCGGTTGGGGTCGAACTCGCTTCTGGATCTCGTGGTGTTCGGCCGCTCGGCCGCGATCCGTGCTGCCGAGATCGTGAAGCCCGGCGAGGCCCATCGCAACCTGCCCAAGAATGCCGGCGACTATGCCGTGGCCAGGCTCGACAAACTACGCAACGCCAAGGGCGACATTCCGACCTCGAAACTGCGCCTCGACATGCAGAAGATCATGCAGAACGATTGCGCGGTCTATCGCACGGGCAAGACGCTCAACGAAGGTGTCGCCAAGATCAACGATGTCTGGAACCAGCGCGACCGCGTGAAGGTCGAGGACCGCTCGCTCATCTGGAACAGCGATCTGGCCGAGACGCTGGAGCTCGACAACCTCATGTACCAGGCCAAGGTCTCGATCGAATCCGCCGCCAACCGCGAGGAAAGCCGCGGCGCCCATGCGCGCGAGGATTTCCCGGACCGCAATGACGAAAAATGGATGAAGCACTCCATTGCCTGGCTGGGCGAAGACGGCAAGACGAAGATCGATTACCGCCCGGTGCATATGACGACCTTGACCAACGACGTCCAGGTCTTCCCGCCCAAAGCCCGGGTGTACTAAGGACCGCATCATGGCCGAGTTGACACTGCCAGCGAATTCGAAACCCACCACCGGCAAGCTCTGGAAAGCGCCGGCGGGGACGAAGAACATCAAGACGTTCAAGATCTATCGCTGGGATCCGGATACCGGCGCCAATCCGCGCATCGATTCTTACGAAGTCGACATGGATGCCTGCGGACCGATGATCCTGGACGCGATCATCTGGATCAAGACCAACGTCGATGCGACGCTGACCTTCCGCCGCTCCTGCCGCGAAGGTGTCTGCGGATCTTGCGCCATGAACATCGACGGCACCAACACGCTGGCCTGCACGAAGTTCACGTCGGAAGTGAAGGGCGATGTGAAGATCTATCCGCTGCCGCATATGCCGGTGGTGAAGGATCTGGTCCCCGACCTCAACCATATCTTCGCGCAGTATGAGACGATCGAGCCCTGGCTGAAATCGGACACGCCACCGGCCACCCGCGAACGCCTGCAATCGCCCGATGAGCGCGCGAAGCTCGACGGATTGTGGGAGTGCATCCTGTGCTTTTGCTGCTCGACCTCCTGCCCCAGCTATTGGTGGAACGGCGACCGGTATCTCGGCCCCGCCATCCTGCTGCAGGCTTATCGCTTCATCGCCGATTCCCGCGACGAGGCGACCGGCGACAGGCTGGATGCGCTTGAGGATCCGTTCCGCCTCTATCGCTGCCACACGATCATGAACTGCACCAAGACCTGCCCCAAGGGCTTGAACCCCGCGAAGGCCATCGGCGAGATCAAGAAGCTGATGGTGGAGCGGCGCTGACCGCGTAGACATTCATCCGGTTCGCAAGACCACGCAACGCCTGGGGCCCTAACGGTCTCAGGCGTTCTGCCTTCTGGGGTAGCAGTTTGGCGAGATCGCCCGACACCAGAATCGATTCCCCCAGCGCACCACAGAGCGATTCCATGCGCGCCACTTCGTTGACGGCCTGGCCGATGACGGTGAAGTCCAGGCGCCGTGCCGTGCCAATATTGCCGTAATTGACCGTGCCGACATGAAGCGCGATGTCGAGGGCGAGGGGCAATGCGGCGGCGGCCAGCAGGCGTTGTGCCTCGATGGCGGCGGTGATGGCATTCTGAGCCACGATGTCGTCGGGCTGGTTCTGATCCAGCAGGAAGATCGCCAGCACGCCGTCGCCCATGAATTTCAGGATCTGGCCGCCTTGCGTCTCGATCGCGTCACCGACGCAATCGAAACTGTCATTGAGGGTGGCGAGCGTCAAATCGATCGGCTGTTCGGCGCTGTAGCGGGTGAAGCCGCGGAGATCGGCGAACATGAGGACGGCGCGAACGTTGTCGACGCTGCCGCGCGTGATGGCGCCGCGCATGACGCGGTGGCCGGCATCCTCGCCGACATAGGCGGAGAGCACATTGCCGGCGCTCTCGACGACGACGAGCGATTTCACGGTGGCGGCGAGGGCACGCACGCGCGGCCGCAGGAAGGCAATTTGCGCGTCCGAAAAACCCGCCGGGTCGCGTGTCGCCCAGGAGCTGACCATGCCCATGCCGCCCCCCTCGATATGCTCGGCATCCCAATGGAACATGTGCGTGAGTGCCAGCCAGTCGGTGAGGCCCTGTTCCTTGAGGTCACGGAAGAGGTCGTAGTCGCCCTCGGCCAAGGGATCCGCGAGGTGCCGGCGCATGTGCCCCGTACCGGTGCGGATCATCATGGCAAGCGGTCCCTGCCGCCAGGCAAGGCTCGATTCACCATGCGGGAAGGAAACTTCATGGGTGCCCTCGCCGCGCGACCAGGTCAACGATCGGGCGCGGATCGCCGGATGGAGTGACGCCATGGCAATGAGACCGCGGGAAAGATCGATGCCCTGCTGGTTCAGGCGCTCGCAGAAACCCTGGAGCAAGTCCTTGAGCGGCGTGTTGCTGAGCCCCGCCTCGGCCAGCCAGTCATAAAGATCGGAGCCGGGGGTATAGGATTGTGGCACCGGTCAGCTCCGGAAGCCGCGCGTCTTCATGCCGACCCCAGGGATCTCGCCAGTCTTTGCTTCGTCGGCGGTGAGACCGCGCTGATGCGCCTCACGCAAATCAGCACCGCGCAGATCGGCGCCGCTGAGATCCGCTTCCGACATGTTGGCGCCTTGCAGATCGGTGGCCAGCAGCCAGGCGCGGCGCAGATTGGTGCGCGTCAGGCGGCAGCCGACCAGCCTTGCCGCCGCAAGGTTGGTGCGGGAGAGGTCGAGGCCGGAGAGATCGAAACCTTCGAGTTCCAAGCGCTGACCAGCCTGACCCAGCGTGTTGACCCAGCGCGCATGAAGGCCGAGGCGTTCCTTCACTTCGCCGGGCGACAGGCGCGGCGCCGATCCAACCGGCAATTGCGCGGCGCGGACCTGGTCGCGGGTCATCTGGTCGACCGAGGCATGGCTGAAATCGGCATCCTCCAGCTCGGCTTGGGTGAGGCGGATTCCCTGCAGTTCGGCGGCGGCGAAATTGGTGCGGCGCATATCGGCGCCGGAAAAATCGGTCTCCAGCATGTAGGAGCCGGAAAAGTCGACGCTCACGAGCTTTGCGTCCTTGAAGATGGTCTGGGCCAGCTTGGCACCGCGGAAGCGGCAGGCCGGCGCCTCGTCCCATTGGGTCCCGGCCCCGCCCGTGCGCTGGCTGAAATCATGCCTGAGATCGGCGGCGGCCAACGCCGTCCGCGTCATGTCGGTGCCGTGGAAGACGGCGCCGCGCATATCGGCACGCTCGAAATTGGCGCCGGTGAGATCCGCTTCATCGAAGATCGAGCCGGTAAGGACGGCGCCGCGGAAGATGGTGCCGCGCAGATTGGTCCGTTCCAGATTGCAGCGCACCAGATAGGCGTCGGTGAACTCCATCAGGCTGAGGTCGAGCTTGGCGAGGTTGCATTCGCTGAGCATCAGGCGCTGGCCGTTGACCCGGCCGAGACGCCAGTTGCGGTGCACCTCTGCCAGCCGGCGCAGGGCACCGGCATTGAGGGTGAGCTTCTTGAGAACCTTGGGCGCCTGGGGATCCATCACCGGACCAGTAACAACGACTCGATGGCGCCCATCGTGCCGTTCCGGACCCCGCCTCACAAGCCCGATGTTCCGTCCCCGATATTCCCCTGGTGTTCCCTGTCCCGGGGCGGCTCAATCGCCCCGGGACATCAGCGAAACAGTCCTATTTACGCAGGCCACACGTATTGAGACCAATGAGGCGGTAGGCCGGGCAGAAGCCGATGAGGGCGGTGGCGAGCGGCACGATGCCGATCCAGCCCCAAGGCGTCTGCGGGCCGACAAAGACCAGTGCGATCAGCACGATGCCGACGATGAGGCGCATGGCCCGGTCGAGCGTTCCGATATTCTTGCCCATGACGATATCTCCATTTCCGCTGGTTGTTATGGCGGAAGACTAGGCTGATCGAGGGGGCGGGTCAGTGATTTCGTCACCGACAGCAGCGTCAATCGGCGGTGTGGAGCTGCGACAAGGCGTCCCGGTCGGCAATCTCGATCTGGCCGCGGGTGAGTTTGACCCAGGCGCGGCGTTCGAACTCCTTCAATTGCCGGCTGACGACCTCACGCGCCGTGCCCAGTTCGGCAGCAATTTCCTGATGCGTGACGCTGAGCGGCCGCGCGGAATCCTGCGCCAGCAGATAGGCGGCAAGCCGCGCATCGATGCGGCGGAAGGCGACATCCTCGAGCAGCGCCACGATCTCCTGCAGGCGCGCGCCGAAGGTGGCGAAGATCAATTGGCGAAAGGCGGGTGCCGTCGCCATCAGCTGCTGGAAAACGGAATCAGGCAAGGCAAAGCCGGCGATATCGGATTCCGCCACCAGCTCGGCGCCGAGGGACAGATGGCCCAGCAGGGCCGCGGAAGAAAGGACGCAGGTTTCCCCCGCCGCCACCCGGTAGAGCACGATCTCGCGACCGCCTTCGCTGAGGCCCCGCACCTTGACGGTGCCCCTGGTGAGGAAGACGAAATGCGGCAGCGCCTCGCCCGGCCGTGCCAGGATGGTGCCGGCGGGTGCTGCGATCGGGCGCGCCTGCTCCGTGAGGTGCCGCGCCGCCACAGCATCAAGCTCACCCAATTGCGGAAAGCGGATGAGGAGTTCGGAATCGATCATGCCCGTGTCTCCAGCACATCGATCCGCCAGCGCGGTGCTGTATCGGGAGTCGGCCTGAAATGGGCCAACGTGGTGTTGGCAAGATCGGTTTCGACCGGCAGGCCCATCAGATGTTCGAGCGCCCAGACGACACCGCCATGGGCGACGACCAGCACCGGCCCTGGCAGTGCCAGCACCTGCTGCATGGCGGAGCGGATGCGGGTGGCAAAATCGGCAAAGCTCTCGACGCCGGCCACAGGCTGCCCGAGGCGCCAATCCAGGAACCAGTCGCGTGCCTCGGACCCCTCATAGGGACCGACATCGAATTCCTGCAACTCATCGAACAGGTGCAGCGGCAATTTCAGGTCGCGGTTGAGAATCTCGGCCGTGCGCCTTGCGCGCGACAGGGGCGAGGCGGCAATTGTGCGGAAACCATGGCCGCCGATATGTGGCCGCAATTTTTCGGCCTGGGCCTCGCCGGTCGCGTTCAAGGCGATATCCCGTCTTCCCTGCATGCGGCCGGTCTTGTTCCAATCGGTCTCGCCGTGGCGCACGAAATGGAAGGGAATGGGGGGAATCATGAATCTGTTGCTGCCTGCTGATGCCTTGGGAGCCAGCAACTTGACGTAATCCGAGGCTTTGTTAAAGTCCCCCCATGTCTCGACGCTTTCATCGCGCGCATGCGCCGCGAATTATAAACCCGGCCTGATCCGTTCAGGCCGGGCCCGATCGCGCGCCCAGGGTTCAAGATCGATCATCCGCCATTTTCCCGATCGACCCGGCGTCCAGCAGAGATATTCCGGAAAGCCCGTATCCAGCGCCCGAATTGCGCGGGCGGCGTTCCGAAAGCCCCAAGGTCACAAACCATGTATGCCGAAACCACTTCTTCGATGCGCGCATCCGCGCGTGCCCGTGCGTCGCAACCGGTGCCAAAGCCGGATCCGACGGCGGACCTCCAATGCCTGTTCAAAGCCTATGACGCGGCCTGGTTCGATTTTGATGCCGATGCGGTCGCCGGCTTCTACGACCTGCCTTGCCTGCTCTCATCGTTGGGTGGCAATGCGAGCTTCACCGCGCGGGGCGAGTTGCGGGCGGCGATGGCGCGGCTCTTCACCCACTACCGGCAACGCGGGCTGGTCTCGGCCAGCATCGTGGATCTGAAGCTGAGGATCCTCGCCGGCGATTTCGCGCGCGGAGCTGCGCTGGTCGCTCAGCAATGCGCGCGGCATGGAGATCACGGGCTTTGCCAGCCTCTATACGCTGCGCCACGCCGACAGACGCTGGCGCATCGCCCATGCCGTGTCGTTGGATGACGTGACACCGCCTGCAGAGCTTGCGCCGCGTGGACCCGTTCTCAGCCTCACGCCCCGCTAGCGGCGCAGAGTTCGTCGAGCAGCAGACGGCCAAACTGCCAGGCGCCGAAGCCGGACGCCGTGTTGATATGGCCGGCAGCGCCGATATCGACGAAGCGGCTGCCCCAGGCCGCGGCGAAGGTGGCTGCCCGCTTGCGATCGACATAGGGGTCGTCGCTGCTGGCGATGACAATGCTCTCGAAGGGCAAGGCAGTCATGGGCATCGGCCGGAAAGCACGCGTCTCCGGCGGCGTGTGCGCATCCGAATCGACATCGGCCGGCGCCACCAACATGGCGCCGGCGATGGCATGGTTCTGTTGGACCGACCAATGCGCCACCAGGGCGCAGGAAAGGCTGTGCGCCACCAGCACCGGCGGCTCAAGGCTGGTCGCAATCGCGGCATCAAGGCGCGCGACCCAGTCGGCAAAATCGGGCCGGTCCCAATCGGCCTGTTCGACGGCGCGCGCCTGCGGCCCCAATTCCGCCTGCCACAGGCGCTGCCAATGCTGCGGACCGGAATTGCCGAGGCCCGGAACAATCAAGACGGGGTGCATCAGAGAACTCTCCTGAACGGGGCCGGAGCCCGGTCGACGAAATCATGCCAGATATCGGCCAAGGCCCGGCGCTGTCCGGCAAAGCTGAACAGCTCCAGAGCCTCCGCGCGGCTGCACCAGCGAAACTGATCGCTGCCATGATCCAGCGTCGCCGTGACCGGCGCCGGCACATAGGAGACAAAGATAGGCATCAGCTCAAGTACACTATCTGGACCGAAGTAGAAGGTCTCGGTAAGGCCCGTGGTGAACAGTTCCGGCACCTTGATCCCGGTCTCCTCAGCGATCTCGCGCTGGACGGCGGCGATTGCGGTTTCACCGGGCTCGATGCTGCCCGTGATCAGTCCCCAGGCACCGCCGGCCACGTCGCCGGCACGGCGCAAGGCTAGAATGCGCGCCGCCTCGCCCCCCTCTGAACCCAAAGGCCCGGCAAGGATGGCGGCCGCCACGGCGCGGCACCTGATGGGCACGTCGCCATAGCGGCCGCTCACCTCTACTTCGCCTTCTTCGCCGTGGGTTTCGCCGGCTGGTCCGACAGGGGATGGGTGAGCTTGTCCAGCATCTCCTTGGGCGCCACCTGCCAGAAGCGCTTCTTCTCCTCGGCCCAGTCATTGAGGATTCGCCCGGCGAATTTCGACTGCGTTTCAGCCGCATGTTCCTCGATGAGGGATTTGAGATGCGCCTCCCAATAGGCGCTTTCGAGGCGCTGCGACACCGCCGTCTCGCCATTGATGCGCAAGGGGAAGCGGCCGTCCTCGTCATAGACGAAGGCCATGCCGCCGGACATGCCGGCCGCGAAATTGTCGCCGACCGCCCCCAGGATTACCGCCGTGCCGCCGGTCATGTATTCGCAGCCATTGGAGCCGCAGCCTTCGATGACGACGTCGGCGCCCGAGTTGCGGACCGCGAAGCGCTCGCCGGCCTGGCCCGCGGCGAAGAGCCGCCCGGCCGTGGCGCCGTAGAGCACCGTGTTGCCGATGATGGTGTTGCGGTTGCTCTCGAGCGGCGAGGAAGGCAAAGGCCGCACCACGATGGTGCCGCCGGACAATCCCTTGCCGACGTAATCGTTGGCGTCGCCGAACACTTCGAGTTTCAACCCTTGCACCGCAAAGGCGCCGAGTGACTGGCCCGCCGACCCACGCAGGCGCACGGTGAGGTGGTTGGGCTTCAGCCCCATCATGCCGAAGCGCTTGGTGATGTGCGAGGAGAGGCGCGTACCGATGGCACGGAAGGTGTTGCGGATGTTGTATTGTAGCTGCATCTTTTCGCCGGCCTGGAACAGGGCCGCGGCATCCGTCACCATGCGGGCATCCAGCGTGTCAGGCACCTCGTTGCGGCCTTCCAGCGTGCAATAGCGCGCCTCGTTGCCAGGATCGGCCTGGGAGAGGATCGGGTTGAGATCCAGATCGTCGAGATCGGCGGCACCGCGGCTGACTTGTTCGATCAACTCCGTGCGGCCGATGACGTCGTTCAGGGTCTTGACGCCGAGTTGCGCCAGCACTTCGCGGACTTCCTCGGCAATGAAGCTGAACAAGTTGACGACCTTCTCCGGCGTGCCGGTGAACTTCTCGCGCAACGCCTTGTCCTGGGTGCAGACGCCCACGGGACAGGTATTGGAATGGCATTGCCGCACCATGATGCAGCCCATGGCGACCAACGACGCCGTGCCGATGCCGAACTCCTCGGCGCCGAGGATGGCGGCGATGACCACGTCGCGGCCGGTCTTGATGCCGCCATCGGTCCTGAGCTTCACGCGGTGGCGCAGGCGATTGAGCGTCAGCACCTGATGCACTTCCGCCAAGCCCATTTCCCAGGGGATGCCGGCATATTTGATGCTGGTATGGGGCGAGGCACCCGTGCCGCCGACATGACCGGAAATCAGAATCACATCCGCCTTGGCCTTGGCAACACCCGCCGCGATCGTGCCGATGCCGGACCGCGCCACCAGCTTCACGCAGACCTTGGCCTCCGGGTTGATCTGCTTGAGATCGTAAATGAGCTGCGCCAGATCCTCGATTGAATAGATGTCGTGGTGCGGCGGCGGCGAAATGAGCGAGACACCGGGTGTCGCGTGACGCAGCTTGGCGATCTCGACCGTGACCTTGAAGGCCGGCAGCTGGCCGCCTTCGCCGGGCTTGGCACCCTGCGCCACCTTGATCTCGATCTCGCGGCAATTGACGAGATATTCCGCGGTGACACCAAAGCGCCCGGACGCAATCTGCTTGATCGCGGAATTGGCGTTGTCGCCATTGGGCTGCGGCTTGAAGCGCAAGGGATCCTCGCCGCCCTCGCCGGAGTCCGACTTTGCGCCGATGCGGTTCATGGCGATGTTGAGCGTGCCGTGGGCCTCCGGCGACAACGCACCCAGCGACATGCCCGGGGTGACGAAGCGCTTGCGGATCTCGGTGATGCTCTCGACCTCATCGGTCGAGATCGGTGTCGTGCCCGGCACGAAATCGAGGAGATCGCGGATGGCGACCGGCGGCAGCTTGGCGACCGCCTCCGAATAGCGCTTGAAGGTCTGGTAGGATTCGGAAGCTACCGCCGTCTGCAGGGTATGAATGAGCTCCGGCGCCCAGGCATGGGTTTCGCCGGATTTGCGGAATTTGTAGAAGCCGCCCACCGGCAGGGTAACGATGTTCTCGCTCCAGGCGCGCTCATGCAATTCGACGACGCGGTGCTGGATGCCGGTCATGCCGATGCCGGAAATGCGGCTCGGCATGGAAGGGAAGTATTCGGCGACGAGGGTGCGCGAAAGGCCGAGCGCTTCGAAATTGGCGCCACCGCGATAGGAGGAGATGACGGAGATGCCCATCTTCGACATCACCTTGAGCAGACCCTGATCGACCGCATAGCCGAAATTGTCGAGGCATTGCTCGAGGCTGAGATCGCCGAAGAGGCCGCGGCGGCGGCGATCCTCGATCGCGGCTTCGGCGACATAGGCATTGACGGTGGTGGCGCCGACACCAATCAAGACAGCGAAGTGATGCACATCGAGGCATTCGCCGGAGCGGATGTTGAGGCTGGTGAAGGTGCGGAGCTGCTGGCGCAGCAGATGCACATGCACGGCACCTGTCGCGAGGATCGTCGGAATAGCGGCGCGCGTCGCACTCACCTGCTCGTCCGACAGAACCAGATGCATGGCGCCACCACGCACGGCGTCCTCGGCCTGGCGGCGCACCAGCTGGATCGCCTCGCGCAAAGCGTTGTCACCGCCGTTCACATCGAAGGTGCAATCGATCTCGGCGACGCTCGATCCCATATAGGCACGCATCGCCTGGAATTCGGCGGTGGTGAGGACGGGGCTATCGAGCTGCAGCAGGCGGCACTGACTCTCATCCTGGTCGAGCACGTTGCCGAGATTGCCAAGCCGCGTCTTCAAGCTCATCACCCGCTTCTCGCGCAGGCTGTCGATCGGCGGGTTGGTGACCTGGCTGAAATTCTGCCGGAAGAACTGATGAAGGCCCCGGTAGCGGTCGGAGAGGACGGCCAGAGGCGTGTCGTCACCCATCGAGACCACGGCTTCCTTGGCCTCCTCGACCATCGGCTGGAGGACCACTTCCATGTCTTCCATGGTGAGGCCGGCGGCGACCTGCCGGCGGCGCAGGTAATCCTTCTCGAAGATCGCGGGCTCGCCGCGTGTCTTCTTGATGAGGTCGTCGATGACGGTGATGTTCTTGACCCAGCCGGAGAAGTCGGCGGTCGCGGCCAGCTTGTCGAGGATCGCATTGTTGTCGTAGAGCTTGCCCTCGGCCAGATCGAGCGCCAGCATCTGCCCCGGCCCGAGGCGGCCCTTGGTCTTCAACCGCGTCTCGTCCAATCGCACCATGCCGGTTTCCGAGCCGGCAACCAGGATGCCGTCCTCGGTGATGGCATAGCGGAGCGGCCGCAGGCCGTTCCGGTCGAGACCGGCCACGACCCAATGGCCAGCGAAGCCGCAGATGGCGGCGGGCCCGTCCCAGGGTTCCATGACCGAATTGCAGTAGCTGAACATGTCCTTGATGTTCTGCGGCATGGTCACGCGCCCGTCCCAGACATCTGGGATGAGCAGGCTTTTCACCATCGGCAGCGGCCGATCCTCGGTGGTCAGGATCTCGAACACATTGTCGAGCTGCGCCGAATCCGAGCCGCCGGCCTGGATCACGGGTTTGAGATCGCTCATGCGGTCGCCATAGACGCTGGAATAGAGCCGCGTCTCATGGGCACTCATCCAGTTGACATTGCCCTTCAGCGTATTGATCTCGCCATTATGGGCGATGACGCGGAAGGGCTGGGCGAGGCTCCAGGTCGGAAAAGTGTTGGTCGAATAGCGCTGGTGATAAATGGCGAAGTTGGAGACGAAGCGCTCGTCGAGGAGATCGGGATAGAAGGAGGTCAGCTGTTCGGCCAGGAACATACCCTTGTAGATGATCGAGCGGCAGGAGAGGGAGCAGATATAAAGCTCGCTCACCTGGGCCGCGATGGCGGCGCGCTCGATGCGGCGGCGGATGACATAAAGATCGGTCTCGAAATCCTCTTCAGAGACACCCTTCGCGTTGGCGATCATGATCTGCTCGATCTCGGGCCGCGTCGCATTGGCCTTCTCGCCGATGATGCTGATATCGATCGGCACCTGGCGCCAGCCATAGATCGTGTAGCCGGCGTTGAGGATTTCCTGCTCGACAATGACGCGGCAGCTCTCCTGCTTGCCGAGATCATTGCGCGGCAGGAAGATCTGGCCGACCGCGAACTTGCCTGCCTGCAGGGTCTGCCCGGCGCGGCGGATGAAATCCTCGAAGAAGGCGTGCGGAATCTGCACATGGATGCCGGCGCCATCGCCGGTCTTGCCATCGGCATCGACCGCTCCCCGGTGCCACACGGCCTTCAGGGCTTCGACACCCATCAGCACAACTTCGCGGCGCGGCTTGCCGTCGATGGCGGCAATGAGACCCACACCACAGGCATCGCCTTCATCGGCCGGGTCATACATGCCGGTCGCGGCAAGGTGGGCTGCGTTCTTGCGGAACATCTCGATTTCGTCGGACATGAAGCTGCTCCTTATTCCGCCGCGACTTTGCGCGTGTTTTCCTTAAGGTACGCGTCGATCCCGGCGGCGGCATCGCGGCCGTCGCGGATCGCCCAGACCACCAATGACGCCCCGCGCACGATGTCGCCCGCCGCGAACACGCCGGGAATGGTGGTGGTGAGGTTGCGCCAGTTGACGCGCACCGTGCTGGCCTTGGTGATCGACAAGGCCGGCGCCTTCAGGCGCTGCGGCAGATCTTCAGGCTCGAAGCCCAGCGCCTTGATGACGATGTCGGCCGGAAGGTCGAACGCCGATCCCTCGATGACGCGCGGCGTCTGGCGGCCGGTCGCATCGACCATGCCGAGATGGATGCGTTCGGCGCGGACCGCGCGCACATAGCCGTTATCATCGTCGAGGAAGGCCGAGGGCGAGGATTGCCAGATGAACTCGACGCCTTCCTCCTCGGCATTCTGCACCTCGCGCTGCGAGCCCGGCATGTTGGCGCGGTCGCGGCGATAGAGGCATTTCACGGATTTCGCCCCCTGGCGGATGGCGGTGCGCACGCAATCCATGGCGGTGTCGCCGCCGCCGATGACGACGATATTTTTGCCCTTGGCATTGAGTTCGCCATTGGCGATCTCGACCACCTTGTCGCCGAGGCCGTCGCGGTTGGCGGCGGTGAGATATTGCAGGGCGGGGACGATGCCTTTCGACCCCGAGCCGGGGGCCAGATCGCGCGCCTTGTAGACGCCGGTCGCAATGAGGACCGCGTCGTGGCGCTGCCTGAGATCATCCAGGCTGATATCGCGGCCAATCTCGACATTCAGTTCGAACTTGATGCCGGATTGGCGCAGCAGCTTCTCGCGCCGCGCCACCACCTGCTTGTCGAGCTTGAAGTTGGGAATGCCGTAAATGAGGAGGCCGCCGACGCGGTCATACCGGTCATAGATGGTGACCTGATAGCCCTTGCGGCGCAGTGCCTCGCCAGCCGCCAATCCGGCCGGCCCCGCGCCGATGATGCCGACGCTCTGCGCCAGTTCGTGGACCGGCTTTACCGGCTGGACCCAGCCCTTTTCAAAGGCTGTGTCGGTGACATGGCGTTCGATGGCGCCGATGGTGACGGTGCCGTGGCCGGCCTGCTCGATGACGCAGTTCCCTTCGCACAGGCGGTCCTGGGGGCAGATGCGGCCGCAGATCTCGGGGAAGGTGTTGGTGGCGGCCGAGATCTCGTAGGCCTCCTCCAGCCGGCCCTCGGCCGTCAGCTTCAGCCAGTCGGGGATGTTGTTGTTGAGCGGGCAATGCACCTGGCAGAAGGGCACGCCGCATTGCGAGCAGCGGCTGGCCTGGACCTGGGCGGATTTGGCGGCGAAATCGGCATAGATCTCGCCGAAATCGTCGCGGCGATCGCTGGCGGAGCGCTTGTCGGGCATCGACCGGTTGATCGACACGAATTTCAGCAGCTTTTCCGCCATGGCATTCCCTCGCTTTGGCTCATTCGACAGGCTTGGTCCCGGCCTTCTGAGGCGGCCGGGCGGGAAACAATATCAGCCAGATTTGTCAGAGCAATGACGAAATGACGAATAAGGACATATCTACTGACTTATTTTTTGTCCAGAAGGTCAAATTCAAGGGTCGTCCGAGCATTCTCCGGGGACGCCTCGAAGAAATAGTGCCGAAAAGGGACTAATTATCCAATCGGCAGGATTCGGGTCACGTGCTATAAGCCAACGCACTGATTCTGCTGATAGTCTTGCAAGCAAAGCGGCGCGTGGGGCGATTGACCGTCCCGACGCCCGCCCGGTGGGGATTGCTGTAGCGTGCCCAATATCGACATCCTGGTCCTGGCGGTGGTGCAAGGCATCACCGAATTCCTGCCCATTTCCTCCTCCGGCCACCTCATCCTGGTGCCGAAATTGTTCTGCTGGACGGATCAGGGCCTGACCCTGGATGTGGCGGCCCATGTCGGGACCCTGCTTGCCGTGCTGGCCTATTTCTGGCGCGACGTCGCCAACATGACGGGCGGCCTGGTGAAGATCGCGCAGGGCAAGCGCGACAACCGGGCGCGGCTGATCTGGCTGCTGCTGGTGGCCTCGGTGCCGGCGCTGGCGATCGGCTTCATGCTGGACCGCTGGGCGGGCGACGCCCTGCGCGATTACCGCATCATTGCTGGAACCCTCATCGGCTTCGGCATCCTGCTCTATGTCGCCGATCGCATGGGCCTCACCGTGCGGCGCATCGAGCACATGACCGCCGGTTCCGCGCTGGCCATCGGCTTCTTCCAATGCCTCGCCTTCATTCCCGGCACCAGCCGGTCCGGCATCACCATGACCATGGCGCGGTTGCTCGGCTATGAGCGCCAGGAAGCGGCGCGCTTCTCCTTCCTGCTGTCGATCCCGACCATTGCCGCGGCCGGGATCTGGAAGAGCATCCAGCTCTACCAGTCGGGCGATTATGCCGATGTGGAACGCGCCCTGATGATGGTGGCCTTCTCCGCCGTCACCGGCTTCTTCGCCATCGCCTTCATGATGTACTGGCTGCGCCGCGCAAGCTTCGCGCCCGTCGTGATCTACCGGATCATTCTCGGCTGCGTGCTGCTCTATGGCATCTATACCGGCTGGTCGGGCGAATGCCTCTGACGGCGGATCAATCTCCGTCGCCACTCAAGGGCCGGATCGGAACCGGCCCCCTCATCTTCGCAAATGTCATGGTCATGCTCGCGGTCGTGGCGCAGTGGGTGCACGCCGCCATCACCGGCGACCTCGGCTTTCGCGGCCATGTGATCGGCCTCGACTTTGTCAACACCTGGACCGGCGCGCGCCTGGCGCTCAGTGGCGACGTCACGGCCCTGTTCGATTTCGCCGCCTATGACGCCTTGCTGCAGAGCGAGTTCGGCGCCGGCTTCCCGGGCCATATGTGGTCCTATCCACCGCATCTTCTGCCGCTGATCATGCCGCTGGGCGGGCTCGGCTATGTGCCGGCCTATATTCTCTGGTGCGCGATCACGACGCTCATCTTCCTGTGGGGCGCGCGTGCCATCGGCTTTCGCGGTCCTGAGCTGCTGCTGCTGGCCACATCACCGGCCCTCGCCATGAACATCGTCGTCGGGCAGACGGGCGCGCTCACCGCCGGGCTGCTGATGGGGGCGCTGGGCTTTATCGGCCGGCAGCCGATCGTGGCGGGCGTGTCGGCGGCACTCCTCACCGTCAAGCCGCAATTCGGCCTGCTCATTCCGATCGTGCTGCTGCTGCGGAGGAACTTCACCATCATCGTTGTGGCGGCGCTCACGACGGCTGCACTCGTGGCGCTCACCGTGCTGTTGCTGGGCTGGTCACCTTGGCGGGGTTTCATCGACGTGACTACGCCCGCCATGCGCGAGGTGATGATGTCGGGCGACCTGCCGGCCGCCAGCGTCATGCGACCGAACTGGGCGAGCGCGCTCCAGTTGCTGCAGGTGCCGACACAGGTCGCGTTTGCTATTCAGTCGGCAATCTCGCTGGTACTCGTGGGATTGTGGCTGTGGCTCTTCTGGCCTAGTCGCAATTCACCGCAGCCGCTGAGCCACGACCGAGCGCGTCTTGCGCTGCTGCTGCTGGTGAGCGTGCTGGCGACACCCTACATCCATAATTACGACCTCGTCATCGTGGCGCCGGTGATCCTGTGGTGCTGGCGCGATCCGGAAAATTCTGGGTGTCATGCCCGGACCGTTGCGCAGGCTCCTGCTGATCTTCGCGTGGATCCTGCCCTGGGCGATGATCCCCTTGCATCAGGGCCGCATCATCCTGGCGCCGTTCCTGCTGACAGCCCTTGCCTTGCTGCTGATCTGGGCGATCTGGCGCCGACAGGCTGCCCAGAAATAGTTTCGAACCAAAAGCAGGGCGACCGCGACAGACGATCCGGCAGCCGATTCCGGCCGGCCGTCCCCTGTGCCAGGGCGGCTGCCTCGGGCGTCGCAGCCGGATCCCCAAGGTCCGGTGGCGGCGTCCGATTGGTATTGCTCGAAATAGATGTTCACGACATGATGCGACCGAAAAGATCACTCTGCGTGGGATCATGTTTCGGTGGGGTCGATGGAAAAGCAATCTGTAGCGGCCGCTGGGCGCCGTGGATTTCCGCCTTTTGGAAAGCTTGATTGGATCGTCAGCCGAGGAATGCTCGGCTGGGGCACCGGGACCGCACTCTTTACCTTGCTTTGGAAGATTTATGATGGCCAACCGCTGACGTTTGAGAACGCGGCAGTGATTGCAGCAATCAATGTTCTTCTTGGCGGTCCGCTTTTCGGGTTTACGATGTGGCGGTTCATGGGGCGCCGGTCCGGTGGCGACAGCGGACATGCTGACAATACCCACATGCCCGAACTTCTGCTGACAAACGTGGTTTCCGCAGGTGCTGCGACCGGATTCTCGCGACTGGGCGGCGGCACCCGGACAGGAGCTATTGTGCAGCGCGCTTCGCGTCGCGAATGAGGCCCATCCAGTTGTCGTAGAGCCCCTTCGCTGCGCGGTTGAAGTCCGGCATCAGCTTGGCCGCATCATCGCGCAGGCGCGGCAGGGCGCCTTTGCCCAGCGTGTCATCGAGCGCGCAGGCATAGGCCGGCACGTCGCCCCATTCGGGCACGGTGCGGCTGGTAAGCTCGACATGATATTGGAGGCCATAGGCATGCGGGCCGACGCGCATCGCCTGGATGGGGCAGAGCGGCGAAGAGGCGAGCAGCACCGCATCCCTGGGCAGGGATTTCACCTCGGCGCCGTGCCATTGCAGGGCCTTTTGCCGCGCCGGCAATCCCGCCATCAGCGGATCGGCCAATCCCGCCGGGGTGAGCTCGACATCAAGCAGGCCAACCTCGGGGGCTGACATCTTGCCGACCGCGACACCCAAGGCCGATCCCAGCAATTGATGGCCGAGGCACAGGCCCATATAGGGCATTCGCCGGTCGAGCACAGCTTCGCGGATGGCGGCCTTTTCCGGAATCAGCCAGGGATGCTGGTCTTCTTCCCACACATCCATCGGCCCGCCCATGACCCAGAGCGCGTCATAGCCGTCGAGCGCGGGGATGGCCTCGCCTTCATCGAGTTCAATGGCGTCGCAAGCGATGCCGTCCGCCTTGAAGAAATCGCGGAAGATGCCGGGATGCTCGCAGGCGATGTGCTGGAACACCAGGAACCGCATGCGAGGCCTCCCTAGCGTGCCTTGGATCAGGCCCGGTTGTAATAGCCGAGCGGACGATACTTATCGAGATAGGTCGGCAGCACCGCTTCGAGGGCTGTGGGTGTGAGGCCCAGCTCCTTGAAGCCCAACGCGCCGGCCGTAACGACATTGTCCTTCTTCAGCAGGCGGACCTGGTCGACGGTGAGGAGCGGCATCGGCAGCAATTGCAGGAAGCTCGCCTTCAGCATGGCAAGCGGGAAAGGCAGCGGCACCAGCAGGCGGCAGCGGCCGATCTCCTTCAGCATCATGCCGAGGAGATCGCGGAAGGTATAGGCGCGGGCGCCGCCGAGTTCGTAGGTCTTGCCGCTGGTGCCGTCATCCTCAAGCACCCGTTCCACCGCGGCCGCCACGTCGGCGACATAGACCGGCTGGAACCTGGTGTGGCCACCGCCGATGAGCGGCAGGGCGGGGGACAGCATGGCCATGCGGGCGAAGCGGTTGAAGAAATCATCTTCCGGCCCGAACACGATCGAGGGGCGCAGGATGGTGGCGCCGGGGAAGGCGAGCTTCACCGCCTGCTCCCCTTCGGCCTTCGAGCGGGCATAAAGGGAATCAGAGGTGGCATCGGCGCCGATGGCCGAGATCTGGACGAAGCGTGTGGCACCCGCAGCCCTGGCGGCGGCGGCGACGCGGGCGGCACCCTTGGCCTGCACCGTGTCGAATTTCTGCCGGCCGGATTGATAGAGAATGCCCACCAGATTGACGACGGCATCGGCCCCGGCGACGGCGGCCGCCACGGAACGGTCGTCGCGGATGTTGGCGGCGACCGGCGTTACCTGGCCGACATCGCCGGCCGTCTTGAGGAACAGCGCCTCGTCGGGCCTCCGTACCGCCACCCGCACCTGCCAGCCGGCGCGCGCCAGGCGCTGCACCACATAGCGTCCGATGAAGCCCGAACCGCCGAACACGGTCACCAAGCCGCGAGCCATGATCTCATCCTTATTCACGTCGTGATCTGCCGGAAAGAAGCCTTAAAATACGGATATCGGGGCTGATTTGGCAATGTATTCACGCATCGCGCCTTGGATCGTAAATACTTGGAAAAAGTCCCAAATCAGGGTTGACATTCAGTCGCGCCTGACGAGAATGCGCGGGCTTTCGGCCCCCTGCCCAGGTGGCGGAATTGGTAGACGCGCAGGTTTCAGGTATCTGTGGGGCAACCCGTGGAAGTTCGAGTCTTCTCCTGGGCACCATTCTCCAGCTTCATGTTGGGGGGCTTCTCTCCCATAGGGGCGAAGCCCCGTTGAAAACGGTGGGCGGGGTTTGCAGCCCCCTACCATCGGCGGGAGCAGCCGAAGCCTTGGCCCCGTAAGGGCCCAAGGATCATCAGGTTGGGAGGCGATATGAGCATCCATCTCCATCAGGGCGATTTGCCGGAGGGCCTCGACTTCGGCGCCTCTGTCGCCATCGATACTGAAACCATGGGCCTCAATGCCCATCGCGACCGTCTTTGCCTGGTGCAATTGTCGTCGGGGAACGGCATCTGCCATCTGGTCCAGATCCCGCTCTGCCGCCCGGACAAGCCGCACCGCGCCCCGCGCCTCAAGGCGCTGCTGGAAGACCCGGCGGTCGTCAAACTGTTCCATTTCGCGCGCTTCGACCTTGGGGTGCTGTGGCACTATCTCGGCATCGACTGCCGCCCGGTCTATTGCACCAAGATCGCCGCCAAGATGACGCGGACCTTCACCGACCGGCATGGTCTGAAGGATCTGTGCAAGGAGTTGCTGGGCGTTGAAATCTCGAAACAGCAGCAGAGTTCCGATTGGGGCGCCCCGCAACTGACCGAGGAGCAGCTGAAATATGCCGCTTCCGACGTCCTCCATCTCCATCGCCTGAAGGAGAAGTTCGACGAGATCCTGGTCCGCGAGGGCCGCACGGAGCTGGCGCGCGCCTGTTTCGACTTCCTGCCAGCCCGTGCGCGCGTCGATTTGCTGGGCTATGACGAGCCCGACATCTTCGCCCATTGAGGGGCCGCGGGGCGCGCCGCGGCGATTTGCCGGTTTAACAGCTAAGCCATTGTCCCATATGGGGGCTTTTCCTTGACAGCGCGGTTGGCTGACCCTAGTTAGGGGGTGGGTGCGCGCTGCTGGTGGATTCGCCCCGGAAATGGCGGTAGTTTGATGCCAGCCAGCGATTTTACTGAAATTTGACCCACTGGATTTGACCTTCTGGGATTTGCCTCGGTGCCGAGAATGAGCCAAGCGAGCGCCACGAAGTCTGGGGATGCGTTGCGCGGGGCCAACCCGTCCGGCGGCGCCTCGGCACAGCCCGGCAGCGGCGCCCCTGCCGATCGGTCCGCCCGGGGTCTGAGGGCTGCCCTTTCCGTCCTCCATGAGGAAGCCGACGCGCTTTCGCAACTGCTTGCGACTTTCGAAGCAGCCGATGGACGCCTGCTGGTCGACCGCGCGCTCGATCTGCTGCACGGCGCCACTGGGCGGGTCATCGTCACCGGCATGGGCAAGTCCGGTCACATCGCCCGCAAGATCGCCGCCACCATGGCCTCGACCGGCACGCCGGCCCAGTTCGTCCATCCGGCGGAAGCCAGCCATGGCGATATGGGCATGATCACCTCCGCCGATGCGGTGCTGGCGCTCTCGAATTCCGGTGAGACGGCGGAACTCAACGACCTCATCGCCTATTCGCGCCGTTGGCGTATCCCGTTGATCGGCATTACCAGTCGCGGCAACAGCACGCTGGGCAACGCCGCGGATGTCACCCTGGCCCTGCCGCCGACGGGCGAAGCCGGGGCGCTCGGCCTTGCGCCAACCTCGTCCACGACGATGATGCTGGCCCTGGGCGACGCGCTGGCCCTGGGCCTTCTTGAGCGCAAGGGCTTCTCGGCCGAGGATTTTCACCAATTGCATCCGGGCGGCAAACTGGGCCAGCGCCTGTTGCGGGTCGCCGACCTCATGCATCGCGGCCACGAAGTGCCGCTGATCGACAAGGCGGCGCTGATGTCGCAGGCGCTCATCGAAATGTCGAGCAAGACCTTCGGCTGCGTGGGCGCGACGGACGCGCTGGGCCGGCTGGTCGGCATCGTTACCGATGGCGATTTGCGCCGGCATATGGGCGCCGACCTCGTGGCGCAGCAAGTGGGTGCCGTGATGACGCCCAAGCCCCTCACCATTGGCACCCAGGCGCTCGCGGCCGAAGCGGTGCGCATCATGAACGAGCGGCAGATCACGACCCTGTTCGTCATCGATGACGAGAAGCCGGTCGGCATCATCCGCCTGCATGATTGCCTGCGCGCCGGGGTGGCATAAGCAATCATGGCGATGCGCGATTTCATGGACAAGCTGCGGGCGCCCAAGGATCTGGCGGGACCGGCCATATCCGGCCCGCGGGCGATCTTCAATCGCAAGCGCGACCGCCTGCTGTGGCTGAAGATCAGCTTGCCGATCCTTGCCATCGGCATCATCGGCTATCTCACCTACAGCTCCTATGACAGGCAGTCCGACACGGTCGTGACCATTCCGGTGGACACGGACATGCCCAAGCTCGATGCCGGCATGAAGGTGAGCGGCATCGCCTTCGAAGGCATGAGCAAGTCAGATCGACCCTTCACCGTGACGGCGCTGTCGGCAGCCGAGACGACGGGCAACAAGGATCTCATCGACCTTGAAGAGCCGCAGGCCGAAATCGAACTGTCCGAGATCACCTGGATCGCGATCACGGCGGAACATGGTCGCTATGACCGGAAGCTCGACCGCGTCGACCTCACCGGCGCGGTGACGGTCTATCACGATAACGGCCTGACCTTCACGACCGAGCAGGCCGCGATGGATCTGCAGGCCAACACCGCCTCGGGCACGGCGCCGGTCACCGGCAGCGACGACCGGCGCGAATTGTCGGCGGAAGGTTTCGAAATGCTCGATGATGGTGCGACCGTTCTTTTCAAAGGCCGGGCGCATCTCAAGATCCTGCCCAAGCAAAAGGGGACCGGTGGATGAGGGGGCTTGCAATCGCTGTGGCGGAGACCGCCTGGCGCAGGAAGAACTGGCTTTGGGCTGGCGCCATCGCGCTGCCGCTCCTGCTGGCGGCATGGCCTGGCGTGGCGCAAGAGGCGACGCCCGATGCGGTCGCGGTTGATGCGGGTGCCAGCGGCGGCTCCGGCATGGATTTTGGTGACGAGACCCAACCCTTTGAACTTGGCGCCGATCAGGGCATCGAATGGCGCAGCAAGGAAAAGACCTATACGGCGCGCGGCAATGCGGTCGCCAAGCAGGGCGATTCATCGATCGCCGCCGACACGCTGGTATTCTACACCAGCGGCGATGAGGGCTCCTTCGACCGCATCGTCGCCACCGGCAACGTCAAGGTGATCTCCGGCAGTTCCGTGGGCTATGGCGACCAGGGCGAGTACAACGCCACCGAAAAGCTGCTGCTCCTGACCGGCAGCAATCTCAGGATCGTCAGCGACAGCGATACCGTGACAGCGCGCGACCGCATCGAATACTGGACCGGGCGCAATGCCATCACGGCGCGCGGCAATGCCGTGGTGGTACGCGAGGACACGCGGATCAACGGCGATGTGGCGACGCTTTATTTCGCCGACGATGCGGAAGGCAAGAGCAAGCTCAGCCAGATCGAAGCCGACGGCAAGGTCAAGGTCATCAACGGCACCCAGACCATCTATTCCAAGCATTTTGCCTTCAACCCGGAGACTGACATCGCGCTCATGACCGGCGACGTGCGCATCATCGACGGCGGCAATGAATATTCCGGCCAGCGCGCCGAGATCGACAACAAGCGCAAGATCAGCCGCATCCTGGGCGGTGGGTCCTCGAACCGGGTGCACACGCTCATCAAGCCGAAATCGAGCAGCGGCAACCCGTCGGGTAATGCGACACAATGATTGACGGTGCCGATAACGCCCAGCAGGCGGACGAACAGCCGGCCGCTGCCGATCAGCCATCAGCGGCCGATAGGGAAACGCGCGAGAAAGAGGGTCGGGTGAACGGTCAGGCCTCGTTCATGGTCAATGGCGTCGCGGTCGATCCCGCCGGGGTCGAGGGCCTGTGCGCCTATCATCTCGGCAAACAGTACAAGAAGAAGCCTGTGTTGCGCGATGTTTCCATCGGCGTCCAGCGCGGCGAGGCGGTCGGCCTGCTGGGCCCCAACGGTGCCGGCAAGACCACCTGTTTCTACATCATCACCGGCCTCATCAAGGCGGATGCCGGGGCCATCTATCTCGATGGCAGCGAGGTGACCGATCAGCCGATGTTCGAGCGCGCCCGCGGCGGTATCGGCTATCTGCCCCAGGAAGCGTCGATCTTTCGCGGCATGTCGGTCGAAGACAATATCATGGCCGTGCTTGAGGTGGTCGACAACGATGCGGCCTCAAGGACGACCCGGCTCGATGCGTTGCTGGGCGATTTTTCGATCGCCCATCTTCGCAAGGTGCCGGCGATGGCGCTGTCCGGCGGCGAGCGCCGCCGGGTGGAAATCGCCCGGGCGCTCGCGACCAGGCCCAGCTACATCCTGCTCGATGAGCCGCTGGCCGGCATCGATCCCATCGCCGTCAACGATATCCGTGACATCATTTCGCATTTGAAGGATCGCGGCATCGGCGTGCTGATTACCGATCACAATGTCCGCGACACGCTGGAGATCGTCGACCGGGCCTATATCCTCCACGAAGGCGAGGTCCTGCGCGAAGGCAGCCCGGCCGACATCGTGTCGGACCCGAATGTCCGCCGCGTTTACCTTGGAGAAAGATTCTCCCTGTAGTACGCTTGTTGTCATGGCGATAACGCAGCGCATGGATTTGCGCCAGGCCCAGAGCCTGGTGATGACGCCGCAGCTTCAGCAGGCGATCAAGCTCCTTGAGCTTTCCAACCAGGAGCTCGCGGCCTATGTCGAGCAGGAGCTCGAGCAGAACCCGCTGCTGGAACGCGGCGAGGACGAACGCGCCATCGCGGGCGACGCCGGCGAGGAAGGCGGGCGTCTCGCCAGCCTTGAAGCGATGACCAGCGATCCCATCGAGGCACCCGGCCCTGACCGCGTCATGGACAGCAGCGAATATGTCCAGACCGAGACCCTGGGCGATGACCGGCGCTCGCCGCTCGATACCGACTATGACAATCTCTACAACACCGCCGAGGACACGCGCGCCGAGCGCGCCGTGGGCGAGGGTGCCGTCAGCCAGGAATCAGGCTTTGCCGACAACTGGTCCGGCACCGGCTCCGGCGGCGGCCGCAGCGATTTCTCCGATTCGGAATTCGGCCTGGAGCAGACGCTGAGCAAGCCGGAGACGCTGCGCGAACATCTCGAACGCCAGCTCTATCTCGACATCCAGGATCCGACAGAGCGGATGATCGGCCTGCAGCTGATCGATCTCGTCGACGAGGCGGGCTATGTCACCGGCGATCTCGCCCAGTTGGCCGAGCGGCTCGGCTGCACCCTGGCGCAGGTCGAAGCGGTGCTGGCGCGCGTGCAGCAATTCGACCCTTGCGGCGTATTCGCGCGCAATCTTGCCGAATGCCTGGCGCTGCAGCTGAAGGAGCGGAACCGTCTCGATCCGGCGATGCAGGCGTTGCTCGACAATCTTGAGCTACTGGCCAAGCATGATCGGCATCAGTTGATGAAGCTGTGCGGCATCGATGCCGAGGATCTCGCCGACATGGTGGCTGAGATCCGCGCCTTGAACCCGAAGCCCGGCGCCAGTTTCGAGCAGGCCGATGTGCAGGCCGTGGTGCCGGACATCATGGTCTGGCGGCGCCAGGATGGCTCCTGGTCGATCGAACTCAACAGCGAACAATTGCCGCGCCTGCTGGTCAACCAGCAATACCATGCGCGCATTCTGCCAAAGACGCACAACAAGGCTGAGAAGGATTATCTCAACGAACGGCTCGCCACCGCGAACTGGCTGGTGAAGACGTTGCACCAGCGCGCCACCACGATCCTCAAGGTCGCCACTGAAATCGTGCGGCAGCAGGAAGAGTTTTTTCTGCACGGCGTGCAGCATCTCAAACCGCTGATCCGGCGCGATATCGCGGACGCCATCGGCATGCATGAGAGTACGGTGAGCCGTGTTACCACCAACAAATTCATGGCGACACAGCGCGGTGTGTTCGAGCTCCGGTACTTCTTCACCGCCGCCATACAGGGGTCCGACGGGCAGGCGGCGCATTCGGCCGAAGCGGTGCGCCAGCGCATCAAGGAACTGATCGACGCGGAAGGTGCAGCCGATATCCTGTCCGATGACAGGCTTGTCACCATTCTGCAGGGACAAGGTGTCGATATAGCCCGTCGTACAGTCGCCAAGTATCGAGAATCATTGAAAATATCATCATCTGTGCAGCGCCGTCGCGAGAAAGCCTTGCGTTCCGCCTGAGAGGGGCCACATCATCTTAAGTGGGGATTTTGGACGGCGTGCCCGTCGCAGCGATTCCTTAACGCCCAGCAGTGTATAGGAGGTGTTAACGCCAGAAGGATAAGGCTCTGACTGCCGATCCTTGACCCCCGCCGTTGGGGCGTTGACATCGCCAAGAAGGTCGCTATGGTCCCTGCCGCGCCGCCGGATCCTCCATGGAGACCGGCGGCGTGACGCTTCTGAGGGAAGTTCCTCGGTCCCGGGGTCCAGGATTTCCGTTGGTTGGCATTGCGCGCGCGTCTTGTTACGCGGGCGCTGAAATGACCGGCTGAAGTGTCGATGGGTTCGACGGCGAGATAAATCCCGATCGTCGCACCACGTTTGCAGGAACACGCTCATGAACCTGACCGTCAAAGGTAAGAACATCGATGTTGGCGATGCGCTGAAGACGCGCGCCTCCGAAAGCCTCGATCATATCTTCGGGAAGTATTTCTCGAATCCGATCGAAGCCAACGTCACGATGTCCAAGCAGGCGAACATCTTTACCGCGCAGATCTCCGTCCATGTCGGTCGCGGCATCTTGCTGCAATCGGAAGGCGAAGCCGATCAGGCGAATTCCGCCTACGACCTCGCTGCGGAAACGCTGGCCAAGCGCCTGCGCCGGTACAAGCGACGCCTGCGCGATCATCATCGCTCCGAGACGGAAGACCGTCGTGTTTCGCAATACACCGTGCTCGCTGCCGAGGCCGACGAGGGCGAGAGCCCGAGGTCGATCATGGCAATGGTGAAGCGCATCCCGTCGTGGTCGCAGAAATGCAGACCACCATTCCAATGCTCACGGTGGGCGAGGCTGTCATGCGCCTCGATCTCGCCAATCAACAGGCCATGATGTTTCTGAACAGAGCCCATGGCGGGCTCAACATGGTCTACCGACGCAACGACGGCAATATCGGCTGGGTCGATCCTGGTCTGGAGGCCGGCACGCGCCAATAGTCGCGTTTCTTTCGACGCCCCCGGGTTTCCGCCCGGGCGGCGTGTAGAGGCAAAAATGGAAATTGAAGATCTGCTCGGAAGCCCAGCGCATGTTTTGGCGCGATTGAAGGCCAGCAACAAGAAACAGGCTTTGCAGGACATGGCGCGACGGGCGGCCGAATTATCGGGTCTGCACGAGCGCGCCATCTTCGACGTGTTGCTCGAGCGCGAGCGCCTCGGCACCACCGGTGTCGGCAACGGCATCGCCATTCCGCATGGCAAGTTGCCCGAGGCCAAGAAGATGTTCGGCCTCTTTGGCAGGCTTGAAACGCCGATCGACTTCGATGCGATCGACGAACAGCCGGTTGATCTCATTTTCCTGCTGCTGGCGCCGGAAGGTGCCGGTGCGGATCATCTGAAGGCTCTGGCGCGAGTCTCGCGCCTGCTGCGTGACCGGGCGATCTGCGAAAAGCTGCGCGGCACCGATCAGGCCGATGCGATCTATGCGCTGTTGACGGATGGGGCGCATTCACACGCCGCCTGAGCAGCCTGCCCATCTCGCCTGTTCCTGACAACGCCCCGCATCCGCGGGGCGTTCGTCTTTAGTGCAAGGTCACCGGTGCCAGGCCATTTTCCCAGGCGGCGGCAATCGCTGCTTCGCGGTCCGGCATGATGGCGAGCTGTTGGCCGTTGGCAGCGAAGATGCCGAAGGCGGTGGCGCCGTCTACATCGACATCCCGCACATAGGCAACGTCGTTGAGGCCAAGGGCCAGCAACTGCTGGCGGGTGATCTCGCGCGCCGACTCGATATCTGTCTTGGTTTCAGTCTTGGTCATGATCGTCACTCCTCTCGTGGCGCACGTTGGGCGGCACTGTTGCCGTCAATAGCGACACGGCCTTCTCTCTTGCGGTCGCCGATATCATCGGCGCCTGCCCGCTTGATCGGTACGGTGCGAATCTGCGTTTCGATCCGTGGCCGATCGAGATCGATGGCGAGCAAGCCGTTATCGAGCGTGGCACCGGCGACTTCGATGCCCTCGGCAAGGACGAAGCTGCGCTGGAACTGCCGCGCAGCGATGCCACGGTAGAGGAACACCCGCGCCGGATCATCCTTCTGCTTGCCGCGGATGGTGAGCTGGTTGTCTTCCAGCTGGATCTCGAGATCCTCGATGGCAAAGCCGGCGACAGCGAGCGTGATGCGCAGCCGATAATCGCTGACCTGCTCGATGTTATAGGGTGGGTAGCCTTCGGCACCCGCCTTGGCGACGCGGTCGAGCGTGCGCTCGAAATGGTCGAAGCCCAGCAGGAGCGGGCTGTTGAAGAGCGACAAACGTGACATGGCCCCTCCTTTCGAGCGAGCACTTGAACCCTGGTCATCCGGCGCCCGCCAGCGGCGCGCCGGTCCTCCGGTCCCAATTGGCAAACACGCCGGATGGTCGTGTTCCACCGCACAGGGCACCTTAGAGAGAGAAATAGTAATCTAGGTTAAGAAATCAAGGCATGCTCGCGCCGGAACCCACTTGCGTGTGCGGTTTCAAGCGCTAAAGTATTACGGGGACATGAAATTCGGGGGAATCAGATGATTTGCAATACACGCCGCCGCCTTTTGACCGGCTTCTTGTCCGTGAGTGTCCTCGGTGCCGGGTCGCTGCTGCTCACGGCCTGCGCCGGACCGAGTGGTGGCGCAAACACCGGTCTCGGTCGTCTTGAGATTCCGGACCAGCCGGCGAGCCAGGCCACCAAGGATCTGTGGCGCGCCGCGGAGACGGGTGACGTGGCCGGTGTCAAGGCCGCCCTGGCGGCCGGCGCGGACATTGAAGGGATCGATTTCTCGGAGAACAAGAACGGCCGTCGCGCGCTCAATTACGCGGCTCTCAACAACCAGTCCGCGGTGATCGACGTTCTTCTGCTCTGCTCCTGGTGCCATGACGCTTTTGGGCATGCACAATCGGGCCGCATGAACGGGCAGACGCAGCATCAGGTACTGCGCCGCGAGACCGACATTGCGCGCATTGCCTCTCCGATCATAAGTGAGCTGCATGCCTATTGGACGGCCAAGCGCGGTCTGAAAGAGATGCCGGCATGGGCCGACATTGAACCGACCGAGATGCGCGGATTGCTGCCGAATTTGATCGTCGCCGGCATCGAACATGATCCATTGCGCGTATTCTACCGCTTGGCGGGAACGCTGATCGTCGAATTCCGTGGCGAAATCACCGGTCATTTTCTGGAAGAGGTTCCCTGGAGTTCCCCAGCCGGCCAGGCCAATGCCAAAGAGGCCTTTGCGCGCGTGGTCGCTTCCCGGGCGCCCCTTTTTTCGGAGGTCGACATCACGACCTCGCGCGGCGCCGTCCACCGCATGTTTTCCGGTGTGTGGCCTCTGGCACCGACGCCCGGCGGCGTGATCGACCGCTGCCTTGCCGCGGAAGACTATGGTGATCTGACACGCACCGACCTCGCCTGATGTCGAGCGCTACCGGGCGCCGCGTGGCAACCCTGCGGCGATCCAGCGCAACGCCCTGGTCCTAAGGAAAGCCAGAAAAGGATCAAAAGCCTAGAGTCGGCCGAATATAGTCAAACGGCTTTAATGAAGCGTTAGAGGATGGCTCCTAAGCTGCTGCACAAGAGCGCAACGTAAGTGTGGTCTTTGAACCGGCACCGTTGCGCTGCAGCCCAGTTCAGTGAGGATCCGCCCCCATGCGTTTTCAGGACTTCCGCATTGCTACGCGCCTCGCCATGGTCGTGCTCATCGCGATGGTTGGCATGATCATCATCGGCGGCGTCGCTGGCTTCAATCTGCGCCAGACGCTGCTCGAGGATCGCAAGATCAAGACACAACATGTCGTCGAGGTCGCCCATGGTGTCGTGAATTATTTCGGCGAGCTGGCCAAGGCAGGCACACTAACGGAAGATCAGGCCAAGTCACAGGCGATGGTTGCGCTCGAGCAGTTGCGCTACGACGAGAAGGAATATTTCTGGATCAACGATATGACGCCGCGGATGCTGATGCATCCCTTTGCCAAGAAGCTCCTCGACCAACCAACACTGGCCGAGCTCAAGGATCCCAACGGCAAATTCATCTTCTCGGACATGCTGGCCGTCGTCAAAGCGCAGGGTGCGGGTTTTGTCGATTATATGTGGCCGCAGCCGGGCGCCGAGCAGCCGGTCCCGAAAATCTCCTATGTCAAAGGCTATGCGCCCTGGGGATGGATCATCGGCTCGGGCATTTATATCGACGACGTGAACAAGATCTTCATGGACCAGATGCTGACCCAGGGTGCCATCATCATCGGCATCATGGTGCTCACAGCGCTCATCAGCGCCCTGATCGCCCGCAGCATCTCGCGGCCCTTGGCGCGCACCACCGGCAACATGATGCGCCTCGCTGACGGCGACAAGAGCATCACCATCGAAGGCACCGAGAACAAGGCCGAGATGGGCGCGCTTGCGCGGGCCCTTGCGGTGTTCAAGGACAATGCCCTGGCGATGGATCAATTGGCGCTCGAACGCGCCGCACAGGATGAACGTGCCCGCGCCGAGAAGCGGCAGGCGATGCTCGATCTGGCCGACAATTTCGAAAGCTCGGTCCAGCATGTCGTGGGCCAGGTATCAGCCGCCTCGGTCGAGCTGCAGACATCGGCCCAATCGATGGCTGGCAACACCGACCAGACCACCAACCAGGCAGCGCGTGTATCGAGCGCCTCGGAGCAGGCCTTCGGCAATGTGCAATCGGTGGCGGCAGCGACCGAGGAGCTCAGCGCCTCGATCAGCGAGATCAGCCAGCAGGTCACTCAATCGACCAATATCGCCTCGAAGGCCGTGGCGGAAGCGAAGCAGACCGATCAGACCATCAATGGCCTGGCGCAGGCCAGCCAGCGGATCGGCGATGTCGCCAACCTCATCCGCGACATTGCCAACCAGACCAACCTGCTGGCACTCAATGCCACCATCGAGGCTGCCCGCGCCGGTGATGCCGGCAAGGGCTTTGCGGTGGTTGCCTCCGAAGTGAAGAACCTCGCGAACCAGACGGCACAGGCGACCGAAGAGATCACCGGTCAGATCAGCAGCATCCAGGGGGCCACCGGCGAGGCGGTGACCGCCATTCGCGGCATCACCAACACCATCACCGAAATCGACCAGATCGCCAGCGCCATCGCGGCGGCGGTGGAGCAGCAGGGGGCAGCTACCCGCGATGTCTCGCAGAATATCGCGGGCGTGTCCGAGGCCTTGACTGAATCCGGCCGGCTTGCCGAAGGCCTGCTTGGTGCTGCCTCCGATCTCTCGCGCCAGGCCGATGTCATGCGCACCGAGATCAGCCGCTTCGTCGAACGCGTGCGCGCGTCCTGATCCATCACCTCAGGCGGCGCCCAGTGCGCCGCCTGACGCTGATCAGCCCGGTAGGCCCAGGCCAGCGCCGGCCGGCGGCTCTGAGCGGCGTGGAATGTCCAGGTTACAGCCCCGCGCCCTTGCGCTATGGTACGAACGCGCTCGCATCGGTGCCCATCCATCTTGCCGGCCAATCCTGCCGGCCCGGCCTGGCCGGGTGTCCGTCTGCTTAAGCCCGCGCATCGGAGAAACTCAACTAGGGAGACGTGCCGTGGCTAAAGGTCAAATGAAGAGCAATCGCGAAAAGAAGAAACCGAAGCAGGACAAGGTGAAGTCGGCACCGGCCGGCACCGGTTTTGCGTCGGCCACCTCCAACCCGGCTTCCTCGGGCTATTCCGGCAAGAAGAAGTGAGAGGGGCGCGAACAGCGCCCACTTTCTCCAAACAAAACCCCCGCACGATGGCTCGTGGCGGGGGTTTCGTTTGAGTTCACCATGCAGCCGCCAGGGCCTGACGCAAATGGGCATCGGCATGGGTTCTGGCCGCCATCGAGACGAGCTGGCGGGTGTGAAAACCAGCCTGTTCCGCAGCACCGGCAAGCCGGCTGCATTTTGCCAGATCGGCGAAGATCTCCACGAGCAGCGCCGCATAAGGGTCCGACACGCGCGCACAATGATCGCGCGCCCGAACCAGCCATTGCAGGGCCGTGTCGTGTGCGTCCGTGGCAGCAAAGGTCAGCGCCATGGCCCGGGCGGTGGCGGCTTCCCAGCAGGGATCGCCCAATTGACAACTCAGCGCGAAGGCGTCCTCCAGCCCGGGACGCAGCGATACCGGATCCACTGCCAGCCTTATCTGCGCTTCGGCCAGGAGAGCGAGCGGCCAGGGGCGAAAGGCCAGCCAGCGCATATCGTCGCATTGCCCGAGGCAGTTTGTCAGCCATTGCCGCGCCATGTCCGGTTTGCCGGCCGCCAGCTGTCCCCATCCACCCATGCCCAAGGCCCATATTTCCCGCCGGCGATTGCCGGCGCTGCGGGCATGGTCCAGCGCCATGTCATACTGCGCGAGGCCATCTTCGACCTTGCCCCAATCAACCAGATTGAAGGCGATGACGGCATGAATGCCGGCAAGGCTGTCGTGACTGCCATCGGCGCTTTCAAGAGCTGCCTGCAGTATCTTGGCAGCGGCGGGACGGCGCCCGGCGAGTGCGTCCACATAGCCGAGTTCGCGCTGACCGGTCGCAGCGATGTCGTGGGCGCCGCACTGCCGGGCATGTTCGACGGATTGTCGCAGGAGGATGGCGCCTTCGTCGTCATAGCCCCGTACCGAATGAACCAAGGCGGCGCCCAACTCCAGCAGCGCTTTCGCTTGCAGGTAGCGATCCTTGATCAACTCGGCATCGGCCGCGGCGCGGCGCAGGCAATCGAGACCGGCCTCGACGGCACCGGCGGACAAGGCAGCGACACCGGAATTGATGAGGGACTCGATGAAGGTCCTTGCCGGGATGCCGCCCGGTGGCGCTGCGATCGTCCGGCGCGCGGCGCTGCGCAATGCCGGTGACGGCTTCTCGCCAATTTCAGCGAGGAACATGCGCTCAGTTGCGTCGACATGTTCCAGCGCCACCTCCGGTCGTCCACTCAGGGCGAGACTCTTGGCGAGCAGGATATGCGCACTTTCTTCGAAGGGCCGGCGGCGCACGCCGAGTTCGGCAAGACGGATGGCGCGGTCGTAATTGCCGGCTGATATGGCGACCATCGTCTCCTGCCGGAGGCGCGCATCGACGCGGCCGGCGGTTCGCTCTCGTTCGATCAGCAGCCAGGTCGTGAACTCGGCGCTGGCGCGGGGCTCGACGTCTTCAAGCAGATTGCCGGCATTTTCGACAGACAGATCGCCCTCTTCGATATGCTGGACATCAACATGGGTGCCGACCGGCAGGTTCGCCATGATCGGGTCGCCGGAGAGCGTCTCACGGCCGATCGCACGCCGCAGCGACGCGAGGCACCAGCGCACCGAGCCGAGAGGATCGACCGTATCGGGAAACAATTCAGCGGCAAGGTCACGCCGGTATATCGGCCGCTCGGTGAGAAGGATGCGGGCCAGCACGGCCCAGGCTTGATGGCCACGGACCAAGCGCGGCTCGCGCTCGTCATCGGCCATGATGGTGGGTCTTCCCAGAAGGCGGATATCAAGGCCCATCGCCCGCAATCACTCCCGTGCAATCATTGCCATAGCGGCTTCGAAATCTGTTCTGCATCGGGTCACATGGCCGTTTGCGCAACCGTGTGACGGCCGGGATCGGAAAAACCGGCGCACCCCACGATCGCGCCATCGGCCTGCTGCAATGATGCAGGCGTCCGTCCAACAGCCAGTCTGTTCAACAAGCGGACTGTTCAGCAATAGGAGATTCATTCATGCCAAAGTTTCTCATCGAACGTAACATTCCAGGAGCCAGCATGCTGACCCGCGACGAGTTGCGCGACATCTCAGCCAAGTCCAACGCAGTCGCCGCCGGGCTTGGCGAGCCCTATACGTGGCACACCAGCTATGTGGCCGGCGACATGGTCTATTGCGTCCATGAAGCCAAGAGCGCCGATGTGATCTACCGGCATGCCAAGGAAGGTGGCTTTCCTGCCGACAAGGTCACCAAGATCGAAGCGGAGATCGGCCCGAAAACGGCCGCCGCCTAGCGCTTTTTCACGGCCAAGCGCCAATCCGCGGCCTGAATCGCCGACTCCCAGTTCGGGCGATCGTTGGTCTCCCTGGAGTCGCTGCGCCGTGAAGCCGCAAACGAAAACCCCCACCCGAGATCTCTCGCGGCGGGGGTTTTCAATTTGGTGGACCCAAGCGGGATCGAACCGCTGACCTCCACAATGCCATTGTGGCGCTCTCCCAGCTGAGCTATGGGCCCGAAGATCGGGTGATCGCCGGACGGTGCCCAAATCAATCCTTGGGGCCGTCTCCGGGTGGGCGATCGAACGGGCTGGAACCTAAGTGGCCGACGCCCGGAATTCAAGCACAAAAAAGGACAATGATATCAAAGGCTCGATATCAACGGCAGTGCTGACCGCTCAGCGTTCGCCCTCATCCTCGCCTTTCTCGATGGCTTCCGAGATATCTTCATCATCTTCGCCGAGTTCGGAGGCGTCCTCGAGGACCACATCCTCCTCATCGCCCAGATCCTCCTCCTCGACATCGGTCTCGACATCGACCACGGGATCGTCGATCACGGCGGCCTTCACCGGCGTCATCTTCTCGGCGACGCGGCGGCGGCTTTTCATGACGGCGTCGGGATCATAGACCGTCTTGCATTTCGGGCAGACGATCGTTGCCTTGCGCATGTCGTAAAAATGCGCACCACAGCTTGGGCAAACGCGCTTGGTGCCCCATTCCGGCTTGGTCACGTGATCTCTCCGCTGAATTCCATCTCGGGGTGCCAATTGCCATAGCCCTTGCGGCCTGTCAACGCCCTCAAACGGCCGCCGAAAGCGGCCCCCCTTTCTGCGCGGATGTCCACTGGAAAGCTGTATTTCCGAGGTGGCTGCAGGAACCTCGGAACGGCACTAAATCGGTCTTTTTACCGAATCCGGGTTTACGCCGGGCACCCCGCCTGTGCTAGAGAAACGCGCCCCTCTTGCGCAGAGGGCCCGATTTCTTTGAGAGGCCGGAACTGGCATGAGCAAGCATGAGTCGAAACCCCGCGCCCTCACCTCGGGCACTGGTGGCGGATTGCGCGGCAGGTTGCGGGTTCCCGGCGACAAATCCGTGTCGCACCGCGCGCTGATGCTGGGGGCCCTGGCCTTGGGCGAGACGGAGATTCATGGCCTGCTGGAGGGCGAGGATGTGCTGCGCACCGCCAGCGCCATGCGCCAGCTGGGTGGTGAAACCGAGAAGGGTGCCGACGGTATCTGGCGCGCGCGGGGCCGTGGCAATGGCGGCCTTGCGGAAGCTGCCGATGTGCTGGACCTCGGCAATGCCGGAACCGGGACGCGCCTCTTGATGGGTCTGGTGACGCCCTATCCGATGACGACCTTCTTCACCGGCGATGCGTCGCTGCGCTCGCGGCCGATGGCACGCGTGACCGATCCCCTGCAGTTGATGGGCGCCCGCTTTGCCACGCGCAGCAAAGGCCGTCCGCCGCTGGCGGTCATCGGGACATCGTCCCCCCTGCCCATCACCTACAAGCTGCCGGTCGCCAGCGCCCAGGTGAAATCCGCCATTCTGCTGGCCGGCCTCAACACGCCGGGTATCACCACGGTGATCGAGCCGGAAGCGACGCGCGATCATACGGAGTTGATGCTGCGCGGCTTCGGCGTCGACGTGAAGGTTGAGGAAACGCCTGAAGGACGGGCGTCTTCGATCATTGGCCAGGTGGAACTCACCGGCCGCAAGATCATCGTGCCGGGCGATCCGAGCTCCGCCGCTTTCCCGATCGTGGCCGCGCTGATCCTGCCAGGATCCGAGATCGTCATCGAGAATGTCGGCCTCAACCCGCATCGCATCGGCCTCATCGAGACGCTGCTCGAGATGGGCGCCGCGATCGAGATCGAGAATGCGCGCATCGAGGCGGGCGAGAAAGTGGGCGACCTCAAGGTCAAGCATTCGCATCTGAACGGCGTCACGGTGCCGGCATCGCGCGCGCCGTCGATGATCGACGAATACCCGATCCTCGCCGTGGCGGCGTCCTTCGCCGAGGGCGAAACGAAGATGCTGGGCCTTGGCGAGTTGCGCGTCAAAGAGAGCGACCGTCTCGGCGCCATGGCGCGGGGCCTCGCCGCCTGCGGCGTCACGGTCGAAGAAGGCCCGGACTGGCTGAGCGTCAAAGGGACCGGCAAGCGCCCCAAGGGTGGCGCCCATATCGCCGTCAATCTCGATCACCGGCCGGCGATGTCGTTCCTGGTTTTGGGCATGGCCGCCGAGAAACCGGTCAGCATCGATGATGGCAGCCCGATCGACACCAGCTTCCCGGGCTTTGCCGACCTCATCAATGGGTTGGGCGGCAGTATTTCGGCGGTGAAGGGGTGAGCGTTTCGCAATGACCGGCAAGCCCTTCGTCATCGCCCTCGATGGACCTGCCGCGGCCGGCAAGGGGACCCTTGCCAAGCGGCTGGCCGCCCATTTCAACCTTGCTTATCTCGATACGGGGTCGCTCTACCGGGCGGTGGGCCTCAGCGTTCTGCGTCAGGGCAAGGACCCGACCGACCCGGTTGCCGCGACGGAAGCCGCCAGGAATCTGCCGGCGGAGCTGCTCCAGGACCCCGATTTGCGCTCGGCCGCGGCGGGCGACGCCTCGTCCAAGGTGGCGGCCATCCCCGGGGTTCGGGCCGCCCTCTTCGATTGGCAGCGTCGATTCGCGGCCGACCCACAACCGGCGGGGGATGGACGCCCATGTTCCGGCTCTGTTCTTGACGGTCGCGACATCGGGACGGTCATCTGCCCCGATGCCGAGGTGAAGATTTTTGTGACGGCTAGCCCCGAAGCCCGCGCCAACCGGCGCCTCAAAGAGTTGCAAGCGCGCGGCGAGAAGGCTATATACGCCCGGGTTTTAGAGGATATCGTGGCCCGCGACGCCCGTGACACAGCGCGCGCCGATGCCCCGATGAAAGCGGCCGAAGATGCCGTGCACCTCGACACCTCGGATCTCGACATCGATCAGGTCTTTGCGAAAGCCAAAGCGATCGTCGATGAGCGCCTGAAACCGTCATAGGTCTTCAGCGCTGATTGCGGGTTTCGATTTTTCAACGCGTACCCAAGACCGCCGGAGACAACCGGCTGGCCGGAAAAAATGTTTGTGAAAGGAACTACCTCTAATGGCTAGATCAGCTACGGCGCGTGTCGCCACCCATGAAGTTGCCGCTGCGAAGGAAAGCTTTGCCGCGTTGCTCGAAGAATCATTGGGCTTTGCCCAGGGCCTCGAAGGCTCGGTGCTCTCCGGCACCGTTGTCGGTATCGACGGCGAATTTGCCCTCATTGATGTTGGCTTGAAGTCCGAAGGCCGCGTGGCCTTGCGTGAGTTCGGTGGCCCGGCCGGCAAGGCTGAAATCAAGGTCGGCGATGTGGTCGAGGTGTTCCTCGAGCGCATGGAAGACAAGAACGGCGAAGCGATGCTGAGCCGCGAGAAGGCGAAGCGCGAAGAAGCGTGGACCGCCCTCGAAAAGCAGTTCAAGGACAACCAGCGCGTCACCGGCGTGATCTTCGGTCGCGTGAAGGGTGGCTTTACGGTCGACCTCTCCGGCGCCGTCGCCTTCCTGCCCGGCAGCCAGGTCGACATCCGCCCGGTGCGCGATGTGGGCCCGCTCATGGGCACGCCGCAACCGTTCCAGATCCTCAAGATGGACCGTGCGCGCGGCAACATCGTCGTTTCGCGTCGCGCTGTGCTCGAAGAGAGCCGCGCGGAAGCCCGCAGCGAACTCGTCGCCAACCTCAAGGAAGGCCAGGTCCTGCAGGGCGTCGTGAAGAACATCACCGATTACGGTGCGTTCGTTGACCTCGGCGGCGTCGATGGCCTGCTGCACGTCACCGATATCGCGTGGCGTCGCATCAACCATCCGTCGGAAGCCTTGCATATCGGCCAGAACGTCAACGTTCAGGTCGTGCGCTTCAATCCGGAAACCCAGCGTATCTCTCTCGGCATGAAGCAGCTCGAGGCGGATCCCTGGGAAGGCGTTGCCGCGAAGTACCCGGTGGGTGCGAAGCTGAAGGGCCGCGTCACCAACATCACCGACTACGGCGCGTTCGTCGAACTCGAGCCGGGCATCGAAGGCCTGGTCCACGTCTCCGAAATGAGCTGGACCAAGAAGAACGTGCATCCGGGCAAGATCGTCTCGACCAGCCAGGAAGTCGAAGTGATGGTGCTCGACGTGGATCCCACGAAGCGCCGTATCAGCCTCGGCTTGAAGCAGTGCATGGACAATCCGTGGTCGTCCTTCATTGATAAGCATCCGGCCGGTTCCGAACTCGAAGGCGAGATCAAGAACATCACCGAATTTGGTCTGTTCGTTGGCCTCCCCGGCGAGATCGACGGCATGGTCCATCTTTCGGATCTCGATTGGGATCGTCCGGGCGAAGAAGCCGTCCAGGATTTCAAGAAGGGCCAGATGGTCAAGGTGAAGCTGCTCGATGTGGATATCGAGAAAGAGCGCATCAGCCTCGGCATCAAGCAGCTCAAGAAAGACAACTACGCTGAGACGGCCGGCACCCTGAAGAAGGGCGACGTTGTCACCTGCACCGTGACCGCGGTCACCGATGGTGGTCTCGAAGTCACGGTCGGCGACGGCATCTCCGGCTTCATCAAGAAGATCGACATTGCCCGCGAACGTGGCGAGCAGCGTCCCGATCGCTTCGCCGTCGGCGAAAAGGTCGATGCCAAGGTCACCCAGAACGACGCCAAGACCCGGAAGCTCACGCTCTCGATCAAGGCGCGCGAGATGGAAGAGGACAAGCAGGCGATGGCCGAATTCGGGTCGTCCGATTCGGGCGCGAGCCTCGGCGACATCCTCGGTGCGGCCCTCAACAAGGCCAAGAAGACCAAAAAGGGCGACGACGAGTAACTCAAATTTGAGTAATTTTGTTGCGCCCATGACACGGTAACAGTGTCAAAACACGTCAAGACGGGCCGGGAAGGGCGACCTTTCCGGCCCGTTGTCGTTTGAGGATGACCTTTCCGCCAAAAAACATAGAGAAATGAGCGGCTTATCCTTGACGAGGCCGCTTTTTCCCGGCACGCTTGCGCACAATATGGGCAGGGGATGCGCCCATGGCCTTGGCGGGCAAGGAAAATGACCGTTTGGGCCGGGGGCGGATGGGGACCGAAAACATGACCAAATCGGAATTGATTCTGCGCATTGGCGAGCTCAATCCACACCTTTACCACCGGGATGTGGAACGCATCGTCACAGCCATCTTCGAAGAAATAACCAATGCGCTGGCGCGGTCGGACCGTGTCGAGCTGCGCGGCTTCGGCGCCTTTTCGGTGAAGCAGCGTGACGCCCGCAAGGGCCGCAACCCGCGCACCGGGGAAACCGTCGCGGTTGATGAAAAAGTGGTGCCTTTCTTCAAGACCGGCAAGGAACTGCGCGACCGGCTCAACAGCCGCGCCGAACCGGCGCCCAAGGCCGGCAGCGGCAGTGAACCAGCCCAGCCCGGCATGACACAGCCTGCCAAGGACCCCGGCGCCGGCAATTGATGCTCCATGCCCGGTGATCGACTGGAATTGGTGGGCGCTGCCCGAAAAGCTGTTGCGGCAGTTGGATAGAAGCAAAGCCCATGAAGCGCATCACCTGGATCGTCACCCTGCCTGCAGCCCTGCTGGTGATTCTGTTCGTGTTGATGAACCGGCAGGAAGTGGTGCTGAGCCTGTGGCCGCTGCCCGGCGAGACGCCGCCGCTCATTCTGTCGGTCCTGCTGTTTGCGACGGCGGTCATCGGCTTCCTGGTCGGCGCCTTGGCTGCCTGGCTATCCGCCGGTGCCACGCGTCAAAAATTGCGCGCCGCCAATCGCGCGCTTGCGGAAACGCGTGACGAGATCGCGATGCTCCGACGCCAGCAGACGCAGCCAGGGAGCCAGACAGGACGCATCGAGCGACGGCCGCCGCCGGCACTACCGCCCGCGGCCTAAGCAAGCGCGGCGGCATTTGAACAATGTCGACAAGGCATATCGCTTGAATTTACCGAAAGTTGCGGTGGTTGCGAGACTCTGTCGTTGCGCCTATCGTGATGGCATCCCGAACGTTCCAAGACAGGTCCCACATGATTGAACGCAGTATCGGCTTGGCCGCCTGGCTTGCGATGGTCTATCTCGGCCTCGGAATCAGCAGCGCCCATGCGTATCTGGATCCGGGGACCGGTAGCATCATCCTGCAGGCGGTGATCGGTGCCGTCACCGGCGCCCTCATCGTCATCAAGCTCTATTGGTACAAGCTGAAGCAGTTGTTAAAAGGTGACGGCAAGCATGGGGCAGGCGGCGGCAACGAGGGTGGCGACAAGGGCCAATCGTGACCGACGCGGTGCGTGACCCAGGATCGTTCCGCGATCCCAGCGGCCATGTCTATGATCATGAGGGGCGCATTCTCCGCACGGTCATGCCGCCGGCAGCCGAGAGCTATCGCGCGCTCCGCGATTCCGGACTGCTGGCTGATCTCACAGCGCGTGGCCTGTTGCTGCCGGCGCAGGAGATCGATCCGGCCACGGTCAACCTGACGGGTCCGCTGCCAGCCCATCTTCTTGAACATCCGCGCCTGCCTTTCGTCTCCTACCCCTATGAATGGGGGTTTGCATCACGGCGTGCGGCGGCCTTGAAGCATCTCGACCTTCATCTGGCAGCCCTCGACAAGGGCTTCACCCTCAGCGACGCCAGCGCCTATAACATCCAGTTCCGTGGACCCGAACCGGTCTTCATCGATCATTTGTCGCTGCGGCCCTATCGGCCGGGCGAGATCTGGGCGGGCCACCGGCAGTTCTGCATGCAGTTCCTCAATCCGCTGCTGCTCGAGGCCAAGCTCGATATCAGCCCGCAAGCCTGGCTGCGCGGTCAGATCGAGGGGATCGATCCTGGCGATCTTGCAAAAATGCTGCGCTGGAAGCACAGACTATCCTGGACCATTCTCGCCCATGTCTTCCTGCAGGCGCGCTTTCAGTCGGGCGCGCTCGGCAGCGCGCGGCAATCAGAGGCGAAACTGAAGCAGGCGCAATTACCCTTGCCGGCATTCCGGAACATGCTGGTGTCCTTGCGCGACTTCATCAGCGGCCTGGTCCGCCGTGGCGGACAGACCGTCTGGTCCGACTATGCCGGCCATACCAGCTATGCCGACGCTGAAACCGAACTGAAGCGCGCATTCGTCGCCGCCATGGTGGATGCTGTGAAACCAGCGCGGCTCATCGATCTGGGCTGCAACACCGGCGACTATTCAGCACTGGCCCTGGCCCATGGCGCCGGTACCGTGATCGGCTTCGATTTCGATCTCGGCGCGCTCGATCAGGCTTTTGCGCGGGCGCAACGTGACCGGCTCTCGTTCCTGCCATTGTGGCTCGATGCCGCCAGCCCCAGTCCCGATCAAGGCTGGGCGCAGCGCGAGCGCAAGGGATTCGCCGCGCGCGCAAGGGTCGATGGGTTGCTGGCACTGGCGCTGCTCCATCATCTGGTGATCGGCCGCAACATACCGATGGACGATGCGGTGGAATGGCTGATGGCGATGGCGCCGCAGGGCGTCATAGAATTCGTCCCGAAAAGCGATCCGATGGTGCAGCGCCTCCTGGCACTCCGCGAGGATATTTTTCCGGCATACGATGAAGCAGCCTTTCGCGCCGCGGTCGAACGTCGCGGCCGCCTCCTGCGGGCGGAACAGCTTTCGCCGAGCGGTCGCCTCCTGATCTGGTACGAGCGGACAGGCGGTGCTGCGTGAGTGTCGCGGGTAGGTCCATCCACCGCGATGGTCTCCTGGCGCGGCTACCAATTCATCCACTGTTCCTGCCGGTCTGCTTCGCCCTCACCGTCTATGCGCGCAACCGATACGAAGCGGATCTTGCGGGTGTTCTCTGGTCATGCTGGCGCTGGTGTCGGGCGCGATGGTGTTGCTCCTGCTGCTGCGTCCGTTCTACGGCACCTGGCGCCGTGGCGCGGTGGCGGCCAGCGCCATTCTGTTCTATCTCCTCTATGAACCCAGTCTTCTGTTCTGGCTTGAGCCGAGCAACGGCCTCAGCGTCGCGATCTTTGCCGGCGCCACCCTGTTGCTGCTGATCGTGCTGCTGCGTTTGTGGCGCAGCCCGACGCGTGCAGCAGGCTTGACCCTTGCCTTGAATGCCATTGTCCTGGTCGCACCCTTGCCGGACATCTGGCAGCTTGCCAACTGGGCCGCAGAGACCCGATCGGCCACCGTTGCTGCCAGCGAGGTCTTTCCCGATCTGCCGCTGCCGGCCGTTGCCGGCATGCGCGACGAAGACCAGCCGGACATCTGGTATCTGGTACCGGACCGGTACAGCAACGAGGCCATCCTGCGCGGCAGCTTCGGCTTCGATAACGGCCCCTTCCTCGCCACCTTGCGCGACAAGGGATTCACGGTCGTCGACAACGCCCATGCCAACTACCAGCGCACGGCCGTGTCCATGGCCTCGACCCTCAATCTCGACTATCTCGACCCCTTGTATCAGTATCCTGAAATTGATGGGCGCGACTGGCGACCGCTCTATCGAACGCTCACCGACAACCGCGTCAGCCGCTTTCTCGATCGGCTTGGCTATCGGATCTACCGGTTGGGCTCCCATTGGGAGCCGACCAGACGCGACCCTTACGCGGATGCGCATTTCAATGTGTTCGACATGCCGGAATTCGGCCAGCGCCTCCTCACGGTGACGGTGCCGGGGCAACTTGCCTATGCGACCGGGTTCGGCGCCATCGATGGCTGGCACGCCCATTGCCAACGATTGCAGCGACAGTTCGACGATCTGGTGGCATTGGCCGGGCGCGATGAGCGCAAATATGTGCTGGCGCATCTCCTGATCACGCACCCGCCATTTGTCATGGATGACCGGGGGAACTGTCTTGCGCGCGCGCAAGCCAGCGCGCGACCGGGCGGACAGCCTTATGTCGACAGCGTGAAGGTCGCCAATACGCAGTTCACCAGGCTGATCGATGCCATCCAGGCAGGCCCAAGACCAGCCGTGATCGTGCTCATGGCGGATGAGGGGCCATGGCCACCATCGATGACGCTGCTGAAGCCCGCGACCTTCGCTAGCAGCGAAATGGTCGATTGGACGACCCTTTCGCCCGAACAACTCGACCTCAAGATGGGCATCCTGATGGCGGTCCATCTGCCGAAGACCCTGCCATCCAACGCGGCGACTGACGATCCATTGCCGCCATCGCCGGTCAATGTCTTCCGCATGATCTTCAGGCGATATTTCGATATGCCGCTGCCGCCCCTGAAGGACCGCCATTTCATCTACCGCAGCGATGAATCGATTTATGATTTCATCGACGTGACCGATCGGTTGCCGAAATGAAGCGCGACAGGTCAGCGACATTCCACAGTGAGGCTTCATGAGAAACATCCTGGGGCGCTGGCCACTTGCCCCCATTCTCGCCGGTTTCAACCTGTTCCTGCCCTATGCCGCAGGCAACATCACGCAGCTCGAGCTCTATGAAATCGGCATCGTGGCCGCCACCGTGCTGGGTTTCGCGGCGCTCCTCACCCTGCTGCTCTATTTTGTCGTCGGCAGCTGGCAGCGTGCCGGGATCTGCGCCACGGCCGTCATCTATGTGCTGTTCATCCTGCCGCCGGCGATCGCCAAGCCGGGAGAAGCCGGCTTTGTGGGCTGGTTCATGATGCTGTCGGCAATCGCACTGGCGATCGTGCTGATCGTGCAATCGCGCCGCTCGCAGAACGATTACCGGCTGCCGAACATCATCATCAACAGTCTGCTGATCGGGCTGCTGGCGGTGCCGACAATATCGGTGGTCCAGGCAGCTTATTACCTGCGCGGGGCGAGGCCGGCCCCTGACGCCCTGTTTCCCGACCTGCCCGCGGCGCCCGGCGTCACGCCTGGGCCTGATATCTGGCACCTGGTGCTCGACCGCTATGCCGGCGCCGAGACATTGCGCAAGGTCTATGCTTACGACAACGGTCCGTTCCTCGCGGCCCTCCAGGCCCGTGGCTTTGCTGTTGCCGATGACGCCGCGGCAAATTACCAGCGCACGGCGCATTCCCTGGCCTCGACCCTCAACCTCGATTTCCTTGATGTGTTTGCCGGGCAAAAGGCCATGATGCGCGACGACCTGCTGCCGCTCTATCGCAGCATCCGCAACAACCGGGCGGCGCGCTTCCTGCGCGCACAGGATTACCGGCTGATTCATTTCGGGCCGTGGTGGGAACCCACGCGGCACAGCGATCTTGCGGAGACCCATGTCAATTATCTCGACAATCCGGACTTTCTGCGCCTGACCCTGGAGCGCTCGATCCTCAGCCACATTGCGGCTGCCACCGGATTGATCCCGGGAGACGGGCGTGCCGATCAATGCCGGCGGCTGCATTTCCAGTTTGATGAATTGGAACGCCTGGCCCGGACCGATGGCGCGGCGCGCCGCAAACAGGTCTTCGCGCATCTCCTGCTGCCGCACCCGCCTTTCGTGGTGGATGCGACAGGGCGCTGCAAGACGCTTGCCGAAGCGCGCGCCCATAGTCGCGCAGACAATTATGCGGCCCAGGTGGCATATGCCAACCAACGTGTCCTGGCCTTGTTGGACGCGATCACGGCGGCTGGGCGGCCCGCGGTCGTGATCGTGCAGGCCGATGAGGGGCCCTGGCCCGAGGATTTCGCCGGCGATGAGACAACGCTCGGCCTCGATACCAGCAATGTCGATTGGTCGAAAGCAACGACCGAGCAGCTCCGCGAAAAAATGTTGATCCTGCTGGCCGTGAAGGGCGTGGCGGTCGGCGATCTACCGCTCGCTGCTGACGCGACGCCGGTCAATGTCTATCGCCAGGTCTTTGCGCGCTATTTCGGCAGCGACCTGCCACCACTCCCTGATCGCAGCTTTCTGTTCAAGGATCGCGATCACCCCTACCGCTTCATCGATGTGACAGATCGACTGCGCTGAGTGGTTGCGGTCTCAACCCGCCCTGGCGCCGCCCAGCACCTGGAGGACGATGCCGCGGATGGTGAGGTCCTCGTCCCACGGATAGGCGCGGATTTCAGTCTGTTCGAGGAGCGTGTCGACCAGCGCCTCTTCCAGGCTGCGGCGCATCTCTTCCTCCATCTGGGCATAGCCGCGCACGCCGCTGCCCGTGAGCAGCACGAGGTCAGGGCCGATGAGGGCGATGAGGTTGGAAAGGCCGTAGCCCAGTGCGCGGCCGGCCTGCTGGAACAGGCTGGTCGCGACCGGATGGCCGTTGCGGGCAAGCTCCACCAGCGCCTGCATCTGTTCTTCGGACGGGTGCAGCGCATCGGTGTTGGGCAAATCGAGCATGGAACGCGCGTCGCGATAGAGCGCGTAATCGCCGACGAAGCTTTCGATGCAGCCGCGCCGGCCGCAATGGCAGAGCGGCCCGTCGAGCTGGTATTTGGTGTGGCCGAATTCGGCGCCGGCGCCGGAGCTCGCGGAATGCAGCTTGCCGCCCAGAATGAGGCCCATGCCGACGCCCGCACCCAGCATGACCACGGCCAGATTCTCGACCGCCTGCAATTCCGGCCGATGGCGGATGGCAAGGGCGATGCAATCGGCGTCGTTCATGGCGATGACGGGCAAATGGAAGCGCCGCGCCAGGGGTGCTGCGATGTTGACGTTGCGCACGGTCAGCGCCGGGGACCAGACCAGGGTTTCGTTCTTATGCACCAGCCCCTGGACAGCAAGGCCGATGCCGGTGAGCGGCCCGAACTCCGCAGGGATGGACGCGATACAGGCATCGATCATGTCGGCCAGGGCCTCGATCAGGCCGGAATCGGTGAGCTCCAACGTGTTCAAGGCGCGTACCTGCAAGGGACCGATGCCGCCCGCAAAATTGCCCAGGGCCACTTCGATGCGGTTGATCGAAAGCTTGACCGCGATCATGCAGGCGGCGGTGGGGGTGAGCTCGATCATCACCTTGGGTCGGCCACGGCCGCGACCGGCATCATTGCCGGGTACTTCGCGAATGAGGCCGTCGCGCATCAGATCGCCGGTGATGCTGGAGACACTCGCTGGACTGAGAGCCACGATCGCGCCGAGATCGACCCGCGCCAGGGGGCCATGCAGCCGCACCGCCTGCAGGATGCGGTGGCGGTTGAGCGGCTGGCTGTGGTCGAGGTCGATCTTGTCCATCACGTCTCTGGGGCAATCCGGAAGCCAGTCTATGCCCGACCAGCACTCCTTTTTATTTCATAGCATGAATGAAATCGAGCCAATTTTCTGCAGGCGGACGCCACTATTAGCGCGGAATATCCTCCCGCACTTGCGAAATAGACAATTCCCTTGACGCAAAGAAGATCGTCGGGTGATATTAATTTCGTTAGATGAAGATAATAGATCGGGGAAAACCCGGCTTTCACCGCGCAGCCCTGTCTGCGCGCAAACAGGACTTACCTCTGGGAGGAGATGAGATATGAAGAATTTTCTGGTCCGTCCGTTGGGACGGCGTGTTGCCATGGCCGCACTCGGCGCTGGCCTGCTGACCGGCGCCTCGGTGCTGGGCTTGCAGCCGGCACAGGCCGAGGATCTGGTCGTCGGCGTCAGCTGGTCGAACTTCCAGGAAGAACGCTGGAAGACCGATGAAGCGGCGATCAAGGCGGTGCTCGACGCCGCCGGTGCCAAATACACTTCGGCCGACGCGCAGAGCAATCCGTCGAAGCAGCTGTCCGACATCGAAAGCCTGATCGCGGGCGGCGCCAATGCGCTCATCGTGCTGGCGCAGGATTCGGCCTCGATCGGCCCGGCCATCACGGCCGCCACCAATGCCGGCATTCCGGTGGTGGGCTATGACCGCCTCATTGAGGATCCGGCCGCCTACTACCTCACCTTCGACAACAAGGAAGTGGGCCGCCTGCAGGCAGCGGGCGTGTTCGCGGCACAGCCCAAGGGCAATTATGTCTTCATCAAGGGCAACCAGGCCGATCCCAATGCGGACTTCCTGCATGAAGGCCAGCTCGAGGTGCTGAAAGCCGCGATCGATGCGGGCGATATCAAGGTGGTCGGCGAGCAATATACCGAGAACTGGGATCCAGCCGTTGCCCAGCGCAACATGGAACAGATCCTGACCGCGGCCGACAACAAGGTCGATGCGGTGGTGGCGTCCAATGACGGCACCGCCGGTGGCGCCGTCGCGGCGCTGACCGCGCAAGGCCTCGCCGGCATCCCGGTCTCCGGCCAGGATGGCGACAAGGCAGCCCTCAACCGCATCGCGCTCGGGACGCAGACGGTTTCCGTCTGGAAGGACTCGCGCGAACTCGGCAAGGCCGCGGCCACCATCGCCCTCGATCTTGCCAAGGGTGCCAAGCTTGCCGACGTGCCGGGCACCATCAAATGGCAGAGCCCCAAGGGCGTCGAGATGAACGCCACCTTCCTGAAGCCGGTCGCCATCACCAAGGATAATCTTGATGTGGTGATCACTGCCGGCTGGATAGCCAAGGCCGAAGCCTGCCAGGGCGCCGACGCCGCCAAAGTCGCGGCCTGCAAGTAAGAGCAACTTAGACCCGAGACCGTGGTTGCCAACACCGGCAGCCACGGTACTCTTTTTTGATCACATCCGAATCCGAAGAAGCGTTGGCCATGAGCACTGTCAGGGGCATTTTCGCGCGGCTGGAAATCGACGAGCGCCTGCTCGGCATGATCCTGTGTCTCGTGGGAATCTGGATCGGCTTCCACCTCCTCTCCGACGGCCGCTTCATCACGCCGCGCAATCTCTATAACCTGTCGCTGCAGACGGCCTCCGTCGCCATCATGGCGATCGGCATGGTGCTGATCATCATCATCCGCCAGATCGATCTCTCGGTGGGCTCGATGCTGGGCGTCACCGCCATGATCGTCGGCGTGGTGCAGACTTTCTGGCTGCCGCAGATCCTCGGCGGCGGTCATCCGATGATCATGGTCATCGCCGTGGTGTGCGGCATCACCATTGGTGCAGCCCTCGGCGGTCTCAACGGCTTGATGATCGGCTATCTCGGCGTGCCCTCCTTCGTCGTCACCCTGGGCGGCCTGCTCATCTGGCGCGGCTGTGCCTGGTGGGTGACGCAGGGCCAGACCGTGGCGCCGCTCGATGAGAATTTCACGCTGCTGGGTGGCGGCGTCTACGGCACGATCGGCTCGACGGCGAGCTGGATCTGCGCCATCCTCGCTGCCATCGTCATCGCCTTCGCCGCCCATCGCCGCCGTCGCCGGCACATCTCCTTCGGTTTTCCGGTGCGGCCGGCCTGGGCGGAAATCGCCGTGGTGGTCGCGCAATGCGCGCTGCCCTTGGGCTTTGCCGCCGTCATGAACGCCTATGAAATGCCGGCGGTCGCGGCGCAGAAACTGGCCGAGATGAAGGGCTGGGACATTCCCGAAGGCGGCATCCATATCTTCATGGGCATTCCCATTCCCGTGCTCATCCTGGTGGCGCTCGCGATCAGCGTCTCGCTGCTCCTGAACAAGACGCGCTTCGGCCGCTATGTCTTCGCCATGGGCGGCAATCTGGAAGCCGCCGAACGGGCCGGCATCAACGTGAAGCGCATGACCGTGTGGGTGTTCGTCCTCATGGGCGCCTTGGTCGGTGTCTCCGCGATCGTGGCCTCGGCGCGCCTGCAATCGGCCGGCAACTCGATCGGCCAGCTGGATGAGCTGCGCGTTATCGCGGCAGCAGTCATCGGCGGCTGCACCTTGGCGGGCGGCGCCGGCACGATATCGGGCGCCATCCTCGGCGCCGTCGTCATTCAATCCCTGCAGAGTGGCATGTCCTTGCTGGGCTATGACGCCAGTCTGCAGAACATCGTCACCGGGCTGGTGCTGGTGCTGGCTGTCTATATCGACCGGCTCTATCAGCAGCGCCGGCCGGGTTGAGGGGGAGAGAGAAGATGGCGACACCCCTTGTTGAAATGCGCAACATCTCGATCAGCTTCGGCGGTGTCCGCGCCGTCGACGATGTCTCGATCGATCTTTATCCGGGCGAAGTCGTGGGATTGCTCGGCCATAACGGTGCCGGCAAATCGACCCTCATCAAGATCCTGTCCGGCGCCTATCAGGCCGACAAGGGCGAGATCCTGATCGACGGCGCGGTGGCTGACATCAAGAGCTCACGCGACGCGCGCGACCATCGGATCGAGACGATCTACCAGAACCTCGCCTTGGCCGACAATCTCGACGCCTGCGCCAATCTGTTCCTGGGCCGCGAGATGACCAGCATGGGCCTCCTCGATGAACCAGCGATGGAAGCGGCGGCGAGGCAAGTCATCGGCCGCCTCAATCCCAATTTCAAGAAATACCACGCGCCGGTCTCGGCCTTGTCCGGCGGCCAGCGCCAGTCGGTGGCGATTGCCCGCGCCGTGCATTTCGATGCGCGCATTCTCATCATGGACGAACCGACGGCGGCCCTCGGCGTTCAGGAAACCAAGATGGTGGCCGAACTCATCCAGCAGCTGAAGCGCGAAGGCATCGGCATCTTCCTCATCAGCCACGACCTCCACGACGTGTTCGATCTCTCCGATCGCCTGTCGGTGATGAAGAACGGCAAACTGGTCGGCACCGTTCGGACGCAGGATGTGACCAAGGACGACGTGCTCGGCATGATCATCCTCGGGAAACAGCCGGGAGCTGCCGCTGCTTAGCTAGATTTTATATGCACCAGAGGGCAAGATGCAGGTCTGCTATAATAGATGGCACCGGTATCATGTGGTTTACTCCGCCGCGCATTTCGGCCCTCAACTTGCGACTTCGCAGCCTGAATGGTGGCGGGAGCTACCCGTCACAATTCGATGGTGTGACAGAAGATGGCCGACCAATCTTTGTGCATTATCGGGGTGGGTACATATCAATCGATCAAGGAGATATCGGCGCGTCCCCGGGCGATCCAATGAAGGAATTGCTCTCGACGCGGATTGGCCCGCCATTGCACGGTGTGATATTGATCGAACAAGCTTGCGAGATTCTCGGCCTGAGCGCCCCTGGAATTTCAAAGCTGACCAAAGAGCGCTTCGATGCCGCAGTCGATAAAGACCCTATTGAGGATCTATCCGGCGCGACGACATTTTGGGATCGCTCTCTTCTTGCTCATCAAGAAGACATCGTCGATTTAGTTCATTATTTAGGCGCGCACTTCAGTCGAGTGGCGATCCTTGAACCATATTTGGAAGGTTCCAAGAGGCGCTACCGCCAGTCCGAAACGGTTCCCGACGGCGCTTCATTTCTACAGCTTGGCTTCGAAGGCGAAGACGTCGCGATAGGGCGGCTCATCACAGAACCGAATGTATCGATATCAGAATTCAAGGATGCGTTTGCTGTAATCCTGAATATTCGAATACACAGGATCACCGCCGCCAATCCGAACGACGAGTTCCCGGATGAGGAAATTGCAGCTTGCCACACGATTTTCCTAAGCATGCAATGCCCGACGCAATCTGGAAGTCGGCGCGACATGGCGGAAGAAATCGCTGCCGCAATTGCATCGCAGATAGAACGTCGCGTTGACAGAATTGAGATAGAGACAGGTCGAGTGCTGGAACGGAACGACATCTGGCACGGTCGCAGTCTCGCCAATTGGTGCAAGCAAAAGCCGAATCGTTTCCTTCGGATCTTCAATGATAGAAGTACCGGAGAAAAGCAAAGAATCGGCCTGCAGTCAGGGAGCGATTAAGGGCGGAGCCGCTAGAGCTCATGGATGAACACGGCGATGCCCATTCCATCGCCGCCAAGAATCCGGCCGGTCGCGCATCAACTGCGTTCGCGTGCAAGGGCTTCACTTGGTCAAAACTCAGCGGGACCTCAGGGCCTCCAATCATCATCACGCGCGGCGCAGAGATCGTGCATGATTTGGCCGGAGCAGCCGGGTGTCTAGTCGAGCTCGATCTGCGCGGACAATGATTGCATTCGGGTTCTCGCCGCTTCGCTCTCGGCCTTTAGCGCCGCCCAATCATCCGGCGGCTGGTCCCGCGCCAGCATCTTCTTGAACACGGCATAGGCGTCGGTCTTGGCTCCATAGGCACGTAGGGTCGCCGTGTCGTTGACCCAGGCATAGAGGATGATCCTTTCGGTTTTGCGGTAGCGGAAGAATAGCCGGTACTGCTGGAAGAATTTGGCGCGCAGCCAGTGCTTGTGCTCCGGCCCCAGTGTATCGCCATGGCGATACTCGTCCCGTTCGGGGTCCTGCGGGATGACCTCGAAGGCGAGCTTGGCAATGGCGGCTAGGCGTTTGGTGACGTTATTCTGGCGATATCCGGCGGGGTCCTTTGCGCGCGCGCGTTCGACCTCGGCAATCAGCGCTTCCAGCTGATCCAGGAAGAGGCTGTGGGCAAGGATGGTCCATCCTTGGATGGTAAGAGGTCGCTGGTCGCTCACGCGTCTTCATCATCCGATGGCAAGGGTTGGTCGAGATCGATAGCCGTCCCGTTGGTCAGGGCGCCGATGCGGTCTACCAACTCATGCGTCACCGGCCGGATTGAGGCCGTGCCGGCCGCGATATCGCTTGCCAGGAAATCGAGGAACCGTCCCAGCGCGGGGTCTTCCTCAGGGTTACTCTGCCGTTCGAGGATCACCGTGTTCTCATCAATTACCTTGAAGACGATCTTGTCGTGCTTCATCAGGTGGAGGGCACGGCGAACGCTGGCTGGGATCGTCGTCTGGTAACGTTCGGTGAGCGTTCCCACATTTTCGATGATAGCCACGGCGCTTCTCCTGCAGCAATGCACATGCATTACTATATGTAATGCGTTCGCATTACCTGGTCAAGCACCTCCCGCAAACATTGACTCTCCCCCCCAAAACGCCTAGTTTCCGGCCGCTTTACCGAATTTGGCAGAGCCTTTGGCCCCGAGGGGCCCCGCCCGTCTGCGAGTGTCGCACACGGGCGTGAATGCGTTTTGGGCCATCGGCCCGACATTCAAGGCATTGACCGGATTTGGAAATTTGACGGAACACGCATGTTCGAGAAGCTGAGTGAACGGTTAGGCGGGGTACTCGAGAAACTGACCAAGCGCGGTCAGTTGTCCGAGGCTGACGTCGACGAGGCGCTGCGCGAAGTACGCGTGGCGCTGCTCGAGGCCGACGTCGCTCTGCCGGTGGTGAAGGATTTCATCACCCGGGTCCGCGTCGAAGCGGTGGGCGAAAAGGTCGTCAAATCCGTCAGCCCCGGCCAGATGGTCATCAAGATCGTCCATGACGAGCTGGTGAATGTGCTGAAACCCGCCGAGGGTGAAGGCGCCGGGCTCGACCTCAACCACCCGTCACCCGTGCCCATCCTGATGCTGGGCCTGCAGGGTTCCGGCAAGACCACCTCGACCGCCAAGATTGCGCGCCGCTTTGCCGAAAAACAGGGCAAGAAGGTGCTGATGGCGTCGCTCGACACGCGCCGTCCAGCAGCCCAGCAGCAGCTTGCCATCCTTGGCGAACAGACCGGCGTCAAGACGCTCCCCATCGTCCCGGGTGAGCCGCCGGTCGCCATCGCCAAGCGCGCCATGAACACCGGCCGCCTCGAGGGCTATGACATCGTCATGCTCGATACCGCGGGCCGCCTCGCGATCGACGAAGAATTGATGGCCGAGATCGTCGCGATCCGCGATGCCGTGAAGCCCCATGAAAGCCTGCTGGTCGCCGATGCGATGACCGGCCAGGACGCGGTCAACACGGCAAAGCATTTCCAGGACAAGGTCGGCATTACCGGCATCATGCTGACCCGCATCGACGGCGATGCGCGCGGTGGTGCGGCGCTCTCGATGCGCGCCATCACCGGCAAGCCGATCAAATTGCTGGGCACCGGCGAAAAGCTCGACCAGCTTGAAGATTTCCACGCCGACCGCGTCGCCGGCCGCATCCTCGGTATGGGCGACATCGTCTCGCTCGTCGAAAAGGCGATGGAGGCCACGGAACAGGCCGAAGCCGAAAAACTCGCCCTCAAGATGCAGAAGGGCCAGTTCGACTTGAACGATCTCGCCCAGCAGATGAAGCAGCTGCAGAAGATGGGCGGGCTTGGCGGCATCATGGGCATGCTGCCCGGCATCGGCAAAATGCAGAAGCAGCTCGAAGGCAAGGTCGACGACAAGGTGGTGAAGCGGTCGCTTGCCATCATCTCGGCGATGACGCCCAAGGAACGCCGTGTCCCCGACATCATCAAGGCGTCGCGCAAGACCCGCATCGCCAAGGGCGCCGGCGTCCAGGTGCAGGACGTGAACAAGCTCCTGAAGCAGCATCAGGAAATGTCGCGCATGATGAAGCAGGTCTCGAAGATGGGCCAGAAGGGCCTGATGCGCCACGGCATGGCCGCCCTCATGAAGGGTGGCGCCGGTGGACTTGGTGGCGGCGGTGGTGGTTTTGGAGGGATGCGATGATCGATCACGTCTCCATTGGTGTTTCAGACCTCAAGAAGGCGCGCGCTTTCTACGACGTCGTGTTCCTGGCGCTCTCTTATGTGCGCGTCCATGATGTTGAGATCCCGGGTCAGGGCATGGTGGCCCATGGCTATGGCGAGGCCGGCAGCCAGGCGCGCTTCTGGATCGGCGTGCCCGACAAGGTCGACGCCGCGGCCAACCGTGCCGGCGGCAATCACTTCGCCTTCCAGGCCAAGTCGCGCCTTGAAGTCGATGCCTTCTATCTCGCGGCCATTCGCGGCGGCGCCAAGGACAATGGCGCGCCCGGCATCCGCGCCCACTATCACCCGAATTACTACGGCGCCTTCGCCTTTGATCCCGACGGGAACAAGATCGAAGCGTGCTGCCATCTTCCGGAATAACGATCGAATACGCAGTTTGAATCTGAAAGGAGAACTACCCTCATGTCTTTGAAAATCCGTCTTGCCCGTGGTGGCGCCAAGAAGCGTCCGTTCTATCGCATCGTTGTGGCCGAGAGCCGCTTCGCCCGCGATGGCCGCTTCGTGGAACGTATCGGCTCGTACAACCCGATGCTGACCAAGGAAGACCCGAACCGCGTGCTGATCGAAGTCGAGCGCGCCAAGCATTGGCTGTCGAAGGGTGCCCTGCCGACCGAGCGCGTGCAGCATTTCTTCGCGAAGCTCGGTCTCATGGACGCGCCGAAGCGCCATGACCAGACCAAGCAGGACAAGCCGAAGGCGAAGGCCGTCGAGCGCGCCAAGGCGAATGCCGAAGCCGCCGCCAAGGCCGCTGAAGCCCCGGCCGCCGAAGCCTGAGCTGAGCAGGCCTTAAGTGGGTGAGAAACCGGCAATGGTTCTGATGGGCGCGATCATCGGTGCGCATGGCATCAAGGGCGAGGTGAAGGTGAAGTCCTTCGCCGGCACGCCCGCTGCCATCGCGGCCTATGGCGCCCTGGCGGATGCCAAGGGCCGGAGTTTCGATGTCACTTTGGTCGGCAAGGCCACCCCGGGAAAAGGTCCTGGTGGGAAGGATACCCTCATCGCCCGCATCACTGGTGTTGGTGATCGCAATGCAGCCGAGGCGCTCAAGGGCGTCGAGCTTTATGTGGCGCGCGATCGCCTGCCACAGATTGCCGGCGACGAGGAATTCTATCTGGCGGATCTGATCGGTCTTGCGGTTGTCGACCAGCATAATGCGGCCTTGGGCCGCGTCGTGTCGGTCGAGAATTACGGCGCTGGCGATGTGCTGAGTATCGAGGGCGGCCCTAAGGGTGCCTTCGATGTGGCCTTCACCCGCGCTCTGGTGCCGGTGGTCGATGTGGCCGGTGGTCGCGTCGGCCTAGATCTGCCGGACGGTTTCTTCGACCGTCCGGAAGGCGAGCCGGAAAGTGATGAACCAGCAGTTCGCTCGGCTGCGAACTGACGGATGTGGAGGTGACCGACGTCTCCAAAAGCTGGACGGCGCGCATTCTGACCCTGTTCCCGGAAATGTTTCCGGGCCCGTTGGGCCAGAGTCTTGCCGGCAAGGCCTTGGAGAAGGGCATCTGGCGATTGGAGACGATGCAGATCCGCGACTTTGCGCGCGACAAGCATCGGACCGTCGACGATACCCCCTTCGGCGGCGGTGCCGGGATGGTAATGCGGCCCGACGTGATCGATGCGGCTTTGGCAGCGGCGACCGCGGATGGGTTGAAACCGGCGATCTATCTGACACCGCGCGGCAGGTTGCTGACGCAGGGGTTGGTGGAAGAGCTGGCGGCGGGACCGGGGGCGGTTGTGCTCTGCGGCCGCTACGAAGGGTTGGACGAACGGGTGATCGAGGCGCGCGGATTGATCGAGGTGAGCCTCGGCGATTTTGTGCTCTCGGGTGGCGAGCCGGCTGCCCTGGCCTTGATCGATGCGTGTGTACGGCTGCTGCCCGGCGTGATGGGTGCCGAGGCGACGCTGGACGAAGAGAGTTTCGAGAACGGCCTGTTGGAGTATCCGCACTACACCAGGCCGGCGGTATGGAATGAGCGAGCGGTGCCCGAGATTCTGATGTCCGGGCATCACGAGAAGATCAAGGCCTGGCGGCAAGCACAGGCCGAGGAGACGACCAGATCACGGCGGCCCGATTTGTGGGACGCCTACAGGAAACGCGGGACCCAAGGGGACCGTTGACAGAAACGACTGGTGCAAGCCGGTCGACCGTTGAAAGAAGAAAGGACCAAGACCATGACCATGTTGCATGACTTCGAAGCCTCGCAGCTCTCCAAGCTGCAGAACGCCAGCAAGGTGCCGGATTTCCGCCCAGGCGATTCGGTGAAGGTGAACGTGAAGGTTGTCGAAGGCGAGCGCGAGCGCGTTCAGGCTTTCGAGGGCGTTTGCATCGGCCGCAAGAATGCCGGCGTGAACTCGTCCTTCACGCTGCGCAAGATTTCCTATGGCGAAGGCGTGGAGCGCGTCTTCCCGCTTTTCTCGCCGCGTCTGGTGAGCATCGAGGTCGTGCGTCACGGTGACGTGCGCCGCGCGAAGCTCTATTACCTCCGCGGCCTCCGCGGCAAGGCCGCGCGCATCACCGAGCGCGCGCAGGTCCAGGCCGAGAAGACCACGGATACGGCCGGCGAGTAATCGCCCCACCTGCCGGTGGCAATCGCCGGCAGCTGGGACCAAGTATCTACCCCGTCCTTTCTCACTGCGGTCGTCCCAAGCGGGATGGCCGCAGGATGAGAGAAGGATTTCGGCAATACCGGCCCTGATGCAGGCTAGATGCTGGCGGGCCCCAAGGACGTAAAATGGCGAAGACGCTGTTCGACAAGATCTGGGAAAACCATCTGGTGCATCGCCAGGATGACGGCACCTGCCTCATCTATGTGGATCGCCATCTCGTGCATGAAGTGACCTCTCCGCAGGCCTTCGAAGGCCTGCGCATGACCGGCCGCAAGGTGCACCGACCGCAGGCGACCCTCGCCGTGGCCGACCACAACGTGCCGACCTCGGACCGCTCCAAGGGGATCGTCGAGGCCGAAAGCCGAATCCAGGTCGAAACCCTCGAACAGAACACCCGCGATTTCGGCGTGCCCTATTTCTCGATGGACGATATCCGCCAGGGCATCGTGCACATCATCGGACCGGAACAGGGCTTCACCCAGCCGGGCATGACGATCGTGTGCGGCGATTCGCACACCTCGACCCATGGCGCCTTCGGTGCGCTCGCCTTCGGTATCGGCACTTCGGAAGTCGAACATGTGCTGGCGACGCAGACGCTCATTCAGCGTCCGGCCAAGAACATGCGCATCTCGGTCGAAGGCAGCTTGCTGCCGGGTGTGACCGCGAAGGACGTGGTGCTCGCCATCATCGGCAAGATCGGCACTGCGGGCGGCACGGGCTATGTCGTCGAATTCGCCGGCTCCGTCATTCGCGGCCTGTCCATGGAAGGCCGCATGACCGTCTGCAACATGACGATCGAAGCCGGCGCCCGCGCCGGCCTCATCGCGCCGGACGAGACCACTTTCGAATATCTCAAGGGCCGCCCGATGGCCCCCAAGGGTGCGGCCTTCGAACAGGCGCTGGCCTTCTGGAAGACGCTGCCTTCCGACCCGGGTGCCAAATACGACGTCGAGATCGAGCTCAAGGCCGAAGACATCATCCCGCAGGTCACCTGGGGCACCAGCCCGGAAGACGTGCTGCCCATCACGGCCAAGGTGCCGAACCCGGCCGATGTCGCCGACGAGGACAAGCGCCGCGCCATGCAGCGGGCGCTCGACTATATGGGCCTTACCGCCGGCACGCCGCTGACGGAGGTGAAGATCGACCGCGTCTTCATCGGCTCCTGCACCAATGGTCGTATCGAGGATCTCCGGGAAGTGGCGAAGCTCGCCGCGGGCCGCAAGGTGGCATCCCATGTCAATGCCATGGTGGTCCCCGGTTCAGGTCTCGTGAAGGCGCAGGCGGAAGCCGAAGGCCTCGACAAGATATTCATCGAAGCCGGCTTCGACTGGCGTGAGCCGGGCTGCTCCATGTGCCTTGCCATGAACCCCGACAAGCTCGCCCCTGGCGAACGCTGTGCCTCGACCTCCAACCGCAATTTCGAAGGCCGCCAGGGCCGCGGTGGCCGCACGCATCTGGTCAGTCCCGCCATGGCCGCCGCCGCGGCGATATCGGGTCACTTGACCGATGTGCGAGATTTTGCCTGATCGGAACGGGTATGTCCGTCTATGTTGAGGTCAACATAGACGGCTTGATTCCGTCCCGCGGATTTCGCGCAGTACAATGCCTTGTCGACTTCCTTGAACAAGCTGCTCTCCGTGTGGTGTTCCTGGGGACCGACGGACAAGAAGCCGATGCTGACACTGACCTGGGTCGACTGCTCGGGACAGATCCTGATATCTCGGGCCGCACTGAGGATCGACTCTCCGATCCCATGCACCACTTTGAGTCCGCTGTCGCCGAGGTCCAGAATAAGGGCAAACTCATCGCCGCCGAAGCGTACGGCTAGATCGCCCGGTCGGCGCGCATGGGCCAGCAGAATCTGCCCGATGGCGTTGAGCAGCTGATCGCCTGCGGCATGGCCGTATAGATCATTGAAGCTCTTGAAATTGTCGACATCAACGAGTGCCAGGCCAATCGCTCTTCCCGCGCGCACATTGCGGCGAATTTCCCGGTCGAGGAATAGCTTGTAGGCCCGCCGGTTGCTCAGCTCGGTAAGCGGGTCCCGCATGGCCAGCTCTTCCACCAGCTCCTCGGCCAATTTGCGCTGGGTGATGTTGTGATGCGAGATCACAAACAGCGCCCCTTGTCCCAAGCCATGCAGCGCGCTAACGCGCATTGTGAACCAACGTTTCTCGCGCGGGCTATGGCAAGGATACTCGCAGTAGAAGGAATCACGCCTCCGTGCGAGTACATCCGCGATGCCGTGCATCGCCTCGTCCGTGAAGCTATCTCCTGCAGAAGTCGAGCAGGCCAGCGTGTCGAGATAGTTCTTGCCACGACAATCGTACGATTCCGGCATCCCGTTTTCGGTGCCAAAGTTCTGCCAGGCGAGATTGAAGTCAAGAATTGTCCCCGCGCTGTCGATCACCGCGATTTGTTCGTCGAGCGAATGATACACTGCGGTATGAAGAGCAACTGGCAACTGCATCGCGATGGTCTCAGGGACTGACATTCGATGTGGAGCGGTGCAATCTTCGAGTATTGATACCCTTTGTACAAGCGCGGTTTTCCAGCGTTTCCTTGATGTGCCTTACGACCTATCAATTGCCGAGATGCTTGCAGCAACCGGACCAGTTTCCTCGAATCCAGCGCACTATGATGTCAGGAGCTTCCAGTCCTCTGCAGATAGGTGGCCCAGCCTAACCTGGGTTCACGATCCTCAGTTTGAAGCGATCTGCCTATGAGCCAACCGCTACCGCGCTGTAGAAGGAATACCTTCACGTCAATCGCGCATATTGGGTGCTGGCGAATGGGATCGAACTCAATCCACCAACAGCACCTACGAGATCGAAAAGATCGCCGAAGAGATCCACGTTGCGGCGGAAGCCACTGTCCAGGAGCTATCGGCGGCGACAGCCGAGATCGCGCGCAATGTCGGTCAGGCGGCCGAAGCCGCCGAGGACCTTGCCGAACGAATCTATCTCATGGCCGAACAGACGGAAAAACCGGCGGCCAGGCTGCCAATGCCAAAGCTCTGGCCGATGATGTCGACAGCTCGATCCGCGATCTGCTCTCAGCTTTGGTGCGCGCCGCGCGACATGTCGATGCCTCGGTCAACCGGCGCCAGCACGAACGCGACAGCATCGCCCGCAAGGCCGTCAGGGCCGCGGTGGCCGCACCGGTCTGGTCAGCCCCGCCATGGCGACGGCTGCTGCCATCACCGGCCAACTGGCCGACGTGCGAAAACTGACCTGAAGAGCCAAGCATCGCGATGTGCCAAGCATAGGCTGAGTGAGAAGACAATCTCATCCAGTCTTTTCTGCTATGGGACTAATGTCAGTATTTGATTATGACGCTTTTAATACGCACACCATTATACACCTTCCTTCATGTTACATTAACTTTTGATAGGTATTCCATCCGATAGTTCTGACCAGGGATGGAGCCCATCATGCGCCTTAATAACCCTATTTTTGATAAGGAAATACTGATGCCCGATGGCGCGGTGCTCGTCACGAGAACCGATTCCGCCGGGCGGATTACTTTCGTCAACCAGGCCTTCCTCGACATCAGCGGCTTTTCCGAAGAGGAACTGATGGGTCAGCCGCACAACATCGTGCGCCACCCGCACATGCCGCCGGCAGCCTTCGCCGATCTTTGGGCGACAATCAAATCTGGCCATGCCTGGGAGGCGCCGGTGAAGAACCGGACCAAGGCGGGCGAGTATTATTGGGTCCGGGCCAACGTCACGCCGGTCGTTGAAAATGGTGCCGTGACCGGCTTCATCTCTGTGCGCAGCAAACCAGGCCGTGACGAGGTGGCAGCGGCGGCGCAGATCTACGAAGCGATCCGCACCGGGCGCCAAGGTGGAGTGGAGCTCGCCGGCGGGCGCATCCAGCGCAACGGATTCATGGCGCGGCTTGCCCAGATCAGGCAGAGCATCGCCGCACGCTTCGCCGGCACGCTGAGCTTCCTGCTCGTTTGCCTTGGCGCCACCATCTGGCTTGGTCTCGGCGGTTTGGCAGATGCCGTCAGCGCATTGCAGGCATTGTGGGTGGTGGCGGCTTCCGGTTTTGCCGGCGCCTTCTTGATGTGCCTCTTCCTCTATCGAAGCCTCAAAGGACCAATCGCTAGGCTCGAGCAGCAGTTGACGGCCATCGCCCGTGGCGAGTTCGGCAAACCGGTACCGGACGATCCGATGGTCGAGTACCGGGGCATCAGCAATGTGGTCCGGGCGATGAAGGCGCAACTCAGTTTCGCAGCGGAGGAGAAGGCGCAACTCGACCAAACCGCTATTGCCAAGCGTAGCCGCGATCTTCAGGAAATGGCCGACGCGGTCGAAACGCAGACCACGCAAGCAGTCAGCAATGTGGCCGGCTTTACCCAGAACATGTCGGCCAACGCACGCCAGATGGCCGCCGCCGCCAAGAACGTCAGCGAAAATTCTCAGGCAGTGTCGGCCGCTGCGACGCAGATGCTGACAACCACGCAGACAGTCAGCTCCGCAACCGAGGAACTGGCTGCATCGATCCAAGAGATTGCCGGCCAACTCGACCAAACCGTGACGGTCAGTCGCGCGACGATGATGTCGTCGCAATCGACCAAGGACGACATCCAGAACCTGGCGGACGTGGTCGACCGGATATCAGCCATCACCGGCGTCATCCGCGACGTGGCCGCGCAAACCAATCTGCTGGCGCTCAATGCCACCATCGAAGCGGCCCGTGCCGGTGATGCCGGCAAGGGCTTCGCCGTGGTTGCCAACGAAGTCAAAAATCTCGCCGCGCAGACGGCCAACAGCACGGCGGAAATTGAAAAGACCGTCACGGAGATCCGGACCGCCACCAACGTATCGGTGGCCTCGGTGACGGCGATCGTCGACAAAATCCGCGAAGTCGATTCCTTTGCCAGCAGCATCGCGGCGGCGGTCGAGGAGCAATCATCGGCCACCAGTGAAATCGCGCGCAGCGTCGGCCAGGCGGCCGATGCCGCCAAGGAAGTGGCCGAGCGCATCACCCTCGTTGCCGGGCAAGCGGAAGTCACGGGCACGCAGGCAGCCTCGGTCCACACCCTCGCCAACGATGTCGACAGCAGCATCCAGGATCTGCGCTCGACGGTCGTGCGCGTCGTCCGCCATGTTGATGCCGCCGTCAACCGGCGCAAATCGCCACGCTTCAACCTGCCGATCGGAATTGAGGTGACGAATGGAGAGGAGCGTTGGGACACCCAGCTGGTGGACATCTCGCTGGGCGGTGCGCGTCTGGTGTGGCCCTCGGACAAGAAGGCGGCACCGGCGATCACCATCAAGCTGGGCGTCGGTGGACTCAAGCTGCGCTTGGTGGTGATGGAGCAAAAAGGCACCATGCTGCGCGGCCAGTTCGATCTTGCGCCAGCCGAGCAACAGGCATTGGCGGGCTTCCTGGCGCGGGCCGACGGGGTCGGGCAGACTGGAAAAGTCGCCTAGGCCATTGCCACAATGGGCGGGTGATTGTCAGGGCTGCCTGACCGCCACCCGGTCGGTGGGGCCGATCTGGCCCAGGATCGTCTCGAGATCCGCGCGCTTGAACGCGATGCAGCCTTCGGTCGGGCGGTAATCGTCATGGGCGAGATGGATGAAAACGGCGCTGCCCATGCCCCTGACCACCGGATCGTCATTATGGCCGATGACCAGCACCAGGTCATAAAGATGATCGTCGCGCCACAGTCGCTCATGGCTCGCGGCATAGGGGAGAGCCACGGCGCGGTTATAGGCGATGTCACCCGGCGCATCGCACCAGCCGTCGTCTTCGTCGATGACGGTGATCGGCAGTTGCGACTTGGGTATCGCGCCTTTGTCCGTGCGCACCAGCAGGCGGCGCAAGGGAAACGCGCCGACTGGCGTGCCGCCATCGCCTTCGCGCTTATCGGCGATGATGCCACCGCGGCCAAGCGCGCAGCGAAAGCGTCGAGTGCCCAACGTCGCCCAGCCCTGCTTCGCATCCGGTGAATCGGCGGTGACGATAAGGTCCATTGCTGCCCCTTAAGGTGTCAGGACAAGGCCTTCCTGCGCGACGATGGTGCCGGGCCGCAGCTTCGCGGCTTCCGCCGCCACCTTGTCCATGAAGGTGTCGTCATGGCTGGGATCGTGGTGGAACAGCACCAGCGTCTTGACATGTGCTGACTCGGCGAGGCGCACGGCTTCCTGCCAGGTCGAATGGCCCCAGCCTTTGAAGCGCGTGTATTCTTCGTCGGTATAGGTGCTGTCATAGACGACGATATCGGCACCTTCGATCAAGGTCAGAATCACCGGATCGAGCGCCTTTGGGTCATGCTCGCAATCGGTGACGTAGCAGATCGACTTGCCTTCCCAGTCGACCCGATAGCCGGTGGCGCCGTTGGGATGGTTGAGCGGGCAGGTCTGGACCTTGAGGCCCGGATAGGGTTCCAGCGTCTCCCCGGCGATGAAATCATGGTACACGGGCTGGGCGGAAAAGATCTCGAGGGGCACCGGGAAGAACGGCTCGGCCATCAGCCCGGCGAGCGATTCCTTCAACGTGCGGTCCGGCTTCAGATGACCAGCCCAGATGCGGATCTGGCTGCCCGGGACATAAAGGGGCGCAAAGAAGGGCAGGCCGACGACATGATCGATATGAGTATGCGTGAAAAAGAGATCCGCATCGACCGGGCCTTGGGCGGCGAGCTCGCGTCCCAACTGGCGAATACCGGTGCCGGCGTCGAACACAAGAACGTGGGGGCCAGCGCGCACTTCGAGGCAGGAGGTATTGCCACCGTAGCGCACATATTCTGGACCGGAACAGGAAAGGGAGCCACGTACTCCCCAAAAGCGAACGGAGAAACCACCCGATTGCGACAAAACACTCAATCCTTTTTCGGCGTCCCCGTCTATTAGACCGCCATCCCTTAAGGCCGGTTTCACCCTGCTACCCGGCGCGCCCGAATGATGGCATTGTTTGCGGCGATTGCAAAGTGAGGCGGTAAGCTTTTGCCAAAGTTCAGTTTATGGCCGTTTAGAGCCCGATACCGGAGTATGGTTATTGAACGTTAACAGAGAGCAGACCTTTTGGCCGGTGGTCCTGCTCGGGGTCGGGATCAGTGCCTTCGGAGCCTTTCTGCAGTTCAAACTGCCCCCGGTCCTGCCGGCCTTTCTGAACGACTATCCGCACAGCGCCGATGTCGCTGCCGGTTTCATGTCGGTCTTTGCCGCGGTCGGTCTGCTTGCCTCGGCGCCGATCGGGCGCCTCCTGGAGCGGCATGCCCTGATGTGGGCACTCCTGGTCGGACTCGGTGTGGCCGGCCTTGGCATCGCGCTTGGCCTTGTCGCGCCGCAATCCGGGTTGCTGATGCTGGTGGCGCGCGGACTCGAGGGTTTCACCTTCGCCATCTTCGCCCTCATCGGTCCGGTGATCGCGAACTCGGCGGCTTCGCGCCGCGACCTTGGCCTGGTTACCGGTTTCATTGCCGCGTGGATCCCCATCGGACAATTGCTGGCTGGCCTGCTCGCCCTGGCGGGCGCCGATTGGCGTGCCTTGTGGCTGATCAATCTTGCCCTCATGGTGCCGTTGCTCGGGCTGGCTCTGTTCCAGCGTCGCTGGCTGGGACCGATCAAGCGTCCCACGGCTGCCGCCCGCACTATCAAGACCGATCTTGGCCTTGTGATCGGCGCCGGCATCTTCCTGCTGTGGTCGCTGCAGTTCTTTGCCTTCATGACATGGCTCACCAAATATCTCACCGGCGAGCTGCATCTCAGCGCCAGGCTGGCGATCACGGCCTATCTGCTGCCGGTGGTGGTCGTGATGCTGTTCAACATCGCCACCGGTTGGCTACTGGCACGAGGCCTGAAACTGCTGCCGGCGCTGGTGGCGGCATTGCTGCTGCAAGCGGTCGTCTGGTTGTCGGCACCTTGGCTTGACGGCATTCCAGGCATTCTGATGCTGATCGCCTTCGGGATCGGCGCCGGCGTGGCACCCGCCTGCTTTTTCCATCTGCCGCATCATCTCGGGCAGGCGGGTCCCAAGGCTTATGGCGTGCCGATGACCGGGCGCAATTCCGGCGTGTTCCTGGGGCCGATCCTGATGGCCTGGCTGTTCCAGGGCACCCTTGGCTGGGCAGGCGCTGCCTTCGTCGTGGCAGGCATCACGACGCTGGCGGCAGTGCTGGCCCTGTTCCTTGCGCCACGCCTCAGGCTGCGCGATCACCTCAGGCAGCGCGCTCAGGGAACCAGCTTGTAGCCGCCGGCATCGGTGATCAGGATCTGCGCCTTGGCCGGATCCTTCTCGATCTTCTGGCGCAGGCGATAGACATGGGTCTCCAGCGTGTGCGTGGTGACGCCGGCATTGTAGCCCCAGACCTCGCCCAGCAATGTTTCGCGACCGACCGCGCGCTGCTCGGCGCGGTAGAGATATTTCAGGATCGCGGTCTCTTTCTCGGTAAGGCGGATCTTCTTGTTGGCCTTCTCGTCGACCAGCATCTTCACATTGGGCTTGAAGACATAGGGACCGATCGGGATCAGCGCGTCCTCGCTATGCTCATGCTGGCGCAGATGGGCGCGGAGGCGCGCCAGCAATTCACCCAGGCGAAAGGGTTTGGAGATGTAGTCATTGGCGCCCATATCGAGGCCGCGGATGGTATCCGCCTCGCCGGACGATGCGGTCACCATGATGATGGGCACGCTGATGCCGGCCTTGCGCAGCGACTGGCATACCTGGCGACCATCGCCATCGGGCAGCCCGACATCGAGCAGGATCGCATCGGGCTTTTCGCGCTGCGCGACCGTCAAGGCTTCTGCTGCCGTGCCGGCTTCGACGCAGGTGAATTCGCCGTCGACGGCCAATTGTTCGGCCAGGGTCTTGCGCAGGGCCTCGTCATCGTCGACGAGCAGAATGCGGCGCTGGTGGGTCAAGCTCATGAGTGAGGCAACTCCCCTAATTCTCTGGTTGAGATAACATCGCCCCTGGCGACTGACAAGGGATTCACGAGAATATTACGTAATCTCGCGGGTTTAGCGGCGGGGACAGGATGCCGCGGCAGGGCCTTCCGGCCCTGGGGTGGGCTTGACCGGATCAATAAATAATCCCCATATGCGCAAGAAGCTATCACGGCCGCGCGGGTTCTTTCCTGCGGCCGCGCCCAGCCACCCAAGCCAGTATCGCGACCCGGGATTGCCATGACGCCGATCGATCCGGCCGCCCTCGACCCAAGTGTCTGGACGGCAACCTGCCTTGCCCAAGTTGAACGCGCCGTGGCCGAACTGCGCCGCGGCGGCGTTGTCGCCTTGCTGGAAGGGGAGAAGGCGGCTCTGGTGCTGGCGGCCGAGACGGTCGAGCAGCCCGCCCTGGCGGCCCTGCTGACGGCGAGCGCTGCCGGCAAGAAGGGCGAAGTTCGCCTGGTCCTGACGGCCGAACGCGCCCAGGCGCTGCAGAAACGGGGGCTGGGTCCTTTGCCGGCCAACATCCCCGACCAGGATTACCGCCTGCTGGCGGTGGCCGGCAACCTCGCCGCCGAGGCGGTCCGGCAACTGGCCGACCCGACCGTGCCGGCCTTCGATGCCCAGGCCCTCGGCGTGACCTTGGTCAGCGATATTTCGCCGGCCTTCTGCCAGGGATCGATTGAGCTCGCCAAGGCGGCGCGCCTGCTGCCGGCGGCCATTCTGGTGCTGGTGCCGCGTGCCGGTCTCGATCATTGGGTCGACGCGGCCTTCCGGCTGGAAGCACGGGATCTTGCCCATTGGCGCCGCAATGCCGCCGCCAATCTGCGCCGGGTCAGTTCGGCGCGCGTGCCGCTGGAGGGTGCCGAAGAGGCGGAGATCATCGCCTTCCGCCCCCATGACGGCGGCAAGGAGCACCTCGCCATCGTCATCGGCAAGCTGGATACCACCAAGCCCGTGCTGACGCGGCTGCATTCGGAATGCTTCACCGGTGACCTTCTGGGGTCGCTGCGCTGCGATTGCGGCGAACAGCTGCGCGGCGCCATCTCGGCGATCGCCAATTCGGCACCTGATGGCGGCGGCAACGGCATTCTCCTCTATCTTGCCCAGGAAGGCCGCGGCATTGGCCTCGTCAACAAGCTCCGCGCCTATCGCCTCCAGGATGCCGGGGCGGATACGCTGGATGCCAACCTGCAACTGGGTTTCGGCGCCGATGAACGGCTCTACCAGCCGGCGGCTGAAATGCTGCGGCAGATGGGGGTGGGGGCGGTGCGCCTCCTCACCAATAACCCCGACAAGGTGACGGGCCTCGCGCAATGCGGCATCAATGTCACCGAACGCGTTCCGCATGTGTTCCCGTCGAACGACCATAACGAACGCTATCTCACCACCAAGGCGATGCGCTTCGGCCATATGTTCTGAAGCCGATCGACGGACTGGCACGACCATTGCTTGGTTAACCCTGACGGATCCCGGGTCGGTGCCTGGGATGGGTGCAGGGAAATTGCCGGTGGCCGAATACCCGAACATCACAGCGACCCCTTCAACGATACCGACCTATAGCCAGAACGGCGCGGTCAGTGGCGGAATCCTGCGACCTGGCGCCATCGACCAGACCGCCTTCCAGGAGCAGCTCCAAGCCCAATATCGACTGCAGAATCAAGGCAAGGCGCCTGCCGCCCCGACCGGATTGACGCTGGCCGACTATCGACGCCTGGCCGGGATACCATCGGTCGCAAGCGCCCCGCCACCACCCGCCGCGCAGGCCAACGCCGACGTCGCGAGCGGCCCCCAGATCGGGCCGATTTCGACGCCCACGGCACCATCGGGCGACGGCATCCCGACGCTGAGCTTGGCACAATTTGCCGCGCTGACCGGCATAACCCCGCCGGACGCGCCCCCGGCCGTCCCTGCCGAGGCGCCCCAGATCGCCGAGCTCACGACGGGCAATGCCGTCGGGACCGAAGACGTTGGCGTGCCGCTCGACCTGGCCGACGGCGTCCCGGTACAGGCTCCGGCCGAAGAAGTGGAGACCACTCCAGACACAACGACGGCAGATTCCGCGGTGACGGATAGCCGCATGGTGCTGCTCGATACCTATCCGGACCGCGATGAACAGCGCGCTCTTGCCGCCCAGGGCAAAAGCTGGCGAATGAATGAGACGCCCGGCGCGCGTGAACTGTTCCTGGGGCCTGACGGCGAATTCGGCTGGGATGATTTTGTCGACATCATCAACCCGCTCCAGCATATCCCGGTCGTGGCACAGATCTATCGTGCCGTGACGGGCGACCAGGCCTATGGCCTCTCGGCGTTCATTGGGGCAGCGCCTTTCGGTCCCTTGTCTCTGGCGGGCGCTGTGGTTGATACCGTCATCCGGAGCCAGACGGGCCACGACGCCGGCACCGACATGGCGGCGAAGATCCTCGGCATCGACAATCGGACGCCGGAAGAAGCCGATCTGCGCTTGAGCCCGGGCTATGCCGATGGCGCGGAATTGGCGCAGTCCGGCAGCGCGCCGATTCAGGTTGCGGATGCCAGCATGTCGCCAGCGAACACCGAGTCGGCCTGGACGCGCGATTCCGCCGGTATTGGCCGCGACTGAAACACCTGCATCTTCAAGCCCGGCTCTTGCCTGATGGTAGCCGAAAGGCCATGGTCGCCGCGGTGATTCGCATCATAGGTTTCTGGCATGCCGATCGGTTCCTGGCGCAAACTGGCTCTCGGCCTGCCCACATTGCTAGGCGCGCGGGCGCGCGGCTTCTTCATTCCCTATCGCTATGCGCATCGGGTGCGCCCGCCCGCAGGTTATGAGGTAGCCGGCGAACTCTTCAGGCGGTCGGCCGCCGATTTCATCGCATCACTGGCACAGCTCGATCGCTATCGCGATGACCTTGCGCGGATCGAGGCGATGGCACCGGCGCCGGCACCGCGCTGGAATCAGGATTGGTTTGGCACGCTCGATGCCGCCCTGCTCTATGCGATCATCCGCGCGCGTGCGCCGCGGTTGTTGCTGGAGATCGGCTCGGGTCATTCGACGCGCTTTGCAGCACGGGCGATCGCCGATGGCACCCTGTCGACGCGCCATATCGCCATCGACCCGGCACCACGCGCCGATTGCAGCCAATTGCCGGTCGATTTGCGCCGCTGTGTGCTGGAAGAGGCAGATTCCGGCATCTTCGCCAACCTCGCGGCAGGCGACATCCTGTTCATCGATTCCAGCCATATCCTGATGCCCGGCACCGACGTCGATCAATTGCTCAACAGCGTCCTGCCGCGCCTGCCAAAGGGCGTGCTGGTGCATATTCATGACATCTTCCTGCCGGACGACTATCCGCGTGATTGGCACTGGCGGAGTTACAACGAGCAGTCGGCGGTGTTGCCGTTGCTCACGGGCGGTGCCTATCGCCCGCTCTTTGCCAGCCGCTTTGTACAGACGCGGATGCAAAAAGAACTGGCAGCGTCGCTGGTGGCGACGCTGCCATGTCATCAGAACCTGGCGACGTCTCTCTGGCTCGAGAAAGCCTGAGAGGGCGACGCTGAGAGGGCGACGCTGCTAGGGCAGCGGCTTCACGGCCACTTCGCGGATCCAATAGCTGCCGCCGACATTGGTGAGCAGGATGCCGTCGAAATCGCCTGTCAGGCTCTTGTCGCTGGCGGCGATGACGGTCTGGCCGTCGAGCAGCACCGTCATCTTGCCGGTGGAATCGCGGCTGAATGTCAGCTCATGAGCATTGCCGTCTTCCAGATTGATGGCGCCGTTATAGCTGCCAAGCAAGGTGGCGCCGCTCGCCGCCACGCGCTGCAACAGCAGCGCCTGGGAATTGCCGGGCTGATAGGAGACGCGGTACTGGTTCTGCGCCGAGGCACCCTGATAGAGGCTGAGCTGCAGGCCGCCATAGCGATCCTTCGAGGTGAACTTGGTGCTGGCGGTGAAATTGCCCGGCAACTTTGCCTTGGTGTAGATCGCCGCATATTGCGGGTTGGCCTGCTGCGCCGTGCCCTGCGGGTTGAGAAGATTCCCGAGCAGCGAGTTGAGATTGGCTTGCTGGCGGATCTTGCTGACCAAGCCGCGATTGCTGCCTGATTTGTCAACCTGCCATGTACCGGCGGTGACTTTCCAGGTCGGGTTGGTTGCGAATTCGTTGTCGCTGAAATTGTCGAGGAAGGGCTGCGCCTGAGACACCATGGTGGCAGCTTCGTAATCCGCGATCAGCTTCTTGAGGTCGTCCAGAAAGTCCGGCGACGCTGCCTGGTCCTTTTCGGCCTGGGCGACCTTGGCCTTGAGGTCGGTCAGCAGCTTCTGCGTGGCCTTCCCTTGCTGGGTGCCGGTCCAGGGCTGGTAGGTGGGCACGGCGTTTTCGGCCAGGGCCGGGATGGTGGGCGCAAAGACGCTGCCGAAGGCGATGCCGGCACCGACCAGCACGGCAAGGGCCTTGATCGAGCCTGATTTGCGGCGTGAATTATCCATGACAGGGTTTCCTCTCTTCGGAAAGTTTCTTTACCTTGGTCCGATTCGCCCTCTGCTGCGACACTGGCAGGGCGGCGTGACATTGGGAGCGCGGCGCTTGGGTGTTGGAGTTGACCGGATCGTCGCCGGTTGCAGGCATTTTATCTTAACTACTGCAGCCAGCCTTCGTTCCCATTATGGGGTGAGATAGGTACCGTGCGGAAGGGCTTTGCCATACTTTTTCGTGATCTGGCCATTGTCGTCGTGTTCATGACGGCGGTGGTCGGGTTTACCGGTCGGAACGATTGGCCGCTCCTGGTCGTGTTGCTGGCGACAGCCCTTTCAGCCCTGGCCTTCATCGTGCTGCGGCACCAATCACCCCAGCCGGATGTCGCTGTGTCAGGGCCACTATCGGCGGGGACCGCGGGCCATGTGCCGGACGTCTTGGACGGCATCAGAGCTGTTCTCGATGCCCTGCCGGAGCCGGTCCTGGTGCTGGACGCGCAACGCCAGATCCGCATCGCCAACATGGCCGCCCGATCCCTGCTTGGTGCTGAAATCGAATCGCGGAGCCTGCTTGCGGTGCTGCGCCAGCCCGGGCTGCTCACAGCGCTGGACGCGCTGGCGAACGGTGAATCGCCCGAGGCCATGGAACTGCCGGAAATCGCCGGTCACTCCCTGGTCGCGAACCTGGCCTTGATCGATCCAGGCGGCGCCGATATCGGACACACGCTCATCGTCTTTCATGACGTCTCGAACCTGCGCCGCGCCGAATCCCTGCGCAGCGATTTCGTGGCGAATGTCAGCCACGAACTGAAGACGCCGCTGGCGACCCTCATCGGCTTCCTGGAGACGCTCAAAGGTCCGGCCCGCAATGACGAGGCGGCGCGCGCCCGTTTCCTCGACATCATGCTGACCGAGGCGCAACGCATGAGCCGGATCGTGGCCGACCTGCTGTCGCTTTCAAGGATCGAGCTCAACGAGCACCAGCCGCCGGAAGGCGAGGCCGATCTCAAGCGTTTGCTTGCCGCCGTGGTCGACGGCCTCACGCTGAAAGCGGAGCAGCGCGGCATCGTCATCAGGACGCCGGATCCCGCCATGTTGCCAATCGTGCCGGGCGACGCCGACGAATTGACCCAGGTGGTGCAGAACCTGGTCGACAATGCCCTCAAATACAGCCGTGACCAGTCAATGGTGACGATCGGCGCCGAGATTTTGACCGATCCGGCGCTGTTGCGGCTGCATCTGCCGCATCCAAAGGGTGTGCCCGCGGCGATTGCCTTGAGCTTCCGCGATCAGGGACCGGGCATTGCGCGTGAGCATCTGCCGCGGCTGACCGAGCGCTTCTACCGGGTCGACACGGCACGGTCGCGGGAGATGGGCGGGACGGGGCTGGGCCTTGCCATCGTCAAGCACATCGTCAATCGCCATCGCGGCAAGCTCGAAATCCAGTCGGTCATGGGTGAGGGCAGCACCTTCATGGTCTACCTGCCATTGGATGATGCGCCAAAACCTGCCGCCGCGCTGACCCAACACGGATCCTGACGCGGCGTATTTTCCTATTGATCAAGAACGCGTCGTGACATGAAAGCGTCACGGCTGCCGACTTCTCTGGATTTTTCATTGCGCCAGACCTGGATAGCCCGGCTGGCTCAGCGGAAATCCGAAGAAAGGCCGGCGACGTCATCGAACTGTCACAAAAACGAAAACCGGCTGTCATGGAAGCGACCTAATAACGGCCCTGCTTGGTTTCACCCAAAAAAGGCTTCTGCCATGAAACGATTTTCTCTTGCTCTCGCCGCGACCGGTATCGTCATTCTGACGGCTGGCGCCGCTGAGGCCCGCGACCAGCTGCACATCGTCGGTTCGTCGACTGTCTATCCGTTCTCGACCGCGGTCGCCGAGGAATTCGGCAAGAGCGGCAAGTTCAAGACCCCGATCGTCGAATCGACCGGCACCGGTGGCGGTCTGAAACTGTTCTGCGCCGGCGTCGGCGTTGACAGCCCGGACATCGCCAATGCCAGCCGCAAGATCAAAGACAGCGAAATCGAAGATTGCAAGAAGAACGGCGTCACCTCGATCACCGAAGTGGCGATCGGCTATGACGGCATCGTGCTCTCCAATTCCAAGGCAAGCGGCCGCATGGAACTCACCGTGAAGGACGTCTGGCTGGCCTTGGCCAAGGAAGTTCCCGTGAATGGCGCGCTCGCCGCCAACCCCTACAAGACCTGGAATGAAGTCAACCCGGCGCTCCCCGCCGAGAAGATTGAAGTCCTGGGCCCGCCGCCCACTTCCGGCACCCGCGACGCGTTCATCGAACTCGTCATGGACAAGGGCTGCAAGGGCATCGCCGAAATCGACGCCATCGAAGACAAGAAGGCCAAGGCCGGTGCCTGCGCCTCGATCCGCGAAGACGGCGCCTATATCGACGCCGGCGAGAACGACAACCTCATCGTCCAGAAGCTCGAAGCCAATCCGAAGGCGCTCGGCATTTTCGGCTACTCCTTCCTGGAGCAGAACGAAGACAAGCTGCAGGGCAGCATCATGGACGGCGTCGAGCCGACCTTCGAGAACATCGTCGGTGGCAAGTACGAGATCAGCCGCACGCTGTACTTCTACGTGAAGAACCAGCATGAAGGCCAGGTCCCGGGCATCCGCGAATTCGTCGCCGAATTCACCAGCGACAAGGCTGCCGGTGAAGAAGGCTATCTCGCCGACAAGGGCATGATCCCCTTCCCGGCCGAGATGCTGAAGGAAGTCCAGCAGAAGGCTGGTAGCCTCACCCCGATGATGTAAGTCATCGCTCTCGATAAAGCCTCAGGCCTCAAGACCCTTCCCCGGCAACGGGGGAGGGTTTCTTGTCTCTATCGTTGGCGCAGTGGGTGCCAGAGTTCGGCCCTGATGAAACACGCGCTGCCATTCGAGGATGCGATGAGACCGTCGCAACCCCACCGGCCAGAAGGGATCAGCCTCGATCAGTTTCGAGACGCTGTCGGCATCCTCTGCATCGACCAGCCATAGGCCGCCCATTGGTTCGCCCGCAACGTCGCGCAGCGGACCGGCCGTCAGAATGGCGCTGCCATGCCTCTCGAGAAAAGATAGATGCTCTGGCATGAAGCGCCTGCGGATCTCCACGGCGCGGGCAAAATCATCCTCAAACAGTACGGCAAATATCATCACGGCCTCCTTGGCTGGACAGGGTCATGATAGTGCGGCAGAATTGCAGGTCGACGAGCAATGCAGCCGGAGTGAACTGCAAAAATGCAGCCTCTCGATTGGAACGATCTTCGTTACCTGCTGGCACTTGCCAGGACCGGCTCGTTTTCGCTTGCCGCGCGCCTGTTGCGGGTCAACGGGACGACGGTCGCGCGGAGACTGAAGGTCATCGAGGCGCAATTGGCGGTTCGCCTTTTCGAGCGCGATGCAAATGGAACGATGCAGCCGACCGGCCCCGGCCGTATCGCCATCTCCCAGGCCGAGATAATCGAGGCTGAGGTCGGCAGCCTGACCGCGGCAATCAAGGGTGCCGACATGCCCGCCATCGGCACTGTTCGGCTGACTGCCGTGCCGGCCTTTGCGAATCGGCTCCTCATTCCAGCTTTGCCCGCCTTGCTGGCCAAGCATCGCGGCCTGCGGGTCGACCTCATCGCTGATCCGCGCGGCTTCAACCTCACCCGCCGCGAAGCGGATATTGCCCTGCGCCTTGCGCGACCGGAGGCTGCCCTGGGTGCCCGGGTCCTGGCGCGGCGCATCGTGACATTGAGCTACGCTGCCTACATGCCGATCTCACGGCCGGGCAAAGGCGCCGACCTGCCGTGGCTCACATATGAAGAGGGCATGGCTCATCTGCCCCAGGCGCGTTGGATGGAGAAGGCCGCAACCAGGCAAGGCGGGCTCGCAGCCCTGGCGGTCAACGATGGGGACGTACTCATCCACGCTGTCCAGGCCGGGTTGGGCCGCACCTTGTTACCATGCATCATCGGCGACCAAACGGCCGGCATAAAGCGCATTACGCTGCCGGGCGAGGCGCCGCCGGGGCGCGAACTCTGGCTGCTCACCCACCGCGATCTGCGCCCGCTTGCGCGCATTGCTGCCGTGATCGATTGGCTGGAGGAGCTCTTCAAAAAAACCTGAACGCTAGGCCTTCGCCCTGGGATGGGCCGCCTGATAGACGCTCATCAATTGCGTGGCGTCGATCTCGGTATAGCGCTGGGTGGTGGAGAGCGACGCGTGTCCCAGCAATTCCTGGATAGCGCGGAGATCGCCGCCGCCGGCCAGGAGATGCGTGGCGAAGGAGTGGCGCAGGGCATGCGGTGTCGCTGTCTCCGGCAATCCCAATTGCGCGCGGAGTTTCTGCAACGACCGCTGGATGAGCCGCGCCTTCAGCGGCCCGCCCTTGGCGCCGACGAACAAGGCGCCGTCTTTGGCAATCGGCCAGGGACAGATGGCGAGATAGTCGGCAATCGCCTCCGCCACCACGGGCAGGACAGGGACGATCCGCGTCTTGTTGCCCTTGCCGGTGATGCGCAGCGTCCCACCGGCCTGGGGAGCTTCCCTGCGGGCGAGGCCCAGGGCCTCGGAGATGCGCAGGCCGCAGCCATAGAGCAACAGCAGGACGGCGAGGTCGCGCTTTTGCAGCCAGGGCTCGTCATGAAGCATGTCGACATTGTCGAGCGTCGCTTCCGCCTCCGCGGCGTTGAGCGGCTTCGGCACGGAGCGCGGCAGGCGTGGCCCGCGCTGTGTCCCCAGCACGCCGATCTCGATCTTGCCGTCCCGCACCAGGCGGCGGGCGAGGCTCTTGATGGCAGAAAGAGCGCGGGCATTGCTGGCAGCTACCAGGCCGCGACCACCCCGTTGCGACAGCCAGGCGCGGATATCGCCGCGGGTGAGGGCGCCAAGGCGCGCCACGTTCGGCGCGTCGCCGTCATAGAAGCTCAGGAATTTGAGGAAGTCGCCGACATCGGTCTGATAGGCACTGATGGTGTGGGCGGAGGCGCGGCGTTCCTGGGCGAGGTAGGCCAGCCAGTTCTTCAAAGCAGCCACGAGATCGGCCTTGGCAAAGAGCAGCGGATTGGCGGCGAGTTCGGCCGTCGCATCGGCCGAGCGGGCTTGTGACGGCGTCTTCAGGGTTTTGGCAGATCCAGCCATGAGCGGACGCCGAATTCGATGATGCGGCCGAGGAAGCTCATCAACTCGGTCCCCTGGCCGGCATGGAAATAGCCGGGATGGCGCGTGCCGAAGGCGATGAGGCCGGCCGGCGCCACTTTGCTGATCGACAGACGCAGGACAGCGTCGGAGCGGACCAGGTCGGCCGCCCCGCCATAGATCTCAGGGTCACCCTCGACCTCGTCACGCAGCCAGACCTTGCGGTTCTTGCCGATGAGCCGGTCGACGGCACCCCGGTCGAGGAACTGGATGCCGTCATGCTTGGGTCGGCGCGAGGTGACGTCGGTCAGTTCCAGGCACAGGCAGACGACGTCAACCTCGAGCAGGAACGCCAAGTCGCCGGTGACGATCTCGATGAACTGCTCGAAGCTCTCCGCCTCGAGCAAGGCGATGACCGCATTGTGGATCCGCTCGGTGGTGTTGAGATTGTCGCGGCTGTTGGCGATGATCTCGTCCTGGTCGGCGCGCAGGCGCTGCACATCCGTCTTCAGCCGTTCCATCATGAACTGCTGCAGATCGACGACGCCTTCACCCTTGTGGCGCTTGGGGCTGACCTGGGCATCGAGCAATTCCGGATGACGCGACAGAAAATCCGGATTGCGCTTCAGGTAAGCAGCAACCTGCGCGGCGCTGACGCCCGCATTCGGTTTCGCTTTGACGTCTTCGACCGGTTCCGACATCGCTACTCGTGATCAGCCGTTACGTTCTCAAACGAACTTACAGAATGGCCATTCTTACAGAATAGACTGGCCGGTCTTGGCCCAATCCGCAAGGAACGCGGACAGGCCCTTATCGGTCAGCGGGTGGTTGTACATCTGCTTCAAAATCGCCGGCGGCAGGGTGGCGACATCGGCGCCCATCTTGGCAGCAGCGATGACATGCACCGGATGACGGACGGAAGCCACCAGCACCTCGGTCTTCAGCGCAGAGTAGGACGAATAGATCTGGATGATGTCGGCGATGAGTTCCATGCCGTCCTGGCCAATATCGTCGAGGCGACCGACGAAGGGCGAAATATAGGTGGCGCCGGCCTTGGCGGCGAGCAGCGCTTGTGCTGCCGAGAAGCATAGCGTCACGTTGACCTTGGTGCCTTCCGAGGAGAGGACCTTGCAGGTCTTGAGGCCATCGACCGTGAGCGGCACCTTGACACAGACATTGGTCGCGAGCTTGGCGAGCTTATGACCTTCCGCCAGCATGGTCTTGTGATCGGTCGCGGTCACTTCGGCGCTGACCGGCCCATCGACGATGGTGCAGATCTCCTTGATCACATCCAGGAACGGACGTCCGGATTTGGCGACCAGGGACGGATTGGTTGTTACACCATCAAGCAAGCCTGTGGACGCAAGCTCCTGGATTTCCTTGACGTCTGCGGTGTCGACGAAAAACTTCATGACAGGGTTCCTGAAAGTAACGCCCGGAAACCTCCAGGCCTTTATCGGTGATGCGCCACGCACTAGGCTATATAGATCGCCCAATCAAGTGCCAGTATGAGCATCTGTGCGGCGAATCAAATTCACCCCGAGTCTAGCCCCCGAGCTCCGCAATGCCAACCGAAACCGATAACATGCCGGAGACCCTGCCGGGCCTGCCTGTGGTTTCGCCGCCACCCGCGGTTGGTGTGCTTGTACCCTTGGCGCTGTTTCAGCCTTATGACTATCTGGTACCGCCGGAACTGACGTCAGCCGGCGTGACCCTCGCCCGGGGCGATTTCGTGACCGTGCCCTTGGGACGGCGCACAGTCACCGGCGTCGTGTGGGGTGCTGCTGCCGGCGATGTCGATCCGGCCAAACTGAAACCTGTCACCGCGCGCTTGGCCTTGCCCCCGCTGCCGGAGGCTACCTGCGCCTTCATCGACTGGGTGGCGCAGTATACGATGGCGCCGGTCGGGGCCGTGCTGCGCATGGCAATGAGCGTGCCGGATGCGCTGGAGCCCGAGCGCGCGCTCAAGGGTTGGGCGATCGGCGCCACGGAAGGTGCAAAACTCACACCGACGCGCCAACGCGTTCTCGATGTGCTGCAGCAATCGCCGCCCTTGCCACCGACGGAACTGGCGCGGCTTGCCGGTGTCAGTGCCGGTGTCATCAGCGACATGGGGAAGACGGGTTTGTTGCGCGCGGTGACGCTCAGCCAGAAGCGGCCCTTCGGCCAGCCGGATCCCGCGACCCTTGGTCCGTCCCTGTCATCGGCACAGGCAGCAGCGGCGCAGGATTTGGCACAATTGCAGCATGGCGTCACGCTGATCGACGGCGTCACCGGCTCGGGCAAGACGGAGGTCTATTTCGAGGCGATCGCCGCCGCGTTGCGCGCCGGCCGGCAGGCGCTGGTGATGGTGCCGGAAATCGCATTGACGCCGGAATGGCTGAAGCGCTTTGCGATACGCTTTGGCGCGCTGCCGGCGCAGTGGCATTCGGAACTGACCGGGCTGGAACGCCGCCTGACCTGGCGCGCGGTGCTTGATGGCACGGCGCGCGTCGTCGTGGGCGCACGCTCAAGCCTGTTCCTGCCGTTCCGCGATCTGGGCCTCATCATCGTCGACGAGGAACATGAAAGCGGATTCAAGCAGGAAGAGGGCGTCATCTACCAGGCGCGCGACATGGCGGTGGTGCGCGGCCACCTTGCCAGGATCCCGGTGGTGCTTGCCTCGGCGACGCCATCGCTGGAAACCATGGTGAATGTCGAAACCGGCCGCTATCGCGCACTCCACATGCCCGACCGTCACGGCGGCGCCACCATGCCGGTGATCGACATCATCGATCTCAGGCGTGACAAGCCGCTCAAGAATTCGTGGATCGCACCAAGCCTGCGGGCCGAGATCGACCGCGTCCTTTCGGCCGGCGAACAGGCGTTGCTGTTCCTCAACCGGCGTGGCTATGCGCCGCTGACTTTGTGTCGTGGTTGCGGGCACCGTCTGCAATGTCCGCGCTGCACGGCCTGGCTGGTCGAGCATCGCTTTCATCAGAAGCTGATGTGCCATCATTGCGGCTTCGAAGCGCCAGTGCCGCCATCGTGCCCCGCCTGTGGCGCCGAGGGGCATTTTGCCGCCTGCGGTCCCGGTGTTGAGCGGTTGGCGGAGGAAACGGCGGCATTGTTCCCGGATGCGCGCCGCCTGGTGCTGACCAGTGACACGGTGACGGGTCCAGCAAAGGCCGAGAGCCTGATGCGCAGTGTGGCCGAACGCGAGGTCGATCTTGTCATCGGCACGCAGATCATCGCCAAGGGCCACAATTTCCCGCATCTCACACTGGTCGGCGTGGTCGATGCCGATCTTGGTCTTCACGGCGGCGATCTGCGCGCGGCCGAACGCACCTATCAACTGATGCAACAGGTGGCGGGCCGTGCCGGGCGCGGCGACAAGCCCGGCCGGGTCTATCTCCAGACCTATGATCCGGACCGCGCCGTGATGCAGGCCTTGAAATCCGGCGACCGCGACTCCTTCATGGCGGCCGAGGCGGAAGATCGCCGTCTCTCCGGCATGCCACCTTATGGTCGTCTCGCAGCTCTCATCATCTCAGGCCGTGAATTGCCTGCCGTGACGGCCAAGGCGCAGGAGCTTGCGCGCCAGGCGCCGCATCGCGAGGGCGTTACAGTCCTTGGACCAGCACCAGCACCGCTCGCCTTGCTGCGCGGTCGTCATCGCATCCGCTTCCTGTTGAAAACCCGGCGCGATATCGCGCCGCAAACAATCCTAAGGACCTGGCTGCGCGGCCAGAAATTCCCCGGCGACCTGCGCCTGCAGATCGACATCGATCCCTACAGCTTCGTCTGATGCTGCGGAAGTACCGCTGGGAACTGCAACGCCCCTGAGCTGTTATGGGCGGGGGTGATTCTGAATCCCGGCTCCGTCGTGCTAGTCTGGTTGCACGACACGATAGGGGAGTGCCACGTCATGCAATGGCGGGGTGGGCGACGCAGTTCAAACGTTTCGGATCAGCGCGGGTCGGGCGGCTCTCGCGGTGGATTTGGCGGGCTCGGTGGCCTGGGCGGCGGGGGCCTGGGTGGTGGCCGGGGCCCCCGTATCGGCGGCCTTGGCATCGTCGGTATCATCGCCTTCTTCGTGATCGCGAGCTTCATGGGCGTCGACCCAATGGCGATCCTCTCCGGCATGACCGGTGGAACATCGGGTGGCAGCAGCTATGATGGCACCGGTGGCAATGGCGATGTCGTCGGCGACGTCCTCGGCGGCAAGTCGAGCTATGTTCCCTCTTCAACCACAGGCAGCGGCGATGCCACGGAATCCGAATTGAAGGACTTCGTCGCCGTGATCCTCGGCAGCACCGAAGATGTCTGGGGCGGCATCTTCGCGGAGGCCGGCGGCACCTACCAGGTCCCGACACTGGTGTTGTTCTCAGGCGCGGTGCAATCGGCCTGCGGCTATGCGCAATCCGCCATGGGACCCTTCTATTGCCCGCCCGACCAGAAGGTCTATATCGACCTCGATTTCTATCGCGACCTCAGAAGCCGGTTCGCAGCGCCCGGCGACTTCGCCCAGGCCTATGTCATCGCGCACGAGGTCGGGCACCATGTGCAGAACCTGCTGGGCATCGATGAAAAGGTGCGCGAGGCTACCGCGCAGATGAGCGAAACGGATGCCAACGCTCTCTCCGTCCGCGTCGAGTTGCAGGCCGATTGCTTCGCCGGCATCTGGGCACATCAGGTCGAGGCGCAGGACGAAAACCTGCGGTTGGAGCCTGGCGATATCGATGAGGGGCTGGGAGCCGCCAGCGCCATCGGTGATGATCGCCTGCAAAAGGAAGCCAGCGGCCGGGTGACACCCGACAGCTTCACCCATGGCAGTTCCGCGCAACGCGTGCGCTGGTTCAAACGCGGGCTCGACACCGGCGATATGGAAGCCTGTGACACCTTCAATGCGTCACAGCTCTAGCGCGGCGGATTGCGGAATTGAGGAACCCGGTGCACTTGGCTAATCTCCTTGTGTGAGCACAGCACCCGAGGTCTCCATCATCATCGCGGCCTTTCAGGCCGTCGACTTCATCGCAGACGCTGTGCAGTCTGCGCTGGCGCAGGGTCATGCGAATTTTGAAGTTCTCATTGCGCCCGATGAGCCGCGCGCAGCGACCGACTACACGTTCCTGCAGGCGCTCGATCCGCGCGTGCGTGTCCTTGGCGAAGTGTCCGGGCCAACCGGCGCCGGGATGGCCCGCAACCGCGCCTTGGGTGCGGCGCGGGGCACCTTCATCGCGCTCCTTGATGCCGACGATTTGTGGGCGCCGGACTATCTCGCTCAGCTGATGCCCTTGGCGGAACGTCATGGTGCCGCCTTCGGCTCGACCCACCTCACCGATTGGGACGGCAAGCTTGTGCGCAGGATCGGGCCTCTGGGCGATGTGATCGATTTTGCTGATTTTGCCCACGCCTTCGGCTCCCTTCACGGCATCACACGGCGTCGCGCCGATCGGCTCTGGCGAGACGTCCTTGCAGAGGATGTGCTGTTCGATCTGGAGACGCTGGCGCTGTGCGATGGGCGGGCGCCTTTCGCATCGGCAGCAACTTATGAGCTTCGATTGCGACCGAATTCGACGACCAGGGGCGATCATTTCATCACCGAGATCGGGGCCGGCTATGACCGCCTGATGGCGATGATCGCCAGTGGCGCGACGTTGATTCCGCCGGCCCATCACGCCGCGGCCATGGCGGTCTTTCGCCGGTGGCAACGCATGAATGCGAATTTCGGCGTGGCGGCGGCGATTGATCCGGCGCTCGACTTCCAAAGCTTCGTTGCCAGGGGCTTGTCCGACTAGGTGTGTTCTTGTATTGTTCCCGCCCAATTCGACGAGGCACATCATGCTGAAGCTCTATCTCGGGCCGCTAAGTCTCTTTTCGCGCAAGGTCGAGATCGCCCTCAATGAGAAGGGCATCCCCTATGAGCGCGAGTTTGTCGCCTTCACCCAGGAGCGGGGCTACGAACCGCGCCATCCGGCGGTGGTGGCGGTGAACCCTAAGCGCCAGGTGCCGGTGCTGGTCGATGGCGATCTCGCCCTGTTCGATTCGACCGTGATGCTGGAGTACCTCGACGAGCTTTACCCCAACCCACCACTCTACCCGGCGACACCGCAGGAACGGGCCCGCTGCCGCCTCTTGGAGCTCGATGCCGACGAGATCCTGTTTGTACCGGTCCGGCAACTCCTGTTCCGGACCGAACCACCCCATCCTGACCCGGCACGCCATGCGGCGCATGAGGCCGCCGGCAAGGCGGCCGAGGGGGTGATCGAGGCGCGGTTCGCCGATCTCGACCGGAAGCTGGGCGGCCAGGATTTCTTCTGCGGCAGCCTCAGCGTCGCCGATATCGGCCTGTTCATGACCGTTCTCTTCACCCAGCGTCTGAATGGTCCGGCTCTTTCCCCTCACAAGGGGCTCGCGGCCTGGTACCGTCGGCTTCTGGCGCGGCCTGCTTTCGCCAAGGCGGCCAGCGAAATCGCCGCGGCAGACCGAGAATTGTCGCCGGCTTTGGGCTGATGCCCCCTTCCAGTTCACCATGTAACTGCAACAAAAACGTCACATTTGCCTCCCTTATCACTGGGATTGCTCTTCATTAGGTTCTTCCTGTGGTAGCAGCGACAAGTCGTCGTGCGGCCACAGCAACGGGCGTCAACGCAAATGGGGGCAATTTTGACAAACTCAGTGACCGTATCAGCAATCGCACCGGTCAACAGTGGTACTGATACGTCCGACCTGCCGGCGCTCATTCCATCCGCCGAGTTGGTGACGCGTATCAGATCGGAACTGCGGCTTGACGATCGGGCAGCCTTGATCGATTTCGGCGATTAGGCCCAGCGCAGTGTCACCGACTTTGCCGAACGCGTGCTCCGCCAGACCAAGAACAAGGAGTTGGGCGACACCGGCAACCTGCTGACCGACATCATCGCCAAGGCGAAGGGTCTCGATCCGGCGACCCTGGAGCAAGCAGGCTTCTTCGAACGGCTACTGGGCTCGGTTGAGCGGCGCATTCTCAAATTCCGCGCTCGTTTCGAAGAAGTTTCCGGCCAGATCGAGGGCCTGTGTTTGGAGCTGGAAAAGCGCAAGGAGATCCTCCGCCGCGATATTGCTCTCCTTGATCAACTGCATGACGAGACCCAAACCTCGATCCTAGCGCTCAGTGCCTATATCGAGGCGGGCAAGGCCTTTGCCGATCAGTTCGAGAGAGAGGAACTGCCGAAGCTGAAGGCAGCCGTCGATGGTGCGGCATCCAGCGGCAATGACGGCTTGCTGCAGGCGCAGGCCTATCAGGATGCAGTGCAGGCGGTCGAGCGCCTGCGCAAGCGTGTCTTTATCTGCAACAGGCCCGTCAGATCGGCATCCAGCAACTGCCGCAGATCCGTATCGTGCAGGCCGGCGACGAGACGTTGATCGAAAATTTGCAGGCCTCGGTCTCACTGACCGTGCCCGCCTGGAAGCAGAAAATGATCCTCCTGCTTGGCCTCAATCGACAGAAGGAAGCGCTGGAACTCCAGAAGACGGTCACGGACGCGACCGATCAAATGATCCGGCAGGCATCGGAAATGATGAAAACGCAGGCGGTGGAGATTGAGCGGCAAAGTCAGGAAGGCCTAGTCAGCATGGAGACGCTGGCGAAGGCCAACCAGGATCTTATCGACACCATCAATTCAGTGGTGAGGGTCCAGAGTGAAGGCACGGCCAAGCGGGCGGCTGCGGAAAAGCAGATGGAACAGATGACCGAAAACCTACGCAAGACACTGTCCGAGGCCGGCCAATTGAAGGTTGCCCGGTCATAGCCTTCTTGCCGATTTCCCTTGCCGTTCTGGAGCCAAGAACCATGAAAACAGGTTGGTTGTTGCCGAGGGCTGGCCAAAAGGGCGCCCTGCATGTCTGTGCGATGTTGATGGCGATCCTGCTCTGCGCCTGCGAACAGAAAGCCCCGGTGGATTTCAAGATTGTGGCCGGCTCGGAAAACATGACATTGGAGCCGATCGTCGCGGATTTCTGCCGGTCGCAGAACATGACCTGCAGCTTCGACTATAAGGGCTCGCTTGATATCGGCATCATGCTGGCACCCGGCACCAAACCGGAGGTCGACGCCATCTGGCCGGCAGCGTCACTTTGGGTCGATCTGTTCGATACGGGTCGTCAGGTGAAAGATCTGCAGTCCATCAGCCAATCGCCGGTTGTTCTCGGTGTGCGCCTTGGCAAGGCCAAAGAGCTGGGTTGGATCGATCGACCGGTGTCGACCAACGAGATTGTCGAAGCGGTCAAAGCGGGCAAGCTCAAATTCCTGATGACGTCTGCGACGCAATCGAATTCCGGCGCGTCGGCTTATCTCGCCATGCTGGCAGTGCTGATCGGCAAAGGTGATGTCCTCGAACCCGGCGACCTCGACGATCCGCAGCTGCAAGACAAGATCCGCGGCCTGCTTGCGGGTGTCGAACGGTCCTCCGGTTCGAGTGGCTGGTTGAAGGACTTGTTCCTGGCCAAGCGGGCCGATGGCACCGAATTCGACGCGATGTGGAATTACGAGGCGGTGCTGAAGGAAACGAACGACGCGGTGGCAAAAACGGGCGGCGAGAAACTATGGGCGGTCTATCCCAGCGACGGTGTTTTCATTGCCGACTCGCCTTTGGGCTTCATTGATCGCGGACGTGGCGCTGATGTCGTGGCGCGTTTCGCCGCGCTGCAGGAGTATCTGCATTCGCCGGATGTACAGGCGAAGATCGCGGCCACTGGCCGGCGTGTGGCCGCTGCCGGGGGTGCTGCGGCAGAGGCGAAGGCCGAACCAGATTGGAATTTCGATCCCGGTCGCTTGGTGACCACCGTGCGCAGCCCGGCGCCGGCCGTCATCAGCCATGCCCTGACGCTCTACCAGGAAAGCCTGCGACGACCTTCGCTGACGGCTTTCTGTCTCGATTATTCGGGTAGCATGGCCGGCGAAGGCGAAAGCCAACTGAAGGAAGCCATGCGCTTCGTCTTGACGCCCAGCGAGGCGGCCCAGGCTTTGGTGCAATGGACGCCAAAGGATAAGATCAACGTGATCATTTTCAACAACCGTGTCGTCGCGTCGCACCATGGTAGCGGCACCCCGGACGACCAGGACGGCCTCCTCGATTTCGTCACGCAGCATCGCGCGGATGGTGGGACCGATATGTATGGCTGCCTGGAAGCGGCCGAGGCCTGGATCAATCAGCAGCCGGATCGCGACGCCTATCTGCCGGCCATCCTGGTCATGACCGATGGCCGTAGCGAAGGTGACGCAGCGGGTTTCCGCAAATCCTGGAGCAGCAAGCCGGCCGTGCCCATTTTCAGCATTACCTTTGGTGATGCCGATCAAAGCCAGCTCGATGAACTGGCAAACCTGTCGCGTGCCCGCGTCTTCGATGGTAAGCAGGATCTGCGTGCCGCCTTTCGGGCCGCACGCGGCTACAATTAAATCGGCGACGCAGATGATGATCTCGACAATGGCTGTCGCCAGCGGGCGGATGACATGGATGTAAGGGGCGACGGCCGCTATCTGATTGCTGGACTGGCAGCGGCTGGTGCTTTGCCGGCGGCGGTGTTTGGCGCCGATATTCCGTTCTATGCGGCCGTACCGATTGCCATCGTGCTGTTTGCCGCCTTGGCCCTCATTCTGGCGCCACGACGTCCGCTTGAGGGTTGATGCGGCCGCATTGGGGCGCGGCAATGTCCTGGCGGCGCAGGCGGCCCTCCAAGATGCAGACGACGATCTCGATGCCATTGAGGCAGCCGCCAAGCGCATCCGCACGCCAGATGTCGCCAAAACCGTTGGCCATCTGGTCATTACGGCGCGGAACCTGTTGAAGCAGGTCGAGGCGGAGCCAGCCAAGCTTGCCGATATCCGTCGTCTCGTCGCCGTCTACTTGCCGCGCACGCGCGACATCACGGAAAGTTATGCCGATATCGAATCCGGCGGCAAACTCGACCCGGCGCGCGTCGAGCGCGTCCGGGTCGTTCTTGGGCGCATCGACGATACCTTTCAACATTTCGGCCAGCGCCTCGTCGAGGGCCAGGCGAAATCGCTGGATGTCGATCTGGCGCTGCTGGAAAGCAGTATCAAACAGGAATTGGAGTCACGGCCATGAGCTTGACGCGCCGACAGCTTGGCTTGGGTCTGCTGGGTGGTGCCATTGCCCTGACTGGTGGCGGCCTCTATTTGCGCGACCATAATTTCCTGATGAAGCCGACGCCCAAACAACTGTTCGGCTTCATAGGCGGCGAGAAGAAGCAATTGCTATCGAACGAGAGGGTGAAGGCACTGCTGGCTGACAAATTCGGCCTTGCTCTCGACGCGCGGCAGGCAGGCAGCGTCGAAATGGTGCGCGAAGAAGCGCTGCTGGCACAGAAGCCGCAGTTCTTGTGGCCGTCATCCGACGTCATGGTGGAGTTGGCCAAGCAGAGCAAGGTCAAGATCCAGAGGTCGCAGGTGATCGTCAATTCGCCGATCGTCATCTACAGCTGGGAGCCGGTCGCGCAGGGCTTGATGAAGGCCGGGATCGTGACGCAGGATAGGGGCAACTACTACATCACCGAAACCAAGCGGCTGCTACAGGCGCATATCGACGGCGGCAGCTGGGCCAGTGTCAATGTGCCTGAACTCTACGGCAAGTTGCGTATCCTATCGACCGACCCAAACCGCTCCAACAGTGGGTTCATGTTTGCCGGACTGGCGGCCGACATCCTGAATGATGATGTGGCGACGCTTGGCAGTGTTGGTCGGGATCGGGACATGCTGAACACGATCTTCAGGCGCATGGGCTTCATGGCGCCATCCTCGGGTAAATTGTTCGAGGATTACCTGGTGGGCGGCATGGGCGCCTATCCGCTGGTCGTAGGCTACGAAAGCCAACTTCTGGAATGGAGCCTCGCGGATCCGGGGCGTTGGGAGCGGGTGAGGCAGTCCGGCGGACCGCAGCCCGTGATGCTCTATCCGACACCGACGGTTTTCTCGGCGCACCCGCTGATCGCCGTCGCGCCGGAGGCCCTGACCCTGATTGATGCCCTCCAGTCTGACGACTTTCTGGGCATTGCCTGGACAGAGCATGGTTTTCGCGGGCCACTGGGCGCCGTCGACGGAGCGGCGCACGCGGCTTCCGGCTTCACCATTCCGCAGACCCTGACAGCGATCGTGCCGATGCCGGACGCCGACGTTATGCTGAGCCTGACGGCCGAATTGGCGACCGCTGGGTAACCGCCAGATGCGCCATCGACGCCGATCTTCGCCCCTCTGGCAAACTTGTTAACGGCGGGGCCCTGTCCTCACGGCTGCGGCATCTCGCGCAGGTAATATTTCAGGCTAGGGGGCGACAGCGAATTATCGTCCGATTTCAGAGACTTGATGAATCGATCGGCAGCCCGGCTTGGGCCTGTTGATTAGCCCGAAACCATATGTTACTAACCCGCCGCCTGTCGCAGCGCGGAAATCTGCTGAGACGGGCCGGTTGAGTTTGTGCCGGCGCCGATGCCGTTTCGGAATTCTCCGTAAAATCAATATTTAAGACCAGGGATGGGGGCGACATCGTGGCAGCCCAGAACGCGACAGAAACAGGCAGCCTTGCGAAGCGTTACGCAGGTGCCCTGTTTGATCTCGCTGACGACAAGCAGCAGCTCGACGCCGTGGTGGCGGATCTTGCCGCTATCTCCAAGATGGCCAATGAATCAGCCGATTTCCGGCGCCTGATCAATTCCCCCATTCTCACGCGTACCGAGCAGGGAAAGGCGATCGCCAGCATCGCCCAGGCGGCCCAGTTCGGGCCGCTCACGGCAAAGTTTCTCGGCCTTCTCGCGCAGAACCGGCGCCTTTTTGCGCTGCCGGCGATGATCCAGGCCTTCAAGAAAATGCTGGCCGATCACCGCGGTGAAATGACCGCGCTGGTCTGGTCGGCCAGGCCGCTCTCGGCCGAACAACAGAATGCTCTCACTGAAACCATCAAGCGGGCCCATGGCGCCAAGGTGACGATGGAGGTCAAGATTGATCCTGACCTTATCGGCGGCCTGATCGTCAAAGTGGGTAGCCGCATGATTGATTCGTCTATTCGAACCAAGCTGCAAAAGCTGCAGCTCTCCATGAAAGGGGTTGGATAATGGAAATCCGTGCCGCCGAAATCTCTGCAATCCTCAAGCAGCAGATCGAAAATTTCGGCAACGAGGCCGATGTCACCGAAGTGGGGCAGGTCCTCAGCGTGGGCGACGGTGTTGCCCGCGTGCATGGGTTGGACAATGTCCAGGCCGGCGAAATGGTCGAGTTCCCGGGCGGTATCCGCGGCATGGCCCTCAACCTCGAATCCGACAATGTCGGCGTCGTCATCTTCGGTGACGACCGCGACATTAAAGAAGGCGACACCGTCAAGCGCACCGGCGCCATCGTCGACGTGCCGGTCGGCAAGGGCCTGCTCGGCCGCGTGGTCGACGGCCTCGGCAACCCGATCGACGGCAAGGGCCCGCTCACCGATGTGAAGCGCACCCGCGTCGAAGTGAAGGCGCCCGGCATCATCCCGCGCAAATCGGTGCATGAGCCGATGCAGACGGGCTTGAAGGCCATCGACAGCCTGGTGCCGATCGGACGTGGCCAGCGCGAGCTGATCATCGGCGATCGCCAGACCGGCAAGACCGCCGTCATCCTCGACACCATTCTCAATCAGAAGGCCGCCAACGCCGGCGCCGACGAATCGAAGAAGCTCTATTGCGTCTACGTCGCCATCGGCCAGAAGCGCTCGACGGTTGCGCAGTTCGTGAAGACCCTGGAAGACAACGGCGCGCTTGAATATTCGATCGTCGTTGCCGCGACCGCGTCGGAACCGGCGCCGCTGCAGTTCCTGGCCCCCTATTCGGGCTGCGCCATGGGCGAATTCTTCCGCGATAACGGCATGCATGCCGTTATCTTCTATGACGATCTCTCGAAGCAGGCCGTCGCCTACCGCCAGATGTCGCTGTTGCTGCGCCGCCCGCCGGGACGCGAAGCCTATCCGGGCGACGTGTTCTACGTGCACAGCCGCCTCCTTGAACGCGCCGCCAAGATGAGCGACAATTTCGGCAATGGCTCGCTGACGGCACTGCCGGTCATCGAAACCCAGGCCGGCGACGTCTCGGCCTACATTCCGACCAACGTGATTTCGATCACCGACGGCCAGATCTTCCTGGAAACGGGCCTCTTCTATAAGGGCATCCGACCCGCCATCAACGTCGGTCTGTCGGTCAGCCGCGTCGGCTCCGCCGCCCAGATCAAGGCGATGAAGCAGGTTGCGGGTACCATCAAGCTCGAGCTCGCGCAGTACCGCGAAATGGCGGCGTTCGCGCAGTTCGCCTCCGATCTCGATGCCTCGACGCAGAAGCTGCTCGCCCGTGGCGCTCGCCTCACCGAGCTCCTGAAGCAGGGCCAGTACAAGCCGATGCCGGTCGAAGAGCAGGTCGTCTCGATCTTCTCCGGCGTGCGCGGTTATCTCGACGGCATCGCAGTCAACGCGATCAACCGTTTTGAGACCAGCCTGCTCGGCGAGATCAAGGCAAAGAATCCGGAAATCCTGAATGCGATCCGGTCCGAGCGTGAGATTTCGAAAGCGACGGAGGCCAAGCTGCACGAGGTCCTCGGCGCGTTCACCAAGTCGTTCGCTTAAATCCCGATCGTTGAGAAGGGGCAGCAATGCCGAGCCTTAAGGATCTAAAGATCCGCATCAACAGCACCAAGAACACGCAGAAGATCACTTCTGCGATGAAGATGGTGTCGGCGGCGAAACTGCGACGCGCCCAGGAACAGGCGATTGCCGCCCGTCCCTATGCCGAGCGCATGGAACGTGTGCTGGGGTCCTTGGCCGCCAGCATGGCCGGCAAGGACAACGCTCCGGCACTGCTCGCCGGGACCGGCCGCGACCAGGTGCATCTGCTGGTCGTCATGACCTCTGATCGAGGCCTGTGCGGCGCCTTCAACTCGTCGATCGTGCGCCAGGCGCGCAAGATCGCGCGTGACCTGAAGGCTGCCGGCAAGACCGTGAAGATCCTCTGCGTCGGCCGCAAGGCCAAGGACCAGTTGAAGCGCGAATTCGCGAACGACGTTGTCGGCGCCATCGAGGATGTGGCAAAGCCGCGCCTCACCTTCGAAGCCGCCGCCAAGATCGCCGTGCAGATCCGCCTGATGTTCGAAGCCGGCGAATTCGACGTCTGCACGATCATCTACAACAAGTTCAAATCGGCTATCGCCCAGATCGTGACGCCCCAGCAGCTCATTCCGTTTGCCCTGCCGTCGGCAAACGAGAACACCGCGGCTGTGTCCCAGCTCTATGAATATGAGCCGGACGAGGAATCGATCCTGGCGGACTTGCTGCCGCGGAACATGAGCATGCAGATCTATCGCGCGCTACTGGAAAACGCTGCCTCCGAGCACGGCGCGCGCATGACCGCCATGGACAACGCGACCCGCAACGCGGGCGAAATGATCAACAAGCTGACCATCAATTACAACCGGACACGTCAGGCCAACATCACCAAGGAGCTGATCGAAATCATCTCCGGCGCTGAAGCCGTCTGATCCGGAACACGAGATCGTTGTAAGGAGCAACCAGTATGTCGAAGAACATCGTCGGCAAGATCACGCAGGTCACGGGTGCCGTCGTTGACGTGCATTTCGATGGCGAGCTGCCCTCGATCTTGAACGCGCTGCATGTGCAGAACCAGGGCAAGCTGCTGGTTCTTGAAGTCGCCCAGCATCTCGGCGAAAGCACCGTGCGCGCCATTGCCATGGACACGACCGATGGTCTGGTGCGCGGTACCGAAGCGGTCGACACGGGTGCGGCCATCACCGTGCCGGTTGGTCCGGAAACGCTGGGTCGCATCATCAACGTGATCGGCGAGCCGATAGATGAGCGCGGTCCGGTGGGCGCCAAGGAATCGGCGCCGATCCATGCCAAGGCCCCGGAATTCGTCGAGCAGTCGACCGAAGCCCAGATCCTCATCACCGGCATCAAGGTCGTCGATCTGCTGGCGCCCTATCTGAAGGGCGGCAAGATCGGCCTGTTCGGCGGTGCCGGCGTCGGCAAGACCGTCACCATTCAGGAACTGATCAACAACATCGCTAAGGCCCACGGCGGCTATTCCGTGTTCGCCGGCGTCGGCGAACGCACCCGCGAAGGCAACGATCTCTATCACGAGATGATCGACTCGGGCGTCATCAAGCTCGATGGCGGTGAGTCGAAAGTGGCCCTTGTCCATCGCCAGATGAACGAGCCGCCGGGAGCCCGCGCCCGCGTCGCCCTCTCCGGCCTGACCATGGCGGAATACTTCCGCGACAAGCAGGGCCAGGACGTTCTCTTCTTCATCGACAACATCTTCCGCTTCACCCAGGCGGGTTCGGAAGTGTCGGCGCTCTTGGGCCGTATCCCGTCGGCCGTGGGCTATCAGCCGACGCTCGCCACCGACATGGGCGCGCTGCAGGAACGCATCACCTCGACCAAGAAGGGCTCGATCACCTCGGTGCAGGCCATCTACGTGCCCGCCGACGATTTGACCGACCCGGCGCCGGCGACCTCCTTCGCCCATTTGGACGCGACCACCGTGCTCAGCCGTTCGATCGCTGAAATGGCCATCTTCCCGGCCGTCGATCCGCTCGATTCGACCAGCCGCGCCCTCGATCCGCGCGTCGTCGGTGAGGAGCACTACAACACCGCCCGCCGCGTGCAGGAAGTGCTGCAGGGCTACAAGGCGCTCCAGGACATCATCGCCATTCTCGGCATGGACGAGCTTTCGGAAGACGACAAACTGGTCGTGGCCCGCGCCCGCAAGATCCAGCGTTTCCTCAGCCAGCCGTTCCACGTCGCCGAAGTGTTCACCGGTACGCCCGGCGTGTTCGTGAAGCTCGAAGACACCATCAAGGGCTTCAAGGGCATCGTCGAAGGCAAGTATGACGACCTCCCCGAATCGGCCTTCTACATGGTCGGCACGATCGAGGACGCCGTTGCCAAGGCCCGCAAGATGGCCGAAGCGGCGTAACAAGGCTCCGGGGAGCCAGTTGTGGAACAAGCAACCGGCTCCCCTGTTCATCTCGGGAAACCGCCCGTTTGGCCGGTTTCGATCAAGGGAGTTCTGCTCGTCGCAAATGAGGTCGTTCTGCTGAAGAACGAGCGTGACGAGTGGGAGCTTCCGGGCGGCCGGCTTGAAGCCGGTGAGGAACCAGATCTCTGCCTCGCCCGTGAAATCACGGAAGAGCTGGGGATCGCGGTGAGGGTCGCGGACCTTCTCGATTGCTGGCGCTATCCGGTGCTGGCCGATCGCTAGGTTCTGATCGTCACCTTCGGGGTGCAGCCCCTGGCGCAAGCCGAGCTGCATCTCAGTCATGAACACAAGGCGCTGGGACGCTTTCCGATCCAAGAGATCGCGACGCTCCAGATGCCGGAAGGTTATCGGCGCAGCATCCGCGATTGGGCGAAACGCTGCGGCCTATAGATGGAGTGGGTTGCGTCATGGCGGATCAGGTGCATTTCGAGCTCGTCTCGCCGGAACGGTTGATGTTCTCGGCCACTGTCGGCGAAGTCATCATCCCGGGCACCGAGGGTGATTTCGGTGTGCTGGCCGGCCACAGCAACCTCATTTCCACCGTCCGCCCCGGCGTCATCAACATTCTCGACGAGGGTGCCCGCGTCACCGACCGGATCTTCGTCGAAGGCGGCTTTGCCGAGGTGAACGCCACCAGCTGCACCGTGCTCGCCGAACGCGCCCAGAAGGTCGACGAGATCGACCGCGCCAAGGCCGAGCAGGCGCTCGCTGATGCGCGCGAAGACGTGGCTGACGCCAAGAATGATATCGAGCGGGCGATTGCCGTTGCGGCCCTGGACATCGCCGAAGCGCGCGTCCACGCCCTCGCTGTCAGCGTTTACTAAGGGACCGGCGTTACACTTGAGCTTGAGCGAGTTGGGCGAAGACCGATAGACGGGAGCATCGGCCCAAGATGGCGCATTGGACCCTCGACCAGATCCCCTGGGATCAATTCGACGCGAGCAGGGTCGATCCCGAGTTGGTCAAGCTCGTGAAGGCGGCAGCGCTCGTCGAATATAACGGCGGCGACTACGCCACTTATCTCAACAATGTGTTTCACGATGATGACGGCTTCCAGGCTGTTGCCCGTGCCTGGGCCCTGGAAGAGGTACAGCATGGCGCTGCCCTTGCACGCTGGGCAAAATTGGCCGATCCCAACTTCGACTTCGACGCCAGCTTCAAGCGCTTTACCGACGGCTACCGAATTGCGCTCGATGTGAACGCCTCGGTGCGCGGCAGCCGCTCTGGCGAATTGGTCGCGCGCTGCATCGTCGAAACCGGCACCTCGTCCTATTACACGGCGCTTGCCGAAGCCTGTGCCGAGCCGGTACTGCACGCCATCTGTCGCAAGATCGCCGCCGACGAACTGCGCCACTACAAGCTCTTCTACACGCATCTGCAGCGCTATCTGGGTTACGAAGGGTTGGGCGCCTGGGGTCGAGTCAAGGTGGCGCTCTCGCGCATTACCGAATCCGAAGACGACGAGCTGGCCTACGCCTATTACGCCGCCAACCACGCCACTGAGCCCTATGAACGCAAGCGCTTCTCCAGCGCCTATGCCCGGCGCGCCTATGCCTACTATCAACCGCCGCATATCCAGCGCGGGATCAGTATGGTGCTGAAGGCCGCCGGCCTCAACCCCCAGGGCCTGCTGCACATGCCGCTCAGCAATCTTGCCATGTGGTTCATGCGCCGGCGCGTGGCAAAGCTGAACGCTGCCGGGGCTTAAGGCGCCTTTCCTTCGGCCTGATAACGAGTTGCCGCCATGCTGGGCCGCGCATTCATACGCTCCCACCATCGGACGAGACGCGGCTGCTCCCGCAGCAGGGCAAGACCCTCGGCAGTCAGGCAGCCATAGGCGATCATCGGCGCTACGTGAAGGTCGGCCAGGGATAGCGCCGGACCCGACAACCATTCACCGCCATCGCAGAGGCCTGCAAGTGCCGCCAATGCCAGCCGCGAAGTGGCAACCGCCGCATCGAAGGGCGCTTGATCCAACGCCACGTTGTTCTTGGCCGCCTCATCGCGGGCGACATAAATCCCCCAGACCAGCGGCCGGTAGAGATAGTTGTCGGCGATGCTGATGATCTGGTTCATGCGGGCGCGTGCCATCGCGTCGGTGGGCTGCAGCCTTGCGCCAGCGAAGGCCTCATCGACATAGCGCGTGATGGCAGTGGTTTCGTAGAGCGCGAAGTCGCCATGCACCAAGGTTGGAATCCGCGCAAAGGGATTCAGGCGCATATAATCAGCCGGCGGACCGCCCGCCGCGAAGATATCGACCTCGTGTGTGTCATGGGCGATGCCCTTCTCGAGCAAGGCAAGCCTGGCGATGCGGACATACACGCTGTAATGCGCGCCAAAAAGCTGCGGCCGCGTCGGGTCAATCATCCGGTTTGTGCGCTGTCGGGGATTCTGGCGGGTTCAATTCGACATAGCGCTGGATGGCGTGTGCGCTGTGCGAGGAAACCTGACGCCGCAGCAGGACCAGCATGATGCCAATCGTCGCGACAATGAAGGCCACGGGGTCGATCAGCCAGGCAAGCCAGGCGAGGGCGAAATAATAGCAGCGGATGCCGCCGCCGAAGCTGTTAAGGGCGCTGGTATAGACCCGCGCCATCTGGTCGGCGAGTTCCAGCCGGTGCGGGTAATCGTTTTTCGCGAGCGGCGCGGCGCCGATCAAGGTGCAGCAGTAATTGTATTGCCGCAGCGCCCAGGTGAACCGGAAGAAGCCATAGACGAAGACCGCGACCAGTCCGATGATCTTCAGTTGAAACAGCGTGGCACTGCTATGGACGACGAAAACCCAGCCCGCCACGACCGCTTGTGCTTCTTCCGCCTGGCCGAGCACACCCAACAGACCGGCCACGACCAGGATCGTGGCGGAGCTGAAGAAGGACATCGAATTGACGGTATGTCCGGTCAGTGCTGCGTCGACGATGCGATCCGGCCGCTCCATCATGCGCTGCATCCAGGCGCGCCGCACTTCATGCATCAGGGAATTCACATTCTTGCCACGACCGGCGAGGTCGGCGATGCGCGCATATCCGAAAAAGGCGATGGCAAAGAGGCCGAGGCCGATGAGATCAATCATCATCATGCGATCACCTCGAGATGTCGCCGTGCCAAGGCCTCATCCTCCGGTCGCATCGTAATACTCGGCGACGCTTGCCTGGCTGCGACTGTTGACCTGGCGCTTCAACAGGACGAGGACGACGATGCCGTTGGCGACCGCGAAAGCGAGCGGATGAATGAACCAGCACAGCCAGGCCATGGCAAAGTAATAGGAGCGGATGCCACCATTGAAACTCACGACCGCGAGCGACATGACCCGTGCGGCCTGGTCGGCGAATTTGTCACGCGCCCTCATGTCAACAGGCGGCAAGGGTGCCGCCCCGATCAAGGTGCAGGCGAAATTGAACTGCCGCAGCGCCCAGGTGAACTTGTAGAAGCCCACCATGAACAGGCAGATGAGGCCCAGCACCTTCAGTTCAAACAACAGTTCGGAGGATATCACGGCGAAACCAAAGGACTGTATGACGGCGTGGGCATCTGCTGCCTTGCCCAGTACGCCCAGCAAGCCGGCAATGATCAGCATCGAGGTTGAAGCGAAGAAGGTCGTCGAATTGACCTGATGGCCGGTCAGTGATGAGTCAAGAATCCGCTCCGGCCGGTCGAGCATGCGCCGCATCCACAGCCTGCGAAGCTGGTGCATCATCTGATTGAGGTTCTTCGGCGCCACCTCATCGGCAGGCAGTTTGTCGGCGAAACGACCATAGACAAACCACAGCATCAACATCCACGCGAAAGCCAGAGAGTCCGGCCAATTCCATTCCGACCAAGATATTTCCATAAGGTCGACCAATCGCGCTAGGCGGGTGACCGTTCCCGGCCGTGGAAGCGCTTGTTGAACCCGCGCTCGAAGAAGTCGTAGATGGATGGGCTGAGTTCGTCGTATTTGACCGCAAGGCGTCGGTTTTCGCGGTCGTTCCGCACTACCTTGGCCTGGATCTTCATGGCGAATTCAGCGTGCTCGTCCTTGATCTTGATATCGATCACGACCGGCATTTCAACCAGCAACTGGCCATCATAGTTTTCAATCAGCAGCCCGCCCAGCGACCAGTTGAGGGTATCGCAGACCTGCCCACCCACCTTGACCGTGAAGATCGGCAGCGGCATGCGCTTATCGCGCCGGTGTTCCGGGCCCCGGGCCTTGCTGAAACCCATGGTGAAGCTGGTCATCCAAACTCTCCCGACATGTATGCCTGCAACTCTAACAGATGGCTGGATTCCTGTACCAGCCGATTGGGGCCCTAAGGCCAATGCCGGCGACGGTCCTCGGGTCGCTCCAGTCGACCGCGCCGTCAGCGAACCCGATGGCGATGTGCTAGGTAGCTCCGCTCCAGAAAACGGATCGCGGCCGGCGTCAGTTTGACGAATTTAAGGGCCAGGAGTCGCTTCTGACGGTCATTTCGCACCACCCTTGCCTCGACCGACACGACGTTCTGCGCGCGCTGGTCTCGGGTGTCGCCCTTCACTTTGATATGAACCAGCACCAGCATATTGGCAAAGAAGCGCCCATCATAGTTGCGCAGCAGAAGGCCACCCAGGGACCAGTTCTCGGTGTCGTAGCGGTAATCGTCGATCTCTACCGAGAGGGTTGGCTCGTAGAAGCGCTTGTCGCGGCGCAACTCGACTTTGCCGACCTTTCGGAACCCCAATGTGAAAGAGATCATTCGTAGAACCTTGAAAATGCTAAATAATTTCAACGTACCGACGGATAAACCCAGCATCGGTCCGAGGCGCAGCGGAGCCCATCATGGCAAAGAAAGTGTTAAGCTGTGCTTACTAGAAATTGCTGTTGAGCGTTTTGCCCTTGGTTGCGGTCACGGCGCTGGTCGGCCAGATCGCGACCCAGCGGTCCCGGGCGACGCCGCGATAATAGGGCAACGCCGGCAGGCGCAGCGGGCTGCCGTCGAAATAGCTGACGATGACACCCGCCGGATTGGCCCTTGCCCAGGCCAGCGCGGCATCGCGATCCGGCAGCGAAATCGGCGCGGCGGAGAGGCGGCCATAGAAATCGAATTCACCGCGATAGGGGCCATAAACCGCCAGGGGCTGACCAGCCTCCTCCAACTGCCGCAGCCGCTGGGCCACGGGTTCAAGGTCGAAGAACTGTCGCAGGTTGAAGGGAAATTCGATGTTGATGCAGGTCATGAGCAGGACCGGCAGGGTCGCCACCTGAATCGTCCGCGAGAGCAGATGAGTCGGTGAAAGCTGGGCGATGCCATAGCCGGCCACCAGCAGGACCAGGCCGGACGTCATACCGATACCGCCGATCCAGATCGGCAGCGGTACGTCGAACAATTGTCGCCACAGGGCATCAAGATGCGCAGTGGGCACAATGTTCATCAGAAAGAAGAACAGCCCGAGCAGCAATGCGAGGAGCGAGGGCACGATGGCATGAAAATCCTTGGCACGGATTTCCTGTGTCGACAGCAGCCGTGCGCCAAGAAGCGACAGTGGCAGGATGATGTAGATCATTCCCTGCATTTGCCATCCGCTGGCCATGCCGCCGATCAATGTCGTTGCCAGAAACAGCAGGCACAGGCGAAAGCTGCGACCGACGCGGCTGCGCCATTGCTTGGCCATGGCGCGCCACAAGGTCTTCCAGCAGATCCAGGGATAGAGCAGGATCGGGGCCAGAAACAGCGACCACAATTCGCGTCGGCTCGCTTCCGTGGCCGGATGCGCCCAGCCATTGCCAAAACCGATGAAGCTCGCCGTGTTGCCGGTCTGGCGCAGATACTGAATCCAGGCGAGCCAGGCGATCGCCGCCGGCAGCAGGCTGACCAACAAAGCCAGATGCCATGCCGGGGAAAATTTGAGAACGATCCGTGCCGAGCCGGCGACGGATTGCGCCGGCGCCGTGCGGATGCCGACCGGATTCTGCCGCGGCGCCAGGGCCGCAATCACCGGCAGGATGAGCCAAACGATGTTGCCGATCGCAAACAGGGCCAACAGGATCGTGCTACCGAAGATGGCCCACCACATCATTGCCGCGCCGGCGGAAATGTTGCTGTGCCACAATCTGGTCAGCGCGTGAAAGCCAAGCGCGGTGAACAGCAGGCCCAGCGGTTCCGCCTGGACCATGGTGGCGATCAGAGCGAAGGCCATCACGCCGGCCAGCAGAATGCGGGCATAGCTCCGTCATCCGCCGGTGTGGCCAAAGAGAGACGGCGCTGAGGCCGATCAGAATGAGCGTCGCGAGGCTGCACGCCACGCTGAGGATTCGTGGCCAGCCATCGCCGATACCGAAGATTTTCCAGCCGACCAGAATGGCCCATAGCTGCAAGGGCGGCTGGTCACCGCTGCCAATGCCGCTGCGCAACGGAATCCAGATATTGGCCTGCCACATATGCCAGGCCGAGGCGAGCATCTCCAACTCATAGGGTGCCGTCGGCGGTCGACCAAGCAAGGCACCCACGACAATAATGAGCCAGAGCAGGAAGGGCGCCACATACCCCCAGCGCAGGAAGCCGATGCTGGGCGGCGTCATCTCGTCGGGTCGGCTCAAAGATGTATCGATCTCCGGGCTCGCCTTGTTGCTCATGGGCTGGGTGCCAGTCACTCAGTCGGCCTTCTGAAAGACGTCAAACTGGAAGACGGCAGTTTCCTGAAGCGCTGCCGCTTCCCATTCCTTGAATCCCGGCCAGGCAAAGATCGCATCGCAGTAAAGTTGGCTGGTTTCGTCCAATTTGATGCCATAGGTTCGAAATCTTGTCGCCACAGGCGCGAACATCGCATCTGCAATCGTGAATCCGCCAAGCAGGAAGGGTCCCGTGCCATTGGCCCCGCGGGCGCCAAATCTCTCCCGCGCTTCGTTCCAGATGGCGGTGACGCGCGCGATCTGATCGGCCACGAGATGCGCGCGCGATTCATGCCGCCGGTCCCGTGCGAGATCCATCGGCATGTTCTGACGCAGCGCGGCAAATCCGGCATGCATCTCGTTGGCGATCGACCGGCCAAATGCGCGGGCTTCCGCGTCCTTCGGCCACAGATTGGCCCCGGGCGCCAATTCAGCCACATATTCGCAGATTGCCAGGCTCTCCCAGACCTTGATGGCGCCGTCGAGCAGAACGGGCACCGTGCCGGATGGGGAATAGAGACGGATATGCCGATAGGTGTCCTCGGTCCGCAAGGGGATCAGCATTTCGCGGAACGGCAGGCCGGCCGCCTTCAAAGCCAGATAGGGTCGCAACGACCATGACGAATAATTCTTGCTGCCGATGATCAGCGTCAGGTCGTTTGTCATGCGAGGCTCCGCTAGTCCTTCTGGTTCGGTCAATTGTTCGGTCATCATAAGCGAACTGGCCGTCCTGTGAACCATGACGATTCAGCCAGTTACCATCGGACCTGCCAGGCGGTACAATTTATCGCTACAATCCGGGCGAATCAGACGGGTAAGTCATCCCGTCCGCCCCAAAGACCCATTCAAGGACCACGCCCTTGCTCGATCATCTCGTTTTGCGCACCTCGAAAGCCGGCGGCAAGGCCGCGGTCAAAGCGACAGCTATCCTCCCGCTCAGCGAAAAGACACTGGCTGCCTGGCTCAAATCGCAATCGTCATCATTGTCGGCCTGGACAAAGGCTGCCGGATTCAAGGCCAAGCCCGGAACCTTCGTGTTGCTGCCGGACAGCGCCGGCCGTGTCACCCGAATTCTCGCCGGTGTCGAAGACGGGATCGACCGCTGGTCGCTGGCTGGCCTGCCGGCTGCCTTGCCCGTTGGACTCTACGAGTTGGAGGAGGACGATCTGTCGCCGGTACAGGCGTCAGCCCATGCCTTTGCCTGGGCCATGGGCTGCTATCGCTTCGCGCGCTATCGCAGCGACAGCAAGGAATTTGCGACGCTGGTCTGGCCCAAGGGCGCCGACAAGGCGGCCGTCGAACGGGCGGCCAGGGCCATCGGCCTCGGCCGCGACCTCATCAACACACCGGCAGAGGATATGGGGCCGGCGCATCTGCAGAAGGCCGTGGAGAAGGTCGGCGCGGCCTACAAGGCCAAGGTCACCAGCATTGTCGGTGACGCGCTGCTGAAACAGAACTACCCGACCATTCATGCCGTCGGCCGGGGTGCGGCGACTTCCGGTGTCCGTGCGCCGCGCCTGATCGACCTCACCTGGGTGGGGACCGGCGGCGACAAGGGGCCGTTGCTGACATTGGTCGGCAAAGGGTGTCTGCTTTTGATACCGGCGGCCTCGATATCAAGCCACGTGGCGGCATGATGATGAAGAATGACATGGGTGGTGCGGCCACCGTGCTGGGCCTCGCCCAGATGATCATGGACGCCAATCTGCCCCTGCGCCTGCGCCTGATGATTCCGGCGGTCGAGAACTCGATCTCCGGCAATGCCATCCGCCCGCTGGATGTGGTGAAGACCCGCAAGGGCATCACCGTCGAAATCAACGACACCGATGCGGAAGGCCGCCTCATCCTCGGCGACGCGCTGGCGGAAGCCGACACGCAAAAGCCGGACCTCATCATCGACATGGCGACACTGACCGGTGCGGCCCGCGTGGCACTCGGCCCCGATCTCCCGGTGCTGTTCGCCAATGACGATGATCTGGCCGACAGCCTGCTGCGCCATGGGCGCAATGAAGGCGACCCCTTCTGGCGCCTGCCGCTGTGGAAGCCCTATCGCAAGATGCTGGAGAGCAAGGTCGCGGATATCGCCAATTGCGAACCGGGAGCCTTTGGCGGCGCCATCACGGCAGCCTTGTACCTTGCCGAGTTCGTCTCGCCGACCACCAAATGGCTGCATATCGATACCTATGGCTGGACCGCGGGCAAGGGTGCCGGCCGGCCGGATGGCGGGGAGCCGCTGGGCCTGCGCGGTCTCTTCGCCTTCGTGTCGGATTGGGTGAAACAGGCGACCAAGACGGCCGTTCTGCCGCAGCGGGCGGCCCCGCGGGCAAAACCGCTCGCCCGTGCGGCAAGCAAGCGACCTTTGCCGCGGCCACGGGCACGCCGGTGAGGGCGTCGCAACGAAAAGCCATAGGTCACGCATCATCCGTCAAAAATGTCTCGTCCTGGAAATTAACTTCATTTCGGTTAATCGTTGAGACTGAAGGCGATTTTTCCAGTATTACCTCTGTAATGACTGGATATTTCTGACGGCGTGGCGCTGCGGCTCTTTAGGTTGCATATGTCGAAAATGCCCGATAACGCAATTTTCTTCCTAGCTATTTTATACAATCGGTCCAACATCTGAGTAGCTGAACTCAGTAAGGACTAAGTGAAATGCATACATCATCGTATGCGAATGAGCTTCTCGCACCGCCAGTGGCGGCCATCTGGCTCGAGGCCGCAGCGGAGATCCAGGAATTCTGCGCGCATTGGGACCGCTCCCGGGCCGGCCGGCCGATGCCCCGGCGTGGCGATATCGACTTTGCCGAGATAGCCGGTGCCTTTGCCGGTGTGCTGCTGGCGGAACGGTTACCGGGCAGCGAAGGCCCGGCAACCTACCGCTATCTCCCGATCGATACGCTGGAGGACAAGGAGCATGCGGGGATCGACCCGGCTCTGTTCCAGCATATTCCGATCAGCGGCTGCCACACTGCGACCGAGACGGGGGCGCCACATCTCGAACAACACAGCCTGTTATCGGGTGACGGCGTCCTGCTCGATTACGATATCATCTTCCTCCCGCTGGCTGCCGCCGGCGGATCGGATGCTGATGTCGTCGAGGGGCTGCTGGTCTTCGCGGTCGAATTGCTGCCGGTCGCCTAGGTCCTGCGCAATGGAACGGGTGCCGGGGGTCCGGTTGCGCTATACCGGCTCACATCAACCCGGATGGGACCGCTTCGCCGTATGACGGATGTCGCCACGTCACCTTGCCAGACCTGTGGCGCCTGCTGCGCCTATGACAAGAGCTGGCCCCGCTTCTCGCTCGAGGCCGAGGAAGACCTCGCCCTCATTCCGGAGGCGCTGGTCGCACTCGACAAGAGCGGCATGCGCTGTGAGGAGAACCGCTGCGCGGCACTGGGTGGCGAGATCGGTGTCGCCACCGCCTGCACGATCTATGGCCTGCGCCCGGATGTCTGCCGCGCCTGCCAGCCGGGTGATGCCGAATGCAACATCGCCCGCGCACATTACGGCTTCGCGCCGATCTAGCGGCGGCCGCCTGCTTTAGTGGGCGAGGTTGAAGACCGTTTGCGCCCGCCCGAGATCGAGCAATTCGCTTTGCAGGCCCTGAAGGCGGCCCTGGAATGCTGTCAGCATGACGATGGCGCCGCGGAAGTTGCTGCCTAATATCTTCGCCCGGCGCTGCAAGTCCATGCTCCAGAAATCCAGGAAGTCCTCATGGTCGAGGGCCAATGGATCGGGCAGGGCTGCGAGGATCGCGGCGCGTTCGGCGCTCCCAAGCGCAGGATCCACCATGATCAGGATCGCATTGCCCGGCCAATCCGCGGCCGTAACGATCCGATCCGGCTTGCCGAAACTCCCTTCCACCATCTGCATCACCTGGGCAATCCCGGTTTCGTCGGCAGCGCCTTCAAGCGGCTTGCGCGTGCGGATCCAGAAGAGCCGGTGCTGATCGGCGGCGCTGGAAAAATAGAGATCCATCTGCTCGTGGCGGGAATCGCTCTCGACCGCCTGGTTTGCATCCCCTTCGGCAAGCTTGCCGCCCACCTTCAAGGTCGAATGAATGTGATAGCTCGGCCATTCGGTGAGCACGCTGTACATCAGTCGGTCGTGCAGCTTCTCCTGGTAGATGCCCTCCAGGAATTCACCGTTCAGCGCGTCATCGAGCGGCATGTCGAGAGGAATATTGTTGATGCGCCAGCGCGTGGCGCCGTCGTCGGCGTGCGCCGGCACATTGCTGGCGATGCACAGGGCGATCAACAAGCAGGCGAGATGGCGCAGCATCAGACGGCGCCCTCGCTCCGGGCAATGCCGGGTTTGGCGGCAGCCCCGATCTTCTTGTCGCGGAAGGTGGACATCTGGCCCAGGATCCAGTCGCGGAAGGCCTTCACCTTGGCCTGGCGCAGGGCGCCCTTGCCATAGATGAGATAATAGCCGGTCTCCAGCAGGACGGTCTGCGGGAAGGGCTGCACCAATCGCCCGTTCCGCAAATCGTCGCCGGCCAGCATGGTATTGCCGAGCGCGATGCCCAGCCCGTCGATCGCCGCCTGGATCATCAGATTGGAATAGTTGAAGGTCAGGTTGGTCTTGAGTTCAAGGTCGGGAACGCCGGCGGCAGCCAGCCAGCGCGGCCAGAAATCGAACTGCGCGCGCCGCCAATCCATATCGGAGATGAGCGAGAAGCGGGCAAGATCGCGCGGTTCCTTCAGCGGCTGTGCGCCATCCAGGATGCTGGGCGCGCAAACCGGGAATACTTCGTCCTGCAACAGCAGTTCCGCCTCGACCCCGGCCCATTGGCCGCGGCCATAGCGGATACCGATATCGACATCGCCTTCGCCGACGGGATCGAGCCGGTCGGTGGCGGAGATGCGAACCTCGATCTCCGGGTGGCGGGCCTGGAAATCATAGAGCCGCGGCACCAGCCATTTCGAGGCGAGGGAAGGAAGCGCGCTGACCGTGAGCGGGCCACCGCCCGGGAAGAGCCGCATCTCGGCCGATGCCTCGGCCAATTGATGAAAGGCGGCGCGGACCGGGGGCAGATACCGCCTCCCGGCTTCGGTGAGACTGAGGGAGCGGGCGCCGCGATCGAACAGGCTGATCCCCAGCCATTCCTCCAGCGCCTTGATCTGATGGCTGATGGCGCTGTGGGTGACGCTCAGCTCATCGGCGGCCTTGGTGAAGCTCAGATGGCGCGCGGCACATTCGAAATATCGCACGGCTTTCAAGGGCGGCAGGCGCATCGCGGGACTTCCTCAATGGAATCAATATCAAGCCGTTCTGGTGTTACGCAGGCTAACAGAACAAGTTAGAAACGGTCGTTTGTACCCGCAGCAATGCAAGCATAATCTCTGACCAACGGCAATGGTGCCGGTTAGTTAAATGTGAGGATACAATGACTCAGATCAGCCTCTTCGCCGGGTCGCAGGCGTCTTCGCAGGGCGCTTCCCACCAGTTCGGCCGAGCCTATCACGCGACCAAATTTGTGCCCACCAGCCGACTCGGCGGTCTTGTCGTCGCCTTCTTCGAGTGGCAGGAGCGCCATCGGTCCCGCCGCGACCTGATGCGCCTCTCCGATTACCAGCTCAAGGATATCGGTCTGTCGCGCCTGGATGCCGAGGAAGAATACAGCAAGCCCTTCTGGCGTGGGTAATGGCCTTGCCCGCCGCGCCGGATTTGGGCTGGACCCAGTTTGCGATTGCTACCTTCGTTCCTCCCCATCACGGCGCTCTCGCCGGTGATCGGGGATGGAACATTGTGAAGGGCGGTCACGCCGCCCTTGGGCATCCGACCCCGGATGCCCTTTGGGCCAACTCCCCCCTTGGCCCTGCCCTGGATGACTAGGCCGCCGGTCCGAAGATCTCCCTGATCGTTCGGACCGGTGGCGCATTTTTTTGGACAGGCTAGAATCACCTGATGAAAGACTATTTCGCCAGCCTCGCCCGCTACAATCAATGGGCCAATCGGCGCATCTATGGTGCCGTGGGCGAGTTGTCGCCGGCAGAAATCGACGCACCGCGCATCGGCTTCTTTCCGTCGCTGCTCAAGACATTCAACCACCTGATTGTCGCCGATCGCATCTGGCTGAGCCGCCTCACCGGCATTGCGGATCCCGAGATGCGGGCACTGGACCAGATCGTGGCAGCGGAATTTGCTGCCCTGACGACGGCCCGCGCGGCACTCGACCAGCGCATCATCGCCTTCGTCAACGACATGCCGCCTTCGCAACTGTCCGAGGTGCTCTCCTACCGGACCGTCGCCGGCATCGCGCACGAAACGCCAATAACCCTGGTGCTGGGGCATATGTTCAATCACCAGACCCATCATCGTGGGCAGGCGCATGGCATGCTTTCGGGCACGAGGGTGCCGCCACCCTCGCTTGATCTCATCGCATTTCTCCGAGAGGAAGGATCGCTTTAGGCAGCGATCTCCAGCTTGCTCTTGGCCTTGCCATGGCTGCCGGATTTGACGGCACTGCCGGCCGGGCGCGAATAGCGCCACACGCTGGCGGGCGGCAGGTTCTGAAGCACCCGTTCCTCGACCTCACCGGTGATGCCGAGGCGGCTGCGCGGCAAGGGCGAAAACAGACCATAGGTGAACTGGATGAACGGCGCGCCCGGCTGCAGCACGGCAAAGGCCTGGGCACCGATGCGGAGCTGAATCGATTTCTTGAGGCTGAGGAGCGGCAGGCTGGAGACGATCGCCGTGACCGGTTCGACGCCGTGCCGCCGCAGAAGCGAGGGGAGATGCATGGCATCTCCCAGCAGAATCTTCACGCCGGGAAACCGGTCGACCAGATGCTTGTGCAGCATCGGGTCGCGCTCCACCACGATCAGCCGCTCCGGTGCAACACCCGCGGCCAGAATGGCACGGGTGACGGCACCGGTGCCGCCACCCAGTTCGACCACATAGCCGAGACCGTTCTTGGGCACCTGGCGCGCCATGGCGGCCGCCAGTTCCGGGCTCGACACCGTGACGGCGCCGATGCTGCGCGGGTTCTTCAGCCACAATTTGAACAGCAGACGGGAATCTTTAAGCATCGCTATGCGTGATCGTTTCTTGAAGGCCCTTGGACAATAGGGCCAATCTGTCACTTCAACGCCCTGACGGCAATCGGCTTCGGCCAACGTCACAGGTAAATCGGGCCAATCGCGCGCCCTCTACCCTTCAGGGTGTCAGCACGATCTTGCCCGCCGACCGACGACCCAGGAGGGTTTCGAACCCCTCCCGCCAGGCGCCCAGAGGCAGTGTATGGGAGACATGCGGACGCAACTGGCCGTTTTGCACCATCCGAGCCAGCGCAAGGAAGCTGTCAGCCAGCAGGTCCGGCGCCTCGCGCCAATAAAAACCCCAATAAAAACCAAGGACGTCGACATTCTTGACCAGCAGAATGTTGGCGGGAATCTGCTGCACCTTGCCGGCAGCGAAGCCGATCACCACCAGCCGCGCATTCCAGGCCACGGCCCGGAGCGAGGCCTCGAAGATATCACCCCCCACCGGGTCATAGACCACATCGACTCCGCGCCCAGCGGTCAGGGCCTTCACGCGCTCGCGGACATCCTCGACCTTGTAGTCGATCAGCTCGTCGGCGCCGTGGGCCGCCGCGATCGCGCATTTGTCGGCCCCGCCCGCCGTGGCGATGACCCGGGCACCCAATGCCTTGCCGATCTCGACCGCCGTCAGGCCAACCCCGCCCGCGGCGCCATGGACCAGCAGCGTTTCGCCCTTCTGCAGCCGCGCCTTCCAGACCAGGGCGCCATAGGAAGTGCCGTAGGCAATCGGAAAGCCCGCGGCCTCATGAAAATCCAGTCCGTCCGGGATGGGAAAGACATCGGCCCGGCGGGCCGTCGCGAAGGTGGCAAAGGCGCCATGATCGACCACGGCCATCACGCGCTGCCCGATGGCGAGCCCATCGGCCCCGGCACCCAGCCCAGCCACAACGCCCGCCAGTTCCAGCCCCGGCACAAAGGGCGGTTCTGGTTTCACCTGGTACTTGCCGGCGACCATCAGCGAATCAGCGAAGTTCATGCCGGCCGCCTTGACCTCGATCAGGACCTCGCCAGGACCCGCCTGGGGCGACGGCATCTCGCCGAGCCGCAGATTCTCATAACCGTCGGGCTGATCGCAAATGAGGGCCTGCATGAATCTTTCCTTCCGTTCCGCGGCCGGAATGTCGCGGCCGGCACGAAAGGATATAACGGCTGTTGCAGGTCCGGCAAAGCAGATCGGGAAGGGCGCTTGCTTGCCCTTCCCGTCGCATCCAAGGGAAATGCCGGTTCAGTCGAACAGCGGCACGACAATGTTGATCGATGGCCGTTGATAGATCACCGGTGCTGGTTCGTAATAGACCGGTGCCGGCTGTACATAGACCCGCTCGCGGACAACAACCGGACGTGGCTGCACATAGATCACATCCGGGCCATCATAATAGCGCACCTCGTCATAGCGATGATCGTGACCATGGTGCTTGCCGTGGTCATGCTGCCAGTTCTTGTGCTTGCGATCGGCCAGCGCCGGCGAAGCCGATGCCACAGCCAATCCCGCTGCCACCAGCAGTCCAACGGCCATGCGCGATCGTGTCGCCTTGATGATAGTCATGTCCCCGCTCCTTGAGGTCATTTGTCGACAGGGAGCCTTTGCCGCCTGTCGACAATAATCATACGGTTCGGAGTCAAGGCCGACTTGTGAGGTCTCTGTGGCAGGCGCCGTGACGCCTTCACATTCCGGTGAGCCGCAGCGAGCCCAATACCATGTCAGATCTTCTCCAGCGCCTCGGCGAGATCGGCAATGAGGTCGTCGGGATTCTCCAGGCCGACCGAGACGCGGATCAGGCTGTCGGTGACACCGACCTTGTCGCGAATCTCCTTGGCGACGCCGGAATGTGTGGTGGAGGCGGGATGCGAGATCAGCGATTCGGTACCGCCGAGACTGACGGCGAGCGTAAAGAGATGAAGGTCGTTGACGAAACGGAAGGCTCCCTCCTGGCCGCTCTTCAGGGTGAAGGAAAAGGTCGAACCACCAGCCTGCGCCGTCCTCTTGTAGACGCGTTGATAGCTGCCGTGATCGATGAGGTCGGGGTGATAGACCTGATCGACCTTCGCCTGGTCATGCAGCCAGCGCGCGATCTTCGCAGCACTGTTGCTGGCGCGCTCCATGCGCAGATGCAGGGTCTCGAGCGAGCGGCCCAGCATCCAGCTGGAATGCGGGTCGAGCTGCATGCCGAAGGCGCTGCGGATCTTCTTGATGGGGACGAGGTCCGCCGCGCGGCCGATGACGCCACCAGCCACGAGGTCGCTGTGCCCGCCGACATATTTGGTCAGCGAATAGACGATGATATCGGCGCCATGCTGCAACGGCTGCTGGAAGATTGGGCCCAGCATGGTGTTGTCGACCACAATCAGCGGCCGCGATCCCTGGCGTTTCTCGATCGCATCGGCAGCTTTGACCATGAGCTCGAAATCGACAATGCCGCAGGTGGGATTGGCGGGGGATTCGACATAGATGATCGGCACCTTGGAGCCGGCGGTCTGTGCGACGGCCGCGTTGATCACCTGCTCGTCCAGCCCGTCCATAAAGCCGACAGCCTTCAACCCGAACGGTGCCAAGGTGCCCACCAGCAAAGTTTCGGTGCCGCCATAGAGCGGCTGGCTGTGGAGGATCGTGTCGCCCGGCCGCGCGAAGGCCAGGATCGATGCCGTGATGGCTGCCATGCCGCTGGCAAACATCAGGGCGCCTTCGCCGCCTTCAAGGACGGCCAGCCGTTCTTCGACAATCTGCAGATTGGGATGATTGAAGCGCGAATAGACGAGGCCTGCATCCTGCGCATTGGGTGGAGTCTTGCGGCCGGCGACATAGTCGAAGAAATCCTTGCCGTCCTCGGCCGATCTGAAGGCGAAGGTCGAGGTGAGAAAGACCGGTGGCTTCACCGATCCCTCCGACAGGAAAGGATCGTAGCCATAACTGGTCATCAAGGTTTCGGGGCTGAGCTTCCGGTTGCCGATCGACCGCTGGCGATAGCTGGATTTCATGACGGGCTCCTCATGAGCGATGAGATGCCGTCATCATGTCACCCAAAAAGTCGCGAGGAGAAACGATTAATTTGTCGTGCAGCTAGAACGGCGCCGTCTCATTGAGGTCGGGTGACGGCTTGATGGAACCCACCGCCGTCCCGGCCCAGTTCTTGAGGGTCGGCTGCAGCGATTGCTGCAACTGCTCTGCTTGCGCCGCGTCGATGATGCCGAAATGGCGCAGCAACTGGCCCATCACCAACTCGGCGCCGCGACCATTGCCGTCCTCGACCTTCAGGCAGATGCCGAGGCCCAGTTCCGGCAGCGCACCCATATAGACGCCCTCGGCGCCGGTCTTGATGGCGGCCTTGGTGCCGGTCACCTTCATCACCTCGGTGCAGAAACGGCCCGTGCCGGCGACGTACCAGGGCTCGTGCGACATGGCGGTGAGAATCCGCGCACAGGCCGCGGCGCGCGCTGGCGACAGATCCTTCGTGTCCGCCATCTTCGCCATGCCGAGCGCATGGTGTCCCACTGGAATGGCGATGGTGGGGATGCCGCAGCCATCGATGCCGCGCGGGACATGCGACAGATCCTGACCGCACATCTGTTCAAGGATGCCGAGCAGGCGCTGCTGCACGCTATGTTCGTATTGAATGTAGCCAGCGGTCTTTTCGCCGAGATGAACGGCGGTCGACAGGAACCCGGTATGCTTGCCGGAGCAATTATTGTGCGAGCGTGTCGGCGTGATGCCGCCGCGCACCATGTCGTGAAGCGCCGGCTCGTAATAGGGAAAGTGCGCGCCGCATTCGAGATCGTCGGCCGACAGGCCGATCTTCGCCAGCCAGGCATTGACGGCCTCGACATGGCCGGGCTCGCCGCTGTGGGAGGCGCAGGCCAGCGCAATCTCGCGCTCGGTCAGGCCGTATTTGTCGGCGGCGCCCGATTCCACCAGCGGGATGGCCAGCAGCGGCTTGATCGACGAGCGGCCATAGATCGGCGTCTCGATATCGCCCCAGGCCTTTACCACGTCGCCATCGGAATCGACCACGGCGGCGATGGCGCGGTGGCGGCTCTCCACCATATTGCCGCGCCACACCTCGACCAGGATCGGCGCGTCACCTCGCGGCAGGTCGGCATGGATATGGAGGTGCTGGTGGGGCTTGCTCATGGTGGTGGTCTCTCGCGCCAAATCGGTTCGGCGCGCACAATGCCCCTCTCCGCCGATACTGGCAACAAGCGCTAGAAAGCGGGCTGCTTGCGGCGAAAACGCCGAACCTTGTCCTTCACCCCGCAATCGGCCATGGCGCACCAGCGGCGCGTGCCGTTACGGCTGGTATCGAAAAAGAACCAGCGGCAATCATGGGCAGGGCAGCGCTTGATGCGCGCCTGGGCGGTGCCGGTGAGGAGATCGACGGCATCGGCGATAAGTGCCTGGCGCAGCTGGTCGAGCTTGCCGCCGGCGGCAATCGGCAGCGCGCGTCCTGCCACCCTGTCCCAGACCAGCCGCGGCGGAAGGCTGATGCCGGAAAGCCAGTCCAGGGCCGCTTGAGGTGGCGGCTTGCAATCGGCCAGGGCCTCAAAAATCGCCCTTAGCTCGCTGCGCAGGGTGATGCAGGCATCAAAGTCGGCCGGTCCCGGCACGCCATCCAGCGGATAACCCGCCCGAAGCGCCCAGGCGGCCAGGCCCTCAGGGTCGGCAAATCGGTCGGCGGCATCGGGCAGGGCCACGGTGTTGCAGAAGGCGAGGCAAAGCCGGCCGGCCACGAATTCCGATCTCGGCACCCGGTTCGGCAAGGCGACGATCTGGCTCACAGCTGTCACCATTAAAACTCAATTGACTGGTTACAGTACCGGATTATGATGTAACCATCAAATCATAAATAGACGGTTGCACCCGAATGACCCGATCGACCTGCAATCCAGCACTCCTGGCACTCTTCGCCGGGATCTTCCTGTCGGGTTTCAGTCCGATTCTGGTGCGCCTCAGTCCCCTGGATCCGGCTGCTACCGCCTGCTGGCGGCTGCTGGTGGCGGCCCTCCTGTCGCTCATCTTTGCGCGCCTTAAGGTGGCCCTGCCACCACGAGTCCTGCTGGCGGTGATCTTCGCCGGTTTCCTGCTGGCGGCCGATCTGGTGCTGTGGAACATCGCCATCATGACCACGACGGTGATGGAGGCGGCTCTTCTGGTCATGCTCTATCCGTTGCTGGTGGCGGCGGTAGAGATCATCTTTCTGAGGCGCCCGCTGGGCTGGCAATTGGTGGCGGGCGGGCTCATCGCCTTTACCGGTGTCGCGGTGATGACGGCGGGGCCGAGCCTGGGATCCTTCGGATCGGGCCAGTCCAGCACGACCGGGAATCTCCTCGCGCTGACGGCCGCGTTCTTCTATGCCGGCTGCCTGCTGATCACGGCGCGGTCCTGTCGCGGCCATGACGTGCGGGCGGTGACCTTCTGGGAACTGATCAGCGCCGGCCTGTTCTGCATTCCGCTGCTGTTCTGGGAGGATCATGGCGTGCCCGTCGATGCCGGCGAAACCGGCTTCATGGCGCTCTACGGCCTCATCACCTTTGCCGGGTACTATCTTATGAACATCGGCCTGACGCGCATTTCGGCCAGTGTGGCCGCTGTATTGGGCTATGGTCAGCCGGTCATCGCCAGCGTCATCGCCTTCTTCCTGCTCCGCGAAGTGCCGAGTGGGATGGCCCTGGCCGGCGGGGTCACGGTCTTGTTCGGCCTCGCCTTTGCCAGCCGTGCGGCCCGGGCGCCCGTCTCAAGCTGACTGAAGCGACAAGCCGACTGGTCTTTTTGCCGGCCCTTCGCTAATTTGCGCCGCGTCACGGCCAAGGGCAGAAGATGAGCACAAATCCGGTCAATCGCGGCTATTTCGGGATCGGCGTCGAGGGCATCTCGAAGCCGATGAACCTGGGCGCGGTGCTGCGCACGGCGCATGCGTTTCATGCCAGCTTCTGCTTCACCATCGGCGCCTGTTTCAATGTGCGCGATGTGCTGGCCTCCGACACCTCGGTCGCCTTCGACAGCATGCCGGTCCAGGTCTATCCGGACGTGGCCTCGTTTTTGCCCCCCTTGGGCTGCCGCATCGTCGGTATCGAGATTACCGATGAGGCCATCGACCTGCCGACCTTCACCCATCCGCCGGCCGCCATCTATGTGCTGGGGGCGGAAAAGGACTCGCTGTCGCCCGCCATGCAGGCGCGTTGCGATTTCATCATCAAGATTCCGACCCGCTTTTGCGTCAACCTCTCGGTCGCCGGCGCCATCGTCATGTATGACCGCATGATCAGCCTGGGGCGCTTTGCAGAACGGCCGGTCCGGGTCGGCGGACCCACGCAAGCCCTTGCGGCACATAAGCGCGGACTTCCCGTGTGGAAGCAGAAACAACTGAAAAAACAGAGTAATTCGGATTGATCCACAGGCGGACACGTCGCCTTTGGGTGGATTTTCGCGCCAATCCTTGCTACAGGAGGACCACCAGCCGCCCCCATTCCGCCCTATTTTGCGGGTAGATGGGCTGCCGCTGGAAAATGTCGCCTTCCCCAAGGATTTGAGCATGCGCGTTGCCACCGCCATTCATCAGGACCTGATTGCTATCGCCCGCGGACTCATGCTGGGCCTGGTCGTGCTGAGCGCAACACTGGCCCCGGCCTTTGCGGAGGCCCCGAAGAATCTGGGGGCGTTCAAGAAATGGCGGGCGATGACGGTCAATGCCGATGGCACCCGCACCTGTTATGCGATGAGCCAACCCGTTACCAAACAGGGTAACGTCAAGGAGCGCGGCCAGGTGGCGGCGATGGTGACTCATTTCCCGGAGATCGGCGCGCTCGATCAGGTTTCCATCGTGCTCGGATTCGAGCCGGCCGCAAAGAGCCCCGTCATCGTCAAGATTGGTGGCTTCACTGTCAAGTTCACCGAATTGGAAGAGGACCGCGCCTGGGCCAAGACCCACGCCAATGACAAGGCGCTGGTGCAGGCCATGCGCAAGTCGAACCAGATGATCGTGACCGCGACCACGACGAAGGGCCTCAAGGTACAGGACACCTATGATCTGTCCGGGTTTACCAAGGCCTATCAGACCATGAGCAAGGCTTGCTCAAGCTAAAGATCGGAAGTTTCCTGAGATGAGTACCGAAAAACACGCAGCGTCTTTCGCCCCGCCTTCCGTGGATGCCAGCGGCCGGCGCGACCTCATCGGTCTCGATCGTGGTGAACTCGAGGCCCTGATGCTTGAGGTGGGTGAGCCGAAGTTTCGTGCCAGGCAGCTGTGGCATTGGCTCTATCATCGCGGCGAGCGTGATTTTTCAAAGATGCTCAACCTGTCGAAGGACTTCCGCGTCCGGCTGGAAAACCAGTTCTTCGTGGGCCGTCCCGGAATCGCCGTTGATCTGGCCTCGAAGGACGGGACGCATAAGTGGCTGCTCAACCTGCGCGACGGACAGCAGGTCGAAACGGTGCATATCCCCGAAGAAGATCGCGGCACGCTGTGCGTGTCGTCGCAGGTCGGCTGCACCCTCACCTGCAAATTCTGCCATACCGGCACACAGCGCCTGGTGCGCAACCTTGCGACCGACGAAATCGTCGGCCAGGTGATGATGGCGCGCGATCATCTGGGCGAATGGCCGAGCCCCAAAGATGGCCGCCTGCTGTCCAACATCGTGATGATGGGCATGGGGGAGCCGCTCTATAACTTTGACGCCGTGGCAAAGGCGTTGAAGATCGTGATGGATGGGGAGGGCATTGCCATCTCCAAGCGACGCATCACGCTGTCAACGGCAGGCGTGGTACCGATGATCGAGCGCTGCGGCGCCGAGCTCGGCGTCAATCTTGCGGTTTCGCTGCATGCGGTGACGGACGAGTTGCGCGACCAGATCGTACCGATCAACAAGAAGTACCCGCTGAAGGAATTGATGAAGGCGCTTGAGAATTATCCGGGCCTTTCCAACGCGCGGCGCATCACGTTTGAATATGTGATGCTGAAGGGCGTCAACGACAGTCCGGCCGATGCCAGGGCGTTGGTGAAGCTGATCTCACGCGTGCCGGCCAAGGTCAATCTTATCCCCTTCAATCCATGGCCGGGGGCACCCTTCGAGCGCTCGACGCCGGCCTCCATTCGCGACTTCTCCGACATCATTTTCGATGCGGGCTATTCGAGCCCGGTGCGTACGCCGCGTGGCGAGGACATCATGGCGGCCTGCGGCCAGCTGAAGAGCGAAAGCGTCAAACAAAGGCGCTCGGACCGCGACAAGGCCGCTGCCGATACCAGTGCCGGCGAGGCGGCGTAAGTTGCGCCTTACCGCATGGTGCTGCCGGGCCGGGTTGATCATTGCCTTGGGTGCCTGCATGGCTGTTCCGGCAATCGCCGAGGATGCACCGAAGAAGGCGGCGGTGCCCCTCAATCCGCTGTTGGAAATCTGCCTCAAGCCAGCCGATACCCAGTCCGCTATCGTCAGCTGCACGACGGCTATCGAGAGTCGGCAGTTGCAAGGCGATCAGCTTGCCGCGGGCCTCTATCGGCGCGGTTTGGCGCAGGGACAGCGTGGACAACTCACCGCGGCCGTCAATGATTTCGCGGCCGCGCTCAAACTGACGCCCGATGCTGCCGACATTCTTTATGCGCGGGCTTCTGCTTATGGTGCGCTGAAGCGCCATGATCTCGCCATTGCCGACTATGATGCGCTGCTGAAGCTCGTGCCGAATGATCCGGACTCGCTCTATCGACGCGCCTGGTCACGCTCGGCCCTGGGCAAGGACGAGGCGGCGGTCGCCGATCTCACCGCCTTGCTGGCCGCCGTCAAGGATGATGTCGATGCGTTGATGGATCGTGGTGGGCTTTATCTGCGCCTCGGCCAGTTCGACAAGGCGGCGGCGGATTTTTCAACCATCGTCAAGCTCGACCCCAAGGCCGCGGCCGGCTTCTACAATCGCGGCCGCGCAGCGTTCCTCAAGGGAGATCTCAAGGCGGCAACCAAGGATTTCACGCAGGCCCAGTCATTGCGGTCCGACAATCCCTATGCTGCTTTGCGCCGTTATCTCGCCGCAGGTCAGGGTGTCGGCGACGGAAAGAGCAAGGTGCATGCTGAATTCCTGACGGAGGCCATGGCGAAGTTTCCGCCGGACCAATGGCCGGTGCCGATCCTTGCCACGCTTGCGGGGCAGATGACAGACCGGGATTTGCTGTCGGCAGCGGCCGTCGGCGACAAGGCGGTGGCGCGGCGGCTGGATGCCGAAATCCACTACTATCTTGGCGAAGCGGCCCTTCTGAAGAAGGACGCGAAATCCGCGCGAGACCATTTCTCGGCAGCGGCCAAGGGCGATCGCGGCGTTCCCGAAGTCGTGGATGCCGGCTGGCGGCTCAAACAGCTGAACTAAACGCTGGCGCCGGGTGTGCTCTCGGCGAGAGAGGGGCGCCCGGCAAGCCATCTGCACGATGGGGGGGAGTGTGCAAACGCGATGGCCTGCCGGGTGCTCTTGGGGGTTATCCGGGGCTGCGGATAAATCCCCAAGTCGACCAAGAAACTATTTACCCACTTAACCTCGTCGCCCTGGCGACGCCGGTTCGACAGCACGACAGATCCCAGCAATTCGATATACGCCATCTTTTGGGTCGTGGATTACCGATAGGATCAAAACCGACATCCGAGCCGCAAATCCGACATGTTTGCGTACAATAAATGGTCAAATATTACGAAAACCTGAAGGTTTCCCGGTTTGATTGCCGTTAGCTCAGGTAAAGAGTTAATTTTTCAGCCTAGATCTCATTAAAAGGGTAGGTGCGGGGTGAAGTGCATCATGACGCCAGGTGAGTTGCCGTGAAGCTGGGATGGATAGCGACGATGGGAATTGCCGTCTGGGCCAGCTTCACGGTGCCCGTCTCGGCGCAGACAGCCGCATTCGACGCCTGCTTGCTGTTCGACCGAACGGCTTGCAGCGCCGTCCTGTCGACCGAACCTGAGAATCTCACAGCCCTCTTCATGCGTGGGCTGTCGGCTGAACTTGTTGGCGACGATGCCGCCGCCCTGGCGGATTTCGACGCTACCGCCGCGCGTGAGCCCCGTCATTTCGGGGCCCAGCTATGGCGACATGTGGCCGCGATGTCGCTGGGTCAAAGCCGGGCCGCCGAACTCAGCGCCTATCTTGCGAGCGCCAAGATGCTGGGACCATGGCCAAGGGCGTTGGCTGAGCTTTATCTCGGTCAGACGTCGCCGGCGGACACCTTGGCATTGGCCGGCCAGCAACCAGCGTCGGCTCGGGCGGAAGCCTTGTGTGCCGCCGAATACCATATTGGCCGCGCGGCCCTTCTTGCCGGCGGCGCGGATGCTGCGACGTCGCATTTCCGCGCCGCCTTAGCGACCGGCGCCGGACATGTGTTCGAGTATCAGGCGGCCGACCGGGCCATTCGGGAGATGCCCTAGGGCCCCCCCTCACTCTTGCCACCACCCCCCATTTCCCCTAGGTTCCGGCCGCTTTCTTTTGATGAGGATGGTTCATGTCGCGCGATATCAAGAAGGTCGTTCTGGCCTATTCCGGCGGTCTCGATACCTCGGTCATTCTGAAATGGCTGCAGGAAACCTATGACTGCGAGGTGGTGACCTTCACCGCCGATCTGGGGCAGGGCGAAGAACTGGCACCGGCGCGCAAGAAGGCCGAGATGCTCGGCATCAAAGAGATCTTCATCGAGGATCTGCGCGAGGAATTCACCCGCGACTTCGTTTATCCCATGTTCCGCGCCAACGCCCTTTACGAAGGCCAGTATCTGCTCGGCACCTCGATCGCGCGGCCACTGATCGCCAAGCGTCAGATCGAGATCGCCAAGCTCACCGGCGCCGATGCGGTCGCCCATGGCGCCACGGGCAAGGGCAACGACCAGGTGCGCTTCGAGCTTTCCTATTACGGCCTCAACCCTGATATCAAGGTGATCGCCCCCTGGCGCGAGTGGGACCTCACCTCGCGCACGACACTCATCGAATATGCCGAGAAGCACCAGATCCCGGTTGCCAAGGACAAGCGCGGCGAAGCGCCGTTCTCGGTCGATGCCAACCTCCTGCACTCGTCGAGTGAAGGCAAGGTGCTGGAGGATCCTTGGGAAGAGCCCGAGGAGATGGTCTATCAGCGCACCATCTCGCCGGAAGCCGCCCCGGACAAGGCCACCTATATCGAGATCGGCTTCCTGAAGGGCGATGCGGTTTCCATCGATGGCGAGAAACTGTCGCCGGCCAGTCTGCTGACCAAACTCAACGAACTTGGCAAGGCGAATGGCATCGGCCGGCTTGATCTGGTCGAGAACCGCTTCGTCGGCATGAAGTCGCGCGGTGTCTATGAGACGCCGGGCGGTACGATCCTGCACGCAGCTCATCGCGGGATCGAGAGCATCACGCTCGACCGGGGTGCGGCACATCTCAAGGACGAGTTGATGCCGCGCTATGCCGCGCTGATCTACAACGGCTTCTGGTTCAGCCCGGAACGCGAGATGCTGCAGGCGCTGATCGACAAGAGCCAGGAGCATGTCGAAGGCACGGTTCGCCTCAAGCTCTACAAGGGCAACACCACGGTGGTCGGGCGCAAGTCACCGAAATCCCTCTACAGCCTGAAGCACGTCACCTTCGAAGACGATGCCGGCGCCTATGATCAGCGCGATGCCCAGGGCTTCATCAAACTGAACGCCCTGCGGCTCAGGCTGCTGAAGAAGTCCGATCGGTAGGAGTCGGCCATTGGTCGTCATGCGGGCGCTGACAAGCGGATCAACCGGCCTCACCCAATAGAGACCGGCGCAAGTCGCGCTTGACATGCCAGGCCATCAATCGGCCAAGCCGCGCCGACCCCAAGGGCTGTCGGGCGGTGCGCTGGATGATGTCGAGGTCCGGCGCGCCATTGGCCTCGATGATGCACGGCCCATCGGGCAGGATTGCGACATCCCAGCCGATCACGGCAAAATCGCTGAAATGCGGATGCGCACGTTCGACCAGAGCGCGCGCTTCCTGCCAGTAGGGCAGCACGCGACCGTCGATCAGGGCGCCACTAACCGGATGCGTTTCGAACCATCCTGATGTGGGACTGAGGCCGAGATCCGTTGCCGGCCCCAGGCGACCAACTGAGATATCGACCGCGGCGGCGATGCCGCCGGCGTGGAAGTTGTCGACTGCCGAGCCCGTCACGCGCGGCATGCGGAAGGCGGCATTCGTCACTTCATATTGCCCGCTCTCGTTGCGGCAGGTCACGATTCGGATTGTCGCCAAGGTCCCGCAATTGATGTCCGATAGATCGGGGTGATTGACCAGAGTCGCTTGGACAAGCAGGGGCTTCTCGCGTGATTGGTCGATGATTCGCTGACGCAAGGCGGCGCCCGTCAGGCGCGTCCCGTTCTTGTCGATGAAATCGGGTGCGACGAACTGCCACTTCTCCGCCCCACGGCCGCCGCTGCCCTTGCGCGGTTTGATGAACAGGTCCTGGGCCGGTAGATCGGTCGTGTCGACAAATTGTCCATCCGCAGCGCCATCGATGGCGGAAAAGACCACGGGTGCCACCGGCAGGCCGAGATCCCGGCAGCGATTGTGGAAGACCAGTTTTTCGCTCAGCCGATGGCCGGTGTGCCGATGCATGATCTTGTAGGCCGAAGCCTTGGTCTCGTTACGCTGCAGATATTGCGCGGCGATGCGTTCGCGGGCCGGATCAAAAAGCTCAAAGAGATAGTAGGTCTTGGGCGCCAGTCCAAAGGCGAGCATCAAGCGCATCTGCGTGGTGAACTGACCCAGCAGGGATTTGCCGGTTCGGCGTCTGATGCTGGGACCAAGACGTCGCGTGATCTGGACTCCGTTCACAAAACCGCCCAGGCCACCACCGGCGATCAACCCAAGGATAGCGCGGGAAAGACGACGGCGATTGATCCTGTTGGAGCAGAAGGCGGCGGTGACAAAGGCGAGTTGGGCGGCGCGCAGACAGGCAGCCGGATCGTCGATGCGTTCCGTCCTGGCGATCTGGGCGCGCAGGGCATTGTGTGCCGAAATCTCAGCCGCGAGACCGATGAGGCCCAGAAGATAGAGTTGAAGAAAGATGAATTCGATAAGGTCGCTGAAATTATCGAAACTCTGCGAATCCATGCCGAGCTGGCCCGGGAGGTCGGATACGCCGATGTCCAGGCCGAGGGCGATGCCTTGCAAGGCGAAGCCGGCCGCCAGCAGAGCCAGGACCGGCGCGACGATCTTCTCTGAGCGCTTTCGATGGCGCCGCGACCGCACCGCCAACAGGATGAAAATGCCGGCTGCCAGCCAGCAGACCAGGTCGCCGAGCCAAGCCGGTGACAGTTTGGTTTCGTACTGTTCGATGATGTCCCCGCCCAGTTCCGACAGGACGAAGACCGCGCAGAATCCGGCGGCGATAAGCCAGAAGAACCTGCCAAATGGGCCTGTGGCAGCGGGCCTGTCCGCCTCGGCCGGCAGCGCTGACTGGCGTGCCAGAGCGACAGCCAACAATCCGCCGAAGGCATAGATCAGGGCATTCACCATATCGACGAGGTCGATGTCGATCAGCTCGCCGCCCAGAAACGCAAGCAAGGCCAGGGGAATCAGCAGCGCCCAGAGCATAACGGAGTAGATGAGGTTGCGAGGATCGAGGACTCGGAAAACAGCGGTCGTCATGATGCCGGGGAAAGTCCTTCGTAGTGACTGCTGACAGCCTCGCGGGCCGCTATCGGGTGTCGACCGCTGCGCCTGACTGGCTGCAAGGCGCACAGTGTTCATGACGGCTTAGTCGAAAACCGGCGCAGTGTGATGACTGTTTGCTGACAAACAGCTTACGGCCGCGGATTACCCCGCAAATCGCAGTTAAATAATTGTTCTATAATTATTTTTCGAGATCCAGGCCCATCTTCATCGGACGCCCGCCCCAACCCGTCGATCACGGTCTTTTGTGACGATCAACGGCACCAACTCAAGACTCTTTTGTTAAATTCGGCTAGAAAGGCGCCGTTTGGGCGCTCAATCGCCCGTGCAAGTGGGCGACAGGCGGGCGTGATGGCAAGGTCTGACAAGATTGGGCGCAGAATCAGGCGCCGTGCCGCCCCATTCTGGGCGAGATGGAGGGTGCCGATCGTTACGACCGGCATCTGCTATCTGATTGCCTATCTTGTCTCAGCGGCGGCTTTTGGTGTCGTCGTCGAGCCCCTGCGCGCCATTCCTGATTTCATGACCCTCTCGCTCATCGCCTGCCTCGTTTTCACGGCGACGCGCCGGACTTGGGCCTATGCGGCTTTCATGGCCCTGCTGATCGGTGCCTTCTTTGTCGGCTCCAGCGCCAAGATCGCGTTTCTGGGTCGGCCGGTCATGCCCGACGACGTCTACAGCGTGGTGGCGCTGGTTCGCATCATGGGCTGGCTCGGCTGGGTCGTCGTGGCGCTGCCCTTGCTGGTGATGGCGGGCCTTTTGCTCGGCAATCTGCAACTTCGCGGGCGCGCAGCGCAGAAGGCGCTCGCTATCCTGGTCGGTATTCCGCTCGGTCTCGGCGCGCTCGGCGATTCAGCCCTCAGAGGTGCCGACATCGCGATCGGCAACCATCCCTGGGATCAGCGCGAAAACTTCACCATGCGCGGGCCGACACTGCACATGCTGCAGGAGACCTTGCGCGCCTATGCGACCAGGAAACCGGCGCCCAGCGAAGCCGAGGTAGCCGCGGCCATCGATCGTTTGGACGATCAATCGGGCGGCAGCAACCAGGCGATGAATGGTGCGCCTTTGGTGCCGATCAATTTTGACCAGTCAAAACCACGCAACGTGCACATCATCCTGCTGGAGAGTTTCTGGGATCCGACGCCCCTGCTGTCCAAGGATCGCACGACGCCGTTGTTGGATCCGCGCTTCTATGCCTTGTGGGACGAGACAGGCCGCAGCACGGCCCTGTCGCCGACCTTCAGCGGCGGCACGGCCAATGCCGAGTTCGAGGTACTGTGCGGCGTTCCGGTCGACAGCTGGGCGGTGAAGTTCGAGCAGGGCTTCAACACCGTGCCGTGCCTGCCGGCGCTGCTCAAGGACCAGGGCTATCGCACAGTGGCCTCGCATCCGAATGCGCCTGGCTTCTGGAACCGAACCACGGCCTATCGGCGGCTTGGCTTCGAGACCTTCTGGTCGAAGGGTGATTTTGATCTCGACGAGATGATCGTCTGGATGCTGTCAGATAGATCGCTCTATCGTCAGATCGCGGCCAAGCTGCAGGCGGAAACCGAACGGCGGCCGGTGCTCAATTTTGTCGTGACGCTCTATGGTCACTGGACCTACGACATGGTGCCGGAGCGGCCGGCGGTGGTGCCGATCGATCCTGAGCGTACCGAGCTCGGGCAATTTGCGACCGCCATGCACTACAAATCAATCGAACTCATGGACGAGATCGAGCGGTTGCGCCGCGACGATCCCACAGCGCTTATCGTCGCCTTCGGCGACCACTTGCCGAATCTCGGCTATAACTGGGGCGAGTACAAGAACAACGGCTTCTTCGCCGGTGGCTGGGGCGATTTTCCGGCGGATATGTATGCGCGCTCGCGCGCGACACCCCTCATCGTCATAGATGGCGCGAAAGGGCCGCAACGGCTCGGCCAGATGCCGCTTTACCTGCTCAATCAGCTGGTGGTCGAGCGGCTTGGCATCGTCCAGCCGAATATCGGCGCGCTGGTGCCGCCGCCCAAGGACCTCATCGTCCGCCCAGTTCCCGATACGGTGATCGGCTTCGATGCCCAGCAACAGCCTTTCCTGTGCAAACAGGCCGAAGCAGTCGGCGACTGCGGCAAGATCGCCACCTGGCTGGAAGATGTCAAACTGGTCGCACGTGATATCTTTGATGGCGACGGACACGCCCTGTCCTTGATGTCGCGGCAGCGTCACGACGTGACGGCCCATCTCCAATGATCAGGACGGGCAGGCTATCCGGCGGTCATCGTCTGCGCTGGCTGCTGCCCCTCATCTCTACGCTCGTCCTCTATGCGGCCGCCTACGTTGCTTCTGCCTGGCTGTTCAACGTGGCTATCGTCCCGCGCCGCGTCCCAGCCGATTTTGCGGCGCTGTTGGGCATTTCACTTCTGGTTTTTGCCGTTTCACGCCGCGTCGTTCTGTTCCTGCTGCTCCAGTCATTGCTGGTGGCGACCCTTTACCTGGGCAGCGCCGCCAAAAGCGCCATTGTCGGCCGGCCATTGATGCCCGATGACATCTACAGTCTCGATGCTTTCATCCGATTGATGGGGCCTCTTGGATGGCTCGTCGCCGGAATTCCCTGCCTGCTGATCCTGGGTCTCTTTATCGGCAACCTTCACATCCGGGGGCGCTTGCGCCACGCGGCTTTTGCAGCCGTCATCGGCCTGCCGGTCACTGCCCAGGCCGGATCGACCGGCCTGGTTGACTGGATGGATGCGCTGTGGGGTGACAAGCCCTGGGACCAGCGCGAAAACTTTGTCTGGCGCGGCGGCACCATTCACCTGCTGCAGGAATTGATCCGGACGGCCGCCCTGGTGCGACCGGCACCTGACGCTGACGCCGTCGAGGCGGCAATCGCCCGGCGCCTGGATGCGGCTGACCTCGATCCCTCGCCCGTGGGCGCAAAGCCCCGCAATCTCCATGTCGTGCTGGAAGAGAGCTTCTGGGATCCGGCACCGCTCACGGCCGCCGGGCTACGGCAATCGCCGCTCGATCCGCGCTTTCTGGCAATGTGGGCGCAGGCCGGACATTCGACCGCAATGTCGCCGGCCTTTGGCGGTCAGACCGCCAATGCGGAATTTGAAGTGCTGTGCGGCTTTCCGCTGGCGCAAGGAGCTGTTCGTTTTGAGCAGGTGCTCAACGACGATCTGCCTTGCCTGCCCCGATTGCTGCGGGAGATAGGCTACCGGACCGTGGCCTCCCATCCCAACACGCCAGGTTTCTGGAACCGGCAGGCAAGTTATGACCGGATCGGGTTCGAGACCTTCTGGTCGATCGGTGATTTTGTCCAGGACGACATGACATCCATCTTCCTGTCGGATGCGTCCCTGCATCGACAGGTCGCCGAGAAGCTGAGCGCCGGGCAAGATAAGCGGCCGGTACTGGACTATATCGTCACCTATTACGGCCATTGGATGTACGACCTTGATGCGGAGAGGCCGCAGGTCGTCGACAGCAAGACCGAGGTCGAAGACCTATCGCGCTATCTCAGTATCGTGCACTGGAAGTCGCGCGAGATGATGGACGCGATCGAGCGCTGGCAGCGCGAGGATCCCGATTCTCGTTGCAGCTTGGCTCGCTGCCGATGTACCGCCTGTCCTCGGTACTGCTGGGGCTTCTCGGACTTCCGGCCAAGGGAATTGCCGATCTTGCAGCACCACCAGCGGATCTTGCGCTGCGGCCGCTCCCTGGGCATGTGGTTGGTGTCAGTGGCGACGGGCAGCCCTTCCTGTGCCAGGGCAATGACCGGACCCCGCCCTGCGATGCGGTCGCCGCCTGGCAGGCGGATACGGCAATTCTCGCCCACGACATCTTTGCCGGATTTAGTCATGCCAGCGACTGGCAGGGCCAGGTCCAGCCAGATCTCATGGCCAGAATGAAATGACGATCACCCGCCCGCTTCTTGTCACTGATGTCGACATCGTTCAGGACATGGTCCTGGAGTTCGGTGCTTATCTCACCGGTCTCGGCGATTCCTGGCGGCATAATTTCACGGCCGAACGCTACCTCGCCGATGGCTTTGGACCCAATCCGGCCTTTCGCGGATTCCTCGCCGAAGGTGACGGGCAGGCCCTGGGCTATCTGCTCATGGCACCCAACTATGATGTCGATCAGGGCATCCGCATCGAGATTGTGATCGATCTTTGGGTGCGTCCGACCGCGCGTCGCAGCGGAGCCGGCCGTGCCCTGATGCGGGCTGCCGGGGCGTCGGCGCTGGCGGCCGGCGCCAAGCAACTGCTCTGGTCGGTTTATCGTCCCAACCGCCTTGCCACCGACTTCTACCTGGCCATTGGCGGTCAAATGGTGCGCGATCTCGACTGGATGTATCTGGACCTCGTTGAGCCGGGCTGATCCACGCGCCGTGGATGCCGAGGTCAGTGGCGCGACAGGGGCTAGCCAGATCGGCTAGACTGACAGGATGCCGATGCCTAGATCGCTGCCAATCCTGGTCACCATGATCGTCCTGCTGCTATCGGCAGGGCCTGGTTTGCAATCGGCTGCGGCCCTTGAGATCCGAGGTCACCACTTTATCGACCAGGGACAGATCCTGCGCCTCAAGGGAATTGCCATGGGCGATGTCGGCGATCTGCCGGCCAATGAAGACCCCTATCCGGAGATCGCCCAGGAATGGGGCGCCAACGTCGTGCGCCTGTCGATTCATCCCGGCTACTGGCGCGACGATTCCGTGGGAGCCCTGGCGCGCTTGACGCAGCATGTCGAATGGGCGCGCGCGGCCGGGCTCTATGTCATCATCGACTATCACGTCATTGGCTGGCCGGACGGTTACATGCAGAAGTTCTTCGTCGCGGGCGATGCCGAGACGACGGATTGGTACGATACGCGCATGTCCCTGGCGCTCGACTTCTGGCGCGCCATTGCCGGCACGTTCAAGGACGACGACATCCTGTTCGAATTGTGGAACGAACCGGTTTCGGGCAATGACGAGGATATGACCGGCGACGGCGCGCGCTGGCGAAAACTGACGCCCTATTGGCAGCAGTTGACGCATCTCATCCGCGGCCAGGGCAACAGCAATGTCATCCTGGCTGCCGGATCGCAATGGGCCTTCGACCTGTCCGGCATCGAAGACTATCCGCTGCCCGACGCCAACACCGCCTATGTCTGGCATGTCTATCCACGCGACGATCTCAAGGACTGGGAGAAGGGCCTGGCCAGTCTGGCCGAGGCGAGGCCGATCATCGTCACCGAATGGGGTTTTGAGCCCGGCGCCAAGGAGCACTGGTCGGGAACGGCAAAGAGCTTCGGCGAGCCTTTCGCGGGCATGATGGATGGCTACGGGCTGTCCTATACAGGGTGGTGCTGGAATGTCGATTACGGCCCGAGCCTGCGCAGCAGCGACGGCAGGTCGCTCACGCCCTGGGGCGCATTCCTCAAACGCTATCTGCGGGTGAATTGATTCCGCGCAGCGGGGCCGGGTGCCAGCGTTTCCGGGACGAGGTTGGGCAGGCGAATGATGACGCTGGTGCCTTGATGCAGCGCTGAACTGATCGACAGTGTCCCGCCATGCAGTTCGACCAGGGATTTGGCAAGCGGCAGGCCGAGGCCCGAACCCGTGTTCTGGCGCGCATAGGCGTTGTCGAGCTGGCCGAAAACGGTGAGGGCGCGCGGAATGTCGGCCTCCGCCATGCCAATCCCGTTATCGGTGACGGAAATCTCGACGCCACTCTCGATCCTGGCCGCGCGCATGGCGATCCTGCCGCCACGTGGCGTGAATTTGAGGGCATTCCCGAGCAGGTTGACCAATACCTGTTTGAGGGCGCGCGGATCGGCCTGGACGATCAGGCCGGCCGGGATATCGTCAGCAACCAGCGCGAGGTCTTTCTGTTCCGCCTGCACCATGATCAGCGCCAGGCAGTCGTCGACCAGCGTGCGGACCGGCAAGGTCTCGCGGTAGATCTCCATCCGGCCGGCCTCGACCTTTGAGAGATCAAGGACCGAATTGATGAGCGACAGAAGATGCTGACCGCTGGTCCAGATGTTGCGGGCATATTCGACATAGCGCGCCTCGCCCATGCGCCCGAACAGTTCGAGAGCCATCGCTTCCGAATAGCCATTGATGGCATTGAGGGGCGTGCGCAATTCATGGCTCATATTGGCAAGAAACATGCTCTTGGTGCGGTTGGCCCGTTCCGCCGCTTCCTTGGCAGCGCGCAGCTCCACGGTCCGGGCGGCGACCTGGCGTTCCAATTCCTGGCGCGCGAGGTCGACTTCGCTATGGCGCGACCTTTCCTGTTCAACCTCCAGCCGCAGCCGATCGAGCCTGATGTCGGTCCGGCTGTTCATCAGGTCGGCTTCGAGCCGCCGCAAGGTCTTCAAGTGCTCAAGCGCCAGGACCACATTGCCGCCGCGCTCGCAGATCTGCGCGAGTTCAGAGTGGCATTTTAGAGTGAGGTCCTGGATCCCGGCGAGCACGGCCGTCTCAAGCGCTTCCGAGAGCAAAGCCTGTGCCTGGCTGAAATCACCCAAGGCGTCGCGGGCGCGGCCGAGATGCATCAGGCAGCCGACGCGCTCATAGGGTGACTCGGCGCGAGCCAGGGCATGGCGCGCCGTGGCCGCCGTAGCGAGACTGGCGGCGCCATCCCCCTGGCGGGCTTGCGCCAAGGCCGCCATGCTGTGGCAATAGGCTTCGAGATTGCTGTTGCCGATGGTACAGACCTGCTCGAGTACGCGACCCACCGTGGCCAGCACGCGCGTGTCGTCGCCAGCCTCCAGGCAGGCATCCAGGAGGCCGCCACCAAGATGCGCCTGGGAACGCGTGATGGCCATTTCCGGCGGCAACTCATCCAGCAAGGACAACCCGTTCTCGAAGGCAGCTATGGCTTCGGCATGATAGCCGCGCCGACGCATGATGTTGCCGGTATCTTCAAAGCAGATGGCCCTGAAATGGGTCTCGTTGATCTCTTCAAACAGAGCGAGGGCGCGCTGGTTACTGTCCAGGGCCTCGTCGAACAAGCCGACTTCATCATAGATCGCCGCATAGGTGCGAAGCGCTATTCCCTCGTGCAGCCGGTCGCCAGACTGCCTGAAGAAACGGAGGCTGTCTTCCAGATTGGCCTGTGCTTCGCCATATCGACACATGACCCGCTGCTGCCGGGCGCATTCCAGCTGACAGCGCGCGACAAGCTCCGCATCACCATCACTCAGGGCCAAGGCAAGCGCTTTCAGAGTCAGCCCCAGGGCCTGCGCGTGACTCCCTTCAAACGCATTCTCTGCTTCCGCAAGCAGGGCAACTATGGTCGGTCTTGCATCTTCCGGCATTGCCTCTTCGATTCCGACCTTCCGCGAGACTACATGTGGATTGTCTTGCTGCTGATGGCGAGTGCCGCTTCCTTGATCGCCTCATTGTGCGTCGGGTGGCCGTGGAAGGCGCGGGCGACATCCTCCGCCGACGCCTGAAATTCCATCGCCATGACGCATTCATGGATCAAGGTGCCAGCACCCGGGCCAAGAATATGGGCGCCGAGCAGCCGATCGGTCTTGGCATCGGCCAGCAGCTTGACGCTGCCATCGGTATCGCCTGCTGCCTTCGCCCGCGCATTGACCATGAACGGGAACTTGCCCACCTTGTAGGCGATACCGGCTGCCTTCAATTCCTCCTCGGTCTTGCCGACCGAGGCGAGTTCCGGCTGGGTATAGACGATGTTCGGACAGGTGTCGTAATTCACATGGCCCTTCTGGCCGGCGAGAATCTCGGCCAGGGCAACACCTTCTTCCTCGGCCTTGTGCGCCAGCATGGGGCCGACGATGACATCGCCGATGGCAAAGATGCCAGGGACATTGGTCGCGAAATGGCCATTGGTGGCGATGCGGCCCTTCTCATCCAGCTTCACACCAGCCTTGTCGAGGCCGAGGCCCTCGACATAGGGGCGCCGGCCGATCGAGACCAGCACGATGTCGGCGACGATGCTTTCTCCAGTACCGCCCTTCGCTGGCTCGACAGTCAGTTCGGTCTTGGCGCCCTTGGCTTTCGCGCCGGTCACTTTCTGGCCAAGGCGGAACTCGATACCTTGCTTGGCGAGGAGCTTCTGGAACTGCGCACCGATCTCGGTGTCCATGGTGGGGACGATGCGGTCGAGAAATTCGACCACGGTCACCTTGGCCCCCAAACGTCGCCAGACGGAACCGAGCTCCAGGCCGATGACGCCCCCGCCCACCACCACGAGATGCTCCGGCACCTTGTCGAGGGTGAGAGCGCCGGTCGAGGTCACGATTTTCTTCTCGTCGATGGTGAGGCCGGGCAGCGGAGTTGAATCCGAGCCCGTCGCGATGACGATGTTCTTGGCGGTCACCACCTGCTTCGTCTCGCCGCTCACTGCAACCTTGCCGTTACCCTGCAGGGTGCCGGTGCCCTTGAGATAGGTGATCTTGTTCTTCTTGAACAGGAACTCGATGCCCTTGGTGAGTTCACCCACCACCTTGTCCTTGCGCGCCTGCATGGCGGCAAGATCGAGGGCGACGCCGCTCACCTTGATGCCATGGGCCGCCAGGTGATGACCGGCCTCTTCATATTTCTCGGAAGACGCCAGCAGGGCCTTCGAGGGAATGCAGCCGACATTGAGGCAGGTGCCGCCGAGTGCGCCGCGCTTTTCGATGCAGGCGACGCTGAGACCCAGTTGCGCCGCCTTGATGGCGCAGACATAGCCGCCTGGACCACCACCGATGACGACGACGTCGAAGGATTCTTCAGCCATAGCCTAACTCCCTTGTGGCGCCGGCGCGCCGCTTCGTTTCTCTACGCGGTCTCGTCTCTAGATCTGCGGCCCGCGGATCAGAACGACGGCTCGTTCATTGCGCGGACCATACTTCGCCATGTTCATGAAAGCCGCATGCGTGGCAGCGCGGCCGGTCTGGAATTTTGCGGTCTGACCCTTGTTGCGCGAGATCCAAGGGTCATTGATATAGACTTGGCTGTCGTCGCTGTCCGCGAACACCACCCAATGCGGGGTATTGTCGCCGTGGAAGGCCTTGGTCGACACGAGAACAATGGGCACGGCACCCTCGGCGCGGGCCTGCGCCAGATCGGCTATATCCCATTTGCGCTTCTCGACCGGCATGCCCAACTCCCGCACGCTGGCCTCGTCAGCTTCCTGCATCAACTTGCCGGCCTTCCGCCATTCAGGCTTCTTCTGGTAATCCAGCAGCACGGCACCCTTGTGGCTGACCCAGATCTCGGCATGGAAGCCACGGCGCCAGGCGGCCAGGGCGATACCGTAAGGCGACGAGCCGGCATGGCCGGCACCCATGTAGACGGTGTTGGCTTCCCGCCAGACCTGCAACTCATGCACCCGGTCGAAGGGAATATCCTTGTCCAGCCCACGCATCGCCATCAGCAGCGACGCAGCCCCGCAGCTGAAATCGGTGGTCTGATTGTAATAGGGCAGCCGCCGCCGTTTCGACTTCACGACGGCGACCTTCTTAGCGCTCTTGCTCTCGGCGGCCGATCCGGGTTTCCGCTTTGCGATCGCCATCTCACATCTCGATCAGCAGGCGCTGCGGATCCTCGAGGCTTTCCTTGAGGCGCACCAGGAAGGTGACGGCCTCGCGGCCATCAATGATGCGATGATCATAGGAGAGGGCCAGATACATCATCGGACGGATCTCGATCTTGCCGTCGATGACCATCGGGCGCTGCTGGATCTTGTGCATGCCGAGGATGGCCGATTGCGGCGGATTGATGATCGGCGTCGACATCAGCGAGCCATAGGTGCCGCCATTGGAGATGGTGAAGGTGCCGCCGGTCAGATCCTCGATGGAAAGTTTGCCGTCGCGGGCCTTCTTGCCAAGCTCGGCAATGGTGCTTTCGATGCCGGCAAAGCTCATGGCGTCGACGTCGCGTACAACCGGGACCACCAGTCCCTGTTCGGTACCGACCGCGACGCCGATGTCGTAATGGTTCTTGTAGATGATGTCGCCGCCGTCGATCTCGGCATTGACCGCCGGAATCTCCTTCAATGCCTGGATGGCAGCCTTCACGAAGAAGGACATGAAGCCCAGCTTCACCTTGTGGCGTTTTTCGAAACCTTCCTTGTACTTCTCGCGGAGCGCCATGACGGCCGACATATCCACCTCGTTGAAGGTGGTCAGCATGGCGGCCGTGTTCTGCGCCTGCTTCAATCGCTCGGCGATACGCTTCCTGAGACGCGACATCGGCACGCGCTCCTCGCGCTCACCGAGTGCCCGCGGGACATGGGGCGCCGCGGGGGCGGCCGGCGCGGCAACTGCGACCGGTGCCGGGGCGGCAGCGGGGGCCGACTTCTTTTCTCCAGATGCTCCAGCACATCCGCCTTGGTCAGGCGGCCGTCCTTCCCGCTCGCCGAGATGTCGGCGGGATTGAGGCCGCTTTCCTCGATCAGCTTGCGCACGGCGGGGGCCAGGCGATCATCGCCACTGGCGACCGGGGCGGCTGGCGCCACCTTGGCGACGGAAGGTGCCGGTGCCGCGGCGGCCGCAGGCGCCTTGGCGGCGGGTGCTGCGGCCGCGCCACCGGCGGTGATATTGCCGATCAGTGTGCCGACGGCGACCGTGGTGCCGGCGGGAGCGATGATCTCACCCAAGGTGCCGGCGACACTGGCGAAGACCTCGACAGTGACCTTGTCAGTCTCCAGCTCGACCAGCGCCTCATCCTTTTTCACGGCATCGCCGACATTCTTCATCCATTTGGCGACCGTTGCCTCGCTGACCGATTCACCCAAGGCGGGAACCGTGATCGGGGTTGTCATTCTCTACCTCCAGAAGCCGATGATTTGGGGCGATGCCAGGGACGTTTCGTCAGCTGAAGCTGAGCGCTTCGTCGACCAGTTTCGCCTGTTCCTTGATATGTCTCTTGTAAAGGCCGGTGGCGGGCGAGGCCGAAGCGGGCCTACCCACATAACGCACGCGGCGCTGTTTGGTGCCAAGGGTCTCCATTACCGTGTCGATTTCCGGCGCCACGAAGGTCCAGCCACCCATATTCTTGGGCTCTTCCTGGCACCAGACGATCTCGGCGCCGGGGAAACGGGCCAATTCCTTGTTGAGCGCCTTGTCCGGGAAGGGGAACAATTGCTCGACGCGCATGATGTAGACGTCGTCAATTTCACGCTTCTCGCGCTCCTCGAACAGGTCGTAATAGACCTTGCCGGAACACAGCACGACCCGCTTCACCTTCTTGTCGACGAGCTTGGTGTTGTCGTCCCACAGCAACCGGTGGAAGCTGGTGCCAGGGCCCATCTCCGAGAGCTTCGAGACCGCAAGCTTGTGCCGCAGCAGCGATTTCGGGGTCATGACGATCAGCGGCTTGCGGAAATTCCGATGCAGCTGACGGCGCAAGGCATGGAAGTAGTTGGCCGGCGTGGTGAGGTTCACCACCTGCATGTTGTCATCGGCGCAGGATTGCAGATAGCGCTCCATGCGGGCGGATGAGTGCTCCGGCCCCTGGCCCTCATAGCCATGGGGCAGCAGCATGACGAGGCCCGACATGCGCAGCCATTTTGATTCGCCCGATGAGATGAACTGGTCGATGATGACCTGGGCGCCGTTGGCGAAATCGCCGAACTGGGCTTCCCACAGCACCAGGGTCTTCGGTTCGGCAAGGCTGTAGCCGTAATCGAAGCCAAGCACGCCGGCTTCGGACAATGGGCTGTTGATCACCTCGAAGAAGGCCTGCCCGTCGCGAATATGGTTCAGGGGAACGAACTCGTCCTCGTTCTCCTGGTCGACCAGGGCCGCGTGCCGCTGGCTGAATGTGCCGCGCTTGCAATCCTGGCCGGAGAGGCGAACGCCGAAACCCTCATCCAGCAGCCCGCCAAAGGCCAGGGCTTCGCCGGTCGCCCAGTCGATGCCTTCGCCCGTCTTGAACATCTCTTCCTTCTGGGCGAGCTGGCGGGTGATCTTGCGGTTGAGATTGAACGTTGCCGGGGTCGTGGTGAGCGCCTTGCCGATCATCTGCAGTTTTTCATCGCTGAGCGATGTCTCGCCTCGGCGATCGTCACCTGACGCCGCCGCAAGGCCGGCCCAGGCGCCCTCCAGCCAATCGGCCTTGTTGGGCTTGTAGGAGGTTGATGCTTCAAACTCGGCTTCCAGCCTGGCCTGGAAGGCGTTCATGATGCCATCCACCTCCGCCTGGCTCATCGTGCCTTCATCGATGAGCTTTTGTGCGTAGATCTGTCGCGTGGTCGGCTGGGTGGCGATCTTCTTGTACATCAAGGGCTGGGTGAAGGCCGGCTCGTCGCTTTCGTTGTGACCGAAGCGGCGATAGCAGAACATGTCGATGATCACGTCGTGATTGAACTCGTGACGGAATTCCATGGCAATGCGCGCGACATGCAGCACGGCTTCCGGATCGTCGCCATTGACGTGGAAGATCGGTGCCTGCACCGCCTTGGCGACGTCCGAGCAATAGGGGCCGGAGCGCGAGGCAGTCGGGCTGGTGGTGAAGCCGATCTGGTTGTTGATGATGAAGTGGATCGTGCCGCCGACCTCGTAATCGAAGAGCTGGCTGAGGTCGAGGCATTCCGGGACCAGGCCCTGGCCCGAGAACGCGGCGTCGCCATGCAGCAGCAGGCCCATGACCTGCTCGCGGTTCTTGTCCTTGCGCTGGTCCTGCTTGGCGCGAACCTTGCCGAGGACGACCGTGTTCACGCATTCCAGATGCGACGGGTTGGCGGTCAGTGACAGGTGCACGATGCGGCCGTCGAACTCGCGGTCGGCCGAGGTGCCGAGATGGTATTTGACGTCGGCCGAGCCCTGCACGTCCTCCGGATTCGAGGCATTGCCCTGGAATTCCGAGAAGATCGCCGCATAGGGCTTGTTCATGAAATTGGCAAGCACCGACAGACGGCCGCGATGGGCCATGCCGATGACGACTTCCTTGATGCCGAGCTGGCTGCCCCGCTTGATGATCTGCTCAAGCGCCGGGATGGTGGTTTCGCCGCCATCTAGGCCGAAACGCTTGGTGCCGGTGTATTTCTTGTCGAGGAAGTTCTCGAACATCTGTGCTTCGGTCAGGCGCTCGAGGATGGCCCGCTTGCCACGATCCGTGAAGTCGCGCTGGTTGCGGCTGCCTTCCATCTTCTGCTGCAGCCATTTGCGCTGATCGGAATCCTGGATGTGCATGTATTCGACGCCGATCGACCCGCAATAGGTCTGGCGGAGCGCGTGCATCAATTGTCGGAGCGTCGCCGTCTCGAAGCCCATGGCGCCATCAAGGAAAATCTCGCGGTCGAGATCGGCATCGGTGAAGCCGTGGGTGCGGTAGTCGAGATCGGCATGCTTCTCGCGCGGTTTCAGATCGAGTGGATCGAGATTGGCTTCGAGATGGCCGCGGACACGGTAGACGCGCACCAGCATGATGGCGCGGAGGCTGTCCTGGGCCGCGCGCCGCTGCTCCGCCGCGCTGACATGCCCGCCGGCAAAAGTGCGAATGCCGCTGTCCATGGCGGTGCCATTGGCGCTGCCGTTGCCGCCACGGTCGCCCTTGCGGGCGATTTCAACGTCGCGTTCGCGCGGTGCCCAGCTGGCGCCGCGCAGGTCCTTCAGCGCGAGCGGCGCCTCTTCCTTGAGATCCTCGAAGAAGCCGCGCCAGGAAGCGTCGACCGAGTTGGGGTCGGCGAGATACTTCGCATAGAGCTCTTCGATGAAGGGCGCGTTGGGACCGGAAAGAAAATTGGCGATTGGCTGGTTCATAGTTCACCCGTTTGGGCCGATGCCCTGAGTAGGTCAAGCCACCAAAAGGTCTAGCCCCTGTTACCCAAGGCCTTCAGGAAAGCAGTTCTGGTTCAGTAGCCCGGTAGCTGGGTCTCATGCCCATTTGCCCGGGAGGGGATCTCCCCTCAGGAAATTGCCTGATTATGCCGGCGAGAACCCCGCGGATATTTGCGCATGGGATGGTTACCCAATGGTTACGATTTCCCGCAGCACACGGCCGGAGAAGGACTTTTTCCAGATAGCAACCAGATCCCGGGATATCAACCCGGGATCTGGCATGGCAGTGGTGTTTGGTCGGTAACCGGACCCATTTGGGATCGGCAGCACCCTTACTTGCCCATCGCTTTCAGCATGGACGAGCCGAGGCTGGCGGGGGAATCGGCGACTACGTAGCCAGCCGAGCGCATGGCTTCGATCTTGTCGCCCGAACCGCCCTTGCCACCGCTGATGATGGCGCCGGCATGGCCCATGCGGCGGCCCGGAGGCGCCGTGACGCCGGCGATGAAGCCGACGATGGGTTTCTTCTTCTTGGAGGCCTTGTAGAACTCGGCTGCGTCTTCCTCGGCATTGCCACCGATTTCGCCGATCATGACGATGCCCTGGGTCTCGTCATCGGCCATGAACAGTTCCAGGCAGTCGACGAAATTGGTGCCGTTGACCGGGTCGCCGCCGATGCCGATGCAGGTCGACTGGCCGAGACCGGCCGCCGTCGTCTGCGCCACGGCTTCATAGGTGAGCGTGCCGGAACGCGACACGATACCGATTTTGCCCTTGCGGTGGATATGGCCCGGCATGATGCCGATCTTGCATTCTTCCGGCGTGATGACGCCCGGGCAGTTGGGCCCGATGAGACGCGTGCCGGAATTGGCCAGCGCGCGCTTCACGCGCACCATATCGAGGACCGGGATGCCCTCGGTGATGCAAACGACCAGCGGCAGCCTGGCGTCGATTGCTTCCAGGATCGCATCTGCCGCGAAGGGAGGCGGGACATAGATGACGCTGGCATTCGCGCCGGTCTTGGCGACCGCGTCGATGACCGTGTCGAAGACCGGCAGGTCGAGATGCTTGGTGCCGCCCTTACCGGGGGTGACGCCGCCCACCATCTTGGTGCCATAGGCAATGGCCTGCTCCGAATGGAACGTGCCTTGCGCACCGGTGAAACCCTGACAGATGACTTTGGTGTTCTTATTGACGAGTACGGACATGATTCCTCAAGCCTCCTTCACGGCTTTGACGACCTTTTCGGCCGCGTCCGCAAGATTGTCGGCGGACAGGATGGGAAGCCCGGACTGCGCCAGAATTTTCTTTCCCAATTCGACATTGGTGCCTTCGAGACGCACGACCAGTGGCACATGCAGGCTCACTTCGCGCGCGGCCGCGACCACGCCCTCGGCGATGACATCGCAGCGCATGATGCCGCCGAAGATATTGACCAGGATGCCTTCGACATTGGGATCGGACAGAATGATCTTGAAGGCCGCCGTGACACGTTCCTTGGTGGCGCCACCGCCGACGTCGAGGAAGTTCGCCGGCGACCCGCCATAGAGTTTGATGATGTCCATCGTCGCCATGGCAAGGCCGGCACCGTTGACCATGCAGCCGATCGAGCCGTCGAGCTTGATGTAGTTGAGGCTGTGCTTGGCGGCTTCAAGCTCGGCCGGATCTTCTTCATCCGGATCGCGCAGATCTTCGACGTCCTTATGACGGAAGAGGGCGTTGTCGTCGAAATTGATCTTGGCATCCAAGGCCAGCACGTCGCCGGCGCCGGTGATGACCAGCGGATTGACTTCGACGATCGAGCAATCGAGCTCGGTGAACGCCTTGTAGAGGGCCATGATGAATTTGGTGGCTGAGCCGATCTGGTTGCCGGTCAGCTTCAGGAAGAAGGCGACCTGGCGCGCGTGGAAGGGCTGCACGCCCATCACCGGGTCGATCGCAATCTTCAGGATCTTTTCGGGGTGCGAGGCGGCGACCTCTTCGATCTCCATGCCGCCTTCTTCGGAGGCCATGATGGTGATGCGCGAGGTGGCGCGGTCGACCAGCATGCCGAGATAGAGCTCGCGTTTGATGTCGCAGCCGGCTTCGACATAGATCCGCTTCACGACCTTGCCCACGGGGCCGGTCTGATGCGTGACCAGGGTCATGCCGAGCATGGATTTGGCGAGGTCGCGGACCTCACCCTCCGTCTTGGCGACCTTGACGCCGCCCGCCTTACCGCGGCCGCCGGCATGGATCTGTGCCTTTACGACACAAAGACCGCCACCTAATTTCTGCGATGCTTGGACGGCTTCGTCGGCGGAATAGGCGACATGACCGTCCGGGACGGCGACGCCAAATTTCCGGATCAGGGCTTTCGCCTGATATTCATGGATGTTCATCCAGGGTGACCCGCTTTGCTGCGTTGCGAAGGACTGCACCTCGGCGGTCGTTCGCCAGCCACCGAGCCGCGCGATTATTTCCTAGGAAGTTCTTATAAATTCTTAAGAAAAAAAGCGGGCGACAGCGACAGCCGACGATTTGCTGTGGTGCAGCAGATCGCACTCTATCACCATGCCCGCCGGGTTCAAGCCAATTGAACTGAAACCCGTCGTAACAACATGGAAATAGGACTGTCGCCGTCGCAGGCCGTTTTGAGCTTCGAAAAGAAGCCCGAAACTACTTCTTCTTGGCGGCCTTCTTTGCCGTCTTTTTCGCAGTCTTCTTCGCTGCCGGCTTCTTGGCAGCGGCCTTCTTCGTGGTCTTCTTCACGGTCTTCTTAGCAGCTTTTTTGGCAACCTTCTTGGCCGCCAGTTCGATGGTCTTCTTCATTGCTTCTCTCCTCGTTGAAGCTTCCTCACCACATCGATGAGGCCCCTTACGGCCGCGACCGACTTATCAAACATCGACTTTTCAGCCTTGTTGAGGTCGATCTCGACCACTCTCTACGCCAGACGCACCGATGACGACCGGTACGCCGACATAGAGTCCCTTTACCCCATACTGGCCCGTCAGATAGGCCGCGCAGGGGAGAACCCGTTTCTTGTCCTTGAGATAGGATTCGGCCATCGCGATCGCGGAACTGGCCGGCGCGTAGAAGGCGGAACCCGTTTTCAGGAGATTGACGATCTCAGCGCCGCCGTCACGGGTGCGCTGGATGATGGTGTTGAGCTTTTCCTGGGTGGTCCAGCCCATCTTCACCAGATCGGGCAAAGGAATGCCGGCAACCGTGGAGTAGCGGGCGAGCGGCACCATGGTATCGCCATGGCCACCCAGCACGAAGGCGGTGACGTCCTCGACCGAGACCTTGAACTCCTCGGCCAGGAAATAGCGGAAGCGGGCGGAATCCAAGACACCCGCCATGCCGACAACATGGCTCTCCGGCAGGCCAGAGGCCTGCTGCAGAACATAGACCATGACGTCCAATGGATTGGTGATGCAGATGACGAAGGCCTTGGGGGCGTATTTCTTGATCCCCTTGCCGACGCTGTCCATGACCTTGGCATTGGTGGCGATGAGATCGTCGCGGCTCATCCCCGGCTTACGCGGGATGCCGGCGGTGACGATGATGACATCGGCACCCTTGATGGCCTTGTAGTCGCTGGCGCCGACATATTTGCCGTCGAAGCCTTCGACCGGAGACGCCTGCGCGATGTCGAGCGCCTTGCCCTGCGGTACTCCGTCGACAACGTCGAACATGACGATATCGCCGAGGTCCTTGAGGCCAGCCAACAGCGCCAATGTGCCGCCGATCTGACCCGCGCCGATAAGGGCTATCTTCTTCCGTGCCATTCTGTAATCCTGATGCCTCTTACGCATTGCCACGATTTCGATTAGGCAATGCACCTGCGCTTTAAGCGCACTCCTCTAGATGTTGAGTTAATAACTCGAAATTGCCACAAGGGCAAGAGGCATTAACTCTTCTCGCGAAAATTCTCACTCAAGTCACGTCAAATGCGGTCGGGTCAGGTAATCGACCGACTGCATTTCGTTCAAGCGCGAGATCGTGCGCTCGAATTCGAACACGCCGTCGCCGGCCGGGTAGAGACGCTCCGGTCTGTCCGCCGCGGCAACGATCGTTGTCACCTTGTGTTCGTAAAGTTCGTCGATCAGCGTCATGAAGCGGCGTGCTTCGTTGCGGCGATCTGCATCCAGCTTCGGGACCTGGTCCAACAGAACCACGTCATAATGGGTCGCGATGGCGAGGTAGTCGGCTGCCCCCAAGGGGCGCGCGCATAATTCGTCGAAGTCAAACCAGGCGACCCGGCCGTGGGCGTTGCTGACCTGGCGCAGGATTTCGAGCTGGCGCCCCTGGACGAGGAGGGTCGCTGCGATCGGTGGCTGGTTATCGGTCATCCGGGCAAAGGCATCGCGCATCTGGCGGCTGCTCAGTTCGCCCAGCGGATAGTGATAAACGGTCATGTCCTTGAGACGCGCCATCCGGTAATCGCGGCCGCCATCCAGCTCCAGGACGTCCAGCTTCTCCTTCAGCAGAGCGATGAAGGGCAGGAATTGGTCACGCTGCAGGCCGCCCTTGTAGAGATCGTCCGGCGCCCAGTTCGAGGTTGCCACCATCACCACGCCGCGCTCGAAGAGGGCGCTGAAGAGACGCCCCAGGATCATCGCGTCGGCGATGTTGGTGACATGGAATTCGTCAAAGCAGATGAGTGTGCATTGGGCGGCGAGGTGTTCTGCCAATGCCGGAATCAGGTCTACCTGTGTGGGCTTTTCCTGGCGCGATTGATGCAGCTGGTCATGCACTTCCAGCATGAAGGCGTGGAAATGAACGCGGCGACGGCGCTCCACCGGAGCATGCGCGAAGAACAGATCCATCAGCATCGACTTGCCGCGGCCGACCCCGCCATAGAGGTAGAGACCCTGCGGTGCCGCTTCATCGCGGCGGCGCGCAAGACCCAGGCGCTCCGCCCAGCTGCGCAGGCCACCGGCCTCGCCGACCGGATCGGGGCGATAATTCTTGAGAGCGTTGTAAAGCGATTGCAGCTTCTCCGCTGCGAGCTCTTGCGCAGCGTCATGGTGCAGGCGACCGCCACGCTGCATCGCGCGATAGGCGGGGAGGGGCCCGTCATCACTCATGGATGCGACCAACATGTCGGTCGTTGCAGAAATCGCGACTCGGTCAATATGCATGTCACGCATATCACAACATATTTTTTTGCGCTTATCCACACAGAAGTGATTCGGGCGTGGCGCGACCACCACAGATTCCGCAGCGACTGAGTCATCGATGCAACAGTTCACGCGCCATCACCGCGCATCCAGTCGTCTTCGTTGCCTGGCTTGATCCTCATTTCGATCAACCAAAAAAAACCGCGCCGATCAGCTGTGACCGACGCGGTTCTAGCATCACGAAAGTGAAGAAAGGGTTCACATACCGGACAGCGACATGCCGTTCACCTTGGCGTCGCCCATCGCATCGACCTCCAGCTTCAGCTTGTCGACCGGCTTGCCGTCGCTGCCGTCTTCGCGCTTTGCCATCGACTGGATCATGGCAAGACCACCGACGATCTGGGCGGCTTCAGGCGAACTCTGGGCCGCCTCATTGGCCAGCTTCATGGCTTCGTCGAGACCGTGCAGGCCGATATCGAGCGCCCCCACAAGGCCAAAGACAGCGTCGGGCTTCACATCAAAGGCACCTGTCGCATCGAGCTGGAGCACCTCCGAAGAGAGGCCTGACGGGGCGACGGTGAGCTTCATCGGGGCCTTCTGCAGCAATTGTTGCATGGCAATGAACATCACCCCGGCGGCCGCCTCGGCCTGTGCCGGATTGGATGAGACCAATGTCGGGAAGTTGTCGCCGAGCAGCTGCCACAGCTCCTTGGACGGCACATCGGCAAGGTTCAGGTCAAGCTTGCCGGAAGCCGGCAGCAGCTTGGCAAAGAGCGGCAACTGGTTGAGTTCCGGGCTGCTGATCTTAAGCCCGTCATGGCTGAATCCAAGATTGACGGCGGCCTTCTCAGTGTTGAGACCCGCGATGCCCATCGCAAACCCGATCTTGGCCAGGCTGAAGGGCTCGGTGCCCGACAGATCGGTGGTGTGGAGGTTCTCCATCGCCACGTCATAGCTGAAGCCGCCGAACAACCCGGCGATGCTTTTGATCAGATCGCCCATTTGCTTGGCTTCTTCCGGCGACATCGGCGCCGGAACCGGCGGATTGGCAGGATCGGTCGCAGTCCCGTTACCCGCCGTCGCCGCTGCCTGCTTGGCCGCTTCCGACCGCTCGGCCATGTCGCTCATCAGCTTCTGGACTTCGCGGCCCTTGGCAGCAGCTTCCTTCAGCTTGATATCGGTATAGCCGCCACTGCCGGACACTTTGCCGATCTTGACGTTGACGCCGTCGGTGGTCTTGATCAGGAAATCACCGGCCGAGAACGTGCTGATCTGGTCGTAGACGCCATTGCCCTTGTCAGCACTGGTTGTCTTCCAATCGACGCTGGCGATCTGGAGGCCGCCGGCCTTGGCATCCGGGACCCCTGCCGCATCGAGCGGCGACACGGCGATGCTTGCCGCCTGCCAATCGAGGTTCATGACGTTGCCGATCTCGGTCGACCAGTCGGCGGAAAAGGCCTTCGTGGTCATGCCGAAGATGCCCGTCTTCTTGTTGTCCTTGTCGAGGACCGGCATCTCGGCAGCGTGTTTGAGGTCGCTGGCGCGGTAGCCCTTGCCTTCCGTCGGAACCAGGCGGTAGGTCACGGTGCCGACTTCCAGGCGGCTGTCGGCCCATTGGTCGCCGATCTTGACGCCCACGACGAGGTTTTCGATCGCAACGTCGAAGGCGTCAGACCCGGGGGTCACCTTCACGGCACTGAAATGGATGATGCGCTGCTCGGCATTGCCCGCCGCAAGCTGCAGATATTCTTCGGTCGCTTTCTGGATGATGGGCGCCTCTGCGGGGTCGATCACCACCGCCGAAACGGTCTCGGCCGCATTCTCGCCGGCCGCTTTATCGGCATCATCGCCACAGGCCGCCACCAGCAGCAGGGCAGCGACACTGCCCGCAGCCAAGGTCTCTCTCGATACCAGGCCCAGCTTCGAGATATGCCCGGATTTCCACCAACGCCCCATCATACTCACTCCTCAATTGAACAACCGCCGACAATGAGACAAAGCCATTGCGGCGGAAAGATGACCTGCAAGCGACCATCGCTGGCGGATCGCGTTTCTCGTTGCCGCCGCCTATATCAGATGGGTGGTGGCAAGCAATGCATAGCTGACGTTTATGTGATCCGACGCACAATGTCACCGGTCCGGTCGGGCCGGATGCCGGACATTCGCGACAAATGGAACCCAGTTCCCGAGCTAGGGCGTCGGTACAAAAGGCTTCGCCCCCGGCTGCGGCGCGCCCGGTATCAGCGGAAGGGTTGGATCGGTGGTCGGTGCCGTCGGCGTCGAGGTGGGCAAGGGCGCTTGCGCCGGCATGGTGACAACAGGCGTAGCCGGCTCCGTCGTCAGGACCGGCGCTGGCGCTGTCATGGCAGGCTCAGCCGGGATGATGGGTGCCGGCGCGTCAGCAAGTGGCTGGGTGGCACTCGGCGCCATTTCCTCGAACAAGGGCGGCAAATCGGGCGCCGGCGCATTTGCTGCTGGCTCTGGTGCTACTGGCGCAACCGGTTGCGCGGCGACCGGTTCGCTGACATCCGATTGGGGGACTGCTACGGGTGCCACGCTCGGTTCGGGCAGGGCGGCCTCCTTGGCCTTAGGCTGCCAGCTATCGTGCAAGGCCGTGGCCGTGGCCATTTCCTGCGGTGTCATCAGTGCGGCGAGCGAAGCGGCCTTGGCCGTGCCATCGGCGGCGCCATAATCGGCAGCAAGCCTGTACCAGGCATGAGCCTGCGAGCGATCCGGCGGCAGGCCCTGACCCGCTGCATAGAGATCGCCCAGCGCCATCATCGATGCCGCATCCTTGGCGTTGGCGCCGCGCTCAAAGTGCTCGACAGCCCGCACATAATCCGGCTGGCCGCCAATACCGGCGCGGTAGAGTTGACCCAGATTATACTCTGCGGCGACGCTGCCGCCCGCGGCGGCTTTCTCGAACCAGCGCGCCGCTTCCTGCTGGTTTGGGATCACGCCAAGGCCATTGAGATAGGCCCGACCCAGTTCATTCATGGCGGCGATGCTGCCGGAATCGGCGGCTCGCTGCAGCCAGGATGCGCTGCGCTCCAGGTCAGGTGCTACCCCAGGCAGGCCGTCACGGTGCAGGATCGCAAGCTTCAGCATCGCCTGAATATTGCCGAGATCGGCGGACCGCGTGTACCAGGCCAGCGCCTCGAGATTGTCCTGCGGCACGCCCTTGCCGCTTTCATAAAGACGGCCGAGGGCGAACTGCCCGTATTTCTGTGCCGCCGCGATCAACTGCGGACCCTGCACACCAAGGGCCGCTCCATTATACCGCGGCGCCGTGTCGATTTCGGCGGCGATCCGGTAATAGGTGGCGGCCTGGGTGAAATCGGGGACGCCGGCGGCACCATCTTCGTAGATCTTGGCGAGGTTGAACGCCGCCACCGGGTTGCCGAGCTTGGCCTCCTCGGCCAGCAGCGGGATGGCGGTGGCGATATCGCCCGCCTGCAGTGCCGTCTCGGCGGCAATGTAGTCGGCGGAAGCGGGCAGGCTCAGGCCGACTTGCGCCGACAGAAGAATGGCAGCGGTGGACAGCAGAAGGCGGCGCATCAGGGGCTCGTTCCGGTTGCTTCGTGGCGCGCAATCTACATAAACAGCCTGCCAAAAGCCAGCTTGCCCCGGAAGTCCATCCCGCTTGCGCAGGCAGCATCCCCTTGCTAAGGCTGCCACCCCTCATCAGGAGCGCTGGAAGCCGTGACCCATACCCTCTTCGTCTGCACCACCTGTAAGCGCGGCCCCACCGAGGCGCCGCTGGGGCCGGGTCTTATCGACGATCTTGCAGATGCCGGCCTGCCGGCGGATTTCCAGGTGATCGGCACCGCCTGCATGTCGAACTGCACGCGGCCCCTGAGTGTCGCCCTGAGCGCGCCGGGCAAGGCCACCTATATGCTGGCCGAGATCGACCCGGCCGAGGATCGCGCGGCACTTGTCGAACTGGCGCAGATCTATGCCGCGAAACCCGATGGCCAGACCAAACTGCTGGAACGTCCCAAGGCGATCCGGCGCAAGATCATCGGACGGATACCGGCCCAGCCCAGCTAGATCAACCAGCTAGAACGAACTGCCCGGCGCTTTCAGGAAAGCAATCTCATCGTCCGTCGAGGGCCGGCCCAGCGCCTCATTGCGATGGGGATAGCGGCCAAAGCGCCTGATGATGTCGCGATGGCGATGGGCGTAATCGAGCTGGACCTCGGCATCTTTCTTGTCCGCACCGGCCGTTTCTTGATAGAGCCGGGTGAACAGGTCGATCGAGCGGTCCTGATTGGCCATGTCCTCGGCATGTTCGAAGGGCAGATAGAAGAAGCGCCGCTGGTCGAACGGCAGGCCCTTGTCGAGATCACGGTCGATGGCCACCTTGGCGATGGCAAGGGCCCGCCCATCGCCGAGAAAGGCCTTCGCCTGGCCGCGATAGATGTTGCGCGCCATCTGGTCGAGGAGGATGAGGAGCGCCAACGCGCCCATCTGCGTTGCCGCCCAGGAATCGAGCTCGCCCATCTGTGCCGCAAGGACGGCGGTGCCAAAACGCGCGCGGATTTCCTCGTCGAAGGCTTTGTCCTTCTCGAACCAGAGCGCGTGTGCGCCGGGCGCGTACCAGAAATCGATAACGGAACGGGGGTCGGTCATAACGCGCCCAGTGCCGATTTGGGGCGGTGAAAGTTGACTTGGCGGACCAGTTCGCGAGCTTTGTCGACGTGTGGCTGATGCAACGGTAAATCGACACTCTGCCCGTTAACGTCCGTCTGTCGCAGCATCATAGCGGTCTTGGGCTGCAGACCCAGGACGTGCCGGAGTCGATTGCCAAGTCCGGAAAGCGGACCTTCGAGCACTTCGAGTTGTGTCAGTGTTTCAAATCCGTATATCCAATCCATGTGTATCGCCTTCGACAGGCTGAAGACACAACGCGCCAGTTGATGTTGGGGATCAAAGCCGATCGCGATGCTGCGATGTCTAAGCCAGAAAGCGCCTTTCGGTTGGAAGCGATCTTTGCTGCCGTCATTGAACACCAGGCTCTCAGTTGAGCTGCCTGCCAAGGTCAGAATATCCTGCCGCAGCTTTTCTTCGTGCAAGCCGGGTCGATAGAACTCCAGATACCAGAACATCAGGAGAAGTGCCGCGCCGCCGGGTAAAAATGCATAGCCGAGGGAATCCGGCGGCGCAACCAATGCGCCCGCTGCGAATCCAACAGCACCGGCACCGATCGAGACAAGCGCAATGATGGAATTGCGATCTTCACTCTCATAAAATGCCAAGCATCATCCCATCGCGAACGGGGGGCCGGGCGCGTCAAATAGACTTCCCTCGGCTGTATCCCAGGGACATTTCGCTTAGCGGCCGAAATGCCGTCGCTCACGCCGCGACCGGCCCCACATCGTTCATTTCGGCGACGCGGGCGATGGCCGGGCGGGCACGGACCTTCTCAGCGAGGCGGCGCAAGGACGGAAAACGCTTATAGGTGCCGGGGCAGCAATCCTGCCAGGTGGAGAGCATGTAGCAGAGCGCATCGGCGGCCGAGAAACGATCGCCCAGCAGGAAGGGGCCGTTCTTGGCGAGATGCGCGTCGATGCGCGACCAGAGATCGGCGATTTCCGCCTGCGCCATGTCCTGGACACCCTTGATCCCGGCGGCGTCAGAGGTGACGCGGTCGGGATAATAGTAGCGCAGCATCGCCGGCTGCAGCGTGTTGTTGAGGTGGAAGAGCCACATCAGGAAAGGCCCGCGCTGCGGGTCGGTGGCGGCGGGGGCAAGGCCGGCTTGCGGAAAGCGGTCGGCGATGAGCAGCGAGATGGCGGCGCATTCGGTGATGTAGCCGCCTTCCGGCAGCTTCATGGCGGGAAGCTTGCCGGCCGGGCTTACTTTAAGGAAGTCCGGCTGCTTGTGACCGTCCTTCGACATGTCGACCAGCACGGTGTCGTATTTCGCACCGGCTTCCTCCAGGCAATAATGCGCGGCGATCGAGGCCGAATTGTGCGACCAGAAAAGCGTGTACATGTGGTCTCCCCTGTTTTCAATTCAGCTACTTTATAGGGCAAGCCATGGCCCCGCGCCAATGCCCTGGCGGCAGGCTGACAATGCGTGGGCAGGATGGATCAGCGACCCTGCTTGCCGCCGCGGCGCAGCAAAACCTGTGCCGTGATGAGGGCGGTGAGCGAGAACAGCATGACGGCCGTGCCGATCGCGTTGATCTCGGGTGTCACCCCGCGGCGGATCGAGGAGAAGACATAGATCGGCAAGGTGTTCTTGGAACCTGCCACGAAGAACGCGATGACGAAATCGTCGAAGCTGAAGGTGAAGGAGAGCAGGAAGCCGGCAACGATACCCGGCATCAGCTGCGGCAATGTCACCTGGCGGAAGGTGGCCATCGGATCGGCATAGAGATCGGCCGAAGCTTCGATGAGACTGCGGTCCATCCCGGCGATGCGGGCGCGCACGATGATGATCACGAGCGCCATGGCGAACAATGTATGGGCGGCGATGATCGATCCGTAACCCAGGCTGAGCTTGGGCGGCGTTTCGCCCGGCCAGATGGTGGCCAGCACGGTATTGGCGGCGTCGAAGGTCGTGACCAGCGCGATCAAGGTCGCAATGCCGATGACGATGCCGGGCACCATGATGGCGATATAGGTGAGCCCATCGAAGATCGTGCGCAGGGGGCCGCGCACATTCTGCAAGGCGATCGCTGCCATCGTCCCCATCACCGTCGCCAGTACGGAGGAGGTCGCAGCAACGATGATGCTGTTCTGCAAGGCAGCCAGCATCAGGCTGTTATTGGCTGCCTTGAAGTACCAGTCGACACCGAAGCCCTGGAAGTCCGAGGCGTTGTTGCCGCTGTTGAAGCTGAACACGACGATGAGGGCGATCGGCGCATAGAGGAACAGATAGATGAAGGCGGAATAGGCGCGCAGCATGATCCGATCCCTCACATCAACGACACGTCGCGACCACCGGTCGCGCGCGTCGCCTTGAGATACAGACCCACGGTCACCATCATGATGACGACCAGCGCCATGGCACAGGCCGATCCGAACGGCCAGTTGAGGCTTTGCAGGAACAGGTCCACCAGCGCATTGCCGATGAAGAACACCTTGCCGCCCCCCAGCATCGCGGGGATCAGGAACTCGCCCATGAGAAGGATGAAAACCAGCATGCATCCCGTGATCATGCCCGGCGCCGACAAGGGCAGCGTGATCTGGCGAAAGGTCGCAAAGGGCGAGGCCCCAAGGTCGTCGGAGGCTTCCAGCAGGCGTTTGTCGAGCTTTTCAAGGCTGACGAAGATCGGGAACACCATCAGCGGCAGATAGCCGTAGACGATGCCGACCAGCACCGCGAAGGGCGTGTTGATGAACCGCACACCCTCGATGCCGATCAACTCCAGGAGATGCGGCAGGCCGCGACCCCCTAAGATGAACATCCAGGCATAGGTGCGGATGAGGAAGCTGGTCCAGAACGGCACCACCACCAGGATGAGGAGGAAGAGGCGCATCCGCGGATTGGCCTTCACCGCCAGGAAATAGGCCAGCGGATAGCCGGCGAGCAAACAGATGAGGGTCCCGGTTGGCGCCAGCATCAGCGTGTTCTTGAACGCCGTCCAGCGCGCGCCGATGTTGAGATAGTTGTCGAAGGTGAAGCCCGCCTGATAGCCGCCGGTCGGCGCCCGCTCGCCCACCGAATAGACCATGATGACAATGAGCGGCAGGATGAGCAGCATCAGATACCACAGCCCGGAGGGCGCCAGCAGCAGCGCATTCCATCGGCCTTGCCGGCGTTTTTCCTTGAGAGCGGCTGTGGTCATTTGGATAGTCTAAAGTCTCGATGCAAACCCTCTCCCCTCGCGAGAGAGGGTAGGGTGAGGGGTGGTGACGGCGGACTCGCGGATGGACCCCCTCACCCAACCCTCTCCCGCGAGGGAGAGGGGCTACGAGCGAAGTGGGATAGAGCGAGATTCTACGCCGACTTGAACCGCGCCATGATTTCGGCGCGGGCCGGGTTGGTCAGCACATTGCCGGCACCGAACTCGAGCGGCGAGAGCAGTTCGGCCGCCGGGTACATGATCGGGTCGGTGGCCACCTCCGGCGGCAGCAGGGCGATGACCCGCTTGTCGGCGATGGGATAGCCGTGGACGGCGAGTTCGGCCGCGTTCACCGTTGGATCGAGCAGGAAGTTGATGAGCGCATAGGCGCCCTTCTTGTTCGGCGCTTCCTTCGGCACGGCATAGAAATCGGACCAGATCTCGCCGCCTTCCTTGCCCAGCACATAGATGATTTCCGGAATGTCCTTGTGCAACTGCTTGCCATCGCCGGTCCAGGCCACCGACATCCAGGCATCGCCATTGCGAAGCGCGGGCTGGTAGTCGCTGCTGATGCCAAAGAGATGCGGCTTCACCTCGAGCAGCAGCTTCTCCGCGTCGGCCAATTCCTTCTCGTCGATCGAGTTGAACGAGTAGCCGAAATATTTGAGCGCATTGCCGATGGTGGTGAGCTGGTAGTCATGGACCATGACGCGGCCCGTGGCCTTGTCCTTGGTCACATCCCAGAATTCCTTCCACGATGTCAGCTTGTCGGGCAGGTTCTTCGTGTTCTGGACAAAGCCGGTGGTGCCCCAATCCTTGTGCAGCGCGTAGATCTTGCCGTTGACCGTGCCAGGCTCGGTCATGCGCGGATCGGCATAGGAGGCCGGGTCAAAGTTTGGCACCTGCGCCACGTCGAGCGGATCGATAAGATCTGCCTCGACATAGTTGGCGATGGTGTAGTTGGTCGGTACGAAGACGTCCTAGCCGGTGCCGCCGGCCTTGAGCTTCGCATACATCTCTTCGTTCGAGCCGAACACGGTGAGTTCGACCGCGGCCCCCGTCAGCTCCTTGAACTTTTCGAGATTGGCGGGGTCGTGATAGTTTGGCCAGCTGGTCAGCGAGACCTTGTCGCCGATATCGCCGGCAAAGCTCGGACGCGGACGAAAGCCGGGGACGGCGCCGGCCATCACGGCCATCGCGGTGCCAAGGCCGGTGACGCCGAGGAAGTGCCGGCGCGAGATCGAGCCCATCTGGTAGCGGCGCAGCTGGGCGATAAATTCCTTGCGTGGATCGGTCATCTCATTCTCCTGAGGAAAGACGTGAAAGCCTCAAAACCCGTTTCGATCGGCGGCGTTCTTGTGGTCGTGTCGGATGCGTCCGCCGCCGCCGGCAGCGCATCCTTCTTGAATTCTGTCAGGTTTCGCTGAGCGCCAGCGCACGGTCGCGCTTCCAGCCCATGATCACCTGGTCACCCGGCTCGAGAGCCTGGCCCTCGGTCGAATGTTTCGGCAGGCGGACGAGCACGGCGCCAAGACCTTCGGCCTCGACCTGGAACTCGCTGTGATCGCCAAGATAGATGCGGTTCAAGAGTCGCGCCGGCCGTGTGATATCGAGGCCGCCGGGAACAGCTCCCGGCTGCCACAGGCCGATGACTTCGGGGCGCACGGCAATGGCGCCGCGACTGCCCGGCTGCAGCTTGCCGCCCAGGCGACTGAAGGGTGCCCGCAGCGTGAGGCCGCTTGCCGTCGTGATGGTGGCGCCTGACTCATCGCTGGCGGAAACGGCACCGCTGAAGAAGTTGGACTCGCCCACGAAATCGGCGACGTAGCGATTGACCGGCGCGTCATAGAGTTCTTCCGGCGTGCCGAACTGCACGACCTTGCCATCCTTCATGATGCCGATCGTGTCTGACATGGAGAGGGCTTCTTCCTGGTCATGCGTAACGAGGACGAAGGTGATGCCGACTTCGCGCTGCAGGTTCTGCAACTCGATCTGCATTTCGCGTCGCAGCTTCCGATCAAGTGCTGCCAATGGCTCATCGAGCAGCAGGACGGTCGGCCGGTTGATGAGGGCCCGGGCCAGCGCCACGCGCTGCTGCTGACCGCCGGAGAGTTCCCAGGTCCGGCGCTTGCCGAGGTGCGGCAGGCGCACCAGTTCGAGGGCCTCGGCCACGCGTTTGTCGATCTCGGCCGCCTCGGCGCGGGGTTTCCGCTGGCGCAGGCCGTAGCCGACATTGGCCGCCACATCCATATGCGGGAACAGGGCGTAATGCTGGAATACCATGTTGACCGGGCGGCGATAGGCGGGGACGCCAACAACCGACTGCCCGGCAATCTCGACGCTGCCGCTATCGGGTTGCTCGAATCCGGCGATGAGGCGGAGCGAGGTGGTCTTGCCGCAACCCGATGGCCCCAGGAAGGAATGGAACGAGCCTTGCCGCAGCGCAAAGCTCACATCGTCGACGGCGCGGACATCGGCGAAATGTTTGACGACCGAGCGGAACTCGACGTCGTAAGCAGATCGGGACTCAGATGACGCCACGAATGCCGCACTCCCCAATGATCGCCCCAATAGTCGCCTCGGCCATCGCTTGCGGGTCCATCCCCCGACGTCGTCGCAAGCCGCCAAAACGACTCTTACTGCGTTTGACCCCCAATGAAAAGGACCGATGTATTTTTCATTCTTGGTTGCGGACAAACAAAAACGGCGGCACCAGGAGTGCCGCCGTTCTGCCGATTGTGGGGGCTGATGCCTACTCGCGGTTGCCGAGGAAGCGCAGCATGAACAGGAAGAGGTTGATGAAATCGGTGTAGAGGGCGAAGGCGCCCAGGATCGATTTCTTGGTCGCCACTTCGTGGCCATCGGCTTCCCAGTAGAATTCCTTGATCTTCTGCGTGTCATAGGCGGCAAGGCCGGTGAAGACCAGCACGCCAATGGCCGAGATTGCGAATTCCAGGGCCGACGACTGCAGGAAGATATTGACGATCATGGCAATGAAGAGGCCGATCACGCCCATGAACAGGAAGGTCCCCATGCCGGAGAGGTCCTTCTTGGTGGTGTAGCCGTAAAGGCTGACCGCCATGAAGGTCGCCGCCGTCACGAAGAAGGTCTTCACGATGGAAACGTCGGTATAGACCGCGAAGATGATCGACAGGCTGATGCCCATCAAGGCCGCGTAAGCCCAGAACAGCGCCTGGGCGGTCACGGCGCGCATCGCATGGATCCGGAAGCCGAACATGAGCGAAATGCCCAGCGGGGCAAAGATCGCCACCCAGCGCAGCGGCGAATTCCAGATCGACGCCATCAATGCTTCATTGCTGCCAATGAAGTAGGAAATCACGCCGGTCAGAAGGAGGCCGCCGCCCATATAGGCGTAGACCTTCTGCATATGCGCGCGCAGGCCGGCATCAATCTCGGCTGTTTGGCTCCGCGCGTAACCGCCCTGGATGGTACGGCTGCCTAAACCACGATCCGGTCCGTTGACCATATTGTTCTCTCCCCGTTCTATATCCCAACCGCGCATCGTCGCGGATAGGCGTGAATTTAGGCCAGACTGGGCGGAATTCAATAGGTCCGGCCGCCATTTCTTGGGGCGAAAGCCATTGCCGAACGGGCTTTTAGCCGCCATAAACCGGCCCGCAACTGTCGGATAAGCGAAGTGCAGGGGAATTAAGGATCATGAAGGGCCGCATCTTTTCGGGTGTCCAGCCGACCCATACGCTGCATCTGGGGAATTATCTGGGCGCCGTGCGCAATTGGGTGCGCATGCAGAAGGAATATGAGTGCATCTTCTGCGTGGTCGACATGCATGCCATTACCGTGTTCCAGGACCCGGCCGAACTCACCAAAAATACCCGCGAAGTGACCGCCGCCTTCATGGCGTCCGGCATCGATGTCTCCCATTCCATCATCTTCGCCCAGAGCCAGAACCGCGTTCATGCCCAATTAGCCTGGATTCTCAATTGCGTAGCCCGCGTAGGCTGGCTTAACCGCATGACCCAGTTCAAGGAAAAGGCCGGCAAGGACCGCGAGAACGCCTCGGTCGGCCTCTACACCTATCCTGTGCTGATGGCCGCCGATATCCTCGGCTACCGCGCCACCCATGTGCCGGTGGGCGAGGACCAGAAGCAGCATCTGGAACTGGCACGCGACATCGCCCAGAAGTTCAACACGGATTTCGGGATCGAGTGCCTGGTGCCGCCGGCGCCGGTGATCGGTGGTCCCGCGGCCCGTGTCATGTCCCTGCGCGACGGTACCAAGAAGATGTCGAAATCGGATCCATCCGATTACAGCCGCATCAACATGACCGACGATGCCGACACGATCGCCCTCAAGTTCCGCAAGGCGAAGACCGATCCGGCGCCGCTGCCCGGGCTCGACGTGCTGGACGACAAGGGTTTTGTGAAGGCTGAGGCGGAAGCGCTGCGTCCCGAAGCCTATAACCTGATGGCGATCTTCGCCGCTCTTTCCGACCAGGAAATCGGGATGGTGATCGGCAAGTACGAGGGCAAGGAATTCTCCGCCTTCAAGCGCGACTTGACCGACCTGGCCGTGTCCGTTCTGGGGCCGATCGGGGCTGAGATGAAGCGTCTCCTCGACCACCCGGCCGAAATCGACGCCGTCCTGTCCCGCGGCGCCGCCAAGGCGCGGGCCATTTCGGAGCCGATCCTTCTGGAGATCGAGCGGGCGGTCGGCTTCCTGCCGGCGTAGGGGATCAGGCGAGACCCTGTGTCATTGTTTTGACTAAGGCGATTGCCTATGTCCTCCTGCACCGACTGATATCCAGCGATTGCCAGACCAGGGATTAGCCGATTCATGAGCGACGATTTTGAGCTAGAGCCGCAGCCGAAGGCGGGATGGCGCCGATTCCTGCCATCCGTGAAAATGCCGTCCTGGGGATCCCGGGACGCGGTGGCGGACCTGGAATCGGCCGTTGGCCGCCATCGCCTGGTCACCGCCGCGCGCTGGGCTGGCGGCATCCTGCTGGCGGTCATGCTGCTTTACTACCCCGTCGGTGCCATCATTGCGCATCGCATCGATGACGACATCGACTTTGCAGCACCCACGATCCCGCCGGAAGCCAGCCAGACCGTCGCCTTGGCCGCGGCGCTGATAGACCGCGAGGTCAACGGCACGAGCTGGCCTGCGAATGCGCCCTGGTTCTTCCCGAGCAGCATTCTCGACAACATGCCGAATTTCCAATCCGGCGAGATTCAGGCGCTGCAGCGCGTGGTGACGGAGCTCCGGGACCAGATCGGCCGCGCCCGCGGCACCAGCAGTGCCGACAAGGCGCTGGAGGCTGCTGCCGGCTACCTCAACAACCCGCCGGACCTGCTGGTACATCGATCTCAGCCGCTCCTGGGCGCCGATGAAGCCCTCGGAGAGCTATTATCTCGATGCCATGAAGGCGCTCATCGATTTCAACGGCCGCATGACGCGCGGCGATGCGGTGTTCGAGCGCCGGGCCGACAATCTGCTCTCGACCCTGGACCGGATCGGCAAGGATCTGGGGGCTGCTTCCAACAAGATCGACGAGGAAATCGACATGGAATCCGGCGCCTGGTTCGATCTCGGCGCCGACGACACCTTCTACTTCAACAAGGGCCAGCTTTATGCCTATGGCCTGCTGCTGAAGGCGTTGGGGCAGGATTTCAAGCCGGTGCTGGTGGAAAAGGGCGCCCTCAACATCTGGGATCGCATGGTCGAGTCCATGCTCGAAGGTGCTGTCCTGCAGCCCTGGGTGGTCATCAACGGCGAGACGGCCTCGCTGGCCCAGCCCAACCACCTCGCCGAGCAAGGCTTCTATCTGCTCCGCGCCAGGGCCCAGCTCGAGGAGATTACCGATATCTTGCAGAAGTGAGAAATCGGTAGGGCCAACAGCGGTTTCTGCATGATCTGCGCAATGTGTCGCTTCCCCTTGGAATCGCTGTGATTTAGATTGCTCACAATGGCACCGCGGCGCCCGAGTCGCGGTTGTGAAGCGATGGCCGAAGATGCGGCCGGGGCCAGATCGGCGGCGGCGTAGTCAGATCAGCGTTTCGGTCGCGCTCCCGTCCTGTGGGGGAAGTGCCGGTGACCTGGGCGACAGCCATCCTCGACTGGTTTCTGGGGCTCCAGATCTATCTGCCGATCGCGGAAGTGGCGCTCAATGTCTTTTTGCTGCTGGGCCTGGGTGCCGGGGTCGGAATCCTCTCCGGCCTGTTCGGTGTCGGTGGCGGCTTCCTGCTGACACCCCTGCTGATCTTTGTCGGCGTCCCCCCGGCCGTCGCCGTGGCGACACAATCCAACCAGGTGGTGGCGTCCTCCGTTTCCGGTGTGCTCGCCCATTGGTCGCGCGGCAATGTCGACATCAAAATGGGCAGTGTCATGCTGGCCGGCGGCATGCTGGGTGCCAGCGTCGGCGTTGGCCTGTTCACCTTGCTGCGCAGCCTCGGCCAGATCGACCTCGTGATCGCCATCGCCTATGTCATCACATTGTCCGGTATCGGCATCATGATGGCCGTGGAATCGATCCGCGCCTTGCGCCGTTCCCGCCGCTCCATGGCGCCGGCCAAACTGCACCAGCATAACTGGGCACAAGGCCTTCCCTTCAAGATGCGCTTCCGGAAGTCGCGTCTCTATATCTCGGCCCTCCTGCCCGGCGGCATCGGCTTCATCGTCGGCATCATGTCGGCCATCATGGGTGTCGGCGGCGCCTTCCTGCTTGTCCCGGCCATGATCTATCTGCTCGGCATGGCAACGGGCGTGGTGATCGGCACGTCGCTCTTTCAGATCATCTTCGTCCAGGCCTGGGTGACGTTCTGGCAGGCCAATACCAATCAGACCGTCGATGTCCTCCTGGCGCTGATTCTGACCATCGGTGGCGTGGTGGGGGCACAGATCGGCGGCCGGCTCGGTGGCAAGCTGCCCGCCGAGCAACTGCGCTTCCTGATGGCGATCGTCATCCTGGTGACCGCTGGCGGCCTGCTCTATGAACTGGTTGCGCGGCCATCGGAACTGTACTCGATCGTCATTGCCGGGGGCGGGCATTGACCATCAGGCTCACCCTGTTCGTCTTCCTGGTCGCGCTGGCCATGGCGCGCCCGGCCTTGGCGCAAGCGCCACTCATTGCCGATCTCGATGACCACCTCATCGCCATCACGACCGGATTTGCGGGCGCGGATGTCCTGTTGTTTGGCACGACCGATGGGCCGGGAGATGTCATCGTCGTGGTCAAGGGTCCGGTGGCCGATGTCGAAGTGCTGCGCAAGGAGCGGGTCGGCGGCATCTGGATCAACCGCAAGGGACTTGGGTTCCAGAATGTGCCCGCAGTCTACATGCTGGCCAGTTCGAAGCCGCTTGATGTCTTGCTGCCGGTTGATCAACGCGCCTTCTATCAGATGGGAATTGAGAATGTCCGCATGGTGCCCGTTTCGCCCGATGATAGCGATCTTGGAACCTTCTCCGACGCGCTGATCCGCGCCAAGCAGAAGAGCGGCCTGTTCTCGGACCAGCCCGCGCGCATCCTGTTCATCGGTGACAGGCTGTTTCGGGTCAATCTACGGGTTCCGTCGACCGTGCCGACGGGTACCTATCTGGCAGAAGTCTATCTGGTTCGTGATCAGAAAATTGTTGGTGCGCAAACGACGCCGCTGGTCATCAGCAAGATCGGTTTCGGCGCCGATATTTACGACTTTGCGCACCGTCACAGCGCCACCTATGGTGTGATTGCCGTGCTGGTGGCCTTGTTTGCCGGCTGGATGGCGCATCTGGCCTTCCGCCGCCGCTAGGGCCTCTGGTGCGGGGAGTTTAGGCAGGAAATGGAGCGACTGGGATGAGCGATGCTGCCGATCTGAAGCCAGGTGACAAGCCGCCGACCACCGGCCGCGTCTTCCTGGTCATCATCGACGATTCGCCTGAACTGAAAGTGGCGCTGCGCTACGCCTGTCGTCGTGCCGCAAAGACCGGCGGGCGCATCGCGATGGCCTATGTGATGGAACCGGGCGACTATCAGGAATGGGTGGGCGTCAGCAATCTCATCCGCGACGAAGCCCGCCAACAGGCTGAAGCCATCATGCAGAAAATGGCGGGCGAGGTGCAGAAGCTCTCCGGCAATTTCCCGATCCTCTTTTTCCGCGAGGGCGACCGGCAGGAAGAGGTGATGAAGCTCATTGATGAGGAGCCGAGCATTTCGATCCTGGTCCTGGGCGCATCCACCGGGCCAAAGGGACCCGGGCCCCTGATCTCGGCCCTTACCGGCAAGTCGATTGCCAAGTTGCGCATTCCGATCACCATCGTTCCGGGCAATCTGACCGACGCCGATATCGAGAACATCGCCTGAGGGTCGCCGCCCCATCAATTGTGTGATGTCGGTCATTGCGGCGGGGCTGATCCCGGCCCAATATCCAGGACTGCGATCGGGCGGAAAACCCGCCGAGACCTACTGTGAGTGAAGGCATCATGTCAGCGCAGCTTACCCGACAGCATTTCCTGCGTCTCCTGCTGGGCCTGGGCTTCGCCATGCCCGCCTCGGCCCTGTGGTTGGGGCGTGACGCCCGGGCTGCGATCGTTGCGGTTGGCTCGGTCACCAAGGTGAAGGGCACGGCCTCGCTGTTGCGCGACGGCCAGCAGACCATCCTGCAGGGCGGCGAGGACATCGCTGCGGGCGACGTGGTGACCACCCTTGCCGATAGCCGCCTGCGTCTGGCGCTCAAGGACGGGTCGCAACTCAATCTCGGCGAACTCACCAAGGTGACCGTCGCGCAATTCGACTTTGCCGAGGAAACCCTCTCGCGCGAAGCTGCCTTCGATCTCACCTCGGGCCTGCTTGAAGCCATCACGGCCAAGGCGGCGACTGGCTCCAGCTTCGTCATCCGCACCAGCAATGCGGTGGCGGCGACGCGGGCAACCGAATGGATCGTCGAAGCGAAGAAGGCAGAAACCTCGGTCTATGTGCTGGAAGGCAAGGTCGACGTCGCGGCATCCGCCTTGGGTTTCCGCAGCCTGCCCAGCATCGACCAGGACAAGGCGATGCTGCTCTCTGCCGGCCAAACCACAACTATCGGCAAGATTTCCCTGGGGCCGACGGCGGGTCCGAAGACGTCGGATGCGAAGAAGCTCGCGGCCTTGAAAGCTGGCCTGGCGCTGGAGTAGGTGCGGCAAAGCCCCCTCACACTAACCCTCTCCCGCGAGGGGAGAGGGAATGAGACCTGCCGGCAAGACCCAATCAAGAAAGTTGGTCTGATCTGAGAGGCGTGACGAAGCCCCCTCTCCCCCTGTCGGCAAAGGCCGACATTCGTCGGCGGGCGGGAGAGGGGTTGGGGTGAGGGGGTGGGGCCGCTACTCGGTGGTGACCGCGTTCAAGCTCGCCGGGTCGACATTGCCACCACACAAAATGACGGCGACCTTTTCACCCAGAGCCGGCTTGTAGGCGCCTGACAGCAGCGCCGCCAAGGCGGTGGCGCCACCGGGCTCGCTGGCGATGCGCAGATCGCGCCACAGCACATGCTGCGCGGCGCGGATGGCATCGTCCTCCACCAGCACCACGCCTTCGACGAAATCCTTGGCAATGGCGAATGGCAGGGTGCCGATCCGCCGCGCGCCAAGTGAATCCGCGGCGATGCCGCCGACCTCGACATCGACCGGCTGCTTGGCGGCAAAGGCACGCTGCAGCGTCGGACAATTGACCGGCTCGACACCGACCACCCGCACGCGGTTCTGGAACCAGGCAGCAAGTCCGCCGATAAGCCCGCCGCCACCGACGGCCACCAGCACCGTGTCGAGCATGGTGCATGTCGCGTCGAGCTCGCGCCCGAGTGTGCCTTGACCGGCAACGGTGGCCGGCGCGTCATAGGCATGAATGGCCAGCGCCCCGGTCTCGGCCTTGCGCCGCTCGGCGGCGGCCAGCGCATCGGCATAGGCGCCGGGAACGACGGTGACGTGGGCGCCGAAGGAGTCGATGCGGGCGATCTTGGCAGCACTCGCCAGGGCCGGCACGAAGATCTCGGCTTTGTGGCCCAGGCTCTGCGCGGCAAATGCCACCGCGGCGCCGTGATTGCCGCCCGATGCTGCAATGAGGCCGGCAGCGGGTACCGGCATCGAGAGGAGCGAGTTGAAGGCGCCGCGTGCCTTGAACGATCCGCTATGCTGCAGCAGTTCCAGCTTTAAGGTGAGATGCGCATGGGTGCCGAGCGCCCCAAGCTCCAATGGCAAGATCGGCGTGCGGCGGACATGGCCATGGAGGCGCCGTGCCGCGGCCTCGATATCGTCGGCAGTGATCATGATCCGTGTCCTGAAAGTCAGCGTGGATAGAAGCGGCCGTCCTTGTGCGCGGGCAGGACCTCGTCCGGACATTCGACCCAGAGCAGATCATCGTCGGGATAGAAACCGTTATCGCCGGCGATGCGGCTGCCGACCACAAGAAAGCTGCCGGGTGCCGCGCCGCGATTGACCAGATGATGGGCGTCGCGCACGCCACCCTTGAAACCGACGCACTGCCCGGCCCGAAGCGTGGTGGCGCCGGCATCCGTGATCAGCGTCAGTTCGCCTGACAGCATGAAGACGAACTCGTCTTCCTGGGTGTGCCAGTGGCGCAGGGCCGATTCCGATCCCGGCTGCAGGGTGACGAGGTTGACCCCGAACTGGGTCAGTCCGAACAGGTCGCCCAGGCCCTGCTTTTCGCGACCGGCGACCCGCTGGACCAGCGGCTCAGGATAGCTGGAACTGATGCGCTTCGGCACCTCGGCCGCGGTGACGGGGCGGGCCGACGATATCGGATTCTGGGACATGATGATCTGCCGGTGGAAACTGAACCGGTGACGATCCTAGCGGCGCTCCACCACGGTGGATAGCAGGATCGAGGAAGTCGTGCGCTGGACACCGGGCAGATGCCCGATCCGCGTCAGGATCTCGTCGAGATGGGCGGCATTGCTGGCGCTGACGATGGCAATGGCATCGAAGGAGCCGGAGACAGTGTAAGCTGATTGCACTTCGGGCAGCTTCTTCAAGGCGCCGATCGCCTGGTCATGGGCCTTGGGATCGACCGAGAGGAGGACATGGGCACCGACGCCAGGTGCCTCGCCATCCTTGCCGACGACCAGGGTATAGCCGGCGATGATGCCGTCCCGTTCCAGCCGCTTCAGGCGCTCCTGCACGGCGCTGCGTGATAAGGAAAGCTGGCGTCCCAGGGCCGCGGTCGGTGTGCGCGCGTTGCCGCGCAACAGCGTGAGAAGCTTGCGATCGATATCGTCTAGGCTGCGTTTCGCCATCTGGTCCGTCGAAGTGCCGGTAAGTTTATTTCTTGTCGCCTTTTTGCCGCCAGAACGCAAGGAGCTTTGGATGGCGAACCTGCTGTACGCAACTGCACAATTTCCGCCCCGTTGCCCATCCATGCCATCTTGCCGAGATGCTCCTTTGCGACGGGGCTATGCCGATTTGTGACAGAGCCATGCCGGTTCCGCTCACGACGCTCGTCGCGGCCCATGTTATTGAAGATCGGCGCCCCACCGTTCATCGCCGCATTCCGAAAATCCCTCCCGATGGCCATTGAGTCACCCTCCCTGCCGCTTACCGGTCACAAGCCCGGCGCGATGGTGTTTGCCATTCTCTATATGCTGGAATCGATCACGCGGGCATTGGTGCTCACCGTCATGCCGCTGCAGGCGCTGGAGATTTTCGGATCGGACGCCAAGGTCAGCGCGCTCTATTTCGGCGTCACCATCTTCGGCCTCATTGCCGGTTTCGGCGTGCCGATCCTCATCCACCGCTATCGCCGCCGCTGGGTCTATTCCATGGGTCTTCTCGTGGGCGGCCTTGCCGTGGTCGCGCTGGCCTTCGACGATCCGCTGGGCCAGTTCATCGGCCAGGTGCTGCGCACCCTCTCCAGCACGGCGTGCATCATTGCGCTGACGCTCTATGTCCTCGACTTCATCCCGCGCAATGATCTGGTGCGCTACGAGCCCCTGAAACTGCTGCTCGGCACCTTGCCCTGGGGGCTGGGGCCATGGATCGGAATCCGGCTCTATGAATCCTACGGCGTGTGGTCGGTGGCCGCGGCCGGCATGGGCACGGCACTCCTGGCGATGGCCTTGTTCGGCTATCTGCGCCTCACCGAAAATCCGGCGGTCGCCGCCGCCACCAAGCCGCCGCCCAACCCGATCCAGAGCATCGGCCGCTTCGTCGAGCAGCCGCGCCTGCGCCTTGCCTGGGCCATCGCCTTCGGCCGCTCCGGCTGGTGGTCCTTGTTCTTCGTCTATCCGGCGCTTTATTTCGATGCGCGCGGCGTCGACCGCGATTGGTCGGGGGCGTTGACCGGCGCCGCCAATATCCTGCTCGTCCTCTCGCCGCTGTTCGGCTGGTTGGGGCGGCGCTATGGCATCCGTCTGCCGATCATGGTGGCGTTTTTCGGCGCCGGCCTCACTACGCTTGCCATCCCCTTCGTCTTCCACTCACCGCTGCTGGTTGCCATCCTGCTGCTGATCGCGGCGTTCTTCGTGGTGATGCTGGATTCGCTCGGCAACATTCCGTTCCTGCGCGCCGTCCGGCCGCTCGAACGGCCACAGATGATGTCGGTGTTCCGCACCTATATCGATATCGGCAATCTCCTCCCCTTCGCCGTCTTCACGGCCCTCCTGCTGTTCTTCGACCAGCGCGCCGTCTACATCGCCTATGGCATCCTGATGCTGGTGGTGGGGGCGTTCGCCAAATATTTGCCGCGCCGCATGTAGTTGCGAGAGCTGGCTGCATCGCCCAGGAAATTTGCCGGCAAGCCCCCGCGGCAAAACCATCCCCTAGGCTAATCAGGGCGAAGAGGTTAGTATAACCCGTTGATTCTTCACTGAAGGGGCCGGGCAGCCGGCCGCGGAATGCAAGACCGGATGGACGAGGAAAGCAAAGAAAGCGAGATGGCGCGGCGTCTGGCCCGCGCCGAGGCGGCTGTCGCCGATCTCGCCAAGAGCTATGTGGGCTGGGCTTTGGCGGATGTCGACAGATGTGTCGCTTTCCTGGCCTCGGCCCGGGAAGCGAATACCGCCCCGGACCTGCCGAACGGCGCCGTCGACGATCGCATCATCGCGGTCCAGGCGCTCTATGCCATCGCCCACAACATCAAGGGGCAAGGCTCATCCTTCGGCTTTCCCTTGATGACACGCCTCGGCGACTCGCTCTGCCGTCTCACGCGCGTCAAACGGCCTTTCCCGAATGCCGATCTCGACCTGGTGGCCGCTCATCTCGACGCCATGCGCCTGGTGCTCAGTCAGGAAATTCGCGGCGATGGCGGGACGCTCGGCGACAAGCTCGCCCAGCGGCTGGAAACCCTGGTAGCTCAGGCCATGGGGTCCGAAGCCGATGCGGACCTCATCAGATAGCGCTGGACCTCAGATCCGTTCGGCGAGCCAGATGGCAAGGCGAGAGCCGGCCTTGATGGCGCTGCTGAGCACCGGATAGGCCGGCGCCTGCTCCGCGCCGTGGGCAAGGCCCGTGTCGCGGTGCTGCACTTCCTCGGCGCGGAAGGTCTCGATCTTCTCGCGGATCGCCGGCTCGGTGGCGCCGAGTTCAGCGGTCTGCTGCCGGTAATGTTCGTCGATGACTTCTTCCACGGCGACCGTGCAGGCCATGGCGGCCTTCGGCCCCATCAGGGCGGTCGCCGCGCCAAGTGCAAAGCCCGCGACATGCCAGACCGGGAACAGGACCGAGGGCCGCGCGCGGCGCTCGACCATCAGCTTCTCGAAGGCCTGCAGATGGACCAATTCCTGCTCCAGCATGTGCCGGATGACATGGCCTTCGGGTTTTTTCCCCAGGACGGCCAATTGCCCCTCATAGATCCGCTTCGCGCCATATTCGCCGGCATGGTCGACGCGGATGATGCGGTCGAGCAGTGCCGCGGGGCTGAGGTCGCCGGGCAGCCGGCGGCCGGAAGGCTGTACCGCAGTCGGTGACGTCGGCGCAGTTCCAGCATCCGCCTGTTCAACCGGGATCGACATGGAAGCCAGTTCTCCTCAACGCGCGGTGCGGGCAAAGCCCCAGAAGGCGAAGGCCGCCAGCGCCAATGATAGCAGTCCATTGTAGCCTGCCATGGAAATGCCGAACAATTCAAAGGCGACTTCGTCGCAGCGCGTGACGGGCGCGTTCATGATGGCAGCCTCGAGGTCTGCGCCGGAGAGACCGGATATGCCGCCGACGCAGCTCGCGGCACCTTCCCACCAGCCCTGTTCGACCCCGACATGATGAAGCGCAATGCCGGCACCGGTGAGAAAGGCGACGCCGATGAGGGCAATGACCCAGCGCCGCCAGGGAGAGCGACGCCCCAGCACGATCGCCACGACGGAGAGGGCGATCGCCGCCCAATAGGCATCTCGCTGCAACAGGCAAAGATGGCAGGGCGCCAGGCCGAATCCATATTGCGACAGCCAGGCCACGCACAGGGCGGCGAGGCTGGAGCCGGCCGTCAGCCACGGAACATGGTGCGGATCAATGAAGCTTTGGTGGCCTTGACGGGACACGATCAATCCTTTCGCGCCAGGATGATTCTTCAGAAGATGTATTTAAGGGCGACGAAGCCACCCACCAACAGCACGACGAACAGGGTGGTGACCAGGGTCAGCCGTTTTTCGATGAAGGCCCGCACCGGCTCGCCGAAGAAATAGAGCAGGGTGGCGATGATGAAGAAGCGCCCACCGCGTGTGGCGATCGAGGCCATGATGAAGATATTGAGGTCGAATTCCGCCATGCCGGAAGCGATGGTGACGAATTTGTAGGGGATCGGGGTCAGGCCCTTGATGAGGATGATCCACAGGCCCCATTCGGCGAACATGGCCTGGAACTCGGCCATGGCATCGCGGTGGCCGTAGAAGGCCAGGATGGATTGGCCGAGGCTTTCCAGCGAATAGCCGATGAAATAGCCGGCTATACCGCCGAGCACCGAGGCAATGGTCGCCACGCTGGCAAATGCCCAGGCGCGGCGCCGGTTCGCCAGCACCATCGGGATGAGCATCGGATCGGGCGGGATGGGAAAGAACGAGCTTTCGGCGAAGGAGACCGCGGCCAGCGCCCAAAGCGCGCGCGGGCTTTCGGCCAGACGCATGATCCAGTCATAGAGGCGACGCAGCACGTAAGGCACCGATCCAGCTTAAGAAGGTGACCCTCGTAACAGGTCGTTCGCGGCCGCACAATGCCGGCTATGCGCCGGCCACGGCTTTAATGCAGGCTGAGCAGCGTTTCGGCATGGCGCCATTTGCCGGGCGTGATGATGTCCGCCTTCGCCACCTTTACGGAATGCAGCTTGCCGTCGAGGTTGTGGCTCCAGAAATCCAGGAATTTGCGCAGGATCGGGAGCTTGGGGGCGAGATCGTAATCCTGCCAGACATAACTCTGCAGCAGGCCGGGGTGATCGGGCAGATGGTAGAGGATTTCGGCGGTGACCAGCCGATAGTCGCGAAGTTGCAGGCCGAACGCACTCATCTCCATAAAGAACCTCCTCAGCTGCTGAGACGGGACCCTGTGAACCTTTGCTGACCTTTTGCCGACGGAAATATTACCCACATGATGCCGAGTCGGTTGCTAAGAAAGTATAAAAATCTTTGTGATTACAGATATTTAGCACTCGATAGATCAGATTGCTGCCAGGGTGATACACAGGCTCCGCCGCCCGAAAATAACGCTCCGACCCCTGCGGCCATGCGTCCGGCGGACTTGACCTTTGCACTGGAACGCCCTACCTGTCTGGCACTCGTCGACCCAGAGTGCTAGCAGCCGTCAGTCAAGCGGCGCTGGGAACTGGGCAGGCGCGCAGGGAAAACACTATTTTTCAGACATTTACGGAGGATCACCATGAAGTTCCGTCCGCTCCACGACCGCGTACTCGTGCGTCGTATCGAGGGCATTGAAAAGACTGCCGGCGGGATCATCATCCCCGACACCGCCAAGGAAAAGCCGCAAGAGGGCGAAGTCATCGCCGCTGGCGCTGGCGTGAAGAACGAAGACGGCAAGTTGACGCCGCTCGACGTCAAGGCGGGCGACCGCATCCTGTTCGGCAAGTGGTCGGGCACGGAAGTGAAGGTCGACGGTGAGGACCTCCTCATCATGAAGGAATCGGACATCCTCGGCATCATCGAGGGCACCACCGCTTCCAAGAAGAAGGTTGCCTGAGCGAGCTTGCTCGCTTGATGGCGCCGCTTCGACCCATATCAATTCAGGAGTTTAAATAACATGGCTGCTAAAGACGTACGTTTTTCAGCTGACGCCCGTGAGCGCATGCTGCGCGGTGTCGACATCCTCGCCAATGCCGTGAAGGTGACCTTGGGCCCGAAGGGCCGCAACGTCGTCATCGACAAGGCCTTCGGCGCGCCCCGTATCACCAAGGACGGTGTGACGGTCGCCAAGGAAATCGAGTTGGCCGACAAGTTCGAGAACATGGGCGCCCAGATGGTGCGCGAAGTGGCCTCGAAGACCAACGACCTCGCCGGCGACGGCACCACCACCGCGACCGTGCTGGCCCAGGCCATCGTGCGCGAGGGTGCCAAGGCCGTTGCCGCCGGCATCAACCCGATGGATCTGAAGCGCGGCATCGACTTCGCGGTCGAAGCTGTCGTCGAAGACATCAAGAAGCGCGCCAAGAAGGTCTCGACCTCGGAAGAAATCGCCCAGGTCGGCACCATCTCGGCCAACGGTGAAAAAGACATCGGTGCCATGATCGCCAAGGCGATGCAGAAGGTTGGCAACGAAGGCGTCATCACCGTCGAAGAAGCCAAGGGCCTCGACACCGAGCTCGAAGTCGTCGAAGGCATGCAGTTCGACCGCGGCTATCTCTCGCCGTACTTCATCACCAACGCCGAGAAGATGATCACCGATCTCGACAATCCGTACATCCTCCTGCACGAGAAGAAGCTCTCGAACCTGCAGGCGATGCTGCCGATCCTCGAAGCGGTGGTGCAGTCGGGTCGTCCGCTGCTCATCATCGCGGAAGACGTCGAAGGCGAAGCGCTGGCGACCCTGGTCGTCAACAAGCTGCGCGGCGGCTTGAAGGCCGCGGCCGTCAAGGCCCCGGGCTTCGGTGACCGCCGCAAGGCGATGCTCGAAGACATCGCCATCCTCACCGGTGGCCAGGTCATCAGCGAAGATCTCGGCATTAAGCTCGAGACCGTCACCATCGACATGCTCGGCAAGGCCAAGAAGGTCGTGATCGAGAAGGAAAACACCACCATCGTCGACGGCGCCGGCAAGAAGAAAGAGATCGAAGGCCGTTGCGCCCAGATCCGCGCCCAGATCGATGAGACCTCGTCCGAATACGACAAGGAAAAGCTGGCTGAGCGTCTCGCCAAGCTGGCTGGCGGCGTTGCCGTCATCCGCGTCGGCGGTGCGACCGAAGTCGAAGTCAAGGAACGCAAGGACCGCGTTGACGACGCCATGCACGCGACCCGTGCGGCCGTCGAAGAAGGCATCGTCGCCGGTGGCGGCGTGGCCCTCCTCTATGCGATCCGCGCCCTTGAGAAGATCAAGGTCGACAACGACGAACAGAAGGTCGGTGTCGAAATCATCCGCCGCGCGCTGCAGGCGCCGGTCCGTCAGATCGCCGAGAATGCCGGCGTCGACGGTGCCGTCATTGCCGGCAAGTTGCTCGAAGGGAAGAACACCAACTGGGGTTACAACGCCCAGACGGCGGAATTCCAGGACCTGGTGAAGGCCGGCGTCATCGACCCCGCGAAGGTCGTGCGTTGCGCCCTGCAGGATGCGGCCTCGGTCGCCGGCCTGCTGATCACCACCGAAGCGATGATCGCCGATCGCCCGGAAAAGAAGCCCGCCCCGATGGGTGGCGCTCCTGACATGGGCGGCATGGGCGGCATGGACTTCTAAGTCCAGCCAAGCCCCACGCTGATTGCTACAGAGAACCCCGCGGCAGCGATGCCGCGGGGTTTTTGTTTGGGTCGATGCCTAGGGGCGACCGCGAGACCCACAACGAAATGACCTATCTTGACGGGTTGTATTTGTTATGTTCTATTCAGCCAATAAGATTAGAACAGCCGGATCTTCGCGATGCCTATTCTCGCTCTTGCCGTTGTCGGTCTGCAGATCTTCATGGCGGTCCATGCTATCCGTCATGGCAAGACCTGCTGATGGATCAGCCTCATCCTCCTCTTTCCGCTGGTCGGAAGCCTCGCCTATTTCTTTGTCGAGGTTTACCCCACGCTGCAGGGCTCGCCCCAGGTGCTGCGCATGGATCAGGCGCGCTGGCAGCGGGCGCAGGCGGAGTGGGAGCGGGAGGTCAAATCGCGCCGCGTCGAAGACGTCATCGACGCGGGCTCGATCAACGACAAGATAGCGCTGGCCGAAGAATGCATGGCGCGGGAACGTTATGGCGATGCCGTGCGCCTCTATGAAAGTGCGCGCGAGGGCTATTTCGTCAACGCGGCCGACATTCTCATCGGACTTTCCCGCGCGCTCTTCGAGAACGGCAACCATGCCAAGGCGCGACAGGTGCTGCGCGAACTGGCGGAGGCGCATCCCAACTCCTACTCGCAGGAGCGTACCATCCTCGGCGCGCGGGCCGTTGCCGCGGCGGGCGACCTCGCGACCGCCATCGCCGAGCTGGACGCGCTGCTGCAGCGCAAAGACAGTCTGGAAGCGCGCCGCCTGGAAGCGCGCTATTTCTTTGCCGAGATGCTGTGGAAGCAGGGCGCCCAGGACCGCGCCCGCGCTGAACTCGCCCAGGTCGTGCAGCACGGCAAGCTCTTCAACATGACGGAAGAAGAGGAACACTGGGTCCGTCGCGCGGGTGAGGTGCAGGCGGCGATATCGTGATAGAGCGGTACTGTCGTTGACACCCCCTCACCCTGACCCTCTCCCGCGAGGGGAGAGGGAAGGAGACCTGCCGGCAATACTCGGTACTAAACAGCGATCTCAGATGGAGTGCGTGGCACTAGCCCCTCTCCCCTCGCGGGAGAGGGGTTGGGGTGAGGGGGTTTATCAAGCGACGAGGAGCCCCTACCCCTCCACCCGATGCACATCATGCGTGACCACGCCGGTAGCGCCGGACGGCCGGGCCAGGAATTCCGGGTGCTTCAGCGTCTCGCGGATGTCGTCGAGGCCCTGGCGCCAGTGTTCACGCATGTTGAGGAGGCTGAACTCATAATCCTTGCTGTGGGTCTCGAACTGCTTGTCGCGGTAGATGAGCTGGATGGTGTTGTAGACTTTTGAACAGGAAAGCTCGCGTAACGCGGCGACATCGGCATCGTTCTGGAATTCGGCCGGAATCTTGTCGATAGCCTTCTTCAGCGCGCGGCGCAGGCGCTGCATCTGTCCGGCGACATCGGTGACGAGGCGCGTCCGGCTGGAATAGGTGATGTCCTTGCGGCGTTCGTCGACATCGAGCAGGTTCTGCGGTAGCTGGCCTTTGGCCGACCACAGATCGACCTGGAAAGTGAGCGTGTCGCGCCGCGGTGGGCAGGAGAGCACTTCCATCAACGGCGTGTTGGAAACGAGGCCGCCATCCCAGTAATGCTTGCCCTCGATCTCCACCGCCGGGAAGCCCGGCGGCAAGGCGCCGGACGCCATGAAATGCTCGGCCTGCAGCTTCCTGTTGGCATTGTCGAAATATTCAAAATTGCCGGTCTCGACATCGACGGCGCCCACCGAGACGCGCGTCTCGCGAGCATTGATGCGGTCGAAATCACAGAGCCGTTCCAGGGTCGCCTTCAACGGCGCGGTATCATAGAAGCTGCTCGCCTCCGGCCCACCGAAGGTGTTGAGGAAAGGCGGCGGCAGGCGCGGGGTGAAGAAACCGCGCTGGCCCTCGATCATGGCCCGCATCGACGACCAGGCGCCGGCCAGGGTGCGCATGTCGCCATCGCCGAGATAGCTCGCAACCTCGGCGCCGAGGGTGAAGGCGGGAAACAAAGCCGATTGGCAGATTGTCTCCCAGAACTCGTGGAGCTTTTCGAGGCGCTTCTCCGGCGCATTGCCGCCGAGGATCGCCGCATTGAGCGCACCGATGGAAATGCCGGCGAACCAGTTGGGCTGGATGCCGGCCTCATGGAGCCCTTCATAGACGCCGGCCTGATAGCTGCCGAGCGCCCCGCCGCCCTGCAACACCAGGGCGACGGTCTCATAGGCCGGTAGCTCGATCTTCGGCATGTCGCTCCCCGCCCCGTCCAACTACTGCATATGCCAGCCATGGCTGACCGTGATCGACTGGCCGGTGAGCGCTGCCGACGGGAAGCTCGCCAGGAACAGCGCCGTCTGTGCCACGTCTTCGACCGTCGTGAAGATGCCGTCGACGGTATCCTTCAGCATGATGGTCTTGATCACCTGCTCCTCGGTGATGCCGAACGCCTTGGCCTGTTCGGGAATCTGCTTGTCGACGAGCGGCGTGCGCACGAAGCCCGGGCAGATCACGTTGACGCGGACATTGTACTCGGCACCTTCCTTGGCGGCGACGCGGGCGAGGCCGAGGAGACCATGCTTGGCTGCGACATAGGGCGCCTTCAGCTTCGAGGCCTCGTGGGAATGCACCGAGCCCATATAGATGATCGAACCGCCGCGCTTGTCCTTGTACATGCGCCGCATGGCAGCGCGCGTGGTGAGGAAGGCGCCGTCCATGTGAATGGCCAGCATCTTCTTCCAATCGGCGAAGGCGAACTCGACGATGGGTTTGACGATCTGGATCCCGGCATTGGAGATCATGATGTCGAGCCCGCCCAGCTTCTGGACGGCAAGGTCGGTGCCCTGATCGACCGCTGCCTCGTTCGTCACGTCCATGGCAATGCCGATGGCCTTGCCGCCTTTGGCCACGATCTCGGCCGCGGCCTGATCGGCGCCGGCCTGGTTGAGATCGGCGATGGCGATGGCGGCACCCGCCGCCGCATAGGTCAGGGCGATCTCTTTGCCGATGCCGCTGGCCGCCCCGGTGATGAGGGCCACTTTGCCGTGGAGTTGCATGATTTATCCTTCTCGTGGAAATGGGTTGCCGTTATCTAACAACGATCATGGCAGATGGTGCATTGCGGCATTTTGACCGGATTGCCGAGACTTGCCCATCGGAAACAGACTTCCCGGCCAAAATCCCCGTTTTGCGCACGGAGCATCATCGTGCCAGTCTTTGTCGCCGGTCATTCCTGGCTGAATTGAGGGACTTTTCGATGAACGCCTGCCTGCTTCTCGCCGGTGCCAAGCAGTTGCTGTTGGCCGGCAGTGCCTTCACCCTGGCCTGGTCGCAACCGACCGACACGTCGCGCTGGGAGGAAGACTGGAATGTCGGCCTCAGCGGATTCCAGCTCGTGGAAACCCGCGTGCATGGCGAGGGCATCCCACCGCCGGACGGCGCCGTCCGGGAGGGAGATGTCTGGCGCTATCACCCGGCACTGGCCTTCATCGAAGACCGCCTGTTGCTGGCGCGTCCTGGCGCCAAGCCCGGCAACTGGCAGATCTGCGAACAGGGTAGCTGCACACCGATCCCGGAATCAGCGACCGCGAATGGCGCCACGGCGATCCTGGTGCCCTGCCCCTAGCTCACCGCCACATGGGCGTCGCGGATCACGCCATCCTTGCCATTGATCGGCAGCAGATCCATCGGACAGGCGGAGAAGACGGCCACCAGATCCATCTCGGCGCGGAAGGTGATGCCATCGCCGGGCAGGCTCATCGGCTCGTTCCAGAAGAGATCGCCGTTGGGTTCCCAGGGAATGTTCATGAAGAGGTTGAGCGGCGCCGGCGTTTCCGGGGGTGCGAGGCCGAGCATGGCCAGTGCATCGCGCAGGTTCTCGGTGCAATTGTCGTGATGGCCGACATGGCCCAGGGCCTGGTAGCGGTAAACATCGCAGGCTGCGATCAAGGTGTCGTGGCGCCCCGGCGAGGTGTCGTCGGTCACGGTCAGGATCGGCCGCCGCTTGTTGGTGAGATAGGCATCGCCGACCCGGCTGCACAGGCGCCGGAAGCCGGCCCGGCTGTGCTCCATCGACATGAACTCGGCCATATCGGCCCCATTGAAGGCCCAGGTGTCGACCACCTGGGTGCCATGGGTGTTGACGACCGTGAAGGTCCGGCCCGCCTCGATGCGCACGGCCAGGCCCTTGCGCGCCGGAATGGTCAATTTTGTCGCACCCATCTGGTCCTGTTCCCCCTGCCAAGCCTGTCCGGGGTTGATTTGAATCAAGGTGGCGGCCCCGGTCAATCCATAACCTGCGACCCATGATTACCGATCATCTCATCGCGATCTACGACCGTCCGGTGCCGCGCTACACGTCCTACCCGACGGCGCCCCATTTCCATGCCGGCATCACGCCCGGAACGGCGACCGAGTGGCTGCAGGCCCTGCCGACCGAGGCGCCGCTCTCGCTCTATCTTCATATCCCCTTCTGCCAGCAGATGTGCTGGTATTGCGGGTGCAACACCCAGATCGTCGCCCGCCACAAGCCGATCGCCGATTTTGCCGATACGCTGCTTGCTGAAATCGCCCATATCGGCGACATGCTGAGGGCCAGCGGCCATCGGCGCATCGTCAGCTCCATCCATTTCGGCGGCGGAACGCCCAACAGCCTGGACGCGGACGAGTTTGAGCGCATCATGGCCGCACTCGCGCATCACTTCGCGCTGGAGCCCGATCTCGACCTCGCCATCGAACTTGACCCGCGCACGGTGAGCGACGAGTTCCTGGCTGCCATGCGCCGCGTCGGCGTCAACCGTGCCTCATTGGGCGTGCAGGATTTCGACCCCGTCGTGCAGGCGGCGGTGAACCGCGTGCAGCCTTTCGATCTGGTGAAGGATTGCGTCGCGAAGCTGCGCGCCAATGGCATCCGCTCGCTCAATCTCGATCTCATCTATGGCCTGCCTTTCCAGAGCGTCTCGGGCCTCCGGCACACGGTAGGCCAGGCGGCCGACCTGGCGCCCGAGCGGATAGCACTCTTCGGCTATGCCCATGTGCCATGGATGAAGCCGCACCAGCGCCTTATCGATGAGGCGTCGCTCCCCGACGCCTATGCCCGCTTCCGCCAGTTCGAAGCAGCAGCCCAGGCGCTGGCGGCACTGGATTACAGCCGCATCGGCCTCGATCATTTCGCCAAAGCGGGAGATGCGCTGGTGCTGGCGCGCGACAGCCGCACGCTGAAGCGCAACTTCCAGGGTTACACCATCGACCGTGCCGACGCCCTCATCGGCTTTGGCCCATCCGCCATCTCGGCCCTGCCGCAGGGCTATCTTCAGAACGCCCCGGACAATACGCCCTGGGCGCGTTCGGTCGGCGAGGGGCGGCTGCCCATTGTGAAAGGCGTCGCCCTGACGGCCGAGGACAGACGGCGCCGCGCGATCATCGAGCAGTTGATGTGCTATGGCACTGTTGATCTCGGCGCCTTCGACTTCGAGCCGGCCATGATCATGGCCCAGCTTTCGCCCCTGATCGAGGACGGGCTCATTCACCTGGTCGGCCGGCATGTCACCGTGACGGAACGCGGCCTGCCCTTCCAGCGGGTGGTTGCCGCGGCCTTCGACGCCTATCTAGCACCCGACAACACGCGTCACAGCCGGGCGGTCTAGATCAGGCCTTGAAGCAGGCCGCCACGAACTGGCGGAAGGCCACGGCGCGGTGGCTCATCTCGTGCTTGTGCGCCGGATCCATTTCACCGAACGTGATGGCGTAGCCGTCAGGCCGGAAAATGGGGTCGTAGCCGAAACCCTTGGATCCCAAAGGCGCCTCCACGATGTCGCCCCAGACATCCCCCTCGAACTCGTCGCAATGACCGTCCGGCCAGGCCAGGGCCAGGGCGGAGACGAAGCGCGCCCGGCGATCGTCGCTCCCCTTGAGGAGATCCAGGACACGCGCCATGGCCATGGCGAAATCCTTCGTCGGACCCGCCCAGCGCGCCGAATAGATGCCTGGATCGCGGCCCAGCGCCATGACCTCGAGGCCGGAATCATCGGCCAGCGCCGGCAGCCCACTGGCTTTGGCCGCAGCCACCGCCTTCAGCCGCGCATTGCCAATGAACGTGGCCTCCGTCTCCTCGGGCTCGGGCAGGCCCAGGGCGCCCGCTGACACCACATCAATGCCGTAAGGCGCCAGCAATTCGACGATCTCGCGCAGCTTGCCGGGATTGTGGCTGGCCAGGACCAGCTTCCCGCCTTGGCCACCCGGGGCGAATTGCCGCGCCATTACTTCTTCGCCGCCAAGGCCGCGGCCAGGGCCGCGCGCTGCATCTCGAATAGCTGTGTCGTGCCGTGACGGGCGAGGGCCAGCAATTCGGCGAATTGCACATCGCTGAAGGCCTCCTTTTCCGCCGTCGCCTGGACTTCGACCATGCCGCCCTTGTTGGTAAGGACGAAATTGGCGTCGGCCTCGGCGTTGGAATCTTCCGGATAGTCGAGATCGAGGACCGCATTGCCGTTGTAAAGGCCACAGGAAATGGCAGCCACCTGGTCGATGAGCGGGATTGCCTTGATGGCGCCCATTTCCTTCATCAGGCGGAAGCATTCATGGAGCGCGATATAGGACCCCGTGATGGCGGCGGTGCGTGTGCCGCCATCTGCCTGGATGACGTCGCAATCGATCTTGATCTGTCGTTCGCCGAAGGCCTTCAGATCGGTGACGGCGCGCAGCGCCCGGCCGATCAGGCGCTGGATTTCCTGGGTGCGGCCGGATTGTTTGCCCTTGGCGGCTTCGCGGTCGCCACGGGTATGGGTCGCGCGCGGCAGCATACCGTATTCGGCGGTCACCCAGCCCTTGCCGGAATTCTTCAGGAAGGGTGGCACCTTCTCATCGAGCGAAGCCGTGCAGATGACGTGTGTGTCACCGAATTTAACCAGGCACGAACCTTCGGCATGGCGATTGAAACCAACGAGGAATTCGACTTGGCGCAGCTGGTTGGCGGCGCGACCGGATGGACGCATGGGATTTTTGTCTTTCCTTGGATGAATTTGGCCGGACCCTACACGTCGACCACCCTGGCTTGCAATGTGCCTATTTCCGCCGCCGCTCGTCAGGCTGGGTGGTGGCAATCAGGCCTTTTCCCCGCGCCGGCTCGACCTCACCGGGGGGCGGGATGGAGGATCGTCCGCCGGGGAAGGTGGCCCTGAGCGGAATCTAGCGCGTTTCGGTGACGCCGGTCACAGCCCGGACGCCGATTCCGGCGAACGCCGCCGTGCCGCCCGGCGACAGATCGGCAAGTCCTTTGATACATCCGCTGATTCCGGGGGAACGCCAGCATGCCGATCGAAATCAATCCGACCATCCTCAAGAAGCTTGGCTACATCTTCTACAATTACGTGGCCGGCAACAATGCCGACAACGCCTTTGCCGGCACCGACAAGGCCGATTGGATACAGAGCTTCGGCGGGCAGGACACCGTTCACGGGCTCGGCGGCAATGACAGGATTGAAGGTGGCGAGGGCAATGACGCTCTCTATGGCGATGAAGGCCACGATGTCGTCTGGGGCGAGACTGGCAATGACGCCCTCTATGGTGGTGCCGGCAACGATATCCCGGATGGCGGCAGCGGCCATGACGTATTGACTGGCGGCGACCATTTCGACCAGCTTTACGGCGGCGAAGGCAATGACTGGCTGTTCGGCGAAGGTGGCGATGACAGCCTGGTCGGCGATGAAGGCCAAGACAAACTGTTCGGCGACGAAGGCAATGACGGCCTGCATGGCGGCGACGGAAATGACGTGCTCTATGGCGCGGTCGGCAATGACACGCTCTATGGTGCCGGCGACAATGACGAACTCTATGGCGGCGACGGCAACGACAAGCTCGATGGCGGCAGCGGCCATGACAAATTATGGGGTGGTGCCGGGACAGACACCCTCGCTGGCGGGAGCGGCGATGATGAGCTTCACGGCGAAGGCGACCATGATTCGCTCAGCGGCGGCGACGGCAACGACAAGCTCTTTGGTGACGCCGGCAGCGATATCCTGAACGGCGACGGTGGTAACGACACGATTTATGGCGGCACCGGCAATGACTTCATCACGGGCGGCGCCGGCGTCAATGCGATCTTTGCCGAGGATGGCGACGATTACCTGACCTTCGACGGCATTCTGGACTATGCCTGGAGCGGCTCTGGTCACGACAAGCTTGCCTTCTCCGTCGAAGATTATGACGGCAAGGCGTCGATCAATGATTTCGACCTCTGGGACGACACGCTGGTCTTCAACGGCTGGGCGGGTAACGTTGATATCGGCCAGACCGCTGGCGGCGACGTGCAGTTCACTTTCGCCAATGGTGGATCGGTCATCCTGACCAATATCGACTATCAGCCGGGCATGACCCTCGACACTTTCAACATTGAGTGGAACTAGTTCCTAGGGCCAAAGGCCAGCTTGGTGGATCGGTCGCTGCGCGCCCGCAACCGCCTTGTCCAGCAAGGGCGCTGACCTCCATCAGCGTCCTTGCCTTTCCGGACGGCATCACCCGGCAATCCCGTTTCACATCAACGCCTTGAAAAACTAAGAAATCCTTAGCATCTCAGACCGTACCCTGGGTCCTTGTTGCTGAATGACCCCAGGCAGGATCGGATCTGGCCAGGAACGGCCGTCGAGATCGGGAACATGAAGAAAGCCGATGTGAAGAGGCCAATGTTGCGCGGCGCCAAGCGTCAAGCCGACATATCGGCAAAGCCACCCAGTTCCTTCGACCCAAAGGAATTGCAGGCAGCGGCCGACCAGGTCGCTCGTCCGGAGAAGTCCTATCCCGCGGTGTCGGCGGTGGATGAACAAGAGGAAGCGGAATCTCTTTTTCGCGCTGTCTTCGAGCAGGCCGCCATCGGCATCTGCTATTCCGATTTCGAGGGCGTGTTCATTCGGGTCAACCAACGCTTCTGCGGCATCGTCGGCTACGACCCCGCGGAATTGGTCGGCCGCAGCTTTGCCGACATTACGCATCCGGATGATGTCGCGATCGACAATCAACTGGGCGATGACCTCATTGCCGGCAAGCGCGGCCCCTATACGCTGGAAAAGAGATATATCGGCAAGGCCGGGCAGATTATCTGGGTCCGCCTGACAGTGACCTTGGCACGCACGCGCAACGGCGCACCGCACCGGCTGATTGGCGTGGTGGAGGACATCAACGATGTCATGCGCACCGAACAGGCCCTGAAACGAAGTGAAACAAGGCTACAGGAAGCGCAGCGGATCGCCCATCTCGGCGCCTGGGAAATCGACCACGCCGATGGCAGCCGCGTCTGGTCCGACGAAGTCTTCAACATCCTCGAGCTTGACCGTTCGACCTCGGGAAATTTCTATCTGGCTTTCGAGAACGCCATTCATCCAGAAGACCGCGACGGAGTGGCGCGTGTCTATGCGGACTCGCTTGCCAATCATCTGCCTTTTGACATGACCTACCGCGTTGTGATGCCAGACGGCCGCATCAAGCATGTCGACGTGCATGGCCGCAGCTTCTATGATTCCGTCGGCAAGCCGACCCGTTCCATCGGCACCGTGCAGGACATCACGGTGCAGAAGCAGGGCGAAATCGCTTTGCGCCAGGCCAAGGAAAGTGCCGAGACGGCCAATCGTGCCAAATCCGATTTCCTCGCCAATATGAGCCATGAACTGCGTACACCGCTCAATGCAGTGCTCGGTTACGCGCAGCTGCTGGAAACGGAACGCGCCGGCCCCCTGCTGCCCAAGCAACGCGAATATCTGCGTGATATCATGGCGGGCGGAAAGCACCTCCTTGAGCTGATCCAGGACATCCTGGAGCTGGCCAAGATAGATGCCGGTCGCATCGGTTTGAAGATCGAACCGATTGATGCTTTCGCGGTCATTGACGATGCATTGCCGCTGATTGAAAGCATGGGTGCTGCCCGCGCCATCAAGCTGAAGGTTGCGCGGCCTGGCGATCCCCTGCCATGGGTTCTGGCGGACCGGGTCCGCTTGCGCCAGGTGTTCCTCAATCTGCTGACCAACGCGATCAAGTACAACCGGCCGGGCGGTGATGTGGATCTGGCGTGCTCGGTTGTAAGGCCGGGCTTCCTGCGCGTCTCGGTGCGCGACACCGGCTACGGCATTCCGGCGGAGCGACAGGCGGAATTGTTCGTGCCGTTCAATCGCCTTGGCGCCGAGATGCTGGCGGTCGAAGGGACCGGCATTGGTCTGTCCATCAGCAAACGGTTGACCGAACTGATGAACGGCAAGATCGGCTTCAAGAGTGGGCTGGACCAGGGCAGCACCTTCTGGGTCGACCTGCCGATCGCCGATGCCAAGCTGGCGGCACCGGAGCAGACTGAGCCACCATCCGTCGCGGGCGTGCCCTCGTCCCCGACATTGTCACCCGCGGCGTCGACTCCGGGGGAACTAACGCGGGTCTTCAGGCCGCATCGGCGTATTCTCTATGTCGAGGACAATCCAGCCCATGTGCGCCTGATCGAGCGGGCGCTGGCCCAGCTCGATAACGTTTCGCTCACAACGGTACATACCGCTGAACTCGGATTGGTGGCCATGCGCTCGCACGCGCCGGATCTCATCTTGATCGATCTTGGGGACGCCGCGCTCGTCCGGCAGGAATCCCACCGTCGCCTGATGGCCATGGCTGACGAGCGGCATGTTCCGGTTCTCGATCTCGGCGCCAACCAGGCGATTGCCCGTGACCGCCTGGCAAACGATGCCGATCCTCCCTTTGCCGGCGATCTGGGCCCCGGCGCCGACCTGGTCGATATCCCGCGGTTGCTCTGCGAAATCGAACGGCGGATCGGCCTCCTGGGCTGATTTGATGCCGGTCCGCAGGCTGGTTGCCGACAGGGCCGGTGGCTGCCATCCAGGCAGAGGCCAGGCAGAGGCCAGGCAGAGGTGGGTGGCAAAACCCGCCCGGGCGTCCTATATCAGAACCCAGATCCCCGAAGACCGCGCCGGAGCCCCAAGCCATGTCGAATTTAGCCACCACCAATCAGCTGTTCTTTGAACGCGCCGGCCTCGACCAGCGCAAGGTTGACAGGCTGGTGGCGGATGCCCTCAACGGCGCCGATGACGGCGAGCTCTATCTCGAATACGAGCAGTCCGAAGCGCTGTCTTTTGATGACGGGCGGCTCAAAAGCGCCAGCTTTGATACCACCCAGGGATTCGGCCTGCGCGCCATCGCCGGCGAGATTTCGGGCTATGCCCATGCGAGCGACCTCTCCGAGGCGGCGCTCGCCCGCGCCGCCCAGACCGTGAAGGCGGTCCATGCCGGCCATAACGGCGCCCTCGATGTGGGTCCGGTCGGAACCAACCGGCAGCTCTATTCCCCCGACAATCCCTTGGGCCTTTTGCCGTTTGAACGGAAGGTAAAACTGCTCGAGGAGATCGATGCCTATGCGCGGGCCAAGGATCCACGGGTGCGGCAGGTGATGTGTTCGATCTCCGGCTCCTGGTCGGCCATCCAGATCATCCGCGGTGACGGCCAGCGCATGGCCGATGTTCGCCCGCTGGTGCGGCTCAACATCTCCGTCATGGTGGAGCAGGATGGTCGCATGGAGACCGGCTCGTTCGGCTCCGGCGGCCGCGTCACCTATGACGGCGTGGTCGATCCGGCCCATTGGCAGGCAGGTGCTGATGAAGCGCTGCGCCAGGCGATCGTCAATCTGGGGTCGATTCCGGCCCCCGCCGGTGAAATGCCCGTGGTGCTTGGGCCCGGCTGGCCGGGTATCCTGCTTCATGAAGCGATCGGGCATGGGCTTGAAGGCGATTTCAATCGGAAGAAGACCTCGGCCTTTGCTGGCCTGATGGGCAGCCGCATTGCAGCACCCGGTGTCACTGTCGTCGATGACGGGACGCTCACCGACCGGCGCGGCTCGCTGACCATCGATGATGAAGGCACGCCGACGCAATGCACGACCCTGATCGAGGACGGCATTCTGAAGGGCTATCTCCAGGACCGGCAGAATGCGCGCCTCATGGGCATGAAGCCGACCGGCAATGGCAGGCGCCAGAGCTTCGCCCATAACCCGATGCCGCGCATGACCAACACCATCATGCTGAACGGCAAGCATGCGCCGGAAGAAGTTCTGGCCTCCGTCAAGAAGGGACTCTACGCGGTCAATTTCGGCGGCGGCCAGGTCGACATCACCTCGGGCAAATTCGTGTTCTCGGCGTCCGAAGCCTATCTCATCGAAGACGGCAAGATCGGCCCGGCGGTCAAGGGGGCGACCCTCATCGGCAATGGCCCGGACGTGCTCACCAAGGTTGGCATGATCGGCAATGACATGAAGCTTGATACCGGTGTGGGCACCTGCGGCAAGGAAGGCCAGGGCGTGCCTGTGGGCGTTGGCCAGCCGACCTTGCGCATCGATGCGCTCACGGTGGGTGGCACGGCGGCTTAGAGCGGAACCGTTCTATCCACCCCCTCACCCTGACCCTCTCCCGCCCCGCCGACGAATGTCGGCATTCGCCGACAGGGGGAGAGGGGATGAGTCTCGTTCGGCAATAGCCGGCCTATCCCAACGAATTCGATATTGCACGGTTCGCATCAAGCCCCTCTCCCCTCGCGGGAGAGGGGTTGGGGTGAGGGGGCCCTCGCTATCGCGTGAGGGCTCTTGCCAGCGGCGACTCAGAATGGCATCAACATCTGATGGACTCGCCCGCCTATCAGCGCAATGACGCGATCAATGCCAGCATGTTCGTGCCGGAATCGCGCTTTGGCGTGTGGTTCCTCAAGACCGAGACCTGGGCAATCCATGTGTTGCAGCGGGCGCTGGGCGATCTCGAGCGCTTGATCGACGATCGCCGGCCTCGTTATGCAACCATTGTCGATGTGGGCTGTGGTCGCGGTCGCTCTTTCAGGCTGTTGAAGGAGCGCTTCCGCCCGACCCGCATGATCGGTATCGATGTCGACGGCGCCATGCTGGAGATCGCCGCCGCCGAAACGGCGCGTGACGGCATGACGGTGGAATTCCAGCAGACGACATCTTCGCGGATGCTGCTGCCCAATGAGTCCGTCGACATGATCTTCTGCCACCAGACCTTTCACCACCTGATGGATCAGGAACCTGCGCTCAGGGAATTCCATCGCGTGCTGAAGCCGGGCGGCCTCTTCCTGTTCGCGGAATCGACCCGGAAGTATATCCACTCGCCCATGATCCGCCTGCTGTTCCGCCATCCGATGGATGTCCAGCGCACGGCAAAGAATATCTCGCCATGATCCGTGCTGCCGGATTCGACGTGGCCGAGCGGTCGATCTCCTATCCTTATCTGTGGTGGAGCCGCAACGATCTGGGCATTCTTGAGCGCTGGTTCGGCATTGCACCGGCAAGCGACCGTGAAGAGACTTTGCTCAACTGCGTCGCGGTGAAGCGCTGAACCTCAGCGCTTCCGCAATTGCGGTGCTACCAGCACCAGGAACAGCGCGAAGACCACAAGAACCAAGGACAAGATTTCGTCCCATCCCACGGGATCGCCGGTGATCATGGCAGATGAGATGATGCCGACCACAGGGATCGCCAGGGTGCCGATGGCTGCCACGACGGCCGGATAGAGGCCGACGACGCGAAACCAGGCCCAATGACAGAACACCATCGGGATGAGGGCGGCATAGGCCACCGCCCACCAGCCCAGCGAACTGACAGCAGTGGGGTCGAAGTCAAAATCGAAGATCAGCGCGCCAAGGAAAATCGGGATGCCGCCCAGCAGCATCTGCCAGGCGACCAGCGATGTGGTCGGCATCGAATAGGTGTGCGTCTTGAGAGCCACCGTCCCGAGGGCCCAGGAGATGGCTGCGAGCAGCATGAAGATCGGGCCCATGGGGGCGGCACTGAGATTGGCCCAGTCCGGGATCACGAGCACGAGCAGGCCGATCATGCCGACGCCAAGGCCCGCAAGGCGCAGACCGTCGATCCGCTCGCGCAACCAGATGGCGGCGATGGGGGCCGCCCAGAGCGGCATGGTGAAGGCGAGGATCGACGCTCGGCCCGGCAACATCATGGTGACGCCGAGCGCCGAGAACAGGTGCCAGCCGGTGATATTGCCAAGAGCAGCGATCAAGAGCGGCCTCAGATCCTGGCGCGGTATGCGTAGGGAAAGGCGTGCCATGGCGGCGATGGCGAAGAGTCCGCCGGCACCGGCCAACAGGCAGATTGTGCGAAACGCCCAGACCGGCACCTCATTGACCGAGAGCTTGATTGCCGGCCAGTTGACGCCCCAGAAAATGGTAATCAGCGCCAGCAGGATGAGGCCCGTGGCGTCGCTGTCAGCGCGGACGCCAGCCGGCTTGACCTGATCGGTCATCGGGAGGCTGCCTTCGCGCGGCGCTCGGCGATGCGCGCCAGGATGGCATTGCGCGCATCGGGGTTGGAGATGATCCAGTCGCGGATCTCGTCGATGGTGCGGGTGCAGCCCACGCAATAGCCGGTCATCGGGTCCATCTGACAGACGCTGATGCAGGGTGAGGGCGGGCCGGACGCCAGCATGCGCATGCGTTCTTCCCGGCGCTGCTGGCGCGCGAGCTTGTCCTGCATCAGGCGGCGGCCTTCGATCTGTCCCTTTTCCCTGAGATCGTCGCTCATGCCGCTACCTCTTCTGGCGTTTGGCCGACGAGCTTTGCATAGAGAACCGGGTCGGTGGCGCCTTCGCTACCGATGATGAGGATATTGGCGTTCCTGTCGAGCAGCAAAGCGGACCTTGCGGCAGGGTCGATCGCCGCCGCGATGAGCCCGGCCAGACCACCGACACCTGCTTCGCCGCCAACAACCTTGGCATCCCTGTCATTGCCAGCGGCCAGCGTCTTCATGGCAAACACCGCCGCATCGTCCGGCACGGTCATGAAGGCGAAGCTCGCCTTGTCGAGGAGCGACCAGGCAAGGGGCGACACCTCACCACAGGCGAGACCGGCCATCAGCGTATCCAGCTTGCCGGTGACGGCGGTGGGTGTGCCGGCCTGGGCGCTCACAAAATGGCAAGCAGCCTTTTCGGGTTCGACGACCACGATCTTGGGCCGCAGCGCATCCAGCTCCAGCCACAGATAGCCGGCAACCGCCGCCGGCAAGCCGCCGACGCCGGCCTGGATAAAGACGTGGCTGATGTTCTGGTGGTCCGGCAACTGCTGCATCACCTCATCCATCATCACGCTATAGCCATGCATGACGTGGCGCGGAATCTCCTGATAGCCTTCCCAGGTGGTGTCCGAGATCACCTGCCAGCCATTCTTCGCGGCATCGGCCGCACAGGCGCGGACCGAGGCGTCATAATTGTCCGGGATGCGCCGCATTTCCGCGCCGAATGCGGCAATGGCCTTCTCGCGCCCGACACTGACGCCGGCATGGATGTAGATGACGGCGCGGCACCCGAACAGCCTGGCGCCCCAGGCAACGGATTTGCCGTGGTTGCCGTCGGTCGCCGTGCAAACCGTGATATCCCTGGTGCGGTCGCGGTATTTGCCGGCGAGGAGATCGGCAAGCGTGACGTCGCCACCCAACCGGTCCTGCAGATGACGCAGGACCGCATAGGCACCGCCGACCGCCTTGAAGGCGCCGAGGCCGAACCGCGCGCTCTCGTCCTTGTAGAAGATCTTCCCCACGGCCAGTTGATCCGCCAGCCCGTCGAGAGAGCGGAGGGGTGTGGGCTCATAGCCGGGCCAGGCCTTGATCTCGGCGCAGGCGCGGGCAAAACCCGCGGCATCCACCACGCCAGGAGCCGCCATCTCCAGCCGGTCTTCGGCCGGGCTGAGGCGCGGATTGACGAAGATCTTGGCGGGCAAGCGAGGTGGTTTCCATTCGGTCATGGCTGCGACTATTATCAAACCGCCGGTTCTTAATCAAACCCGCCCGGCACTTGCTACCTATGTGGGAGCTGCATGACCTTGCCGGCCATCGGGCGAATCACCGCAAACTGGAACAGGTATCTCGGCCGCACCCGGCTCATGACCGGGTTGGTGCTGTTCTTCTATGTGCTGACCCACAATCTCAATCACGCGCTGGGCATCGTCTCGCTGCAATGGCTGGAAGCCGGGCGTTCGGTCTTCCTCGGTTTCTGGCGGTTCAAACCAGTCGAAGGGCTGCTGTTCATGGCCGCCTTTCTCCATATTCTGGTGGCGCTGATCGCCCTCTACCGCCGCCATTCCCTGAAGATGCCATTCTGGGAAGCAGCGCAGCTGGTGCTGGGTCTTGCGACACCGCCTTTGTTGATGCTTCACGTCCTGGGCACGGCCTATGCCAGCGAGCAGTACCATTTCAAGGATTCCTATGCCTATGTGCTGTTGACGTTGTGGGTGTTCCAGCCCTGGAATGGTGCGCTGCAGGCAATCGCCACTCTTGTCACCTGGATCCATGGCTGCATCGGCATGGCCTATTGGCTGCGCCTCAAGCCGTGGTATCCGCGGGCGCGGGCCTATCTCTTCGCGCTCGCCGTGACGATTCCCGTGCTGTCACTGATCGGCTTTGCCGATTCCGGCCGCGCCATCGCCGAGAAACTCGAAGACGAGACCTGGTTGCCGGCTCTCATCGAACGGGACAACCTCCCCAACCAGGAGGCGGCGGCCGAAGTCTATGCGCTCCGCGACCTGGGGTTCTGGATCTGCGGCGGGCTGCTTACCTTTGTCCTCGGCGCCCGCCTGGTCCGCGCCCAGCTCAATCGCCGCCGTGCCATCGCGATCTCCTATGAAGGCGGCGCGGTTGTTCATATCCAATCCGGCACCACCGTGCTGGAAGCCAGCCGCAGCGCCAGCATCCCCCATGCCTCGGTGTGCGGTGGGCGGGGTCGTTGCTCGACCTGCCGCATCAAGGTCCTGAAAGGTGCGGCCCAATTGCCCGTGCCCAGCGATGACGAGAGGCGTGTGCTGGCGCGTGTTGGCGCCGCACCTGATACCAGGCTTGCCTGCCAATTGCGGCCGGTGGCGCCGGTCACCGTGACGCCGCTGCTGCCAGCCCAGGCAGGCCCGCAGCAGGCACATGCGCGCGGCGACTATCATTCCGGGCGCGAGATGGAAATTGCCGTGCTGTTTGCTGATCTGCGTGGTTTCACGCAGCTTTCCGAGCGACGCCTGCCCTACGATGTGGTCTTCCTCCTCAACCGGTACTTCAAGGCCATGGGCGAGGCGGTGAGCGGCGCGGGCGGACATCTCGACAAATTCATCGGTGATGGCGTCATGGCGCTTTTCGGCATCAAGAGCGGCATGGAGGGTGGTGACGGCAAGGCCGCCTGCACCCAGGCGCTGGAAGCCGCGCGGCGCATGTCCGTCAATCTCGAGGAACTCAACCGGCATCTGAAGGACGATCTGCCGATGCCGCTTCGGATCGGCATCGGCATTCATTTCGGTCCGGCCATCGTTGGCGATATGGGCTACGGTCCCAATCAGCACCTGACCGCCATCGGCGATACGGTGAATACGGCGAGCAGGCTGGAAACCGCCACCAAGGAACTTGATTGCCAATTGGTGATCTCGGAAAATGTCGCGCGTGCGGCCGGCATTGCCCTTGATCCCGCACTCATGCATCAGCTGCAGGTCCGCGGGCGGGAACAGACATTGGGCGTGCTGGCGATCAAATCGGCGCAGAATTTCGGCGAGGCCGCCGCAGCAGCGGATTGACGTGAATGAGCGAGCTCAGCGCCACACCGGTTGATCGCGTTTCCACCCCGGCGGACATGCGCGCGCTGATGCACCGGAATGACCGGCGCGGCCTCGCGCAGCTCGGTGGCCACCTCATGCTGCTGCTGCTGACCGGCATGCTCATATCGCGCACGGGCAGTTCGCCCTGGATCTGGCCGGCAATGTTTCTGCACGGCGTGGTGCTCGTCTTCCTGTTCGCGCCGCTCCATGAAACCATCCATCGCACGGCCTTTGCCAGCCGCGCGCTCAATGATGCCGTCGCTCTGGTCATCGGACTTCTGCTGGTGCTGCCGCGCGCGTATTTCCGCGCCTTCCATTTCGCCCATCATCGCCACACCCAGGACCCGGCGCGTGATCCCGAAATATCATCCCCACGCCCAGCGACGCGCCGCCAATGGCTGATCCATGTCTCTGGCCTGCCCTATTGGCGCTGGCAGATCGCAGGGCTTGTCAGGCGGGCCCTTGGGCAGGTGGCTGAGGATTTCTACGGCAATGACAGTCAGCGGCAAAAGGTGGTCCGGGAATCGCGCGTCGTGCTGGCCATCTATGCTGTGCTGCTGATCGGTTCATTGATCGCTCACAGCGATCTGCTGCTGCGGTATTGGATCATCCCGGTATTGCTTGGCCAGCCCTTGTTGCGGCTCTATCTGCTGGCCGAGCATTGGGGCTGCCCATTGTCGCCAGCCGAGGCACCGATCGACATGCTGGCGCGATCGCGCACGACCTATACCGGTGCGCTGGTGAATTTCCTGGCCTGGAACATGCCTTTTCATGCCGAACATCACGCCAATCCGGCCGTGCCGTTCCACGCACTCCCGCGGGCCAATGCGCTGTTGCGCGACCGGCTCGGCATGACCAGCCCTGGCTACATCGCCGTGACACATTGGATCTTCGCGAGGCTGCAACCATGAACGACCTCACCGCGATCAGCGCTCGACTGGTGCCGCTGGCACGTGATAACGCCTATGTGCGCCAGCATCCGACGCCCAACTTCTGGGCGCTGATGCCGCACCAACTGCATCAGCACACCGATTCGGCCTGTTCGCTCGCCAGCGCCGTCATGGTGCTGAACGCGGCGCGCGGCCTTGCCCATGGCAACCGCATCGGTGGCCTGGTGAGCGAGAAGCGATTGCTGGAGCTGTTCAAGGATACGACATGGCCGGCCGGTGTCGCCTTGAATGGTGGTGGCCGGAAATTGGCGGAACTCGCCGATCATCTGGAAGTCGCCTTGCGGCACTATGGCCTGGAAGATTGGCGCGTGGAGCGGCGCCCGATATCAGCCGCTGATCCTGCAACCGCCAGACAACTGCGTGCCGATCTCGCAGCACTGGAAAGCAGCGCCGGCTGTTTCCCGATTGCCAATTTCCATCTCGATGATTTCTACGGCGACGGCAGCGATATCGGCCATTTCTCGCCGCTCGCTGCCTATGATCCCGATACCGATCGTGTGCTGGTGCTGGATGTCTACAAGGCCGATTACGAGCCTGCCTGGGCGCCGGTCGATCATCTGCTCCACGCCATGGTGCGCCCGTGCGATGACGGCAAACTGCGCGGCTATCTGGTGGTGCGACGGGATTGAGGCCCCTCACCCCAACCCCTCTCCCCAGAGGGGCGAGGGGCTATAGAGCGAGATCGGTCGAAACTCCCTCGCCCCGCTTGCGGGGAGAGGGTGGGGGTGAGGGGTCGCTATCTCAACCTCAATTGATGTTGTTGTCGTCCTTGTAGTCGTCGATCGAGTCTTCGAGTTCATCAAATTCGTCGCAATCGCCACAGGCGGCCTTCAGGATCGCGAGCTGCTTCTCGGCGTTGGGCAGATCCTTCTGTTCGAGATAGAGCTCGCCCAGATATTCGTTGGCGCCGAGATGATTGGGCTCGAGCGAGAGTGCCTTCAGGTAATACTCCATGCCCGCCTTCCAATTGCCCATCTTGCGATTGGCAAAGCCCAGCTGGTTGAGGGCATCGGCGTACTCGCCCTTTTCCTTGATGGATTTCTGCAGCAGGGGAATGGCGGCGCTGTATTTCTCGTCTTCGATCAGGTCGACCGCTTTCTTGTAATCATCGGCTTTCTTGGCCGGCGTGGTCGAATCCGACCCCATGGAAAAGGCGGAGCTGGCAAAGCCCAGGCTGAGCGCGGTGAGGGCGGTGATAAGTGCGAGGCGGTGGTTCATCATGATTGGTCTCCTGTTTGTGGTTGTTTCTGTTGTATACGGCCCTGGTGGCTGTCCGAACCCACCCGACTGCCGCCTTCGCCCAAAGACTTAACCGATACTGCCGGGACCCGCTGTGAACCGGATCACAAGGGGGATCGCCCCAATGCCGTGGTCCTCTCCAACCTTAGCCATAGCGCTGTTCCTGCCAGGGGTCGCCAAGATTGTGGTAGCCACGCTGCTCCCAGAAGCCCGGCCGGTCCGTCTCGGCAAAATCGATCCGGCGCAGCCATTTGGCGCTTTTCCAGAAATAGAGCTGCGGAACCACCAGTCGAACCGGGGCGCCGTGTTCGACGCTCAGCTTCTGGCCCTGCCAATGCGTCGCCAGGACCACGTCGCTGCGCGCAAAGGAGTCGAGGGGCAGGTTGGTGGTGTAGCCGTCATAGGCTTCCAGCTGGACGAAACGCGCCCTTTCAAGCGGTTTGACGTCGGCGATGAGGTCCGTGGCGGCGACCCCCAACCAGTCATTGTCGAAGCGCGACCAGGATGTGACACAGTGGATATCGCTGCGCTGGGCGGTCTGCGGCAAGGCGGCGAATGTTGCCTGATCGAAGCTCGCCGGCCGCTGCACCAATCCGCCGACATCAAGCCGCCAGCTTTCCGGCCGGATGGTTGGGGTCACGCCGATATCCAGCACGGGCCAGCTTGTCACCAGGCGCTGCCCTGGCGGCAGTCGGCCGGCATCCCTGTGCGGGTGCGTTTCGCCGGTCAGCAATCGGCCATCCCTGGCCCATTGCTTCTTGGCTGCGATCAACTTCTCTTTGCCATCGCTCGGCTCTGTGCGGTCCATGCTGCACTCGGTCTCCAGTAGGTGGGCAAGTATTTGGAATAGCGCACGAAAAGTCCAAGCACGAATTCGCGATATAGCCAGGAAATGTTACGCCCTGCGCATCAATTGCGGCAGCTCGCGGTGAGTGGCGCCCGGGAAAGGCCTTGCTTGTTTTTGTTTGTGTACGAATAATATCCCGCAGGAGCCACCGCAAGCCGCGCGTTTCGTGTGATATTGAGGAAGCCACCGAATGGAAGATCTCGCCCTGGCGCACGGCCTGCGTTTTGACGATCTTTATGACCCGGCAGGTCTCGCCCGGCTTGATGCGCTTTTCCTGACCGATCTTGGCGCCGGGGATCCGGCGCTCTCCTGGGACGGCTGCTCGCCGGCCGCGCAGCGCCCAAATCGCTGGATGACAAGGCGCAGTCGCAACTCATCCTCGATCTGTCAGGGCATCTGGAAGACTTCCTCGGCACCTTGTTCGGCATTGGATCCGAACTGGGCGCCCTGCAGGCACGGCACAACGATCTGGCGCCGCTCTATACCTGCAAGCGCCTGTTCGTGCAGCGCCGCGCGCTGAAAGCCTATGGGCCCGACAAGATCGCCGCCATCGACGCGGATGCCGTGCGCCGTGAACTTGCAGCCCTGTTCGGCGGCACCTTCGACGAGATCCTGTTTGCCCGTCATGTTGAAGAATGGGGCAAGGATGAAACGGCGCATGGAAGGGGCATCGATCTTGCGCTGCAATATGCCGCCTGGGCGGCGCAGTCGGAGGATGGCAGGGCACTGCACCGCAACGGCGTGCTGTTCAAGGCACCCCGCAAGATCGATCCGCAGCATCTGGTCCATATGGAGACCGAGACGCGCGATGGCGTTACCTCCTTCAAACTGGCGGCCGACAAACTGCGCCACCGGGAAGGATTCGCCCTCACCGATCGCGGCATGGATCTGGTCGGTGCGCTCGATCAGGCGAACTATTGCATCTGGTGCCACAACCAGGGCAAGGACAGCTGCGCCAAGGGCCTGAAGGAAAAGGACGGGACCTTCAAGAAGAGCGTGTTCGGCGTGACGCTCGCGGGTTGTCCGCTGGAAGAAAAGATTTCCGAGATGCATACCGCCAAGGCCGGCGGTCAGCCCTTGGGCGCCTTGGCGATCATTGCCATCGACAACCCGATGGTGGCGGCGACCGGGCATCGCATCTGCAACGATTGCATGAAGGCCTGCATCTATCAGAAGCAGGAACCGGTCGACATCCCGCAGGCGGAAACACGCACGCTGAAGGATATCCTGGCGCTGCCCTATGGTTTCGAGATCTACAGCCTGCTCACGCGCTGGAACCCGCTCAATCTGAAGCAGCCGATGGCAAAGCCAGCTACCGGCAAGAAGGTGCTGGTGGTGGGGCTGGGGCCGGCCGGCTACACGCTCTCTCACTATCTCCTCAACGATGGCCATACCGTGGTGGCGGTCGATGGGTTGAAGATCGAGCCACTGGCACCGGAACTCTCGGGTGTGGCGCGGGATGGCAGCCGCGTGCCCTTCAAGCCGATCCGCCATGTGTCCGACCTCACCGAGGATCTGGGCACGCGCAGCATGGCCGGTTTCGGCGGTGTGGCGGAGTACGGCATCACCGTGCGCTGGGACAAGAACTTCCTGAAGATCATCCGGCTGCTGATCGAGCGCCGTCACACTTTCGCGATGTTCGGCGGGGTCCGCTTCGGCGGGACCATCACGCTGCCCCAGGCCTGGGAGATGGGCTTCGATCATGTGGCGCTGGCGATGGGGGCGGGTAAGCCGACCCTGCTCGACATGCCGGGCGGCCTTGCCAAGGGTGTCCGCATGGCATCCGACTTCCTGATGGCGCTGCAATTGACCGGTGCCGCCAAGGCGGATTCCATCGCCAATCTGCAATTGCGGCTGCCGGCGGTGGTGATCGGTGGCGGATTGACGGCGATCGATACCGCGACCGAGGCCATGGCCTATTATCCGGTGCAGGTCGAAAAATTCCTCAGCCGCTATGAGACGTTGACATCCGAAACGGGCGAGGCTGCCTTGCGGGCACAATGGTCGCCGACGGAGCTGGAGATCGTCGACGAGTTCCTGAACCATGCCCGCCTCATCCGCGCCGAACGCGGGCGTGCTTCGGCTGCCGGTACGGCGCCGCGCATTTCCGAACTGCTGCAGGAATGGGGCGGGGTGACACTCGCCTATCGCCGGCGCCTGATCGATGCACCGTCCTATACCCTCAATCACGAGGAAGTGGAAAAGGCGCTGGAGGAGAATATCCGCTTCGCCGAGAGCCTGACGCCGACCAGCATCGATGTTGATGGGCAGGGCTTTGCCGAACGCATTCATCTGAAACATGCCGACGGCAGTACCCATGTGCTGCCGGCGCGGTCCATTCTGGTGGCTGCCGGCACGCGGCCGAACACCGTGCTGGCACGTGAAGACAGCAGCAATTTCAGCCTGGACGGCCAGTATTTCCGGGCGCTTGGCGATGACGGTGCCGTGGTGACGCCGGAAAAACTCGCCAAGCCCAACGAGGTGCGCGTCATCACGCAATCTCATGCCGATGGTCGCGCGGTCAGTTTCTTCGGCGACCTCCATCCAAGCTTTGCCGGCAATGTGGTGAAGGCGATGGGCAGCGCCAAACAGGGCTGGCCGGTCGTCTCGGCAGCTCTCCAGCATCGTGCCGCCCCGATGGAGACGAGCACCGATAACTTCCTCGCCCGGATGAACCAGCGCCTGCGGGCTCGGGTGCGCGCGGTCAACCGCCTGACGCCGACGATCGTCGAAGTGGTGGTGGAAGCGCCGCAGGCCGCCGGCAATTTCCAGCCCGGCGAGTTCTATCGTCTGCAGAATTTCGAGACTTTGGCGCCGCGCACCAAGGACACGGTGCTGGCCATGGAGGGTCTCGCTTTGACCGGCGCCTGGACCGACGCCGAGAACGGCCTGGTGGGCCTTATCGTGTTGGAAATGGGTGGTTCATCGGAACTTTGCGCGCAGCTTGAGGTGGGTGAGCCCGTGATCCTGATGGGCCCGACCGGGGCGCCCACGGAAACACCGGCGGGCGAAACGGTGCTGCTGGCCGGCGGCGGCCTCGGCAATGCGGTGCTGTTCTCGATCGGCCGCGCGCTCCGCGCCGCGGGCTCCAAGGTGCTCTATTTCGCCGGCTACAAGAAATTGCAGGACCGCTACAAGGTGGCCGACATCGAGGCCGCGGCTGATATCGTCATCTGGTCCAGCGACGAGGCGCCGGGCTTCGTCCCCACGCGCCCGCAGGACAAGACCCATGTCGGCAACATCATCGAGAGCATCCAGTATTACGCGGAAGGCAAGCTGGGCGAGACGCCCATTCGCCTGCAGGATGTCGACCGCATCATCGCGATCGGCTCCGATGGCATGATGGCCGCCGTGCAGCGCGCGCGGCACCAGGTGCTGAAGCCCTATCTCAAGGCATCGCATTGCGCGGTGGGCTCGATCAACTCGCCCATGCAATGCATGATGAAGGAAATCTGCGCCCAATGCCTGCAGCCGCATAAGGACCCGGTTACGGGCAAGGAGACGGTCGTGTTCTCCTGCTTCAACCAGGACCAGGAACTCGACCATGTCGATTTCGCCGGCCTGCGGCAGCGATTGGGGCAGAACTCGGTGCAGGAGAAACTGACGCGGGCGTGGATCACGCACAGTTTGGCGACACTCGACCGCAACAAGGCGGCGCAGTAGGTCTTTCTGGCCAGTAGGTCTTTCTGGCCAGGAGGTCTTTCCCGATTGTCGGAAAGGTCATTCCCGTCGCCGCCCCGCCATCGGCCTCGGTCAGTACATTCGTGATCCGAGGCAAAGGGCAGGGACGTGGGCAGGCCGTTGGGCCAATTGAATTCGGTGCCAGTCCCAGGACCTGGTCAGTCAGTACATCCGTGATCTGACGAGGGGGTTTGGGAAGGGCCGATCCCTTCGCCGCCCTGCCTATGACACCAGTCAGTACATCCGTGATCTGACGAGAAGGGCAGGTGGCGGACCTTTGGTCGTTCGGCCGATCAGATCAGGCGAACAGAGGCAAAGGCCTTGGGGTCGATACCGAGCGCCAGGAGATCTTCATCTGCCGGGCGTCGGTTGAATTCGATCGCGGCCGCGCTTGCGCGGGCTGCGGACCATGCCGCGAAAAACGACGCGACAAGTTTCCATATGGGGGTCGAACGGTCGCTTTCAAGAGCGTGAATGGAAAAATCAGTCATTTCTCAAGCCTTCCATCCCCCAACGATTTGAATATAAGGATTTTGCTGCGACGCAACAAGGTGACATTGCGACGCAGCAAAGGAAAATGTTTCACGTGAAACATTTTGCGTACTGAACCGTTAAATACGGCTCTCTGGAAGCCCTGTCTCTCGTTCGTCCGTCATGGCCGGGCTTGGCCCGGCCATCCACGAATTGGCGGCTGGCTGTGAGCAACGCCTGGATCGTCATCCCCGTGCCAAGCAGGTGATGACGATCCAGGCGTGAAGACGAGAGGGTAGGGCGTTGGACGACGATTTCGGGACCAACTCCCTCCTACAGACTCCGTACCTTTTGCAGGAAAGTGTCGACATCGGCCTTGAGGCGTTCGCCATTGCGGGCAAGTTCGGACGCGGCCCCCAGGACCTGGGTCGAGCCGGCGCTGGTCTGCTGCGAGGCCTCGGTGACACCGGTGATGTTGGTGGCGACTTCCGCGCTGCCGGACGCTGCCTGCTGGACGTTGCGCGAAATCTCCTGGGTCGCGGCGCCCTGTTCCTCGACAGCCGAGGCGATCGCGGTCGAGATTTCATTGACGCGCCCAATGGTCTGCGTAATGCCGGCGATGGCGGTAGCCGAACTGTCGGTCGCCTCCTGGATCGAGCGAACCTGCGAGGCGATCTCGTCGGTGGCACGCGCCGTCTGCGTGGCCAGGGTCTTCACCTCAGAGGCCACCACGGCAAAACCCTTGCCGGCCTCGCCGGCGCGGGCGGCTTCGATCGTGGCGTTGAGCGCCAGCAGATTGGTCTGCCCCGCAATGTCGTTGATGAGGTTGACCACGTCGCCGATCTTCTGCGCCGCTTCGGCCAGGCTCTTTACCTTCGCGTTGGTGTCGGTGGCCTGATTGACGGCATCGCCGACAATGCGGGTCGACTCGCTCACCTGATTCGAGATCTCGCTAATCGAGGCGGAGAGTTCCTCGGTCGCCGACGCGACCGTCTGCACATTCTGGGTCATCTCCTCCGAGGCCGCAGCGACGACCGTCGATTGGCGCGAAGTCTCCTCCGCCGTGGCGGAGAGTCCCTGGGCGGTTGCCTGAAGTTGCGTGGCGGCCGATGTGACCACTGCCACCACTTCGGTGATGACCTTGTCAAACTGGGTGATCGCCGCTTCCATCTGGACGCCGCGTTCAACTTGTCTTTGCTGCTCTTTCTGCTGGGCGGTCGCAAGATCGCGCGCCTTGATCATGCCTTCCTGGAAGACCAGGCTCGCCTTGGCAATATCGCCCATCTCGTCCTTGCGCTCCACGCCCGGGACCGACACGTCCAGATTGCCGGTCGACATGGTCTGCAGACAGATGGCGATGTCGCGGGCCGGCCCGCTGATGCCGCGCACCAGCGCCCAGCCGACCGACACGCCAAAGGCCAGCATCACGACAAACACGCAGATGATGATGAGGCGGGACTGGGCGTAAATTTCATCACCCGCGGCGCTGGCGTCGTCGGCGCCTTTCTTGTTAAGCGCCGCCAAGGCGGCCAGAGTGACCGATGCATCGTCGAAATGCTGGCGCGCTTCGCCCTTGAACAAGGCGGAAGCTTCGTCATTGGCATTCTTGCGCGACAGCTCGATGACCTCGGCGCTCACGGCCAGATAGTCTTCCCATTGCTTGGCGAATTGGTCGTAAAGCCCGCGCTCCTCGTCACTCGAAATCAGCGGCTCATAGATCTTCCGGTTATCGGTGATGACCTTGCCCACTGCCTCGATATCGGCCTCGGCCTTCGCCATTTCGGCTTCATCCGTTGACATGATATGCGTGCCCTGGGCGATGCGATAATCCGAGGTGTTCATGTTGAGCTTGTCGGTGATGTCGACGCTTGGCAGCCAGTTGGTGGCGATGATCGTCGACTGGTCGTTGACCACGGCGAGATTGTAGATCGCGAGACCTCCCAGGGAGATCAGGCCCAGAAGGAGAATGCCGATGGCAATGGACAGTTTGGTTCCGATACGCAGGTTCTTCATGCTGAGCTCCACCCTCTGAATAAGTCATGATCACCGCGCCTCAAACGCGGCATCGAAAATTCCAGAATTGTGTGGCATCGACTGCCGACAAATCGTGTCGATGCTGCCAGAGGCAAATAAAGATTCACCTAACGAATCAACGGATGATGAAGTCTTCGCAACGCTGCCGCGTAACAACTTTCCTAGCGATGCGGCTTTGCGACCCAGTGCTAAGAAATGAATCCCTGAACAGCGATGACGTCAGGTTTTAGTTCGCAGATCATCACTTGCGCGCCAGGCTGCCGAGGAAGCCGTCGACTTCGCGTTCGAGGGCGCCGGTCTGGGTGATCAGATCGCCGATCTCCAGCGCGACAGTGTCGGCGATGCGGGTGGCGACGGAGATCGACTTCGCGACGGCGGCGATGCGGCTGTTGACCGAGCTGGTGCTCTGCGAGACGTTTTCGACGCTGCGCGCGATCTCGGTGGTGGCCGCTCCCTGCTGCTCGACAGCGGCGGCGATTGCCGTGGTCGTATCGCTGATGCGGCCGATCGTGCCGGCGATGGTATGGATCGATCCCGCCGAGAGCGCGGTCGCCGATTGCATCGCCTTGATCTCGTCGGTGATCTGGCTGGTGGCATCCGCCGTCTGTCGGGAGAGGCCTTTCACTTCCGCTGCCACGATCTGGAAGCCGCGGCCGGCATCGCCGGCACGCGCCGCTTCGATGGTGGCGTTGAGGGCCAGCAGATTGGTGTGGCCGGCGATGTCGTCGATCAGCTTCACGACATTGCCGATATGCCCGGCGGCCTGCTCAAGTGCCGCAAAGGAGTCGTTGGACTTGTTGGCGTCGGTGACCGCCTGGTGGGCGATGTCGCTGGCGCTTGCCGTCTGGCGCTGGATCTCGCCGATGGCGACGGTCAGTTCCTCGGCGGCGGCGGCGACGCTTTCGACATTCTGCGCGGTAATCTGCGAGGCTTCGGAGACGGCCTGGGCATCTGCCGCGGCGGAATTGGCGCTGGACAGCAGTTCGGTCGAGCCGGATTGCAGATGTGTCGATACGGTCTTCAGGGCCGTGATGACACCGCCCACCTTGCCGCGGAAATCCTCGCCGATCCGCACCAGGTCCTGGGCGTGACGGTTCTGCAACTCCTCGAAATAGGCCGAAACCGCGATATCCATGTCGAGCATGGCGAGCTGCGTCATGGCTGAGACAATGTCGCCCAGTTCAATGGTCGCGCGGTGGGTATTGACGCGGGAATAGCAGGCCGACACGGCCTTGCGGATGAGATGCGCCAGGGTGCGGTGATAGGCAGCAATGTACCAGCGCGGTTCCAGTCCGATGCGGGCATGCACCAGGCCGATTTTCAGCGCCGATTGGAAATAGGCATCGTCGAGGGTGCCGGAGAACAGGCGCTTCCAATGGGTGATCTGCGCGCTCTTGGCATATTCCATGCGCTTGGGGTCGGAGAACAGGCCGGTGAGCTGGGGATATTTCGAGAGGTGGCCGCAGAAATCGGCCATGGCGGCCGGCAGCACCTCCTCGATCTCCGCCCGGAAGCCGCCGATCACGGCCAGAATGGTCTGGTCGATCCCGGCAAAGGCCAGCCGTTCGGCAATGTGCAGATCCTGCTTGGTGGCTTGCATCCCTTATCCCCCAGGTCTCTGTGGCTGACGTTCTTGCGCGTATTCATCGTGCGCGCACCCGGTTACTTTTGACGAGGTTCCGGGCCGGCATTTTGATTTAGATCAGAAATTCGTAAAAATACCTATATAATTCAATTAGTTAATATGATTTAACGAAAGGGATAAATGCCCGGGCCGACCCATCTGCTAGGCTGAGATTGCTATCAAAAGGAGAATTTACGCATTCATGCCGCTGTTCGTTCTAGTAGTCCTAGCAGCGTCCGACCGATTTTTGCGGCGCGTCCGCGTGGCAAGGCATGACGCGCGTTCACCTGCGGGTGAGAAAAGTTCAGTTTGCGACATAACGCCCCGTCGTTATTCGACTATCAGCGGTCGCCCCAATTGCAGCCATATTGGGGTCAGACGCCTACCAATGGGGCGAAAGTGAGTAGCTGTATGGAGCTTGAGGCCGAGAAGGGTGGATGCCTGATCATTGCCTGCGGCGCGCTGGCGAAGGAATTCGTGGCGGTGCGCGCGGCAAATGGATGGACTGACGCGCAATTGGCGGTGACCTGCCTGCCGGCGATCTGGCATAACCGGCCGGAAAAGATCCCACCCGGCGTCCGGGCCAAGATCCGCTGGGGCCGGAAGCGTTTCAAGCGCATTTTCGTGCTCTATGGCGATTGCGGCAGCGGCGGGTTGCTGGACGACGTGCTGCGGGAAGAAGGGGTTGAACGGATCGACGGGCCGCATTGCTACGATTTCTTTGCGGGATCCGCGGTGTTCGACCAGATGATGGAAGAGGAGTTGGGCAGCTTCTTCCTGACCGACTATATCGCCCGGCATTTCGAGCGGCTGATCTGGCAGGGCATGGGGCTGGATCGCCATCCGGAATTGCGCGATGCCTATTTCGGCCATTACCGCCGCGTCGTTTATCTGGCACAGATCGACGATCCGGCGCTGACGGTGAAGGCGGCGGCGGCGGCCAAGAGGTTGGGGTTGGATTTCGAGCGGCGGTTTACCGGTTACGGCGAGATGGCGACCTTCATGAAAAAGGCCGTCGCGGCCGGATCAGAACAACAGGATTAGGAAGAGATGGCTCAGCTCATCGTCGTTTACTGGCGCGACATCCCCGCCCAGGTCATCGTGAAGAAGGGCCGCGACAGCGCCAAGAAGCAGCTCGACGAGCGCTTTGAAAAGGCGATCGACCGCGCCGCCATGCGCGCCAAGCTGCGCGACACGGATTCGTATCTCGGCGAATGGCGCCGCGCAGCTCCGGTCGAGGTGAGCGACGATCTGGAAGCCGAGGCGCAGAAGGCCCAGGCCGAGATCGAGGCCGCCTTCCCGGAAGAGCGTCTGAAGGAATTCGTTGAACGCGGTGGCCTTGCCACCGCCGCAGTCGAGGGCTAACTCCCATGTACGCAGTGCGCCTCTGGTCGGTGCGCCACGCAAAGGGTCTCAACCGCTTTTACCAGGCCTTCGAAAAGGTCGTGGTGGCGCTGCATCCGCTGTGGAACAGGATCGGCTACGACAAGCTCGAGGCACCGTTCCAGGTGCTGGAAAAAACCACCAAGGGCTTTCTGTTCGACTGCCAGATGTGCGGGCAATGCGCCCTGTCGTCGACCGGCATGTCCTGCCCGATGAACTGCCCGAAGACCTTGCGCAACGGCCCCTGCGGCGGCGTGCGTCCGAACGGCAATTGCGAAGTGAAGCCGGACATGAAATGCGTCTGGGTGCAGGGCTGGGCCGGCGCCGAGCGCATGGACGGCAATCTGACCAAGATCAAGGACGTGCAGATCCAGGTCAATAACGCGATCAAGGGCAAATCCGCCTGGTTGCGCGTCGTGCGCATAACCAGACGCGTGGGCGAGTTCGCGCCGAAGCCGCCGAAAGCGCCGCCGGCGAAGAAGCCGGCCTCACCCGCGGGTGCGGATCTGGTGGCAAAGCCGGCGACACCCGGCGGCGAAGGGAAGGCTGCGTGATGGACCCGCAGATCGATCCCTCAGCGCCACTCCCCAGCCTGCCCGGCCATTCCTCGGGCGGCCGTCTGGAGCGCATCCTGCGTGCCGGCAAATTTGCCGTGACGGCTGAGCTCAACCCGCCGGATTCCGCCGACCCGCGCGACGTCTATGACCGCGCGCTGGTGCTCTCCGAAGTGTGCGACGCGATCAACGCCACCGATGCGTCTGGTGCCAACTGCCATATGTCGTCGGTCGGCATCTGCGCGCTGCTCACACGCGCCGGCTATTCGGTGATCATGCAGATCTCGTGTCGCGACCGGAACCGCATCGCCATCCAGGGCGACGTGCTGGGCGCAGCTGCCATGGGTGTCCAGAACATTCTGTGCCTCACCGGCGACGGTGTGCAGGCGGGTGACCAGCCGGAAGCCAAGCCGGTCTTCGATTTTGATTCCACCTCGCTGCTCAACTGCATCCGCGGCATGCGGGACGATGGCAAGTTCCTCTCGGGGCGCAAGATCACGGTGCCGCCGCGCGTGTTCCTGGGCGGTGCCGCCAATCCCTTCGTGCCGCCCTATGAACATCGCGCCACGCATATCGGCAAGAAGATCGCCGCCGGCGCGCAGTTCATCCAGACGCAATATTGCTATGATGTGCCGATGCTTCGCACATTCATGGACAAGGTGCGCGCTCAAGGGTTGCATGAGAAGGCCTTCTTCCTGATCGGCGTCGGACCCCTGCCATCCTCGAAGACCGCGCGCTGGATGCGCAGCAATGTGCCCGGCGTGCATATTCCCGATGCGGTCATCGAGCGGATGGAAAAGTCCAAGAATGAGAAGGCCGAAGGCAAGCAGCTCGCCATCGACCTCATCCAGGAAATCAAGGAGATCGAGGGCGTGCATGGCCTCCATGTCATGGCCTATCGCCAGGAAGAATTCGTCAACGACATCATCCACGCATCCGGCGTGATGAAGAATCGCCAGCCCAAGCGCGCGCCGCGACCCGCGGCGCCTGTCAGCGTCTTGGCGTAAGCTAAGCAATTGCGTTTCAGAAAGGACTATCAGTTATGACCGATACCGTTATCAGCTCGGCCACCAAGGAAATCGTGATCGGCTTCGATCGCCCCTTCTGTGTCATCGGCGAGCGTATCAACCCGACCGGCCGCAAGCTGCTGGCCGCCGAAATGGCCGCCGGCGATTACAGCCGCGTCAAATCCGACGCGCTCGCCCAGGTCGAAGCCGGCGCCCACATGCTCGACGTCAATGCCGGCATCCCGATGGCCGATGAGCCCCGCATCCTCGCTGAAGCCATCCAGCTGGTGCAGTCGCTGACCGACACGCCGCTTTCGATCGACAGCTCGATCGTGGCGGCGCTCGAAGCGGGCCTTGCCGTCTACAAGGGCAAGGCGCTGGTCAATTCGGTCACCGGTGAGGAAGAGCGTCTCGAAGTCGTGTTGCCGCTGGTGAAGAAATACGGCGCCGCCGTCGTTGCCATCTCGAATGACGAGACCGGCATTTCGGAAGATCCCGATGTGCGCTTCGAAGTGGCGAAGAAGATCGTCCAGCGCGCCGCCGATTACGGCATTCCGTATAAGGACATCGTGGTGGATCCCTTGGTCATGCCGATCGGCGCGCTGGGCCAGGCCGGCCGCGCGGCCTTCAGCCTCATCCGTCGCCTGCGCGAAGAGTTGAAGGTCAACACGACCTGCGGGGCTTCCAATATCAGCTTCGGCCTGCCCAATCGCCACAGCCTCAATCAGGCCTTCCTGTCGATGGCGATCGGTGCCGGCATGACCTCGGCCATCATGAACCCGCTGCACATGGAAGAGATGACCGGCATCTGGGGCGCTGACGTCTTGATGGGCACGGATGCGCATTGCGCCCATTGGATCAAGCGCTTCCGCGAACCGGCCGCTGAAGGCGACGCCGCCGGTGGGCGCGGCCGCCGCGAGCGCAGCGGCCGTCGTGGCGGCGGCGGTGCGACGACGCCGGAGACGGCGGGGGCGTAAGCTACGGATAACCCCCTCACCCCAACCCCTCTCCCGCCCGCCGACGAATGTCGGCCTTCGCCGCAGGGGGAGAGGGTCAGGGTGAGGGGGAGCGACTGAAGACTCTCTCTTCCCCATCCTTGAACCCAAGGATGGGGTTTGGCATTTTTGGGCCCTTAAAGACCACACGATTATTGCAGGAACACATGTCATGGCAGATGTCGGCACGGCTAACCTCGATCAAGGCAACGGCGCTGAAAACGGCGACAATGCCTGGCTGGTGTTCATGCCGTCCGGCAAGCGCGGCCGGTTCCAGAAGGGTACGCCGATCCTGACCGCGGCGCGCCAGCTCGGCGTCGACATCGATTCGGTCTGTGGCGGCCGTGGCATCTGCGGGCGCTGCCAGGTCGTCGTCTCGGAGGGTGAGTTTGCCAAGCTCGGCGTCGTTTCCGACGCGCATCATCTTTCGGATTTTTCGTCGACCGAGCAGCGCTATGCCGACAAGCGCGGCATGAAACCGGGGCGCCGCCTCTCCTGCTCGGCGCAATTGCTGGGCGATCTTGTCATCGACGTGCCGGCCGACAGCCAGGTACACAAGCAGGTCGTGCGGAAGCGCGCCGAGATGCGCGACATCACCGTGGATCCGGTTATCCGCCTGCACTATGTCGAAGTGCAGGAACCGGACATGCACGATCCGACCGGCGATCTCCAGCGCCTGGAAAAGGCGCTCAAAAGCCAATGGAATCTCGAAGGTCTCGATTGCGACGTGCGCGCGATCCAGGGTCTGCAGCAGGCGTTGCGCAAGGGCGAGTGGAAGGTGACGGTCGCCGTCCATATGGGCAAGCAGATCACGGCGGTGTGGCCGGGCTTCCACGACAAGATCTACGGCCTTGCCGTCGATGTGGGCTCGACCACGATCGCGGCGCATCTCTGCGATCTCGGCACCGGCGAAGTCGTCGCCTCTTCCGGCCTCATGAATCCGCAGATCCGCTTCGGCGAGGATCTGATGAGCCGCGTCTCCTATGTCATGATGAATCCGGGCGGCGAGGTCGACATGACCAAGGCCGTGCGCGAAGCCTTGAACGATCTGGTCCAGGCGGTGGTCAAGGAAGCTGGCTGCACCCAGGAAGACGTGCTGGAATGCACCTTCGTCGGCAACCCGATCATGCATCATCTGCTGCTCGGGATTAATCCCATTGAGCTCGGCTGGGCGCCGTTTGCGCTGGCGACCGACGGGCCGGTGCAGATCTGGGCCACCGAAATCGACCTCAAGGTCCACCCCAATGCGCGCATCTATGTGCTGCCCTGCATCGCGGGCCATGTCGGCGCCGATACCGCCGGCGTCATCCTCTCCGAGACGCCCTATGACGTCGACGAGATGACGCTCATCGTCGATGTCGGCACCAATGCGGAAATCGTGCTGGGCAACCGGCATCGGCTGCTTGCCGCCTCTTCGCCGACCGGCCCAGCCTTCGAAGGCGCGCAGATTTCCTGCGGCCAGCGCGCGGCACCGGGTGCGGTCGAGCGTGTGCGCATCAACCGCGAGACGCTGGAACCGCGTTTCAAGGTGATCGGCTCGGATCTCTGGTCGGATCATCCGGACTTTGCCAAGGAGACAGAGGCGTTCGGTGTCACCGGCGTGTGCGGGTCGGGGGTGATCCGAAGCATTGGCGGAAATGTTCCTCGCCGGCATCCTCACGCAGGACGGCGTTATCGACGGCGGCATGGCGGCGAAGAGCCCGCGCATCCAGGCCGACGGTCGCACGTTCTTCTATCTGCTGCATGACGGCCATCCGCAGCTGAAGATCACGCAGAACGATATCCGCGCGATTCAGCTCGCCAAGGCCGCCCTCTATGCCGGTGCCAGATTGCTGATGGACAAGCTCGGCGTCGACAAGGTCGATCGGATCACCTTGGCGGGTGCCTTCGGCAGCCATATCGACGTCAAATACGCCATGGTGCTGGGCATGATCCCGGATTGCGATCTGGCCAAGGTGACTTCCGCCGGCAACGCGGCCGGCACCGGTGCGCGCATCGCGCTCCTCAACCGCGGGGCACGAGACGAGATCGCGCGCGTGGTCAAGCAGGTCGAAAAAATCGAGACCGCGGTCGAGGCGAAATTCCAGGAGCATTTCATCGAGGCCATGGCCCTGCCCCACAAGACTGCGCCCTACCCGCATCTCGCCAAGGCCGTGAACCTGCCGGAGCCCAAGGTTGCCACACAGCCGGACGGTGGCGATGACGGCGGCCGCCGCCGCAGCCGCCGGCGCGGGTAGCTTTCCTTCAGTCGCTCCCCCTCACCCCAACCCCTCTCCCGCGAGGGGAGAGGGGCTTTTGCCACGCATTTCGATTACCATCGCTTTGCAGGACTGGGTTCTGCCGTAAGATCTTTTTCCCTCTCCCCTCGCGGGAGAGGGTCAGGGTGAGGGGGTGGCGCCGTGGCGAAGACGGCTCAGGCAAAGGTCCTAAGGCGAAATTCGACGGAAGCTGAAAAGAAGCTCTGGTCGCTCCTGCGTGATCGACGGTTGCAGGGTTGGAAATTCCGTCGGCAGGTTCCGCTCGGCCCCTATATTGTCGACTTCTATTGTTCGGACGCGAAGCTGGTCATTGAAGCGGATGGTGGCCAGCACGCAGATTCTGCCGACGATGCAATCAGAACGGCTTGGCTCTCGAAGAACGGCTTTCGCGTGAAGCGCTATTGGAATAACGAAATACTCGCCAATCCGGAAGGGGTCATCATTGACCTTGTTGAGACTTTGAAGTGACGGAAGACCCCCGCGGCTTCGGCATCTATATCCATTGGCCGTTCTGCAAGGCCAAGTGCCCTTATTGCGACTTCAATTCCCATGTGCGAGAGCGCATTGAAGAAGCAGATTGGCGCGACTCATATCTCAAGGAACTGGCGCATTACGCAGCGCTGGCGCCGGGCCGGACAGTGACCAGCATCTTCTTTGGCGGCGGAACGCCCTCGTTGATGGATCCTGGGACAGCAGAGACAGTCATAGACGCGGTCGCCCGGCATTGGCGGGTTGCCAACGATATCGAGATCACGCTGGAGGCCAATCCCACATCGGTCGAGAGCGCCAAACTCAAGAGCTTTCGCCAGGCCGGCGTCAACCGCATCTCGCTCGGCATCCAGGCGCTTGATGATGCCGATCTCAGATTTCTGGGGCGCCAGCACAATCAGCATGAAGCGTTGACCGCCCTTGAACTGGCCGCCAGTATTTTTGATCGCTTCACCTTTGACCTCATCTATGCGCGCCCCGGCCAGACGCCGGTGGCTTGGGAGAAGGAACTCGCCCGCGCAATGACCTTCGCCGCCGACCACCTCTCGCTCTACCAGCTCACCATCGAGCCTGGCACGATGTTCGAGCAGGCCTATGCGCGCGGCGATTTCGTGCTGCCGACTGAAGATGTGCAGGCGGAGCTGTTCGAACTCACCCAAGCGCGCCTGGGCGATGCCGGGCTGGTCGCCTACGAAATTTCCAACCATGCGCGGCCGGGTTCGGAATCACGCCACAATTTGACCTATTGGCGCTATGGCGATTATGTCGGCATCGGCCCCGGCGCGCATGGCCGCCTGACGCTGGAGGACCGCAAATTCGCCACCCGCCAGCACCGCGCGCCTGAACGCTGGCTGGAAATGGTGGCTGAGCAGGGCCATGCCACGCGGCAATATGACGAGGTCGGTCGCGATGCCCGGGTGAGCGAAATCACCATGATGGGCCTGCGGCTCGCCGAGGGTATTCCGCTTGCGCGTTTCGAAGCGGAGGCCGGCCGACCATTCGCCGAGTGCTTCGATCCCGCGCACGTGAAGCGGCTGACGGAGGGCGGCTTTATCGAAATCCGCCATGAACGCCTGACCGCCACGGAAGCTGGCCGTCAGCGCCTCGATGCTGTGCTGGGCGGGTTGCTCGGCTAGGGCGTCAGTTGATCATCGCGGCGAAGCTGCCGGGCGCCGGGTCCTTGACGGTGAAGGTGCCTGGCGCCACTTCCATGACGGCGAGGCCGCGCTCCGTCTTGCCATCGGCATTCAAACGAAAGACGCCGGTTACGCCGGCAAAGCCCGATGGGTCTGTCATGCGCGTCGGCGAGAAGTCGCCACCTTCCTTTGACTGCGCCAAGGCCACAGCCAGCGTAACGGCATCATAGACAATGCCGGCGCGGGGGTCCGGCTGCGTGCCATAGAGGGCGGTGTAGCGCTGTGCGAAGGATTGCCAGCGTTCCGGCGCGGGGGCGGCAAACCAGCCACCCACGAGGGCGCCTTCGGCGGCCGTCGCCGGATCCTGCCATTGCGACGTGCCGAGAAGTCGAACGAGTCCGGTCGGGATCTCGAAGGCCGGCAGCATGGCGGCAAATGCCCGCAGCTTCTGGCCGCCTTCCGGGATCATCAGCGCGTCGAACCCGCTGCGCTTGTAGGCATCGGCTATTTCGCGCACGGGCAAAGTAAGGTCAGGCGATTTGGGGTCGTAAAACACCACTTGCGAGATGGTGCCGCCGACCTTGACCACCGCCTCCTGATAGGCACTGAGCACGATCCGCCCGAAGGGCGAATTCGGCGTCATGATGGCAAAGCGCTTGACCTGCTGCGACGCGGCATAGGCGACGACGCGGCTGATCTGGCTTTCAGGCGTGACGCCGAGGACGTAGACACCCGGCTGTGCCTGGGAATTGTCGTTGCTGAAGCTCACCATCGGCACGCGGGCGGCCATGGCCGGAATGGCGGCCTGCTTCAATTCGGCACCGAAGAGCGGCCCCAGCATGATGTCGACCTTGTCGGCCAGTGCATCGCGGGCGGCGGCGGCGGGGCCGCCGGAAGTTGCACTGTCCCGCGGGACCAGCTTGAAATTGTCGCCGCCGACGTCAAACAGGCCCATTTCAGCCGCCTGAAGCATGGAACGTCCGAGGGTCGCCTGCGGCCCGGAGAGGGGCAGCAGGAGCCCGACCTTGATATCGGTATCGATTGGCTCGACCGGGGTGCTTGGCGCCTGAACCACGGGCGCAGGTGCTGGGGCGGGGGCTGGCTGGCTTACCGGCGGTGGTGGAGCTACGGTGGGGGCGCAGGCGGTCAGAACCGTGGCGGCCAGCAGCACGAAGCTCGACAAAGCAGTGCCGGCCAGTGCAGGTAGAAAGCGCCGTGGCCGCGAATGGCACCTATACCCGCGCGTCGAAACAAACATGATGACTCCGGCAATAATCAGAATGAGCAATGATGGCGAAGCCTAACGACAGAGACCGCTCAAGTAAACCGGCGCCAGGCGAGATCAGGCCGGTACAGGTCGGTGAATTGGGCCTGGTGGCGACGCCGATCGGCAATCTTGGTGACCTTTCCGTCCGCGCCGCCGACTATCTCCGGACGGCGGATTCGATCGCCTGCGAAGATTCCCGGATCACCATCCGTCTGCTGCAGCATTTGGGTATCAAGAAGCCGCTTCTCTCCTATCACGACCACAATGCCGACGAAATGCGGCCAAGGCTGATCGAACGCCTGCAGCGTGGCGAAAAGATGGCATTGGTGTCGGATGCCGGCACGCCGCTGATCTCGGATCCGGGTTTCAAGCTGGTGCGGGAGGTGGCGAGTCTCGGCATTCCGGTGACGGCACTGCCCGGCCCCTCCGCGCCGATCATGGCACTCATCCTCTCAGGCCTGCCGACGGACCGGTTCCTGTTCCTGGGCTTCCTCTCTGCCAAATCCGCCGCCAGGCGGTCGGAACTGGAAGACGTGTCCAGCCTGCGCGCGTCGCTGATCCTGTTCGAGACGGCACCGCGCCTGGTGGCTGCCTTGGGTGATCTGCGCGCAGTCCTGGGCGACCGGCCGGCGGCGGTGGCGCGCGAACTCACCAAGATGTTCGAGGAGGTGCGCCGGGGGTCACTGCAGGAATTGCTCGACCACTACACCGAGGCCGGCCCCCCCAAGGGGGAGATCGTCATCGTGATCGGGCCGCCCTTGGCCGAGCTGGCCAATGCGGCCATCGACCTTGATGCCGCCCTGCTGAAGGCATTGGGCGCCATGAGGGTCAAGGAAGCCGCCGAAGCGGTGGCCGCTGCCACCAACCTACCCAAGCGGCAGGTCTATCAGCGGGCTCTTGAGCTCAAGCAGCAGGGTGGGGAGGCGGAGGGTGACGACTGACCGCCGCCGCCAGCGCGGTGCCAAGGCCCGGCGGCGCGGCCATCTGGCCGAGATTCTGGCCGTCGCCTATCTCCGGCTGAAGGGCTACCGGATCCTGGAGCGGAACTGGCGCTCGAAGCTTGGCGAGATCGATATCCTGGTCAGGAAAGGCGGAATCCTGGCATTGGTTGAGGTCAAGACCCGTGCCGATGCCGGATTGGCCAGCGGGGCCCTGCTGGGGCCGCAGCGCCACCGGTTGATGCGGGCCCTCGCGCATTACCTGAAGACCCGGCCCGAACTCGCCGGCCTGGATCTGCGCTGCGATGTGGTGGCTTTGGGGCGGTTCGGCTGGCCGGTCCACCTCAAGGATGCCTGGCGCCCTGAGGGGTGATCTGGGCTTCCGACAGCAAGGCCTGACAGCTACTTAGCAGCCGTCCTTTATCCGTCTCTTGAGCTCGACTCGCACTTAGGGCATGATTCGGCCCATGAATCCGGCCTTGCCGTCCATTTTGATCGCTGACCGTCCAGACCAGCCGCGACACCGTGTCGGCGGGTGGTCTTGGTGTTTGATGGGTGCGGCGCTCCTGATTCCGGGGTTTTTGACCGGCTGCTCGCCGATCGGCACCGCGGTCGGTGTCGCCGCCACGACCATCAACCTGGCGACCCAGGAACGGGGCCTGGTGAAGGGTGTCGACGATAATCTGACCTGGATCGGCATCAACCAGCGCCTTCTCGAAAAGGATCAGTACCTGTTTCAGAAGGTCAGCCTGCAGGTCCACGAAGGCAGGGTGCTGCTCACCGGGTTCGTGCAGAAGCCCGAAGACCGGCTGGAAGCGACCAACATCGCCTGGCAGTCGAGCGGCGTGCGCGAGGTGATGAACGAGATCAAGATCGGGCGTGGTCTCGACCTTGGCGACTATTCCGAAGACGCGTGGCTGATACAGCGCCTGCGCCTCAAGATCATGGCCGACAGTCAGGTCCGGGCCAACAATTTCAGCATCGATTGCATTCGCTCGACGATCTATCTGATGGGTGTCGCGCAGGACGCCACGGAACGCCAGCGCGTGATCGACCATGCCCGCGATATCGCCTATGTGCACGACGTGGTGAGCCGCGTTCGCCTGGCCGATGATCCATTGCCACCGGTACCGGCAAAGCCCGCGCCGGAGGTGGCGCCGGTCATGGCGGCGCAGCAGGAACCTCTGCCGGCAGCTCCCGGTCAGCCCTCTTCCACATCGACGCCGGAATCGTCGGACGGTGTTCCGCAGGCATTGCCATTGCCTTGATGCGCTCGTCGTGAAACTCATTCCTCGGTAACATCATCAGACCATGACAGCATGAACGGCAGCGCGGATATCGAGGCTGACCTCAACCGGATTGGCGCACAACCCGACGCCCTGATCGATCTTGCCGAGGCGGCGTTGGCGTTGGCGGCATGCAACCGACCTGATGTCGACCGTCACGCCTATCGTGCGCATCTTGCTGCCATCGCCGACGCGATGCGGCAGGCATCGGTTCTGCCGGAGATAGCGCAACCAGGTGCTGATGGCCTCGATGCGCGTTGCCGAACTCTCGCCGATATCATGGCTGGCCAGTTTTCCTACCGCGGCGACCGGGTCAACTATGACGATGTCCAGAATGCGGACCTGATGCGCGTGATTGACCGCCGGCAGGGGCTGCCCGTGGCGCTGGCCATCCTCTACATCCATGCCGCGCGCAGCCTGGGATGGGCCGTGGAAGGGGTCAATTTCCCCGGTCATTTTGTCATCCGCCTGTTTCACGACGGCAAGGCAGCGATTCTCGATCCCTTTGATGGTGGGCGCATGCTGGAAACCGGCGATCTCCGGCAGCGCCTCAAATCCACCATCGGCGAGGCAGCCGAGCTGCAGCCCAGCCACTACGCGGCCGTCGGGAATCGCGATATCCTGTTGCGCCTGCAAAACAACATCAAGGTGCGACTGATCCAGGATGGCGATCTGCCCGGCGCAGCGGCGGTGGTGGAACGCATGTTGCTGGTGGCGCCCGAGGCAGCAGGCTTCTGGCGGGAGGCTGGCCTCATCCATTCACGCCTTGGCAACCTCCTGGCAGCGAGATTGGCTTTGTCACGGTTCCTGGAGCTTGCCGACAACGAAACGCAACGGCATCAGGTGGCCCGGCTGCTCCAGGACATCACGCAGCGCCTGCAATAGGTCATTGCGCCCCATCCCGACACCGCTAAACTGCCGGCCACACAAGACAAGAGAGTTCAACCATGTCGCTGACTGTCGCCATTCAAATGGATCCTGTTGAAAGCATCGATATTGATGGTGATTCCAGCTTTGTCCTGGGCCTGGCAGCGCAGCGTCGCGGCTATCGCCTGTACCACTATCATCCCCGCCAGCTTTCCTGGCGCGACGGCAAGGTGACGGCACGGGCGCGGCCGGTCGAGTTCCGCCGCGAGCGTGGCAACCATGCGACCTTGGGCGCGGAGGAGGTCGTCGACCTGTCGAAGCTTGATGTGATCCTGATGCGACAGGATCCGCCCTTCGACATGGCCTATATCACCGCGACCCATATTCTGGAGCGCATCCACCCCGATACGCTGGTGGTGAACGATCCGGGTCATGTTCGCAATGCACCGGAAAAACTCTCGGTGACCGAGTTCCAGAATGTGATGCCGCCGACGCTCATCACCAGCGACCGGCAGGAGATCCTGGCGTTCCGCGCCGAGCACAAGGACATCATCGTCAAGCCGTTGTTCGGCAATGGCGGCGCCGGTGTCTTTCATGTGAAGCCCGATGATGAGAACCTCGCCTCGCTCCTGGAGATGTTTACGCAGTTCTATCGCGAGCCGATCCAGATCCAGCGCTATGAACCGGCGGTGCGGCTGGGCGACAAGCGCATCATCCTGATCGACGGCAAGGCAGTGGGTGCGATCAACCGGGTCCCGGCCGCGGGCGAGGCGCGCAGCAACATGCATGTCGGGGGGCAGGCGGTGAAGTCGACACTGACCAAGCGTGAAGTGGAAATCTGCGAAATCATCGGGCCGGAATTGAAGAAGCGTGGCCTGATCTTCGTCGGTATTGATGTGATTGGCGACTACCTCACCGAAATCAACGTGACCTCACCCACCGGCCTGCAGCAGATAAACCGCTTCGATGGCGTCTGCCTCGAAGACCAGATCTGGGACGCGATCGAAGCCAGGCTCTGACCGCGTCCCTTTTTCTGACTAGGCGAACTCGAAATTCGACGTGGTGAGATCGGTGGTCGTGGTGGCGAAGCGCGTCAGTGCCACCGCGCCTTCCGACCCGCTGCCATCGGCATCCCACCAGACCGCGCCGGTCGAGACCAGGAAATAGCCATGGCCGGCATCGGGCGGTGTCGGCAGGGTCTTGCTCGCCGAGAACAGCAGGTAATCCTCGATCGCGGCATCGTCGGCAATGCCAAAGGCCGCCCGGTCGAAGGCAATGCTGTCTTCGGCGACGTTGAAGTCCTTGATCGTGTCGATACCGGCTTCAAGGCCGAAGGAGAAGGTGTCGGCGCCGGCACCGCCCGTCAGCGTGTCATTGCCGACACCGCCGATGAGGACGTCGTCACCGGCATCGCCGAAGATCCGGTCCTCGCCCTCGACTCCCCACAGAACGTCGCCGTCATTGCCGCCATAGAGTGAGTCATTGCCGGTTTCGCCAGTCATCTGATCGGCGCCATCGCCGCCAGTCAGACTGTCGTTGCCGTCCCCGCCAAGAAGGACATCACTGCCGGTCCCGCCATCGAGCGAATCGTTCCCTCCATCGCCCTGCAGCGTGTCATCACCGGCATCGCCAAACAGCTTGTCGATGCCGTCGGCGCCCCACAGGTAGTCGCTGCCGTCGCCACCCGAGAGCGTGTCATTGCCGGCATCGCCAATGAGTTGGTCGTTGCCGATACCGCCATTGAGCGTGTCCGTGCCTTCCCCACCCCAGGCCGTGTCGTCACCGTCGCCGCCATTGAGGGTGTCATTGCCGATTTCGCCGCTGAGGCTGTCATTGCCGGCCCCGCCATTGAGCGTATCGATGCCGTCGCCGCCCATCAGGAAATCGTTGTCGGCATCGCCGTTCAGCGTGTCGTTGCCGGCATCACCCCAGATGACATCTGAGCCGAGGCCACCGGCGATCACGTCATTGCCGTTGCCGCCCAGCAACTGATCGTCGCCGACATCGCCCGACAGGGTGTCTTCGCCGTCTTCGCCGAACAGAATGTCATTGCCGTCGCCGCCCGCGAGCGTATCGTTGCCGAATTCGCCATTGAGTTGGTCATTGCCGGCCTCGCCATAGACCTTGTCGTCGCCGAAACCACCCCACAGGCGGTCGTCGCCGTTATTGCCGTAGAGCTTGTCATTGCCGTCGTCGCCGATGACCTGATCATTGCCTTCGCCACCGGAGACCGTATCGTTGCCGGCGCCGCCTCGAACGTCGTCGTCACCATTGCCGCCATTGACGAAGTCGTCGCCCTCATCGGCGGCGATATAGTCGTTGCCATCGTCGCCGCGCAAGGTGTCGATCCCGGCGCCGCCCCAGATGAAGTCGTTGCCGCTACCGCCGGAAACGTAGTCGTTTCCATTTTCGCCATAAAGCTGGTCGTCGCCGGCATCGCCGCGCAGGGAATCGTTCTCCTCGCCGCCCCACAGCCCGTCATTGCCATTGCCGCCATAGAGCTGGTCCAGGCCGATATCGCCGATCAGAAAATCATGGCCGTTGCCGCCATTGAGAATGTCGTTGCCGGCAAATCCGAACAGCGAATCATTGTCGTCAGCCGGTCCCTGATCACCGGGCAGATTGGAGATCGCCCAGCCGCTGATCGTGTCGGCAAGCTCGGTGCCGAGTATTTCTTCCGACGCATTCGTCCCGTTGATGATAGCCACGATTGCCTACTCCCCATGACGTTGCAGAGGAGAAAAGCATAGTAAAAAGGCCCCGTTTTGCGGCACGAATTAAGTCATCATTGATTTCGCTTGGGAATGCCGGAAAACATTTAGATCATGGTGATAGGTCGGCAGAATATCGTCAAAATCAGGCGACAACTGAGCTCTTGAATCCTATTGGCTGACGGGCAGCGACGGCGTCGCTTGTCGCCGGCGCGCGCGGGCGAGCGTTGTTTCGCGGTGAATGATGTAGATGCCGCTTGCCACCACAACCAGGCCGCCGATGATCAAATACCTGTCCGGTAATTCATCGAACAGCATGGACCCGAGCAGGAAGCCATAGACCAGGGCCATGTAGTCGAACGGCGCCACGACGGAGACCGAGGCGCGGCGGAAGGCGGTGGTGAGAGCAATCTGGGCGATTCCGCCCATGATGCCGATGGCCACCAGCAGGCCGATTTCGGGCCCGAATTGCGGCCAGTGCCAGCGGAGCGCGGGATCAACGGCACCCAGCGGCAAGGTGAACAGCGACGCGACGGTCGCGAACAGCGTGAAATAGAAGACAATCGTGGTCGGTGGTTCGGTATCGGCGAGGCGGCGGATCGAGATCATCGCGAGCGCATAGAACACGGATGCCAGCAGCGGCACGAGGGCCGCGGGGTCGAACACGCCGGAGCCGGGACGCGTCATGATGAGCACCCCGACAAACCCCACAATGACCGCGCTCCAGCGGCGCCAGCCGACCTTCTCGCCAAGCAAGGGGACCGAGAGCACCGTCAGGAAGATCGGGCCGGAAAGGCCAAGGGCGATCGCCTCGGACAGCGGCAGCAGCTTGTAGGACCAGAAGAAGAAATACATCGCCGACACGCCGAAGAGGCTGCGCCAGACATGCCCCCAGGGCCGCGCGGTGCGGAACTGCAGGCGCCGCTCCACCAACAGCATGTAGCTGAGCAGCGGCAGGAATGCGAACAGGTTGCGCACGAAGACCAGTTCGCCGGTCGGGTAATGGTAGGTTTCCGACACATGCTTGATGATGCTGTCCATCGATGTGAAGAGAAAGACAGCAAGGTTCATCAGCAGGATCGCCTGGACGGGGCGGTCGCCAGACGCAAGGTTCCGGGCGGGTTTGGGCAAGGCGGGCATAGGGGGAATTCTGACCTGGATACGCGGCGGGAAGGGAACAAGCACCATAACGTGCTGCTGACTGTGGCGGAAGGCGGCGTATCGCGCTATTTATGGCGGCTGGGGTAGCTGCGACGGGTAACAACGTGCCGAACCCGCTTTTCGCCAAGACGTTCGCACTTGCGCTGGCCATCGGCCTGTCGTTGCTGGGACATCTGTCACCGGCGCGGGCCGAACCGCGCGTGGCCCTGGTGATCGGCAACGCCGAATATGGCAGCGAGATGGGGCGTTTGCCCAACCCCGCACGCGACGCCGCCTTGATGGAAAAATCCCTGAGCGCCGCCGGGTTCGAGGTGATCGCCATCACCGATGCCGACCAGAAGGCCATGAAACGGGCGATCAGCGACTTCGGCAAACGCCTGACCGCAGCCGGCCCAGACGCCACCGCCCTGTTCTACTACTCAGGCCATGGCCTGCAGGTGGCGGGCGAGAACTACCTCAGTCCGGTCCAGGCCCATATCACGGCCGAAGCCGATGTCGATCTTGAGGCGATCTCCGCCGACACGATCCTAAAACAGATGCAGTTCGCATCGGCGCGCGTGAACATCATCATCCTTGATGCCTGCCGCAACAATCCTCTGCCGCGTGGATTTCGGTCGGCGCAGATGGGACTTGCCCGCATGGAGGCGCCGCGTGGCTCCTTCGTCGCATATTCGACAGCGCCGGGTGAAGTGGCGACCGATGGCAGTGGGCAGAACTCGCCCTATACAGCAGCCCTGGCTGCCGCGATCACCACGCCCGGCCTCTCCATCGAGGAGGCCTTTCGCACGGTGCGCGGGAGTGTCCTCACCGAAACCGGCAACACGCAGACGCCTTGGGAATCCTCGTCGCTGACAGCGCCGTTCTTTTTCACCCCGGTCGACGTGCCAGCCGAAGCGCCGGACGTCGCGCAGGGTCCAAGGGAGGTAGAACTTGCTTTCTGGAATTCGATCAAGGACAGCAAGGATCCGGCCGATTTTGTTGCCTATCTTGAAGAATACCCGCAGGGAAATTTTACCCGTCTCGCCAGGAACCGCCTCAACATGCTGACTGGGGCAAGTGTCGCGCAAGCCGCGCCGCCGACCGTGGAGACGGCACCAGCGACGTCGCCGGACGTGGCAAGTGCCGCGACCGACGCGCCGGAGAAGGCGCTGGACAATGCACCGAGCGATCCGGTTGCCGCCGCCGAAATCTGCCACAGTGAAACCGCCGCCGCCGAGCAGCGACTTACCGCTTGCCAGACTGCCTTGAACCGGGAGGGCCTCGACGATATTGCCAAGGCCGATTTCACGAATGAGATCGGTCGTGCCCATTACGAGCTTTCGCACTATGACGAGGCCATTGCCGCCTATCGCGCGGCGATGTTGCTCGATCCCAAGCAGCCCGCCTATCCTGCCAATCTCGGATTGGCGTTGTCCGATAGCGGAAAGTATCAGGAGGCGATCGCTGCCTACGACCAGGCCGTGGCACTCGACCCGAAGAATGTCTGGAATTTCTACAACCGCGGTTCTGCCTATCTCAACACCGGCGCGCCGGCCAAGGCCGCGGCCGATCTCGATGCAGCACTCGCCATCGACGAGAACTTCGACCTGCTGGCATCGCGTGGCTTCATCAGTCTCGCTGAGGGCAAGGAATCGGATGCTGCGGATTACACCGTGCGCGCCATGGCGACGGATGGCGAGGCGGCCAGCCTGCAGAGCATCGCCCTTCTCTATCTCCTGGAGCGCGACAGCGACGCGGTCGCCATGGTCGATCGTCTGATCAGGCAGAATACCGGCTACGGCTATGGCGAGATCTGGAAGGCCATGTTGCTCATGCGGCAGGGCAATTCGGGTGCTGCGCGGTCGCTCATGGCCAAGACCCTGGAGGATCACGGCAAGGACTGGCCGGGCATGCTGATGCGCTGGATGCTCGGCAAATATGACGATGCGACCCTGCTCTCCAAGGCCCATGAGGGCACCAGGCAGGATGTCCAGAACCAGTTATGCGAAGCCAATTTCTATCTGGGTGTCCGTAGCCTGGAAAATGGCGACAAGGCCCAAGCCATCGCTTTCTTCACCGATGCCGCGGCGACCGAGGTCTTCAATTACATCGAATACCATGTCGCCAACGCCTACCTGCTTCGCCTCAAGGCCGCCGATTGATGCCCGCCAGCTCAATGATCTGGGGCCTTATTCCCATCGGGTCACAATCTTGAGCGGTTTTAGATTTCGGCTTTTCACTCTGATCCCGTTGCATTAAGGTTTTTGCATGGAAACCAAGCGGCCCTTCACATCGATTCTCGCCAAGCTCAAGGATGCTGGCTTGCGCCCCACCCGTCAGCGCTTGTCACTCGCCAAGCTCCTGTTCGAGGGCGGCGACCGCCACATCTCGGCGGAGGATCTCCATGCCGAGGCCGTGGCGAACCGGATCTCGGTGTCGCTGGCCACGATCTACAACACGCTCCACCAGTTCACGAGTGCGGGCCTGCTGCGGGAAGTGGTGGTTGAGCCGGGCCGCTCCTACTTCGACAACAACATCACCTCGCATCATCATTTCTTCGTCGAGGGCGAGGGGAAGCTGATCGACATTCCGGCATCGGAAGTGGCCCTGAGCCAGCTGCCGGCGGCGCCCGCGGGCATGAAAGTCTCGCGCGTGGACGTCATCGTTCGACTTGCGAATGATAATTAATTCGCTAATTAGATCAGTCACTAAACCTACTCATTAAAACGATTCCAATCTGTTGACAGGGTCTGGGCCGAGGCATAGATTCGGTCCACCAACAAGCTTGTCGCGGCGCGCTCTGCCTGTTTCAAAAGAAGACGGAACCCCGCACCAAGATCCGCGCAACCCATTTAGCTAGGGAGACGAAAATGGCCGCTCTGAAGGGCTCCAAGACCGAGGGCAATCTGAAGGACGCATTTGCCGGCGAAAGCCAGGCTAACCGACGCTACCTCTATTTCGCACAGAAGGCCGATGTCGAAGGTTACAACGACGTCGCCGCCGTGTTCCGCTCGACCGCGGAAGGCGAGACCGGCCACGCGCACGGCCATCTCGAATTCCTCGAGGAAGTCGGCGATCCGGCGACGGGTCTGCCGATCGGCGCGACCGCGCCCAATCTGAAAGCCTCGATTGCCGGTGAAACCCACGAATACACCGACATGTATCCGGGCATGGCGCGCACCGCGCGCGAAGAAGGCTTCGACGAGATCGCCGACTGGTTCGAGACTCTGGCGAAGGCTGAAAAGTCCCATGCCGGCCGCTTCCAGAAAGCGCTCGACACCCTGGGCTGACGCACAAGACCCCTCACCCCAACCCCTCTCCCCGCAAGCGCGGGGCGAGGGGCCAGTTGCCGGTCTCGCTGGAAACTCCCTCGCCCCACGAAGTGGGGAGAGGGTCGGGGTGAGGGGTCTTCAAGTTTTCTCCTGCAACCGAACGTGCGAGGGATGGGTCCATGCGCGAAGGCAGCCTGGAGGCACCGGTTCGCCACAAGATCGATTGGCAGAACCCCGATTTCTACGACAAGGGCAAGCTCGACGCGGAAATGCACCGCGCCTTCGAGATCTGTCACGGGTGCCGTCGTTGTTTCAACCTGTGCGATTCATTCCCGCGCCTCTTCGACCTCGTGGATGCCAGCCCCGACGAAGTAGCCGGTGTCGCCACCGCGGATTACAAGCAGGTGGTCGATGCCTGCACGTTGTGCGACCTCTGCTTCATGACGAAATGCCCCTATGTGCCGCCGCATGAATGGGCGCTCGATTTTCCGCACCTCATGCTGCGCTACCGTGCCGCCGAGTTACAACAAGGCAGGAACGACAAGATCTATGGCCAGCTGACCGAGACCGATCGCAACGGCAAGGCCGCCGGCATGCTGGCGCCGATTGCCAATGCCGTCACAGAAAGCACTGTCGCGCGCCAGGTGATGGAAAAGGTCGTGGGCATCGACCACCGCGCCCATCTGCCGAAATTCCACGGCCGCACTTTGGTGCTGCGCGCCATGGAGAACAAGCCGGAGGTCAACAAGGAAGCCCCCGCCTATGGCCGCAAGGCCGTGCTCTATGCGACCTGCTTTGCCAATTACAACAACCCGGATATCGGCATGGCCGCGATCCAGGTGCTGGCGAAGAACGGCGTCGAGACCGAGGTCGTCTATCCGCGCTGCTGCGGCATGCCGCAGCTGGAGCAGGGCGACATCGCCCGCGTCGCCGACCATGCCCACTCCGTCGCGGATGCGTTGCTGCCCTATGTCGAGCAGGGCTATGACGTGGTGGCTCTGGTGCCGTCCTGCTCGCTCATGCTGAAATTTGAATGGCCGCTCATTCTGCCCGACGAGGACAAGATCAAGCGGCTCTCGCAAGCGACGTTCGACATTTCGGAATATGTCGTCGACATCGCCAAGCGCGATGGCCTGGCGCCTGGACTGCAGCCGATGGAGGGTGGTGTTGCCTTGCACATCGCCTGCCATGCGCGGGCGCAGAACATGGGCCAGAAGGCCACCGAGATGCTGAAGCTCATTCCGGAGGCGGATCTTGCCGTGATCGAGCGCTGCTCGGGCCATGGCGGCGCCTGGGGCGTGCTCAAGGAGAATTTCGACATCGCCCTCAAGATCGGCAAGCCGGTGGCGCGCCAAATGATGAACTCCGGCAAGCGCCAGATTTCGTCGGAATGCCCGCTGGCAGGTGCCCATATCCTGCAAGGCATCGGTGTCCTGAAGCCAGGCGAACAACTGGCTGAAGAGGCGCCGCACCCGATCGAGCTGTTTGCCCGGGCCTACGGGTTGATGTGAGGACGCATTTGATCGGTCTGCCCTGATAGAACACGCCCCCTCTCCCCTCGCGGGAGAGGGTCGGGGTGAGGGGTTAGATCGAGCGAGACTGAAATCAAAGACCCCTCACCCAACCCTCTCCCGCGAGGGGAGAGGGCTTGAGGTTCACTCCGCAAGAACCGAACGGACTCCGACATGACCACCCGTAAAAAATCCATCACCGCTGCCGATATCCTGCCGATCGCCGACTACACCAAGATCCGGTCGGAGAAACGGAAGGCCGTGGTCGCCATCAAGAAAAAGCGCCGCATGGAAGTTGGCCCCGTGGCGACGTTCTATTTCGAGAGCTACGACACCATGCTGCAGCAGGTGCAGGAAATGCTCTATATCGAGAAGGGCGGCGATGCGCAGCTGGTCGATGAATTGCGCGCCTACAACCCGCTCATCCCCAAGGGTCGCGAGCTGGTGGCGACCGTCATGTTCGAGATCGACGATCCGGTGCGGCGCACCAACTTCCTCAACCGCCTCGGCGGTGTCGAGCATACCGCCTTCCTGAAATTCGCCGGCGAGACCGTGAAGGGCGTGCCGGAGGAAGACCAGGACCGCACCAACGAACAGGGCAAGGCCTCATCCGTGCAGTTCATCCACTTCCCGCTTACGGATGCGCAGGCGGCGGCGTTCAAGCAAGGCGGCCAGCAGATCATCCTGGGCTTCGATCACCCGGCCTATGCGCATATGGCGGTGATCGGCGAAGAAACGCGGGCGGCGCTGGCGGGCGATCTGGACTGAGGCTCACGCTCCTTCGTCATGGTCGGCGTAGGCCGACCACCCACGAGTTTCTGTCCGTCGATCGAGCAGTAGCCAGCAAAGTCGTGGGTGGTACGCCTTCGCGTACCATGACGATAAAGAGTAGGGCGGCGCCCTAGTCTTCCAGCGTTTCGGCGGCGTAGACGCCCCAGAATTCCGTCTTCATCATCCAGCCCTTGTAGCCCTGGACTTCCAGCCGGCACCAATCGCCGGCGCATTCCAGCACGTTGAGGATGACGCCGGGATCGACCAGCGCCACCGGCAGGGCGCCGGCTTCGGGGGATTTGCGCAAAGGCCGTTGCGTGTCCCGCACCAGGACATGGCGCTTGCCGACCAGCAGGGTCGACTTTACCCAGCCCACTACCCCGTCATGGTCGCGGATGCGGCGCCAGATATCGAATTCCTCGATGATCTCGACCGGCAGCCCGGCCCGCTGATAGGTCCACAGGATGGGGTAAGTCTCGCCGGGACCGGCCCGCATATTGACCTCGCCCGATTGCAGGCTGGCAAAGCGCGGCAGCGGCAGCTTTTCCTGGGCTTGGGCCACGCCAAAAAAATGCAGGCACTCCGAATAGAGTTCAAAAGGCTCGGCGCCCGGGATTGGGCCGGATCGGATCAGCGCAGGGTTGGCAAAGACGACCAGGGCCAGGACGAGAAGAACCAGTCGCGCCAACCGGCCCAGCCGATTGCTACGGGAAGAGTGGGGGGGGATGGCCCGATTCGCGCTCATATCCAGGCGATAAAGGGGTGCAGGGCTCGGGTCAAGTCATTGAAACCATAAGAGAGGTGCCAAGCGACGCCTTTGCGTCAATTGGGGCCGCGTTTGAGCCAGGGTGCGGCTGATTCGGGCCGTTCGGGCCCAGCCCCTCGACAAGCAAGGCAACCGCTTGCTACCACTCTTCCTGAGAAACGGGCGCCCAGACAACTTGCAAAGGCCCGTGCCGGGAGAAGTTGAGACCATGAGCAACAAGCCTTTGGTGGTGGTGACGCGGAAGCTGCCGGATGTCATCGAGACGCGGATGATGGAATTGTTCAATGTGAAATTGAACCTCGATGACCATCCGCTGACCCAGGCCGAACTGATCGAGGCGGTGAAGATCGCTGACGTCCTTGTCCCGACCGTCACCGACCGGATCGATGCGGGCGTATTGGCGCAGGCCGGCGAGAAGCTGCGCCTGATCGCCTCCTTCGGCACGGGCGTCGATCATATCGACCTTGCTACCGCCAGGCAGCGTGGCATCACCGTCACCAACACGCCGGGTGTCCTCACCGAGGATACCGCCGACATGACCATGGCGCTCATCCTCGCCGTGTCCCGCCGCGTGTCGGAAGGCGAACGCCTGATCCGCTCCGGCAAATGGCAGGGCTGGGGACCGATGAGCATGCTCGGCCATCGTATCTACGGGAAGCGCCTCGGCATCATCGGCATGGGTCGCATCGGCCAGGCGGTCGCCCGTCGCGCCAGGGGCTTCGGCCTCTCGGTTCATTACCATAATCGCCGCCGGGTCAGCACCGCGGTCGAGCAAGCGCTGGAAGCCACCTATTGGGAGAGCCTCGACCAGATGCTCTCGCGCATGGACATCATCTCGGTCAACTGCCCGCACACGCCGGCCACCTATCACCTGCTCTCGGCGCGGCGTCTCAAGCTCCTGCAGAAGCATGTATACGTCGTCAACACCGCCCGCGGCGAGATCGTCGACGAGAATGCCTTGACCCGCATGCTCGACAAGAACGAGATCGCCGGCGCCGGCCTCGACGTGTTCGAGCATGAACCGGCCCTGAACCCCAAGCTCATGAAGCTCGACAATGTCGTTCTCCTGCCGCATATGGGCTCGGCCACGATCGAGGGCCGCACCGATATGGGCGAAAAGGTCATCATCAACATCAAGACTTTCGCCGACGGTCACAAGCCGCCGGACCGGGTATTGGAAGCATTGCTTTGACATTGACGGCCCGCGGCGATCATCGCCGCGGGCCGTTTTTGCAAAAGAGCGGAAATGGTCGCACAGCGTAACGCTATCCTGGTGATCCGATCGAAGACAGGCGGAGTTCGATGAAGAGCTGGACCGACAAGCTGCAATCCACCACGCCGCACGAAATCAAGCGGATGCCGGTGACGCGTGCCGGCGTTGCCAAGGGCGGCGCCATGCTGCTCCCCTCCGTGCGCATGATCGATGAGTTCATACGCGATATTCCGCGCCGCCAGCAAATGAGTGTCGTGGAAATGCGCGCCGAGCTTGCAAAACGGCACAAGGCGGACGGCGCCTGCCCGGTCTATACCGGCTATCACCTGCGCACCTGCGCGGAAGCCGCCTTCGAAGCCTATGCCCAAGGCATGCCACTTACCAAGGTGACGCCGGTCTGGCGTGTGCTGGATGAAAAGGCGCTGACGCTGAAGAAGTTGAGTGCCGCCAATCGGGAGTTGATCCTGGCGCAGCGCAAACGCGAAGGGCTTTAGGAAGCGCCCGTATCAGAAGACCTCGGTTTTGGATCGCGGGACTGCCGGTGCGATGCCAATCCGCCAGAAGATCCAGCCGGACAGGGCGCCAGCCGGTGCCAGGACCGAGCCAAGGATGGCAGCGCCGAGATGCCAATCGCGCATGGTCCCCAATACCACGCCAGGAAAGAATACCATGTAGGGAAGCGGGCCAAAGAGGTCCAGCACGCCCGAGCCGACGAAGAATCCGAGCGCCAGCAGAAACACGGCAATGGTGCCCACCGCAATGCATTCGACCATGCCGACACGACCGCGGAAGCGCGCGACGACGTTGAGATAGACAAATGTGAACAGGATCGAGAATGCCCAGACAAAGGCGCCCGTTTCCGTCACATGCCCAAGCACGGCATAGATATTGCGGTCGCTATAAGACAGCACAAAGGCGGCAAAGCCGATATAGAGAGCCGGGAGCGGCGCAAGGAGAGCCGCGGCAATCAGCCGTCTCCAGCGCAGTGACGCCCAGTCGCGCACAAGCTCGCCGCTCATGCGGCGCTTCCGCAAGTCTGGCAATGCGGATCGCGCTTGAAGCGCACCTCACGGAAGGCAGGGCCCAGCGCGTCATACATGACAAGGCGGCCCGAAAGACTGTCGCCGATGCCGAGAATCTCCTTCAGCACCTCGGTCGCCTGCAGGGAGCCCATGACGCCGGCGACGGGGCCAAGAATGCCGGCCTGTTCGCAGCGGGGGATGAGATCTTCCGGTGGCTGCTCCGGAAAAAGGCAGCGATAGCAAGGGTGTGGGTCGCCAAGATGCGCCTTGAAGGTCGAGAGTTGCGCCTCGAAGCGCAGAAGGGCTGCCGAAACCAGGGGCTTCTTCAGGCGGTAGCAGAGGTCGTTCAAGAGATAGCGGGTGTTGAAATTGTCGCTGCCATCGGCCACCAGGTCGAAGCGGGCGATGATAGCGGCCGCATTCTCGGCGTTGAGGCGCGCCGCGATCGGTTCAATGACGATATCGGGGTTGAGGGCGCGCAGGCGGGCGGCGGCACTCTCCACCTTGGGACGATCGACGGCGTTTGAATCGTGAATCACCTGGCGCTGCAGATTGGTGAGATCGACCGTATCGTCATCGATCACCCCCAACGTGCCGATGCCGGCCGCAGCCAAATAGAGCAGCAGCGGGGCACCCAGTCCACCGGCGCCCACCACCAGCACCTTGGCGGCAAGCAATTTCAGCTGACCATCCTCGCCCACCTCATCGAGGATGACGTTGCGGGCGTAACGTTCCAGCTGATGGTCAGTGAGTTCGGTCATGGGGACCTCATCGATTACGAGACCCCTCACCCCAACCCCTCTCCCCGGAGGGGCGAGGGACTTAGAAGCAAGGCTCGCTAGAAACCCCCTCGCCCCGCGCTTGCGGGGAGAGGGTCGGGGTGAGGGGGTTTACTTACTCCAGCCCCTCGAACAAAGCCGTCGATAGATAACGTTCTGCCGACGAAGGAAGGATGACCAGGATGCGCTTGCCTTCATGGCCGGGGCGCTGGCCGATCTCGATGCCGGCGGTGAGGGCGGCACCGGATGAGATGCCGACCGGCATGCCTTCGATCTTTGCGACCTTGCGCGCCATGGCGAAGGCGTTGGCATTGGAGATGCGCAGCACCTCGTCGATGATTCCGCGGTTGAGAATGTCGGGCACGAAGCCCGCACCGATGCCCTGGATCTTGTGCGGGCCGGGCTGGCCGCCGGACAGCACCGGGCTGTCTTCCGGTTCGACCGCGACGATCTTCACGCCGGGGATTTCCTTCTTCAGGATCTCACCCACGCCGGTGATGGTGCCGCCCGTGCCGACGCCGGAGACGAAGTAGTCGAGCTTGCCGCCGCAATCGGCGATGATTTCCTGTGCCGTCGTGTGACGATGCACTTCCGGGTTGGCGGCATTCTTGAATTGCTGCGGGATGACGGCGCCGGGCATCGCCGCGGCCAGCTCCTCGGCGCGCTGGATGGCGCCGGTCATGCCACGCGCGGCCGGCGTCAGTTCCAGCTCGGCTCCCAACAGACGCAGCATCTTGCGGCGCACCAGCGACATGCTTTCCGGCATGGTGAGGATAAGACGATAGCCCTTGGCCGCCGCCACGAAAGCGAGCGCGATGCCGGTATTGCCGCTGGTCGGTTCGATGAGCGTGCCGCCCGGCTGCAGCTTGCCGCTGGCCTCCAGCGCCTCGATCATGGCCAGGCCGATGCGGTCCTTGACCGAGGACAGCGGGTTGAAGAATTCGAGCTTGGCCAGTAATTCGGCCTTCACACCCTCGGCGCGGCCGAGCTTGCCCAGGCGCACGATGGGTGTGGCGCCGATGGTGGCGAGGAAATTGTCGTAGATCTTGCCGCGGAAGGTGGCTTTGCTCATGGTCATGTTCCTTGTCTGGCGGAAGCGGCCCCTTGGGGGCCGGCGTTTCTTAGATGCTGAAATCAAGACGCTGCAGGGCGTCGGTCTGGATGCCGGCAGCCTGTGCCTTCTGGCACAGATCCTCCAGCGTCATCTCGTCGAGCTTGGTCAGCATTTCCTGTTGCAGCTCGCGCCAGACCGGCCGGACGATCTCCAGCGCCACGCGTGAGCCGGCCGCCGTCTGCACCGGGTCCGGCGAACCCTCGAACTGGCGCACGGCACGGACGATCTCGCCCAGGTTGATGCGGCGCTTCTCGCGCGCCAGCACATAGCCGCCCTTGGGGCCGCGATGGCCGGCAAGGATGCCGGTGCGCACCAGATGCTGCAGCACCTGCTCGAGATAGCGGCGCGGGATTCCCTGGCGCGCGGAAATGTCGCCGGATTGCACCGGTTGCGAGCCACCGTAATAGGCGATGTCGAGCACAGCTTCGATGGCGAAGAGAAGTCGTTTGGATGGATGTAGCACGGAGCTTCCCCGTTCCTGTTTCTATCGTTTCTTGGTCATGAATTGGCGGTCTTTAGGCCAGTCGAGCCGAAGCCGCCGCTGCCACGCTCGGTCGATGGCAGTTCGGCCACTTCGTGCCAGGCCAGGCGCTCCACCTTCGCCAGCAGCAATTGCGCAATGCGCTCGCCGCGGCGCAGGGTCACCGGCACATCGGAGAGGTTAATGAGAATGATACCAACCTCGCCGCGGTAATCGGCATCGATCGTGCCCGGCGCGTTGAGGACGGTGATCCCCTGCTTGAGCGCCAGGCCAGACCGCGGCCGCACCTGTGCCTCATATCCCAGCGGCAGCGCGATGCTGATACCGGTCGGCACCAGGGCGCGACCCAAGGGCGGCAAAGTCAGATCGCTCACGATCGCCGCCAGAAGATCGAGCCCAGCGGCACCAGACGTCGCATAGGCCGGTAACGGCAGGTCGGCGCCATGGGGCAGGCGGGTGATGGCGACCTTGACGTCCGTCATGTAGATGCTTTCTTGAAGTCGGCGGCGATGCGGGCAACGAGGCGCTGGGCAAGGTCGGTCTTGCTGAGGCGTGGCCACTCCTCCGCCCCCGCGGCATCGATGAAATAGACCTTGTTGTCTGCGCCGCCAAAGGTGCCGGTGTCCGGCGAGACGTCATTGGCGAGAATCCAGTCGCACTGCTTCTTGCGTCGCTTGGCGGTGGCGTGTTCGACCACTTTTTCGGTCTCGGCGGCAAAGCCGATGACGAGTTTCGGCCGTTTCGGACCGGGCGCGGCGACGGTCGCCAGGATGTCGGGATTGGTGGTGAGGTCGAGGCGCGGTGGCGCGTCGTTCTCGCGCTTTTTCATCTTCTGTCCGGCCAGTGTCGCCGGCCGCCAGTCGCTGACAGCCGCGGCGGCGACCATGATGTCGGCCGGCAGGTGTTCCAGCGTTTTTGCCAGCATCTCGGCCGCACTCTCGATATGGCGCACATGGCAGCCGGCCGGATCGGGCAAGGCGGTCGGGCCTGTGATCAGCGTCGTCTCGGCCCCGGCGGCGGCAAGGGCCGCGGCGATGGCGTGGCCCTGCTTGCCGGAGGATCGGTTGCCGATGAACCGCACCGGGTCGATCGCCTCATAAGTGGGGCCGGACGTGACCAGCGCCTTGAGCCCGGTGAGCGGGCCGGGCGAGAGGATCGCAAGGGCCGCCGCGACGATATCCAGGGGTTCGGCAAGCCGCCCGTCGCCGATCTCGCCACAGGCGAGGTCGCCCGCCCCCGGGCCAACCGTCCTCACGCCGCGCGCGCGCAGGGTGGCGACATTGGCCTGCACCGCCGGATGCGCCCACATGACGGCATTCATCGAGGGGGCGATCAGCACCGGACGGTCATTGGCGAGGAGGGCGGTCGTGGCGAGATCGTCGGCCAGACCATGGGCCATCTTGCCGATGATATCGGCGGTGGCGGGTGCCACCAGGACCAGATCGGCTTCCCGCACCAGCCGGATATGCCCCATCTCGGCTTCGTCGGTCAGGGAGAAGAGTTCGCTATAGACCTTGTCGCCAGCGAGCGAGGCCACAGAAAGCGGTGTCACGAACTCAGCGCCACCCTTGGTCAGGATGACGCGGAAGGCGAGTCCGCGCTCGCGGCCTCGGCGGATGATATCCAGCGCCTTATAGGCGGCGATGCCACCTGAGATGATCAGGAGAACCCGTTTTCCGGCGGTCATGTCGCGTCATTCCACAGTGAACTTTAGTATTTACTGTTTGCACTGGAGAAATTCAAGATATGCCCGGTCGGTCCCGTAGATTGCGCCCGACGCGCAGAAGGTATGAAAAAATCCTCTAAGATGCTGAAATATCAAGCAATATAACGTATCCTCGGCGACGGGTAAGCAGCATCCGTGCAGTTTCAGAAAATGAAGAAGTCGTCTGCCGTAATATCCGCCGGCAGGTTGGCGAGAGTCGCGACGAGCATTGCATCGTTATGCTGATTGCCGGTCGGGTCGTAGTAGAGGTTGCCGTTGCCCTTGTCATAGAGGATGCGATCGTCCGCATCACCTGCATCCTGCCACGCGGCGAATGACCCAGCGGCCAGAGACCCCAGCGCACCGGCCTGCCCGAAAACGGCGTGGTCCAGCCAGATCGTGTCGGAGGGTGCCGAAAAATCGGTGATCGTGTCGGCATTGGCGGCAATCGGGGTCACGTCGAAGACGAAGCAATCCTTGTCGGCGCCACCCAGCAGCGTGTCCTGGCCGGCACCGCCGTCGAGTGAATCGTTGCCTGGCTGCCCGGACAGATAGTCATCGCCGTCGCCACCCACGAGCTGATCGCTGTTGGCGCCGCCATAGAGCTTGTCATTGCCAGCGCCACCCTCAACGACGTCATTGTTGTTTTCGCCATAGAGGGTGTCATTTCCGGCACCGCCACGGATAAGGTCGTTTCCAGAGCCACCCAACAGCGTGTCGCTGCCGATACCACCGGTCAGGTGATTTGCCAGGCTGTTGCCGATACCCGAGAACTTTCCACTGCCGGCAAAGGCCAGATCTTCGACATTGGCGCCCAGCGTGTATTTGGACAGCGATGTTGTGACGAGGTCGATGCCCTGGCCGGCAAGCTCCGTCACGGTATCGCCGCTGGCATTGACGATATAGCCGTCATCGCCCGCGCCACCGCGCATCGCATCATTTCCGCTGGTGCCGATGATGAGGTCGTTGCCGGCCGTGCCATTGCCACCTTCGACCATGTCGCGGACGACGATGTCGATGACGTCGCTATGGCTGAGCCCGTCCTGGTCCGTCACCGTGACGGTCAGGTCGTGGCGGGAATCCGCTTCGAAATCCAGGCTGGCGCCCGCCCGGACACGGATCTCGGTGCCGATGATGTCAAACAGGCCGGCGCTCGCCCCGCCAAGGGTAAAGACATGGTGATCCCCGGCATCGGCGTCGATCGCCGTAAGGGTCGCCACGACGGTGCCACCTGCAGCATTCTCGTCCACCAAGCCGCCGGCGACAACAAATCCGGCTGGTGCTGTGTTGCTGTTCGTCACGACTGTCTCGATCGTCGATCCATTGAGCAGCCAAATGAGATCGGCGTAGCTCTCGGGAATGAGCGTGTCGACAAGGATGAGATGGGCCTGCCCCTGAGACAGGTCGAACAGCGTCTGCAACATGTCCCCGTCGGTGAATGTAAAATTCCTGATAGTGGTATCGGCATCGGCCGCCAGCCAGACATGCGCGGTCCCGCCAATGCCTCCGCTATGCGTCGGGTTGAGGCTGGTGCTGTTCTCAAGTGTTACCGAATCGCTCCAGATACGGAAACCGCGATTGTTTTCGTCGGCCACCGCGCCGACAAGAATGGTGTTGCTGGATTTGATGTCATAACCCGCATCGGTGTTGCCGCGTGCCACCGTGTCCTCGAAACGTATGTTGTAGACACCCCTCTCGGTCGTGAAGCCGTCGCCATTCCAATAGGTGCTGGCAGCACCCGTGGCCTTGCTGTTCGACATTTCGACCGCGCGCAACACGATGTCGTGGGCGGTTCCTTCAATCAGAACGCCGGATATGAAGGGGTCGGTGGTCTGTACACCACCATCTGCCGTCACATCCTCGATCAGCACGTCATGGCTGTCATATTTGAGGTGGATGGCACCCTTCGCATAGCCGGTGATATCGACGTCGCGCACGGTAAGGCCGCTGATCGTGGCCGTGGTCGCAGAGCCGGATACATTGTTCTCGATGAACCGATAAACATTATCGGCGTCGACATGCTCGATGGTGAGGTTGTCGATATCGGCACCGATGCGGAATGCGCCATTACCGACATTGCGGATCGCGAGATCCGCGAAATGGAGGTTGTCGGCGCCATCCAGCAAGCGGAACAGTTCCGAGCCTTGAGCTCCGCCGTCTGTCCAGTTCGGGGCCCGCATGCCGCTGATATCCGCCGCCATGGGATTGCCGAAACTGTCGACGCCCCGGATTGTCACGGGTGCGTCCAAGCTACCACCCGCCGTCAGGGAGATCTGCCCGCTGGGGTGATAGGTGCCCTGGTCAGCCAGCAGGAGAACCTCGCCACCTGGACCGGCGGCCGTGATCATTTTCGAGAGGTTCGTCAGGGTCGCCGCATTTTCGGGTGACGAACCATCCTTGAGGCCGCTGCCGGTGGGCGAAATGTAGCGAATGGTCATGGCACTATCCTGCGAGGGGCAAGCAAGCGATCGCTGTGATCGGCTCGGTCACGCCTTCCGAATAGCGCTGCAAAAACTTAACGAACTGATACGCCTGTCAATCCATAGCTATTTGTAACAGCTCGGTAAAATACCTACTAAGGTTGACGCGCATGGTCACGTTCCAAATCACCCTGGTAGTGAACGATCAGCGGCCCCCAAGGCAGGGCAATACGAACATCAAAGTAGAAGAGCCCATCACGCACCTGCTCCGTGGCGTCGATCCTGGGCGCGAGAAATCCGGGCAAGGGCAGGCCGAGCAGGCGCCAGGACTGGATCTCCATCTCCAGGCCATCGGCATCTCCGCGAAGATGGAAATCGAATGTCAGCGGCCAGAAAGTTTCTGTGAGGATCGTTTGGCCGTTTTTCACGCGCGACGACAGACGGCTGCTGAAACGATGGCCGGCAAAGTCACGTTGCCAGATCTCGCCGGTTGGAGCGATGGTGAAGGTGACGGCGACCGGCACGTCTTCCTGCGCAGGTGGAAAGCGAATCATCCACCCCAGCAACCGCGCGACCGGGTCATCTCCGCGCCGCACCCGTCCGCGACCAGTGACATATGCGTCGGCGACAAAGCTGTGCATTGCCTGGACAGGTTTCGGCATCTGCATAAAGGCGGGGCCGAGGACACGCGCATACAGCGGCGATGGCAGGTCGGTCCGGCGAATGTCGCTGAACAGATGGAATTGCGCAAAGAGCGGCTCGAAATCCAGCAAGCTCAGCAAGCCTATGGCGGGACCGGCACCAACCGGGATCTTGCCGGCCGCCAGTTTCTGCACCAGCAGCACCGAGGCGAAACTCGGGACCCATGGGCCATGTCCGTCCTCGGCAATCAGGGTCCAGATGTATTCGGCAGCGGTTTCCGAAATGTCCGATCCGGTGACGCTGACCGACATCGCGGACCGATCGCTGCCGAGAAAACCGGTGAGTTTCTGCAATCGATTGATGAAGGGGGCAAAGGGGCTGAGGCTCTTCAGCAGCCGCCATCGCACCGCGAAACTCAAGAGCCACAGGGTGACATTCTGCACGAACAACTCGGCGCCGGCGCGAAAGATGATCCGGCCGGCTTCCGGATAGCGCCGAGGCAGCAGATCCAGGTCCGGCACGTCGCATAACCCCACGAGCCGCCGCTTGATCGGCCGACGGCCGCGGACAGAAAAGGACTTTCGGGCCAGGTACTGCCAGCCATAGCCCTCAATCCAAATGCCCATCCGGGGAATGCGGATCGGCTGGCCGATATAAGAGAGAATCGCAGCATTGACGCTAGGCCCCGCTGTCGCGCGATTGCTGGCCGAAAGTGCAATGTCGATCGCAGCAACGTGCGTGAGGTCCGTGGCCAGCCTGTCGACCACCGCCATGCTCAAAGCCGGCACGCTGCTGGCACCGGAAAGAACCGCCACACCGGCTGTCCGGGCGGCGGAATCAAGCGCGTCGATACCCAGCACGAAGGCGCGGCTGTCGGCCAAGTCGATATAGTGGATGCCATGCCGGATGCAGGCCTCCGGTACGGCATACCGGGTTGGGCTTGCATCCTGAAACGGCCCAGCCGCGTCGATCACCGCCCAAGGCGCCAGGTGACGCAATTGCCCATCGACATCGCCCTTGCGATCGAACTGGGCAAAATGGATATCACCGTCAGGGAGAGATTGTATCAGCAGCTGCGCCTTGGCTGCGTCGCGGCCACCGATGATCAGGCGGAACTGCCCAGACTTTGCCAGGAGTCGCAAGGCCCGGCTGCCGAACGTACCCGACCCGCCGATGATCAGGACGGAGTTCAAGCCAGGAACCGATCCGCTTGCGAAGGTTCCGGCACCACGCACAGATCGTGGCGGCCGAACCAGCGATAGCGATTGCCGGCGATTCGGTCGTAGCACCAATCGCGCCAGGCCCTGGGCAGGAACCGGAAGATCGCAGCGGCGCGCCACCACCCGGCAAAGCTGCTGACGATCTCGATGGCCGCCTCGCTGCGCACGAACAATTGGCCCTCCTTGATCAACACGTTGGTTTCCCAATGATCGGTGGGGAGCCCGTAATGGCGATAGAGGGCTGTCGCAAGGTCGGTTTGTGCCGCGAGGAAACGGTACTGACCGCGCCCGTCATGCCGCAGGACGAAACGCACGAAGCCCGAGCACAGGGCACACACGCCATCGAAGACGATGAGTGGCCGGTCATCCGGAAATGCCGGGACCGCCTCGTCGGTGCGATAGCTGTAGGCCTCAGTCATGTGCTTGAACCCCGCTGGCTATCCTTCTATCACGGCGGGCGGCGCCGGATCACGCGTCACGATCCGCCGCCGCCGAATCCATCCAGAACGGCCCAGGCGATCACGGCATAGCGCACCGTCTTGCCAATCAGAACCAGTACCAGGAAGGGCAGGAACCGCGCCCGCAGAACGCCGGCCGCGACGGTGATCGGATCGCCGATGATGGGGACCCAGGACAGGAGCAGGAGGATATCCGTAACGCTGGAAAAGCGCATTTGCCTGATCCAGGCGGCGCCTGCTCACGGGAAACCATTTCCGGTCCTGCCAATGCAGGAGAAAGCGCCCGAGCAGCCAGTTGGCGACGCCCCCCAGCGTGTTGCCGGCGGTGGCCACCAGCAGCAGCAAAACCCAAGCCTGCGGGTGTTGCGACAGCAGCGTGGTGAGCACGGCTTCGGAGAAACCGGGCAGGATCGTGGCGGCACCAAAGGCCGCGAGGAACAGGGTGAGATAGGAGAGGAAGGTCATGGCCAGCGGCACTATAGCCGCGGCAGATACCGGCGAGGAAGATGCGCCACCCCGCCGGTTCGGTCGTGGTTATCAGAAATTGTTGGGGTTGCCCGGCAGGATGGTGCCGCTGCCGCCGGACTTGCCGTCCTTCCACCATTTCACCTGGTCGCCGGTGATCTCTACGGCCCAGCAATCCTTCGGGCTGCCGTCATAGAGGAAGCACATCGTGTCTCCTTCGACAGTCCACTTGGCCGCGTAATCCTTGCCCTTGATGACGCCGTCGGCCTGATAGAACTCCGCATAGGGGCCGCTCGCATCCATGTTGCCCTGTATGCTGTTGCCGCTGACGGCTGCCTTTATGGCATCGCCGGTGGTCGGGGCCGCCAGCGCGGTACCCAGGCTGAGCAGCGTGATGCCGCCGGCGAGGAAGATCTTCCGCAATATTGTCATGTGTCGTCTCTCCCAGATTTGAACTTGGCCGATCGTCTACGGTCGCGAGGGCCGATTGGATGTGTGGCCCTAGCGGAACAACAAGGCAGCGACCAGCACGATGACCAGCAGCCACAGCCACCAATTGGATCCCTGGCGATTGATGACCCGCAACGCTTCCGGGTCCAGTTTCAGACCGCCATCGGCGAGATGGCTCACCAGCCGGTCGACGGTCTTCAGCACGCCCGGACCACGTTCGACCACGTCGAGGAAATCGGCGATACCCTGTTCGATGCGCGCCTTGGGCCCGCGATTTTCAATCATCCACTGCTCGATGAGCGGGCGCGCCAGGGTCCAGATGTTGAGCGTCGGGTTCAACTGGCGCGAGACACCTTCCGCCATCAGCATGTTCTTCTGCAGCAGCAGCAATTGCGGCTGCACTTCCATGTCGAAGGTCTCGGCGATGGCGAAAAGCTGGCCCAGCATGCGGGCAAAGCTGATCTCATGCAGCGGCCGGCCCTGAATGGGTTCGCCGATCGAGCGCAGGGCGAGGGCGAATTCGTCGATCGACTGCGTCTGCGGCAGGTAGCCCGCTTCGATATGCATCTTGGCCACACGCACATAATCGCGTTCCAGGAAGCCCAGCAGCATGTCGGCCAGATAGAAACGGGTCTTCTTCTCCAACCGCCCCATGATGCCGAAATCGACCACCTGGATGGCGCCGTCAAAGCCCACGGTCATGTTGCCGGGATGCTGGTCGCCATGGAAGTCACCGTCGCGGAAAGCCTGGTTGAAGAAGATATTGGCGGCCTTGGTCAGCACGTCGTCGACATCAAGCCCGGCCGCGCGCATGGCGGCGCCGTCATCCATGGGAATGCCGGTCATGCGTTCCTGCGTCATGACGCGCCTGGCGGTGCGCGCCCAATCAATCGCCGGCACGCGGTAGCTGGGGTCACCCTCGAAATTGTCGCGCAATTCCGAGGCGGAGGCTGCTTCCAGGCGCAGGTCCATTTCGATATGCACGGTCGCCGCGAACGTCTTCACCACCTCGACCGGTTTCAGACGACGCAGTTTCGGCTGGGTGCGTTCGATGATTTCCGCCACCCACAGCAGCAGGTCGATATCCGCCTGGAACGCTTCTTCAATGCCCGGCCGCAGCACCTTGACGGCGACGGGATGGCCATCGGGCGCATCAAGCGAGGGCGTCGTGACCGCAAAATGGACCTGGCTGATCGAGGCGGCGGAGACCGGCTCATCATCGAAGCTCGTAAAGCGGTCGGCCAGCGGCGCGCCCAGCTCAGCCTCGATCCGGCTCTTGGCGGCAAAGGAGCTGAAGGCCGGCAGCTGATCCTGCAGCTTGGCCAGGTCGGACGCCACCTGTTCGCCCAGGAGATCGGATCGGGTGGAGAGAACCTGACCCAGTTTGATGAAGGCCGGGCCGAGCTCGGCAAGGGCTGCGGCAAGGCGCTCGCCTGGGCGCTGGCCGGCTACCTCGCCGCCGAACAGGATGCGGGCGAAGAACAGCAAGACGGGGGCGAGGCCGGCATTCGACAATGCCGCCTCGAAGGGCGCCAGGGCACCGTGACGCGCAAAGACACGGGCGATGACGAACAGGCGATAGAGCGAGCGAAGAGTGCGGATCATCTAGACTCGCCAGCCGGAATGGAGGGCCGCGATGCCGCCCGTGAGGTTGCGATAGGTAACGTTGCGGAAACCGGCGGCACTCATCATGCCGGCCAGATTGTCCTGGGTCGGGAATTTGCGGATCGATTCCACCAGATACTGGTAGGAATCGCGGTCGCCCGCGACCTGCTGCCCCAACCATGGCAGGACCTTGAAGGAATAGACGTCATAAAGCTTGGCCAGCGCCGGCAATCCCACATGGCTGAACTCCAGGCACAGGAAACGACCGCCGGGCCGCAGGGTCCGATAGGCTTCCTCCAGCGCCCGCTGCTGACGACCTACATTCCGCAGGCCAAAGGCGATCGTGTAGCTGTCGAAGCGCATCTCCTCGAAGGGCAGGTCCTCGGCATTGCCGCTGACCCAGTCGAGCCCGCTGAGGATGCCCTTGTCGATGGCCCGGTCGCGGCCGACCTCCAGCATGGCGGGGGTGAGGTCGCACACGGTCACATGGGCACTGGGTTGCCGTTCCAGGATACGAAAGGCGATGTCGCCGGTGCCGCCGGCCACATCGAGGCTGTTCCAGCCCGGCCTTGGATTCAGCCAATCCAGCATGGCCGATTTCCACAGGCGGTGGATGCCCCCCGACATGAGGTCATTCATGAGGTCGTATTTGCCGGCGACCGACGAGAACACGCCCTGGACCAGGGCGGCCTTCTGCCCGGGCTCAATGCGGCGGAAGCCGAACCAGGTACTGTCCTGGCCGTCGGTATCTGGATCGTGTGCGTTTTCGACCGGCATGTTTCTTTCCCGTTTGGCCGGGACTTTAGCCGCTGCCGCTGCCGGATACCAGTCTTTGAGATCAATAACTTGACGAGGAGCAGTCGCCCCAGTACCGCTAGCAAATCATGCCTGAATTACCCGAAGTCGAGACGGTTTGTCGCGGCCTGGCGCTGAAGCTCCTGGGCCGGCGCTTTGCAGCCGTGGAACAGCGTCGGCCCAATCTGCGCTTTCCCTTCCCGCCGGATTTCGCAGCGCGCCTCACCGGCCGGCGGATCGACACCATCCGGCGGCGGGCCAAATACATCGTCATCGAGCTCGATGACGGGATGGTCCTGCTGGTCCATCTCGGCATGTCCGGCTCGATGGTGGTCAATGAAAAGCGGCCCCTGCTGCTCGACCGGCATGACCATGTCGTGTTCGACATCGACAACGGCACCTGCGTCCGCTTCAACGATGCGCGCCGGTTCGGCCTCATGGATCTCGTCAGCGCCGCGGAACTGGGCCATCACAAACTCATCCGCGGGCTGGGGCTGGAACCGCTTTCGCCGGAATTCGACGGACCCGCCCTCGCGGCCATGCTCAAGGGTCGCAAGACGTCAGTGAAGCTTGCCATCATGGACCAGCGCCTGGTGGTGGGTGTGGGCAATATCTATGCGTCCGAAGCCCTGTTCCGCGCCGGGATCAGTCCGAAGCGCCTGGCCGGCACCATCCAGGGTGAGCGTGCGGTGAAACTCGCGGCCGCCATCAAGACCGTGTTGAAGGAGGCGATCAAAGCCGGCGGCTCCTCCTTGCGGGACTATGTCCAGGCGAATGGCGAGCTCGGCTATTTCCAGCATCGCTGGAAAGTCTATGACCGCGACGGCGAACCGTGCCGCCACTGCGGCGGGTTGATCAAGAAGATCACCCAGGGTGCCAGGTCGACCTTCTATTGCCCGAAAGACCAGCGCTAGCGCCCGGCCCTCGGCCCGTCGCCCCATGACATATCCGCGTCGTTCCGATGACGACCCCATGAAAACATTTGCAAATTCGCCTTGGCGCAGGCGGCGTCATCATCCTGCAACGGATATGTCGTTAAGAGCGGGGCCAGTTAGAAGCAGCCCTGCGAGTCGAAACGACTGACATGAACGCGATGTCCCAGATAGCGAATGACACAGTGCGTTACCGGGCGATCTTCATCTCCGACGTGCATCTCGGCACGCGCGGCTGCAAGGCCAGTACCTCCTGGACTTCCTCAAGCATAACGAGGCCGACTACGTCTACCTGGTCGGCGACATCATCGATTGCTGGCGGCTGTCCAAGGGTTGGTTCTGGCCGCAAAGCCATAATGATGTGGTGCAGAAGCTGCTACGCAAGGCCCGCAAGGGCACACAGGTGATTTATGTGCCGGGCAATCATGACGAGCCCTTGCGCGACTATGACGATCACGCCTTTGGCGATGTGCAGGTGATGAACGAGGCGGTGCATGTTACCGCCGACGGCAAGCGCCTTCTCATCATTCATGGCGATGCTTTCGACGGCATCATGCGCTATGCGCCGTGGCTGGCGCGGCTCGGCGACTCCGCCTACACCTTGGCGCTGGCGCTCAATCAATGGTTCAATCGCGCCCGCCATGTCATGGGCTATCCCTATTGGTCGCTCTCCGCCTACCTGAAGTCGCGCGTCAAGGATGCGGTAAAATTCATCGGTGATTTCGAACACACGGTCGCGGCCGAGGCCAAGCGGCGTGGCTTCGACGGCGTGGTGTGCGGTCATATCCATCAGGCGGCACTGAAGGAAATCGATGGTATTACCTACGCCAATGACGGCGACTGGGTGGAGAGCTGCACGGCCCTGGTCGAGCATCGCGACGGCAGATTGGAGATTGTCGAATGGGCGGCCAACCGGCAGTTGTCGATGCTGACGCCGACCATCGTGCCGGCGGTGCCGGCCAAAATGGCCTTGAAGTGATATCCTCGCTCAACATCGTGATCGTCACCGATGCCTGGGCGCCACAGGTCAATGGCGTGGTGCGCACGATCGGCCGCACCATCGATGAGCTGCAGCAGGCGGGGCATCGCCCGACCATTATATCCCCGCAATCATTCCGCTCGGTGGCGTGCCCGACCTACCCCGAGATCCGCCTCGCTTTGTTTCCTTATCGCCGCATGGCGGCAAGGCTCGACGCCTTGGCGCCCAATGCCATTCACATCGCGACCGAAGGACCGCTCGGCCTGGCGGCGCGGCGCTATTGTCTGCGCCGTGGAATGCCGTTCACAACGGCTTATCACACGCGCTTTCCCGAATATGTCGCGGCTCGCTTCGGCTTGCCCTTGCGGCTGACCTATGCCTGGCTTCGTCGATTTCATGGGGCTGCGCAGGCGACTATGGTGGCGACCCCGTCGATCGAGGCCGACCTGCGCAGCCGAGGCTTCCAGCGCATCAAGCGTTGGTCGCGCGGTGTCGATACAAGATTGTTCCGGCCGCGTCCGCTCGCCAATGAAGCGCCGCCGCTTGTTGACCTGCCGCGGCCGATCCATCTCTATGTTGGGCGACTCGCGATCGAGAAGAATGTCGAGGCCTTCCTGACACTCGATCTGCCCGGCAGCCAGGTCGTGATCGGCGACGGTCCGCAACATGCCGAACTCAAGAATCGCTTCCCGAAGGCAGTCTTCCTTAGCCAGAAGGTGGGCGAGGATCTGGCTCAGCTCTATGCTGCGGCCGATGTCTTCGTCTTCCCCAGCCTCACGGATACGTTCGGCTTGGTGATCCTGGAAGCGCTGGCCAGCGGTGTCCCGGTCGCGGCCTTTCCGGTCGCCGGGCCAAGGGACATCCTGCGCGAAGGTATCTCGGGCGCTCTCGACCTGGATTTGGGCCGGGCCATCAAGCGCGCACTCAGCATTCCGCGCGCGCATTGCCGGGCCGAGGCCGAGCGCTTCTCCTGGCGGGCTGCGACGGGGCAGTTTCTGGCCAATCTCGTCCTGGTGCCGGCGCGGCTCTTTGGTTGATCGAACTAAGCCGACGCCAGAACGCGCTGGGTGTGGCGCGCGATCATCAACTCTTCATCGGTCGGAACAATCAGCACGCGCGGTCCTTCGCGGCGGGCGCTGATGTCGGATTGCCGCGCCTTGTTGGCCGCGGCATCGATGGCAAGGCCCAACCAGGCTGAGCCATCGACGATACGCCGGCGGATATCGGCACCATTCTCGCCGATGCCGGCAGTGAACACCAAGGCATCCCATCCACCGAGAACGGCGGACAATGCGCCGATCTCCTTGATGATGCGATAGACGAAGTGATCCAAGGCAAGGCGAGCCATGGGATCGCTGCTGGCTTCGAGCACTCGGACATCATTGCTGATCCCGGACAGGCCCTTCAGCCCGCATTGGTGATAGAGAAAATGCTCGACATCGGCCGCGCTCATGCCTTTCTCGCGCAAGAGGTAGAGCACGACGCCAGGATCGATCGCACCCGGGCGGGTTCCCATCGGAATGCCATCGAGAGCGGTAAAGCCCATGGTGCTGTCGATACTACGACCGTCCCTCAGTGCACAAAGCGAACAGCCATTGCCGAGATGCGCCACGATGATGCGCCCTTGCGCAACCGCCGGCACCAGATCCGGCAGGAGCTGCGCGATATACTCGTAGGATAGTCCGTGAAATCCGTAGCGGCGGACCCCTTCGCGATAGAGCGCGTCCGGAATGGCGAACCGATCGGCAAGATCGCTATGGCCACGATGGAAGGCGGTATCGAAACAGGCGATCTGCGCCAGGTCCGGCCGCCGCCGCTGCCAGGCAAGAATTGGCGCCAGATTCTTGGGCTGATGAAGCGGCGCCAGCGATGTGAGGGCGGTGATGCGGGAGAGGACCTGATCGTCGATGCGGAGGGGGCCGGCGAAATCGGCCCCGCCATGAACCACACGGTGACCGCTGGCGGTGAGCGAGCCGCCGATTGCCGCAGCGCCGGATGGCCCTTCGCGCCAATCGCCGACGATCTCCTGTGCTGCTTCGACGCTGGCGATGGCCTCCGGCGTGAACATCTGCTCAACCAGCATCTCGCCAAGGCCGTTGCGGATGATCAGGCGTGGGTGGTTGCCAATTCCCTCCAGCAGCCCGGACACGCGGCGTTCCAATCCGCTGGCTTGCGCGGCAAAGGCCTGGAATTTGATGCTGGAGGAACCAGCATTGATGGCGAGGATGATCTGCTGCATGCGTTGGAGTCTAGGCCATGACGGCCCATCCCTGGCAAGGGCCAATATGCGAACGAACCCCGTGCCAGGGGATCGTCCTGACGCTGACACCTATCAGTGTGATCAGGTCTCCGCTAGGATGACGGCATGCGAATCACGACGACGCTCGACCCAAATCTATGGCCTCATGCTGCCGCGGCTCACAAGGTCCTGCAGGCCTTGGCCAAGGCCGGCGGTGAGGGGCGCTTTGTCGGCGGATGTGTGCGCGACGGGCTGCTTGGACGCCCGGTCCGGGACCTCGACATCGCCACCAACATGGCGCCGGAGGCGGTCATCGCCGCCTTGGCCGCCGCCGATCTCAAATCCGTGCCGACCGGCATCAAACACGGCACGATCACCGCCGTCGCCGACCATGTCTGGTTTGAAGTGACGACCTTGCGTCACGATATTGAAACAGACGGTCGCCATGCCGTCGTGGCCTTTACCGATGATTGGCAGCAGGACGCGGCCAGGCGCGATCTCACCATGAACGCGCTGTTCTGCGATGCTGATGGCCATCTCTACGACTATTTCGATGGACTTGCCGATCTGCAGGCCGGGCGAGTCCGCTTTGTCGGCGATCCGGCGCAACGCATGGACGAGGATTACCTGCGCATCCTGCGTTTCTTTCGATTCCACGCAGACTATGCGACCGGGCATTTTGATGAAGAGGCCATCGCCGCCGCGACGGCGCGGCGTGGGGAATTGAAGCGGCTTTCCGGTGAACGACTTCGGCAGGAAACACTGAAACTCCTCGCAGCGCGGCGCGGTGTCGAGGTCTGGGGCGAGATGCTGCTGCGGGATTTTGCCGAGGCCTATCTTCCCTGGGCGACGACGCAACACCGCCTGATCAAGGTGGCCGCCCTGGAGGCGGAACTGGGGATCACGCCCGATCCTGTGCGCCGGCTGGCGGCGCTTACCCTGACCGGCAGTGGCTTGGCGATCGCCGAAACCCTGAAACTCTCGAATGCCGAGCGCGACCGGTTGGTGTCGGCCAGCGATGCACGGCCCGCTTTCAACGTTTCCGATGCGCATCTGGTGCGACGCCAGATCTATGACCTTGGCAATGCCCGCGCCCTCGACCTCCTGTTGCTGGATTGGGGTGCCACGGAACCCGACAGCGATTGGCGACGGGCATTCGATATCATCCAGAGCTGGCCGCGGCCGAATTTTCCTCTGGCGGGCCGCGATCTGCTGGCCCTGGGATTCGCCGCCGGACCTGATCTCGGCACCAGGCTCGCCGAAATAGAAGCATGGTGGATTGCCGGCGACTTTGCCGCCGATCACGCGGCCTGTCTGGCGCGGGCGCGGATTTCGCTGGCGACCTAGGGCCAGATCACCTCTGGTGGCAATGACATCAGGATGGCCTCGGTATTGCCGCCGGTCTTCAGGCCGAAGGTGGTGCCGCGGTCATAGAGCAGATTGAACTCGACATAGCGGCCGCGGCGAATGAGCTGCCGATGCCGCTCTTCCGGATTCCAGGGCCGGCCCATGTTCCGCCGAACGATCTCCGGATAGACATCGCGGAATGCGCGGCCGACCGATTGTGTGAAGGAAAAGTCCCGAGCCCAGTCGCCGGTATTGTGCTGATCATAGAAAATGCCACCCAGGCCGCGGGGCTCATTGCGATGCGGCAGGTAAAAATACTCGTCACACCATTTCTTGAAGCGCGGGTAATAGCCCGGGTCCTGCGAGTCGCAGACCAGCTGGAGCGCTCGATGAAAAATTGCGCCGTCCTCGCCATGTTCTTCCGGAAACATGGGCGTGAGGTCGGCACCGCCGCCAAACCAGGCCTTGGATGTCACGATCAGGCGGGTGTTCATATGCACCGCCGGCACATGGGGCGAGCGCATATGGGCAACCAGGCTGATGCCGCTCGCCCAGAAGGTGCCGTCTTCCGACGTGCCGGGAATCTGCTGGCGGAACTCAGGCGAAAAAGCACCGAACACGGTTGAGATATTGACGCCGACCTTCTCAAAAAGGCGGCCCTTCATGACCGACATGGTGCCGCCCCCACCACCCTCGCGTTCCCAATTCTTGCGGGCGAACCGGCCGGGCTCTGACCCTTCGGGCAAATTCGGATGCGTGGAGAACGCGTCCTCGAGATCTTCGAAACTGCGGCATATATCGTCGCGGAGGGTCTGGAACCAGGCCCGCGCCTGTTCCTGATAGTCGGCGGGGTAGGGCGCTCGGTCGCTATAGGGAATCATGTAAGGTCCGAAAATCCGGTTTGGCGGAGGGCTTCCGCGGTCACGATGGCGGCGGCGATGGCGACATTGAGCGATCTCATGCCGGGGCGCAACGGGATGACCAGCCGGTGATCCGCCGCGGCATGCACCGACTCCGGCACACCGCTCGATTCGCGCCCGACCATGACACTGTCGTCGGGGCGGTAGGCAAAGGTTTGATAAGGCGTCGCCGCCTTGGTGGAGAGCAGCAGCAATCGCCCGGCCAGTGCCGTATTTTCGCCGCGCCAGGCCTGATAGGCCGCCCAGGACGCGTGCTGTCTGACGTCGACATCTGCCAGGTAATCCATGCCCGCACGCTTCATGCGGCGGTCGTCGAAGATGAAACCGCAGGGGAAAATCACGTCGACAGCGAGATTCCAGCAGGCAGCCAGGCGCAAAAGCGTCCCGGTATTCTGCGGAATGTCCGGCTCGAACAAGACCAAACGCATGATTCAGTTATACTTTCGGTAACCATTCCTGGTCGGCGCGTCCGCGCCGAACCTTGCAAATCAACCGGAAATGTTTATACCCTTGGCTCGGTTAAGGGGGAATGCCGAGGCCCGAGGGGTCGCGGCCGGGATGGGGACGGGATGTTGTCCTTATGCGGCGTTCTGTCGCGTCTCAGGCCTGCGGTCGGTTTCGGGCGTCATGGTATAAACCCTAGATAATTTTGGGTATTCGAGGCTTGTCTGCGTTCCCAGAGCCACTTTTCCAGGTGGTGATAGGCGCGGGCAAGTTTCTCTTGCCGGAGGGACAAGACATATGGCGGATCACGCGCAATCGCCGGGCGACCATGGCACGCGGCGCGACTTTCTCTTTTTGACGGCAGCATCGGTGACCGCGTTCGGCGCGGCCTCCGCGGTGTGGCCGTTTGTCAGCAGCATGAATCCGTCGAAGGATGTCCTGGCGCTGTCATCGATCGAGGTCGATATGGCGCCGGTCGCCGAAGGCCAGGCAATCACGGTCAAATGGCGCGGCAAGCCCGTCTTCATCCGCCATCGCACGGCGGCCGAGATCGCGCAGGCGGTCCAGGATGACGGTGCCGACATGAAGGATCCGCAGAAGGACGAGGTCCGCGCGCAAAAGCCGGAATATCTGGTCCTGGTCGGTGTCTGCACCCATCTCGGCTGCGTGCCGCTGGGGCAGAAGGATGCCGAGCCCAAGGGCGAATTCGGTGGTTGGTATTGCCCCTGCCACGGGTCGCAATACGACACATCCGGCCGTATCCGCAAAGGTCCCGCGCCGATCAATCTGGAGGTTCCGGCCTACCAGTATCTGAGCGATACCGTCGTCAAGATCGGCTGAGGGAGCGCGAAAGATGAGTGCCAATTTCAAGAATCCGGTCGTCCGTTGGATCGACCATCGCCTGCCGATCTTCACCTTCCTGCATCACGAGGCCAACGAATATCCGACTCCGAAGAACCTCAGCTACTGGTGGAACTTCGGCAGTCTCGCCGGCTTCATGCTGATGGTCATGATGGCCTCGGGCATTTTCCTCGCCATGCAGTACACGCCGCATGTCGACCATGCCTTCAATTCGGTCGAGCGCATCATGCGCGACGTGAATTACGGCTGGCTGCTGCGCTACATCCACATGAACGGCGCGTCGATGTTCTTCATCGTCGTCTACATCCACATGTTCCGCGGCCTCTATTTCGGATCCTACAAGGCACCGCGCGAACTGCTGTGGCAGATCGGCGTTGTCATCCTGCTCCTGATGATGGCCACTGCCTTCATGGGCTATGTGCTGCCCTGGGGTCAGATGAGCTTCTGGGGCGCCACCGTCATCACCAACCTGTTCTCGGCCCTGCCGGTGGTTGGCGAATCCATCGTGACGCTGCTCTGGGGTGGTTTCTCGGTCGACAACCCGACCCTCAACCGCTTCTTCTCGCTCCACTACCTGCTGCCCTTCGTGCTGCTGGGCGTGGTCGTGCTCCACGTCGTCGCCTTGCACCGCTTCGGGTCCAACAACCCGATCGGCATCGACACCAAGGGCCCGCAGGACAGCATCCCCTTCCACCCCTATTATACGGTGAAGGATCTGTTCGGCCTCGGCGTGTTCATGATCTTCTTCGCCTACTGGGTCTTCTATGCCCCGGTGACCTTGGGCGATCCGGACAATTTCATCCCGGCCAATCCGCTCTCGACCCCGCAGCACATCGTGCCTGAATGGTACTTCCTGCCATACTACGCGATCCTGCGTTCGATCCCGGACAAGCTGATGGGCGTCATTGCCATGTTCGCCTCGATCCTGGTGCTGTTCGTGCTGCCCTGGCTCGACCGCTCGCCGGTCCGCTCGGGTCGCTATCGCCCGGCCTTCAAATGGTTCTTCTGGATGCTGGTGTTCGATTGCGCGATCCTGACCATCTGCGGCAAGAACGCCCCGGATTGGATCTGGTCGCCGCTCTCGTTCAGCATCGGTCCCGATGTCGGCCAGGCTGGCGTCAGCATCATCACCATGGGTCAGTTGGCCACGACCTATTACTTTGGCTACTTCCTGGTGATCCTGCCGCTGCTCTCGATCTTCGAGCGCGCCTTGCCGGTTCCCCTCTCGATCTCACGCCCGGTCCTTGGTGCCGGTGGCAGCCACGCCGCCATTGCCTCAGGCCAAGCCAAGCCGATGGAGAAGCTCTGATGAGCGCGAAGTCTCTGCTCCTCAAGGGCATCACCGCATTGGTCGGTGTCACTGCCGTGCTGTTCGTGGCGGCAACGCCCTTCCACGAAGTGCATGTCGAGAAGGAATCCTGGTCCTTCCAGGGCTTCTTCGGCAAATTCGACCGACCGCAGATCAAGCGCGGCTTCCAGGTCTACAAGGAAGTCTGCTCGGCCTGCCATTCCCTGAACCTCGTTTCCTACCGTAACCTGCAGGATGTCGGCTTCTCGGAGGCCGAGGTGAAGGAAATCGCCGCCTCGGTCACCGTCATGGACGGCCCGAACGACGATGGCGAGATGTTCGAGCGTCCGGGCAAGCCGTCCGACGCGTTCAAGGCACCTTTCGCCAATGAACAGGCGGCACGCGCGAGCAACAACGGCGCCTTGCCGCCGGATCTGTCGCTGCTTGCCCGCAGCCGTGCCGGCAAGGGTTTCGGCGCCTATGAAGGGGCCGATTACATCCACGGCGTACTGGTGGGCTACAAGGAGCCGCCGGCGGACTTCAAGCTGAACGACGGCATGAACTACAATGTGGGCTTTGCCGGGCATCAGATTGCGATGCCGGCGCCGCTTGCCGAAGACGGCGTCACCTATGAGGACGGCACCAAGGCCACGATCGAGCAGATGTCGCGCGACGTCTCGGTGTTCCTGACCTGGGCCGGCGAGCCGAACTATGAAAGCCGCCTGCATACGGGTCTGAAGGCGATGCTGTTCCTGATCGTGTTCACGCTCATCGCTTATGCCGCCAAGCGGAAGATCTGGGCCAGAATTCACTAAGCCCGGATATCCGCAGCGCCGCCAAGGCCGTGCAAGTTGAAAGGTATCGCCGTCCCGGGTAACCGGGGCGGCGTTTCTTTTGGTCCGGACCGATCGCAAGCGTGAATTGCGCCGCTGTCACGCAGGCAGGCGCAGGGTCGATCACGGCGTTTACCGATTCGCCGATCTAAGTTATCAACGGGAGCCACTCGGATGGGAGAGAAGATGCTGCCGGCCCTGGAAATGCAAAACCCAGTTCCAGCGATTGCCGGCATCGACCACGTGCTGGTCGGCGTCAGGGATCTGGCCGGGGCCGCCGCGCGTTGGGAAATGCTCGGCTTTCATCTGACGCCGCGCGGTCGCCATATCGGCTGGGGCACCGGCAACTACTGCATCATGTTCCCGGACAATTACATCGAGATTCTCGGCATCATCGATCCGGCGCAATTCACCAACAACCTCGATAAATTCCTGGCGACCCGGGAAGGACTTATGGGCCTCGCCTTCGCCTCCGAGGATGAAAATACCTGTCGCGATCAATTGCAGGCTGCCGGCATTGAGGCTGACTCTCCGAAGGTCCTGAAGCGGGAATTGGAGCTGCCGGAGGGCGTCGTATTTCCGGAATTCGGCCTGGTCATGCTGCCACCCGCGGCAACGCCCGGATTGTCCGCCTTCGTCTGCAGCCACAAGACCCCGGCGCTGATCCGGCGGCCCGGCTGGTTGCATCACGCCAACCGGGCAACCGGCATTGTCTCCTTGACGGTGGTGGTGGAAGATCCGGTCGAGGTTGCCTTCGGTTGGCTGCCTGTCTTCGGACCGGATCGCATCCAGACCACGAACCTGATGACGGTGCTGGACACTGGCTCAGGGCATATCCGCTTCACCACAAAGGCCGGCCTTGCGCAACTCTATCAGGCGCTTCTGCCCTTGCCCGACTATCCTGCGCCCTGGGTCGCGGCCATCAAGATCTCGGTTGCCGACAAGGCACGGTGTCGCGACCATCTGCGTTTTGCCAATGTCCTGGCGCTGAAAACCGGCAAGGGCTGCATTGTCCCCCCGGAAGAAGCCAATGGGGTCATCGTCGAATTTGTCCAGGAATAGGCCTGTCGCCATGGCCCAATCACGTCTCAACGATCCGCTCTACCATGACCCACGCCTTGCAGATTTCTACGATCTCGAGAATGGCTGGGCTGACGACACGCGCACCTGCTTTGCCTTGGCACAAGCGGCAACGTCCGTCCTCGATCTGGGCTGCGGCACCGGCCTGCTGGCGAGTGCCTGCGCCGTGCAAGGGGCAAAGGTTGTGGGCGTCGATCCCGCGCCGGCGATGCTCGACATTGCCCGGCAGCGCGACGGTGGCGACCGCGTAACCTGGGTCGAAGGTGATGCCCGCACCATACGCCTGGGACAACAGTTTGACCTGATCGTCATGACGGGACACGCTTTCCAGGTATTCCTGACCGATGAGGATCAGCGCGCGGCGTTGTCCACCATCGCCCGACATCTCGCGCCACAGGGCCGCTTTATCTTCGACAGCCGCAATCCCCTGCGCCAGGAGTGGCTGGAATGGTCCCCAACAGAGTCGCGCCGCATGGTGGCGCATCCGATCCATGGCGACGTCGAATCCTGGAATGATGTCGCTCATGAGCCGCTGACCGGCATCGTCACTTACGGCACCTATTATCGGCTGCCGGGCGGCGAGCTGCTGGCAGCCAAGTCGCAGATCAGGTTCGTGTTGCAGGAGCACCTGGCCGCGCTGGTCAAGGCTGCCGGTCTCACAGTTGAAAAATGGATGGGCGATTGGCAGGGCAGTGCCTTCGCGTCTGCCAGCAAGGAGATTATCCCATTGGGCCGACTTGCCTAAGGCGAGCCTCTAACGCTTCCCCCTGTCCCCCTTGATGGCATGTCGCAATCGGCGGACGCCGAGCCACACGGCACCAAGCACAATCGGCACGGCAACAGCGGAGAGCAACAGATGGGCGTGTCCCATGCTGTCCGGCAGCAGCCCTTCCGCCACCACCTTCAGCAGGCCGATGAGATAGTAGCTGATGGCGAAGACCGACAGGCCTTCGACCGCCTCCTGGATGCGTAGCTGCACCCGGCTGCGGCTTTCCATATCGCGCAGCAGGGCGCCATTCTGCGCCTGCAGATTGACATCGACCCTGGTGCGCAGCATGTCGCTGGCCCGGTCGATGCCGGTTTCCAGCTGATCGAGCCTGCGCGCGAAGGCCTCGCACGTGCGCATCGCGGGTGTGAAACGCCGGTTGAGAAAGCTCGACAGCCGCGAGAGGCCATCGACCCTTCCCTCGCGGATGTCGGCCAGGCGCCGTGCCACAAGTTCGGCATAGGCGCCGCCGGCACTCAGCCGATAGCGCGTCGTGGTGCTGAGGCTGGCCGATTCGGCCGCCAATCTGGTCAACTCATTGAGGAGCAGCCGGTCGGCGTCATCATTCGTCGGCTGTTCGCTGGTGCCCAGGCCAGCCGTCCGCTCGATCAATGTCTTGAGACGCCCCTCCAACCCAGCCAGAGCCCCCCCGGTGCGACGTGTCAGCGCCAATCCCAGCAGGGCCATCAGGCGGTAGGTCTCGATTTCCACCAGGCGCTGGACCATGCGGCCGGCGCGGCCGGCGGTGAGTCCCCGATTGAGCAACAGCAGGCGGCCAAAGCCATCCCCGTCCAGGCGGAAATCAGTCCAGATTTCGGCCGCGCCATCGCCGACACTCGAGGCCACCACGTCACCCGACGGGAACAACTTGCCGACCATGTCCAGGTCAGTGTCGTCGGTGTCGGCCGATCGAAACTCCAGTATGAGCGCTGCCACGCATTCGCCGGGACATTGCGCAGCGAGCTTCAGCGCGTCCTCGGGCAGGTCGGCCCACTGCGTAGCGCCGGGCTTCAAATCGGGGCGTGGCATGACCAGCGTATAGCTGGTGAATTCGGTATGCAGCTCCCACTTCAACTGGGTCTCGCCACGCGGCAGAATGCCGTATCGGCTGGCCGGATTCGGGGCCGGTGCGCCGTGATGCCTTGCCAGATCGGCAATGAAACGAAGATCCGGATTGCCGGCCGAATCACCCGCCGCCCGCAGACAGGCCAGATGAAGCACGACCGCCGGGCCATCGATGCGCAGCGGTGGTCGCGCATGCACTTCGTCATTGAGTTCCCGTCGCAGGGGATGTTCTGCGAACATCATCGATCTCCGCCAGTCTCGACAAATGAATCAATGTGCCGAGCATAACAGGTTCAGTGCCGGGCCGCGCTTGTCTTGCGGCGGCGCGATCTAGCGGGATCGGGTTTCCTTGATTTCCTGGACCGCGGCGGCCTGGCGCATGTTACCGCTGACATTGGCGCCGGCGTCTTTTCTGAGGCCGACAAAGAACAGGGCCGACACCAGCACGATGCCGCCGATGAGGAGATAGGCCGGCTGGAAATCCGACGCCTGCAAGGTCTCGCCCTGTCGCTGGGCGAGGGTGAGATGCAAGGCCAGCGCAGCCGTGCCTGCCCCGATGCTCAACGACAATTGCTGCATCATCGCCGAGAAGGTCGCGGCTCCGCTCATGGCGGTTTCCTGGATGTCGGCATAGGACAGGGCATTAAGGCCGGTGAATTGCAGCGAACGCAGGAATCCGCCGAAGAGCAGGGCTGCAAAGATGACTCCATGAGGCAGGCTCGGCGTGAACAGCGCATAGCCCATCATCACCAGACCACTGAGGATGGCATTGACGATCAGGACGCGGCGAAAGCCGAAGCTGCGCAGGACGAACTGGGTTGCCCCCTTCATCACGAGGGCCCCGGCGGCGCTGGCAAAGGTGAGCAGCCCGGAGGCGAACGCGCTGAGGCCGAAGCCAAGCTGCAGCATCAGCGGCAGCAGAACGGGCAGGGCGCCGATGCCGATGCGGAACACGCTGCCCCCCAGGATGGCGCGCCGGAATGTATTGATCCGCAGCAGGCGCAGATTGACCACCGGTTCGGCCATGTCGCGTGACCGGATCCAATAGGTCACCAGGCACAGGATGCCGCCACTGGCGATCACAGCAAGGATCCAATTTGGCAGCGGGAAACGGCCCATCGCCTCGAAGGCAAAGACGAGGCTGGCAAGACCCAGTGCCGTCAGGAGATACCCGATCCAGTCCAGCTTCGGCGCCACCGGTGCCTTGATCTGCGGAATGTAGATGAGGCTGAGGATGATGCCGACGATGCCCACCGGAATGTTGAGCAGGAAGATCCAGCGCCAGGAAGAATAGGTGACGATGAAGCCGCCGATCGGCGGTCCCAGGACGGGTCCCAGCAGTGCGGGAATGGTGAGATAGGTCATCGCCTTGATCAATTCGCCTTTCGGCACGGCGCGCAGGATCACCAGGCGCCCGACCGGCACCATCATGGCGCCACCGAATCCTTGAAGAATTCGGGCGGCGACCAATTCCAGCAGCGAGTTGGCAGCAGCGCAGGCGATTGAGCCCGCCATGAACACGGCGATGGCGAGGCTGAACACGCGTCGGGCGCCGAAGCGATCCGCCATCCAGCCGCTTACCGGAATGAAGATCGAAAGGCTGAGCAGGTAGGAGGTGATGGCGAGATTGACCTTGAGCGGCTCGGCGCCGATATCCCGCGCGATATCGGGCAGCGCGGTCGCAATGATCGTGGTGTCCAGATTCTCCATGAAGAGAGCGGCGGCCACGATCAGGGCCAAGGTGCGGTAGCTGGCTTGCATAGGAGACTTCGTGCAGCGGCAGTACCCCAGCATAGGGAATGCCGCCGCCGGCCACTACGCCCGATCCGGGAACGCAGCTATGCGCCGCCGGCTTGGTCGCGCAGGAACCTCAATTCCATGGCCTGAACGAGGGGTATTTCCCCTCAGACGTTGAACCTGAAGTTGAAGATATCGCCATCCTGGACGACATACTCCTTGCCTTCCTGGCGGAACTTTCCGGCTTCCTTGACACCCGCTTCACCGCCATAGGCGATGAAATCGTCACACGACATGGTCTCGGCGCGGATGAAGCCGCGCTCGAAATCGGTGTGGATGACGCCGGCTGCCTCCGGTGCCTTGGCACCGTGACGCACGGTCCAGGCGCGCGCTTCCTTGGGGCCGATGGTGAAGAAGGTGATGAGATCGAGGAGTTTGTAGCCGGCGCGGATGACGCGGGTCAGACCGGTTTCCTCGAGACCCAAGGTCACCAGGAACTCCTGCTTCTCTTTCTCGTCGGTCAGCTGCGCCACTTCGGCCTCGATGGCGGCGGAAATGACGACGGTGGCCGCACCCTGGGCCTTCGCCATCACGGCGACCTTCTCCGACCAGGCATTGCCGGTGGCGGCTGAGCCCTCATCCACATTGCAGACATAGAGCACGGGCTTGCCCGTCATCAGCTGCAACTGGCGGAACTGCACGCGCTGTTCCGGCGAGAGCGTCGGCAGCACGGTCCGCGCCGACTTGCCGGCGCGCAGCGCGTCGACCGCGGGGGTGAGGATGTCAGAGAGGGCCTTGGCTTCCTTGTCACCGCTCTTGGCTTTCTTATTGGCAGCATCCAGGCGCTTCTCGACGCTTTCCATATCGGCCAGCATCAACTCTGTCTCGACCGTCTCGGCATCGCGGATCGGATCGACCGATCCTTCGACATGGGTCACTTCGCCGTCGAAGCAGCGCAGCACATGGACGATGGCATCCACTTCGCGGATGTTGGCGAGGAACTTGTTGCCGAGGCCTTCGCCTTTGCTGGCGCCGCGCACCAGGCCGGCGATGTCGACGAATTCCAGCTGGGTCGGGATGAGCTTGGCGGATTTTGCAATGACCGCACATTTCTCCAGCCGATCATCGGGCACCGAGACACGGCCGACATTGGGCTCGATCGTGCAGAACGGGTAATTCGCCGCCTGCGCCGCCGCGGTGGCCGTGAGCGCATTGAACAAGGTCGATTTGCCGACATTTGGCAGGCCGACGATACCGCAATTGAAACCCATGATCTTAATACCTTCTGTCTTGTTCGCTCTGCCCCGGGGCACCTCGTGAACCCTCTCCCCTCGCGGGAGAGGGCAGGGTGAGGGGGCTCTTACAACCAGTCCGCTCTCTCCACCCCCTCACCCCGACCCTCTCCCGCGAGGGGAGAGGGGGAGGAGGCAGGTCGGCAAGAGCTTGGTTACTTCTTCTCTTCTTCGTCCGCCTTCGCCCGACGATCCGTCTTCAACGTCTCGTCTTTCGGCACCGGCGGATGCAAGGTCACGTTGACCTTGTTCATGAACTTGTTCTCATCCTGCGCAAACAGGATCGGCAGGTTGTCGGAACACACCTGGTTGATCTCTTCGACCAGCTTGCGTTCCTCTTTGCCGAAATCCATCAGCACGAAATTCTTCACCAGCGACTTCACGCCGGGATGGCCGACGCCTAAGCGGATGCGCCAGTAATCGGGCCCGATATGGGCGTCGATCGAGCGGATGCCGTTATGGCCGCCGGCCCCGCCGCCCCGCTTCACCTTCACCTTGCCGAGCGGCAGGTCGATTTCGTCATGTATGACGACGATATCGCCGGGCTCGATCTTGTAGAACTGCATGGCCGCCTGCACGGCGCGGCCGGATTCGTTCATGAAGGTCGTGGGGCACAGGCAGATCGCTTTTTCGGAACCGACGTTCCCTTCGGCAACGGCACCGTGGAACTTGGTCTTGATCGGCCCAAAAGAATAGCGGCGGACGATCGTGTCCACCGCCATGAAACCGATATTGTGCCGGTTGTCGGCGTAGCGGGGCCCGGGATTGCCCAATCCAACGATAAGGCGCATCGCGGGCCCCACTTAAACCGACAATGATCGGCGTCTTACTTCTTCTTCGGAGCCGGAGCAGCCGCCTTGGCCGGAGCTGCAGCCGCACCACCCTTGGCCGGCGCTGCCGCAGCAGCACCCTTGGCCGGGGCCGCAGCCGCCGCACCAGCAGCGGGCGCCGCAGCGCCAGCAGCAGGCGTCGCTTCCGCATCGGCCTTCATGCCAGACGGCGCGCCGATGGTGACCAGCGTGAAATCGCGTTCACGAATGGTCGGCGTTGCACCTTCCGGCAGCTTCACGGCACTGATGTGGATGCTGCCACCGATATCGAGACCGGTCAGATCGACTTCCACCGACTGCGGGATATTATCCGGCGAGCAGATGAATTCGATCTCGTGACGCACCAGGTTGAGCACACCACCGCGCTTGATGCCCGGAGCGGCCGCTTCGTTGCGGACCACGACCGGCACGTTCACGTGGATCTTGGTGTCCTTGTTCACGCGCTGGAAATCGACATGCAGCGTGCGGTCGGTGACGACGTCGAATTGGACGTCGCGCGGCAGGACGCGATGCTTCTTGCCGTCGAGTTCGACGTCGAGCAGAGTGGCGAAGAAAGCCTTTTTGTGGATCAGCTTGTCGATCGACTTGGGGTCGAGCGAAATCAGGGTAGCTTCCTTCTTGTCGCCATAGATAACGGCGGGCACACGACCGGCACGACGGGTTGCACGGGCGGCCCCCTTCCCGGCGCGGTCGCGAGCTTCCGCGCTTACAGATTCAACTGCGGACATTGCTGTCTCCTATTTCGCAGTTCCGACACCCGGACCATCCGGGCCTCGACCGATCGACCTCCAGGGGTGCCGATCGGATTACAGTCTCGTGTCCTCTTCAATCGAACAGGGACGAGACCGATTTCTCCTCACTGATCCGCGCCATGGCTTCGGCCAGCAGTGGTGCGATCGAGAGTTGGCGCACCGTCTGCGACACGCGCACGGCTTCGGTGGCCTGAATTGAATCGGTGATGACGAGGCTCTCCAGCGGCGAGGCCGAGACGCGGGCCACTGCGCCGCCCGAGAGCACGCCATGGGTGACGTAAGCAGCGACCGACAAGGCGCCGGCCTCTTTCAGCGCCACGGCGGCGTTGCAGAGCGTTCCGGCTGAATCGACGATGTCATCGACCAGGATGCAGCGCTTGCCATCGACTTCACCGATGATGTTCATGACTTCAGAGACGCCAGCGCGTTCACGGCGCTTGTCGACGATGGCGAGTTCCGCGTCCAACCGCTTGGCAAAGGCGCGGGCACGCACCACGCCGCCGACATCGGGGCTGACGATGCACAGATTGTTGCCCGTGCCGAAGCGCTCCTTGATGTCCTTGGTGAGGACGGGGCGGCAAAGAGATTGTCGGTCGGGATGTCGAAGAAGCCCTGGATCTGGCCGGCATGGAGATCGAGCGTCAGCACGCGGTCGACACCGGCGGTGGTGATGAGGTTGGCGACCAGTTTCGCTGAGATTGGGGTGCGCGGACCTGATTTCCGGTCCTGCCTGGCATAGCCGTAATAGGGGATGACGGCGGTGATGCGGCGCGCAGAGCTGCGCTTCAACGCATCGATCGTCACCAGCAGTTCCATCAGATTGTCATTGGTCGGAAACGACGTCGGCTGGATGATGAAGACATCCTCGCCGCGGATGTTCTCGTTGATCTCGACGAACACTTCCATGTCGGAGAAGCGCCGCACGCTGGCATTCACCAACGGCAGGTTGAGATAGGCCGAAATCGCTTCCGCCAGGGGCCGGTTGCTGTTGCCGGTAAGGATCTTCATCTTGTGCCGTCTCTGTCCCGCTAAAGGACGGCCCGCTCGCTCCTTGCGAAAACCGGCCGTTCTACCCATCTCCAGCTCTCGTCGGATGATTCCCCTCGACCGGCGGCATGGCTGGCCAAGACAAAAAATCCCCTCCCCTAAGCCGCTTTATCCTGGTTGCGGGGGGTCGAAAGGCGCGCGGAATGTATCAGCGGGTCGAAAACCAGTAAAGCGCGGCGTGTGCGCTGCGACGGAATTGTTATCTATTTGATAAATAATGATTAAATATGGATTCTGCAACCTCGCCGACCAGGCTGGTCGAGGATTCGGTCATGAGCTGCCTCACAGCACCACGATAATCATGAGCAGGGCCACCATCAGGCCGGCCGTGACAACCATGAAATAGGGCATCGATAACTCTCTCTGTGCCGGCGAAGATGGTTTCGACTTAACGCGGCCGCGGCTTCGGGGCAAGGGCGGCGGGCCGCCTCACAAGACCCAATTGTTGCCGCAGCATTGCCACAACTGGCGGGCATCATATCCCTTGTTGCCGCTCTCGGACCGGCTTAGCTTGTCTACTCCTAATACAAGATAATATTGGAGCAGAAATGAATTTTAGTCGCTTTTGCACGATTTGCGCGCTATTCATCGGAACGACGGTCATCTTGCCGATCCGGGCCACTGCCCAGCAAGAACCTGCCATTGATCCACGGCTGCAAAAGATGTCGCCTGAGATGATCAACCGCCTGGCCGGCGCGGAGACGGTCGAGGACTTTACGGCTGCTGTGAGCAAATCCTTCCGCGCGGTCGCCGGGCGTGATGGCACCCTCAGCAAAGAGGATGTCGCCGACCGGAATGCGGCCGAGGATGCAAGGCGGCGCAGCGAGATCATCGGCAAATTGCTGGACAACGATCTCAGCGGCGACGGTCTCCTCACCCGCGACGAGGTGGTGCGCGCTGTCGCCATGCGCCGAGGGGCACGCGAGGGCGATACGGCCGCTGTGCAGAAGGCCGAAGAAAAGGCCGTCCGCAGAATCATGCATGCGGATGGCGATGGCGACGGCACGATCTCCTTTGCCGAAATGCTGGTTGAGGCGGGAAATTCGGTCGACATGCGCATGGAAGGCCGCGAGACGGCACGGGCCGACGCCTTGATGGAATTTGATTCGAACACCGACGGCATTGTGACGCTGCAGGAAGTGCGTGCGGGCGCCCCCAAGATATTCGCAATGGTCGATCTTGACGGCGATGCTTTGCTGAGCGAGACGGAGCGCGCCGCCTTTCAACGCCAGGCGCAGCAGATCAGGGCGCGTCAATTTGAAGAAGCGGCGATGTCAGGCTGCGACTTTATCCGGCCGACACCGGAGCAGCAGATTGCCGTTTTGGCGGTTGGTCGCGGCCTGGATATCCCGCGCGTCAGTCTGGCGGGGCTTGCCGAAACAACCTGGTCCGCGGCGTTGACGATCGAAGCCGGTACCAAACCCTTATGGCTTCTGGTCAGTGCCGACGATCCCATGCTGTGGCGTCTTGAGGGCGCCACCGATAGGGTCGCCCGGTTGGTGGTTGTGCCTGGTCAACGCGATGATCTCCCGGCAGCCGGTGTCATCGGCCTTGCGCCGGAGAAAATTGAGTTCGTCAGTTCCAGCAAGTGCCAGTTGCAGGCAGTCCTCGGTGAAAATCGGCAGAGAATGCCGGAAACCCTGACGCGCCTTCTTGGCCGGGCACCTGACAGCGCGGTCTCAGTCGGCACGTTTCTCGCCGCGAGCTTGCCTACCGGCGAACTTGTCAAGAAACAACCACCGACGCTGGAGACGGCCAACAACATTCCGTTGGACAGCTGGCAGAAGGCGCAGGGCTTCGGCACCGCGCGGATCATCGAGGTCGATCCAACGCAGGTGACGGCAACCAGTGCCGTCGAGGCTTATGATGTCCTGCCGCAGGAGAGCGGCATCGTGCAGCTTGTGAAAGAGGGCCGCATCGTAGCCCGGCCTCTCAAATCCTTTGTCGCGCCGGATAACACGCCGCTGCAGATGGCCACTCAGTATCGGGGTTATCTGTTCGAGATCGTCAAGCCGATCCCGCACTTTCCGGCAGGCCTGACGGGCTCGCATGCAGTGACCTTCGTTCTCGCCAAGGGCGTGCCGATGCCTGCCGGCGATCCCGGCCTTTCCTGCATATTGGACGGCGCCACCGGTAAACCGCTTAATCGTTCGCCCATCTGCCGCCGCGATTGAGACAGCGCCTAGACAGTTAAAGAGCCGCAGGGCCCGGGTGAGGTGCCGCCTAGCGCGTGACGAGGTCCGTCGATCGTTGCGACAGCACGCGGCAACCGGTCTCGGTCACCACCACGGTCTGGCCCGATGTCATGGCAAGTCCGCTTTCCGAATCAAAGATGATGAGGTGGATGAAGAACACCTGATTGGGTGCCGCCGGCTCAGGGTTGCCGTGATAGAACATCGGCCAGTCCATCCAGTTGGGCGCATAGGTTGTGCCAAGGGAGTAACCGGTGGCGTTCATGCGGTGCTTCTCGTAGCCGGCGGCATCAAGGACGCGGGCATGGGCGTCAAACACCTCGCCAATCGGACGGCCCGGTTTCAACGCCGCCTTGCAGGCTTCAAGCGCATCCACTGCGACTTTATGCATCTCGATCTGACGTGGCGGCACCTTGCCCACGGGAATCGTACGCATCAGCGCCGAATGGTAGTGGCGGAACACCCCGGCAAATTCGAGCGTCAACTGGTCCTGGGGATCGAGGATGCGGCGGCCAGAGTGGTATCGGCACAGCAAGGCTTCTGGCCCGGAGCCGATGATGAATTCATTGGCCGGGTCGTCGCCGTCATTGCGGATGATGATGCTCTGCATGGCGGCCAGGATATCGGCTTCTGACACGCCGGGCGCCGTCAGGCGATGCGCCTCATCCAGTGCCAGATCCGCAAGATGTGCGGCCTGTTCCACATAGCGTAGTTCCGATGCCGATTTGACCAGGCGCTGCCGCGAAACCAGATCACTCGCATCGACCAGCGTCGCGAAGCCGTCAAAGGCTGCCTGGACCCGCATGCCATTGCGCGCCGTGAGCCCATAGGAATCCCATTCGACGCCGAACTTCTTGCCCGACAACCCCAACGCCTTCAACATGTCGCGCAACTCCGCCGCCGGATTCGCGTCCGGTCCGTCAACCCAGATCCGGATATCGGCGATGTCGGATGTTAGCTGCGCCTGCCGCAAGTCGGGTGCGCGGGTCAGCAAAAAGATCCGGCCATCGGCACCGAGATAGAGGCATTGGAAGAACACATAGCCGAACGTGTCGTAGCCGGTCAGGTAATACATGCTCTCTTGCCGGAACATCAGCAGGCCGTCGAGGCCGCGCTTTTCCATCGCAACAATGGAATTACGGCGGCGGTCGGCAAGCTCGTCGCGGGTGAAATGCAGCGGCATGATGGTCCCCTCCGGCAATGGTTGGTCTGCCAAGAGGTTTAGTTGGCTGTGCCGGCCGCGGCAAGTGGCCTCGCCGCAAGGCAGCCTAAATGCGCCAGAATGGCTTCAAGGCTTCCGCCACCGCATCCCGGCGCGTAAGGCCGATATCCTTGAGCTGGCTGTCGCTCAGGGATGCCAGGTCCCGGCGCTGCCGCGCGCGTTCGTGGCAGCCAATCACCCAAGCCGAAATTGCCACAAAGGTCGAAAGATCATTCTCTGTCCGCAGCGCGGACTGCTTGGAACCCGTGATGAATTTCATGAACATGCTGCGCCTCGCCATCTGTCTCTCACCCCCTGGCAAGGATGAGCGCCAAGCGCTGTGCTGTCTAAGCGGAACGCTTCGCTGGCGGACGAAGCATTCGCCCTTGTTGTGGGCTCAGCTGGTTTTTATGATGACCTCATGACACAGGGATCGAGTTTGGCGGAAGTGACCGCCCTCATCGGCGATCCGGCGCGGGCCAACATGCTCGCTGCCCTGATGGATGGTCGTGCCTTGACCGCGAGCGAACTCGCCTATGTGGCGGGAATCGGGGCCTCAACGGCCAGCGCGCATCTCGCCAAGCTCCAGGATGCCAACTTGCTCTCGGTGGTGAAACAGGGGCGACATCGCTATTTCCGTCTGGCGTCGCCCCTGGTCAGCCGAATGCTGGAAGGGATCATGACATTCGCAGCGATCGGGTCGCCGCCGCGCTACCGGCCGCGCACCACCAATGACATGGCCATGCGTCTCGCCCGCACCTGCTATGACCATCTTGCCGGTCGCCTCGGCGTGGCGCTGGCGGATGCATTGGTCGCCCGCGGTCATGTCGTGCTGGGCGACGATGCCGGCGAACTGACCGCGGCGGGCGTTCTTGCCCTCAACGGGCTTGGCATTGCCAAGGATACCCTGCAGCACAGCCCTAAACGCGTCTTTTGCCGGCCTTGTCTTGACTGGAGCGAACGGCGGCCACATCTGGCCGGGGCCATCGGGGCCGCCTTGGCCAGGCATTGCTTCGACAATCATTGGATCGAGCATATCCGTGACAGTCGCGCGGTCAGAATCACCGCCGCCGGCCGCACTGGTCTGCGCGCCGCCTTCGGCATCGAGCTTGCCTGAATTCGTCACTGAAATGTCGCCGGCGGATATCCCGGCATCGACCTTGTGAGTCGCCATTCATCCGGGCTAGAAAGAAGCCCCTTTTGTGGAGGCTGTTTCATGAGCCGATTGCTGGCCACCCTTCTGTTTGTTCTGCTCGCCTTTTCGGGCGTTTCCTCCCCCGCGCGGGCGACCGAATATTTGTCAGGTATCAGCGATCTGCCGTTGCCCGACGGTTTGGTCGAGGCCAAGGACAAATCGACGGTCTTCGATTCGGCCGTCGGCAAGGTCGTTACCGCCTATGCCAGCGGTCCAGGTACCGCCGATGCGGTTCATGACTTCTACGAGGCGACTCTGCCGCAACTCGGCTGGACCGAGACGGACGAAGGCAATTGGCGGCGGGAAAACGAGACCCTCAAAATCGATGTCCTGGGGCCTGCCGCCGGTCCGGTGACGGCGACCTTCACGCTTTCCTCTGACAACTGATTGGATCACGGGATCATGGCTTTTGCCACCATCGAACTTGAACGCAAGGGTCGTGTCGGGCTCATCCGCCTGAACCGGCCGCAGGCGCTCAATGCACTGTGCGACGAACTGGTACGTGAACTGGGCGCAGCCTTTGACGCGTTGGAAGCGGATACCGACATCGGCGCCATTGTGCTGACGGGCTCGGAGAAGGCGTTCGCGGCCGGCGCCGATATCAAGGAGATGAAGGATCGTGGTTTCGTCGACGTGCTGGTCAGCGACTTCGTCACCAAGGGCTGGGAGCGCGTCGCCGATTGCCGCAAGCCGGTGATCGCCGCGGTCGCCGGCTTCGCCTTGGGCGGCGGCTGCGAGATGGCGATGATGTGCGACTTCATCATCGCCGCCGAGAACGCCAAGTTCGGCCAGCCGGAAATTTCGCTGGGCGTCATTCCTGGCGCCGGCGGCACGCAACGCCTGACCCGCGCCATCGGCAAGGCAAAGGCGATGGATCTTGTCCTCACCGGCCGTATGATGGATGCTGCGGAAGCCGAGCGCAGCGGGCTCGTTTCGCGGGTTGTCCCGCTCGAAAAACTGCTTGAGGAAGCTCTGGCTGCCGCCGAGAAGATTGCCAATTTCTCCGCGCCGATCACGCTGATGGCCAAGGAAAGCGTCAACCGCGCCTTCGAGACCAGCCTGGCCGAAGGCATCAAATTCGAACGCCGCCTGTTCCATGCCGCCTTTGCGACCGAGGATCAGAAGGAAGGCATGAGCGCCTTTGCCGAAAAGCGGAAGCCCAGCTTCAAGCATCGCTGAGCGTGAGACGTGGCCGAGGCACTCAAGGAGATCTTCAACGCGGCGGCGGTAAGCTGGCTCGGTGAACGTCTGAGTGCCGCTTGGCCGGACTTTCCAGGGGCGAAGTTCAAGAAGGCCATCCTCGCCGACCTGCCATCGCTTGAACTGAAGGCGCGCATCGAGCGCATCGCTCTTGAGATGCAGCGGCAATTGCCGCCGGATTTCAGAAAATCGATCAAGATCGTTGCCAAGGCCCTGGGTGCGCCGCCACCTGCGGGAGATGGCACCGATTTTGGGAATTTCCGCGTCTGGGCCTGTCACCGCTTTGTCTCGCTGGCGGGGCTCGACCATCCCGATCTGGCGCTCGACTATTTCGCCAAGGCGACGCGCCACTTCTCCGCCGAATTCGATATCCGGCCCTTTCTCCAGCAGGACCAGGATGGCGTGCTGATCGTCATGCAGGGATGGGCGTCGAGCCGGGATTGGCGTGTGCGGCGCCTTGCCAGTGAAGGGGCGCGGCCGCGCCTTCCCTGGGGGCTGCGGCTGCAGGGACTGGTGGCGGACCCGACACCGCTCTTTCCCATCCTGGAGATGCTGCGCGATGATCCGATCGAGGCCGTACGCCGGTCGGTCGCCAACAACCTCAACGATATTGCCAAGGATCATCCGGATCTGCTGGTGACTTATCTGGAGCCCTGGCTCAAGGCTGAGGCGCGCAGGCCGCTGGTCCGCCATGCCCTTCGCCATCTGGTGAAACAGGGGCATGTCGGCGCATTGAGCCTCATGGGGGTGGATCACACCGCCGACCTGCGTGTTGCCAAACTCACACTCGATGCCAGGCGGGTGGCGATCGGCGGGTCGATCGGCATCGCCGCAGAGTTCACCAATGCCGGCTCGACGCCTGCGTATGCCATCGTCGACTACGCCGTGCATCACCTCGGCGCGCGTGGCGAAGCTCAACCGAAGGTCTTCAAATGGTCGACGCTGACCCTGGCGCCAGGTGCCACCGTGGCGCTGTCACGGCGCCATTCCCTGAAGCCCGTAACGACGCGTCGTTACTATCCCGGCAGCCACTTTATCGACCTCAGGATCAACGGCCGCGTGCTCGCAAAACAGGGTTTTGAGCTCCTCGCAGGTCCGGATTCAGACAAAAAGCCGACCCCAGGGACGTTTTCGGGTCGTTATCGCCGATAAAAAAACTATTGATAACAATTATTTAACTAAAAGGGCGCGACGGGTTGTCGCCTTTCTTCTTGCGTCTTTGGCAAGATTTTCTATCTTAGGGCTGTCATTCTGCTTCGTGCTGCCGACCTGCTACGCCCTCCGGGTGCCCAGATCGCGTCATATCGAGACACAGTCTGATGCGTTGCTCATGGGGAGCGGCGCCACCCAACTAGTTACGTGGAGGACAGCAATGCCCACCGGCACTGTCAAATGGTTCAACAGCACCAAGGGTTACGGTTTCATTCAGCCGGAAAACGGCGGCCCGGACGTTTTCGTCCACATTTCGGCCGTCGAGCGCGCTGGTCTCGGTACTCTTAACGATGGCCAGAAGGTCTCGTACGAAGAGCAGCGCGACCCGAAGCGCGGCAAGACCTCGGCCGAGAATCTCAAGGCCGTCTAAGGTTTCGTTTAGCGCCGCTTCAGGCGACGCTTGCGACGATGGGGCACCAGGAAACTGGTGCCCCATTGCTTTTCCAGGCCCACCGCTGAGCAGGCCTGGCATTTACACCAATCGGGTTCGTCCGTGCCGCTCTTGCGGCCGCGCGCATTTGCTCAAGCCAGAAATTGGAGTTTCCCCGTGGCGCGCAAGAAACCAGCCGTCGATACCAGTTCGGTCCTGTTCGACGTGATCTACGAAGACGGTCGCCTGACCTCGAACCGCAAAGTACCGGGTTCGGAGCTTGGCGGCTTTGATGGCGACACGCCGGCAAAGACCTTCATTGAAGAGCAGGATCGCAAGATCGCCGAAATGTCCGGCCAGTCGCGTGGCAAGATCAAGTCGATCAAGCGCTCACCGAACCAGTAAATTGGCGCATTCGCGAGCTGTCGGTGCGAAGGGCGTCAGAGCGAGCTCGCTAGAAGCTCCCTCGCCCCGCTTGCGGGGAGAGGGTCGGGGTGAGGGGCAGTTCTCGTTGCCCGCGCCCTTACGCCACCACTTGGTCGATCGCGCCGAAGATCGACGCGCCTGCCGCATCCAGCATCTCGATCCGCACTCGGTCGCCTTTCGCGAGGAACGGCGTGACGGCAGCGCCGCTCGCAATCGTTTCCACCATGCGCCGTTCGGCAATGCAGGAATAGCCGCGCCCGTCTTCATTCACCAGTTTGCCCGGCCCGCCATCCGCATCGCGGTTGGACACCGTGCCCGAGCCGATGATCGTGCCGGCGCAGAGCGCCCGCGTCTTGGCGGCATGGGCAATCAAGGTCGGGAAGTCGAATGTCATGTCTGTCCCGGCATCGGGCCAACCGAACAGCGTGCCGTTGAGATAGGAACGCAAAGCCAGATGCAGGCGCTTGCCGTCCCAGGCCTTGCCCAGTTCATCGGGCGTCACCGCGACCGGCGAGAAGGCCGATGCCGGCTTTGACTGGAAAAAGCCGAACCCCTTGGCAAGCTCTTCAGGAATGAGGCCACGCAACGACACATCGTTGACCAGCATGACCAAGCGGATCTGTCCCGCGGCAGTTTCGACACTGCAGCCTGGCGGGACGTCACCGGTCACCACCGCCACCTCTGCCTCGAAATCGCCACCCCAGCGGGGATCGGCAAGGGGGATCGGATCGTGCGGGGCAAGGAATCCATCGGACCCGCCCTGATACATTAAGGGATCGGTCCAGAAGCTTGCCGGAAGCTCTACCCCGCGTGCCTTCCTGACCAGCGCCACATGATTGACATAGGCCGAACCGTCCGCCCATTGATAGGCGCGCGGCAGCGGCGACAGGCAGGCCTTCTGATCGAAGGCTACGGTCCCGTCAAGCTGCCCATCTTTCAGACGTTGCGCATAGGCCTTCAGAACCGGTTCCGCATGCACCCAGTCATCGAGCGCCATCTGCAAGGTCGCGATCTCCGTGACCGGCAGGGCGCGTATCAAAGCGCCATCCACGACATGCAGCGCACCGTCGCGCCGACCATTCCTCAGCGAGGCCAGCTTCATGTCTTCACACTGCCGTCATGCAGCCAGTTGGCATGTTTTGGGGCTCGTTTCGTGCGCGACCATTCCTCCAGCATCGGCCATTTGACCTCGTCGAGGCGGCGCTTCATTTCCGCGGTCTGGGTCTCGCAGGCAAGCTCAATGCGGTGGCCGTTGGGGTCGAAGAAATAGATCGACAGGAACAACGTGTGATCGATCGGGCCGATCACCTTGATCCCCGCACTCTCCAGCCGAGCCTTGGCGGCGAGGAGATCAGCCTCGCTCTCGACCTTCAGCGCCAGATGCTGCACCCAGAGTGGCGTGTTGCGGTCACGGTCCATCTCGGTCTTGGTCGGCAATTCGAAGAAGGCGAGGATATTGCCGCCGCCCGCATCCAGAAAGACATGCATATAGGGATCCGGCTCCTTGGTGGAGGGCACTTCGTCCTCGGCGATCGCCAGGACGAAATCCATGCCGAGATGCTTTCCGTACCACTCAACCGTTTCCTTGGCGTCGCGGCAGCGATAGGCGACGTGATGGACGCCGTTCAGCTTGAAGCTGGGCGCGTTCATGGCAGCCTCCTTCATTTCTGGCCGATTACGCGGCGTTCGACCTGCTCGCGTTCGATCGAGCGGAACAAGGCGGCGAAATTGCCCTCGCCAAAACCCTCCTCGCGTTTCCGCTGGATGATCTCGAAGAACACCGGTCCGAGCAGCGTGGTCGTGAAGATCTGGATGAGGATGCGCGGATCGTTGTTCTCGGTGCTGCCGTCGATCAGCAGGCCCCGCGATTGCAGGGCGCCGACATCTTCGCCATGACCTGGCAGGCGTTCTGCCAGCATGTCGTAATAGGCGGCAGGTGGCGCCTTCATGAAGGGCACACCGTTCTGGCGCAGGCGATCCACCGTGCCAAAGATGTCGTCGGTGGAGAGCGCGATGTGCTGGATGCCTTCGCCATTGAAGCGCATCAGGAATTCCTCGATCTGGCCGGTTTCTTGCGAGGCCTCCTCATTCAGGGGGATGCGGATGCGGCCGTCGGGTGCAGACATGGCCTTGGAGTGAAGGCCGGTATACTCGCCCTTGATGTCGAAATAGCGGACCTGGCGGAAGTTGAACAGACGCTCGTAATAGCCGGCCCAGAACGCCATGCGGCCTTTATAGACATTGTGGGTCAGGTGATCGATTGCAGTAAGGCCCAGGCCAACCGGATGCCGCTCATCGCTCACATAGCGGAAGTCGATGTCATAGATGCTGGCACCCGGTGCATATCGGTCGATGAGATAGATCGGCGCCCCGCCAATACCCTTGATCGCCGGCAGCTTCAGCTCCATCGGCCCAGGCGCGATATCGATCGGCTGCGCTCCCCGGCGCAGCAGTTCGGCATAAGCCTGATGGGCATCTGCCACGCGGAACGCCATGCCGCAGGCGGATGGGCCGTGTTCCTCGGCAAAGTAATGGGCGAGGCTGGTCTTTTCCTGGTTGAGGACGAAATTGATCCCACCCTGGCGATAGAGCCGGACGTTCTTTGAGCGGTGCTGCGCCACCTGGGCAAACCCCAGGCTCCGGAAAACCAGGTCGAGCTGCCCGGGATCCGGGGCCGCGAACTCGACGAATTCAAAGCCGTCGAGACCGATTGGGTTGCCGTTGTCGACGTTCATCCGCGCGCTCCCAGGATTTCCAATGTCTCACCAACACCTGACCACCAAGCTAGGATCCGCTGGCGACCGGGCCTAGACAGTTGTGTCACCTGGTGAAACACTATCCTTCATGATCAAGACCAATCGCAGCCTTGAGCGGGGGTTGCTGCTGCTCGACATCCTGGCGCGCCGCGGTCCCAATACCCTGGCCGCTCTGGCGCGCCATGCCGATCTGCCCAAAGCAACCGCCTATCGATTGCTGCGGACGCTGGTCGAGCAGGGCTGGATCTATCGCCGTCACAATGATGGCCGCTATGTTCCGACCCTCCCCAGCCCGATCGTCGCCGTGCAACCAATCTTGGGCGCCGCGGTCGCCCGACTGGCGTTGCCGCAGCTTGTGGCGCTCAGCCAGGCCACTGGTCTTGCTGCCGACCTCACCTGGGTCATCGAAGATGGTGTTCTGGAAGTGATCGAATCGACCCGCCAGCCGGGCGCTGGCCATGTCGATCCAAAGGTAGCTGGCTTCCGCCCTTCACTGGCCTTTTCCGCTCCCGGTCGTGCCTTGCTGGCAGCCAGCAGTGCTGATGTTGCCGCCCGGCATCTGCAACATCTCATGCGCACTGACTCCCCTGCCGAGCGCCATGCCATTACCAGCGGGCAATTGGCGGCGGAGATCGAAGCCACCCGCCAACGCGGATATGGTGTGCGTGCCGCGGGCTATTGGCCGGATTCCTCCGATTATGGCGCCGAGCCGATGGACATCGCCGTCGCGCTCATGATCGGCGGCACGGCTGCGGGTTGTCTCAGCCTGGTTTGGCCCGGCGCAGAGCACAGGGCGGAGGAAATGGCGCGGCTCCATCTGGCCGAGATGCGCGCTGCAGCGAGGAAGGTTGCCGACAGCGTCGCAAAGCTCAAATCGGCCTGACCGGCGCGCTGAGACCGGCAATCAGGGAAGAGAGATTCTGTTCCTAATCAGACGATTATCTTGGCCGCGACGATGCATGGCTCTTCCTATAAACCAATTCCTAACCATCTTGAGGCAGTGTGGAGACACCGAGATCCCCGGCATGTGCAAGGGGACTCAGGAGAGGTTTCAGAATGCAGGCCCCGAACGCCCAGTCACTGCCACGACTGACACTCAAAAATATGCATGTGATGGTCGACCGCAAGGTGCATCCCATCATCAACATGAACATCCAGGACGTGCTCATTGGTGGCATGCCTGATTGGATGGCGGTCGGCCAGCGTGTCGAATTTTCATTCGTCATTACGCTGAAGGATTGGGAGCGCAGTCTGCCGACCTATGGCGTGGTGCTGAAGAATGACTCTGGCGGGCTGGATGTCCGCTATACGCCGCCGACACCGAGTTGGCGCAACATTCTGATGAAGTTGGTCACCGACGAGGCGCGTGCGGCGCCCGTCAGGAAATAATCAATCCGGTTTCGTCTCGATCGCCCATTTGGCGGCGGCGGCATCGTCGCTGCCCTTGGCGGCGACCCAACGTTGTTCGCTGCCATCGTCCTCGAGTTTCCAGAACGGTGCCTTGGTCTTGAGCCAGTCGATCAGGAAAGCGCAGGACGACAAGGCAGCTTCGCGATGCGCCGAGGCGGTCGCCACAAGCACGATCCGGTCGCCTGGCATCAATCGCCCAAAGCGATGGATGATGAGGCATGCATCGAGCGGCCAGCGTTTCACCGCCTCCCCGGCAATGGCTTCAAGCTGCTTCTCGGTCATGCCGGGATAGTGCTCCAGCGTCATGCTCGATGTTGCGGCCAGAGGCCCAGCGATATCGCGTACCAGCCCCGTGAAGCTCGCGATTCCGCCGATCTGGGTGTTGCCGGCGGAGAGGGCTGCAAGCTCGGCCCCGATATCGAAATCTTCCGACTGCACCTTAATTGTGATCATGGCATCAGCCGCCCGTCACCGGCGGAAACAGGGCAACTTCGTCGCCCGGCTGCAAGGCATGATCAGCGGCGACATACTCCTGGTTGACGGCAACCTTGACGACACTGCGCTCCTTGAGCGCAGCCGCGTAATTGGGGCCGCGCGATCCCAGCCAGTCAAGCAATTGACCGACATTTCGCACATCGGGCGGCAAAACGACTTGTTCTTCGGCCGTGCCGATCTTGGCCCGGATCCAGGCAAAATAAAGTAGCTTCATGGAACATCATTTAGGACGGCCGAGGGCTCACGTCCAGATTCTTCCGCGTTCAGCCACAACTCACGAAAATGATCCGGTTGACCGGAGATGAACTCGTAATAGGCCAGCAGAAGCAGATGCGATACGCGCGTCTGATCGTCGGACAAGGCAAGGCCCAGGCGCCGTACCCGTCTCGACAAGCGCGGCTGGATATGGGCCGAGGCGTCGAGAAAATGACCATGACCCAGGTCCGCCATGCGATTGAGCGATTCGAAGATTCGGCCAGAGTGATGGCCCCAATCCAGATTCTCGAGATACTCGCCTGCCAGGCTGCGGCCGTAGATGCGTTCGACCTGGGTACCTGCCAATCGCACGCGCAGGCGCGCTGCTTCGCTGCCCGACGGTCGTGGGATCACTTCTATGATCCAGACGTTGGGGAGCAGCATGGGGATGTCACTTGGGTCGATATCGACACGGGCGGCCCAACGATTCGCGCCGCGTTTGCCCTCGACATAGTTCAACAATCGACCAAAACGTGGGTCGCACGGCAACGCGGTCAAATCCGTGATGTCCGGTAGTGAAACTGGCAAGATGCCTCCGGCGCCGCTAGGCTGGGTGGATCCCGAAACAACGGCACAGGAAGATCAGAGGTCGCCTCGCATGCCTATTACGATCTATCATAATCCGAATTGCAGCACGTCGCGCAAGGTGATCGGCATGTTGCGCGAGAAGGGCCACCAGCCGCACGTGATTGAATACCTAAAGACCCCGCCCAGCGTTGCTGATCTGAAAAGGATACTGAAGGCCATGGGCGCTGCGCCGCAGGACATTGTGCGGCGCAAGGGCGACGCCTATGCAGCATTGGGTGATCCGGCCGACATGGATGCTGAGGCCTTGCTGGCAAGGATGGTGGCCGAACCCGTGCTCATCGAACGCCCGATCGTCGTCAGTGGCAGCCGCGCCGTCCTCTGCCGACCACCCGAGCGGGTTTGGGATGTGGTGGATTAGGCGACGCGCTGCGTTGCTGCGCCGCGATCAGGCAGCAGAAAGATGCGCCGCGCCAACGGGTCTGCCAGGCGCTCTGGTGTGTAGAAGGCGGCGAGCGGCTGGCCTGTGACAAGGTCAAGGTTGTGCGCTTCGAAATTCGGCCAGTCGGCCGCCGGTTCGCACGCCATGCGCTCGTTGATCAATGTCATGAAGGCAACGGTGATGGTCTCATGATAAAGGTCTGCTTTGCCGATACTTGCAGCAAGGGCCTTGATCGCCCGGCGCATGGCGCCAAGCGCCTCGGCGAAATCGTGGCGCTGAAGATAAAGAAAGGCGGCGCGCACATGTGCCGCATGCGTGAATGCGGCAGCCGGAATTCGGCAGCTTTCCAGGGCAGCGAGGAATTCGTCGTCGCTCATCTTTCGTCACCGGCAATGTTGCGCTCTTCGAGGCGATGGCTCGCCTCTGCTGTAAGTGTCAGGCCGTAGACTTTCTTGAGGTCGGCAATCTGCCGCACGGTCGCTGGGTCGAAGGCACATTTCCCCTCGAAGGCGTGCAGTGTCATGCCCTCGATCAGGTCGCCGAGCGAGATATCCTTCAACTCAGCGACGGCTTTCAGGACCTTGAGCAGGCGTTTCTCCAGCCGCATGCCGGTCTGAACGCGTTCGATTGGTTCCAGGGGCGGCATGGATGTTCGCCTCGACTTGGCCATTGATCTCTCCAATTCGGTACAATGTTACCAAGGTACCGAATTGGAGTCAACGAGGCACTGCGCTAGCGGCCGGCATGAAGGCCTTGGAGTGCTCAGCGAATGACCAGACCGCCGTCGACGTGAAGGACCTGGCCAGTCATGTAGCGCGCAGCGGGCGAACAGAGGAACGCAACCGCCGCTGCGATATCGCTGGGTTTGCCGAGATCGCCCATCGGAATGCGCGCTTTCAGCCGCTCCCATTCCTCCGCCGACAAGGTCTGTTCGCCGCTGTCGCTGTCCTTGGCGATGAGGCCTGGGGCGATGGCGTTGACGGTCACGCCATCTGGCGCCAGTTGCAGGGCCAGCGATTTGACCATGGTCTCCAGCGCGGCCTTGGCGGCGGCCGAGGCGGGGAAATTGAGATAACCCGGCAGGAAGAGATGTGCGTTGTGAGTTGAAATTGCGACGACGCGGCCGCGGGATCCGGCCGCCTTCAGATATGGCAAGGCAGCGCTTGAGAGAGCGAAGAATCCGCCGGCAATGACAGCATAGGCATGATCGAGTTCAGCCCGGGTCAATGTGCCAATGAGTGGGCGCAGCGGAAACCCCGCATTGGCCACCAACACGTCAAGTCCACCAAAGGCTGCGACGGACATTTCCACCAGGCGTGTGCCAGTGGTCGGGTCGGCGAGATCACCCAGGGCAAGCAATGTTCGCGCGCCTTTGGCCTCAATCTCTGCCGCCACTTTCTCAATCCCGGCGCGATTGCTCCTGGTATGGAGAACGACATTTACATTGGGCGCCGCCATCGCGCGCGCCGTGGCGGCGCCGATACCGGACGCTGCTCCCGTGATCAGAATCGATGTTGCAGTCACTTTGCCCCCCTAGCTGGAAAGCAAAGCTGGCATGACTTCATTCTGTCAGCAAGTTGGGGTTTCCGTAACGGCGGCAAGGCCCTTGCGGTTCAGCGGACCTTGGGCAGCGTCAAGGTGATGGTTGTTCCGACATTGGGAACAGACTGAATATCGAGTTTGCCGCCATGCAGTTCCACCAGCGATGCAACGATCGGCAGGCCGAGGCCCGTGCCGACCTGGGCATAGGGGCTCTCCGTCGCGACTTGACCGAAGGGCTGCAGGGCAATCTTGATCTGATCGGCTGTCATGCCGATGCCGGAATCGGCGATATCGATCACGATGTTACCTTGCTCCTGATGTGCCGTGATCATCACCATGCCGCCGGCGAAGGTGAATTTGATGGCGTTGCTGACGACATTCATCATCATCTGCCGCAGACGGCGGCGATCTGCTACCAGGGACAATGGTGAACGGCCGAGATCAACAACGAGCTGTACGCCACGTTTTTCCGCCATGGGCGCCATCAACTGCACCGATCCGTGGATCAGCTCCTTGAGTTCGATCGGCTCCAGGGTCAGTTGCAGTTCGCCCGCCTCGACTTTCGACAGGTCGAGAATATCGTTGATCAACGCCAGCAGGTGAGTGCCGGCCTCATGGATGTTCTTGGCATAATCCTCGTACCGATCGACACCTTGCGGCCCGAACACCTGGTCGGCGATGACCTCCGAGAAGCCCAGGATGGCGTTCAAGGGCGATCGCAGTTCATGGCTCATGCGGGCCAGGAAGTCGCTTTTGGCCCGGCTGGCGGTGATGGCAACCTGGCGCTGACTCTTGAGCTCGCGGTTGAGCTGCGCCGTGGCCGCGGCCTGCGTGCGCAACTGTTCGGTCGCCTGTGCCAATTGCACCTCGCGCGCTTTCTGCGCCGAGATGTCGACAACCGACGCAACCACGACGTCATCGCCATTGTAATCTGCGATCTGACCCGAAAGCAGGCCCCAGAACCGGCGACCTCGACAGGTCAATAACTCGATTTCCAGGTTGAGGACTTCACCATCCTGCCGTAACCGGCCGATCAGCTCCGTGCGGGCTTGCGGGTCGGCGTAGTAGCCCTCTGTCAGGCTGGACTGGTTGTTGTCCTCGGGCCATTCGAACAGCCGTCGGGCAGCGGCGTTCGCATAAAACACTTCCGATCTGGCCAGATGGGTGATCACGACCGGCGTCGCCACGACGTCGAACACAGTCAATCCGCTCGCCGACAGGGAGGACCCAAGTCGCGGAAAAGCACTGCTCGGCCGTAAGCTGCGATCGTTCGAATTGGGCAAGATTTCTCCGCTCGCCGTTGAAGGGTGCTGCGACATTTAAATAGATAATCTGAACCAGATTGACAGCGGGTAAATAAGAATGGGTAAATATTATGCTCAGATATCATCCTATGGTGTGCATTCCTAGCCGCTGAACTTCAGTAATTCCTACTGAAGCAATAGGGGAAACAAAACCCCGCTGGCAATGCTGCATCGCTTTGGATAGGTTGGCGCCCGATCGCAGTGAGGGAAGCCGGTCAGCTGTGGAGACACAGGGATTCCGGCGCTGCCCCCGCAACTGTAGGACCGTTATCTCAATTGTTGATTGGGATGCCGCGGGTTCAAGGCCACTGGCTGGTGACAGCTGGGAAGGCGACCCCGCAGGAACAGGTCGAGCCAGGAAACCTCGGCGATCAGTCGACTTCGGCAACGACCTCGGAGGGAGGCGCGCGTCATCTTGTCTACCCAAGCGAAAGCCGTTGGCTCCAGCCTGATTACCCCGCTCCCGGCCATCACCTTGGTGCTGGGCGGCGCGCGGTCGGGCAAAAGCCGCTATGCGGAAGAACTGCTCGACCGCCACACAGGCGCCCGGACTTATATCGCCACCGCCGAAATCCGCGACGCCGAGATGGCGGAACGCGTGAAGCTGCATCGCGACCGGCGCGATCCCGATTGGCGGCTGGTTGAGGAGCCGCTGGCGCTCCCTCAGGCCCTTGTGTCGGAAACAGAGAAGGGCGCGGCGGTCCTGGTGGATTGTCTGACGCTCTGGCTCACCAATGTGATGCTGGCGGAACGCGATGTCGTGGCGGAATGCGCCGCCCTCGAACAGGCGCTCGGCCAATGCGGCGGACCGATCATTTTTGTGGCCAATGAAGTGGGCCTTGGCATCGTGCCCGACAACAAACTGGCGCGCGATTTCCGCGACCATGCCGGGCGGCTCAACCAGCGCCTCGCGGCCCGCGCCGATCATGTGCTGTTCGTGGCGGCGGGCCTGCCGCTCATTTTGAAATAACGACGCCGAGCGCGTCAGCGGATCAAGGAAACATCATGTCCATCACAGCAGCCAAGACCGCCGGGAAAATTCCCGCCACCATCGTCACCGGATTCCTGGGTGCCGGCAAGACCAGCCTCATCCAGCATCTCCTCAAGAATGCCGGCGGCAAGCGCCTCGCTCTCATCATCAACGAGTTCGGCGAGCTTGGCGTCGATGGCGAAATCGTCAAGGGCTGCAAGATCGAGGGCTGCCCGGAGGAGAACATCGTCGAACTGGCCAATGGCTGCATCTGCTGCACCGTGGCCGATGATTTCCTGCCCACCATCAAGGCGCTCCTCGACCGGCCGAATCCGCCCGATCACATCGTCATCGAAACGTCCGGTCTCGCTCTGCCGAAACCGCTGGTGAAGGCGTTCAACTGGCCGGAGATCCGCACCCGTGTCACCGTGGATGGCGTCATCGCCGTGGTCGACGGTCCGGCGGTGGCGGCAGGGCGCTTTGCCGATAACCCGGCCGCGGTCGACAACCAGCGGAAGATGGATGAAGGCCTCGATCACGACAGCCCCTTGGCTGAATTGTTCGAAGACCAGATCAACTGCGCCGATCTCATCATCGTCAACAAGGCGGACCAGATGTCGGGGGCCGAGCACGAAGCGGCACAGGCCCATATCATCAAGGAATTGCAGCGCCCGGCGAAGATGATCACCGCCCGCTTCGGCGAAGTCGATCCCCGCGTGCTGCTGGGGCTGGATGCCGCCGCCGAAGACGATCTCGCCCAGCGTCACTCGCATCATGAACTGGAAGGCGAGGATCACAACCACGACGATTTCGAAAGCTTCCACATCGACGTCGCCGAACTGGGTCAGCCGCAGGATTTGCTGGCGAGGCTCATTCCCGTCATCGAACAGCATGATATCCTGCGCGTGAAGGGCTTCCTCGCCGTCGCCGGCAAGGACATGCGCCTGGTGTTGCAGGGTGTCGGCAACCGCCTGCAGCATTATTACGACCGGGCCTGGGAAGCGTCGGAAGGCCGCCGCGGCCAGATCGTCATCATCGGCCTGCAAGGCCTCGACCGCGCCGTCATTACGGCTGCTCTCGCAACGCCGCTCGGCAAAGCCGCCTGATCCATGCATCTCCTCGCCGCCAAACCCGGAACCATCAGTGACGGCGGCGAGGCCGTCGATCTCGGCCAGTCACCGGCCGAGATCGTGGTGCTGAGTGCGGCGGATACGGAATTGGCAGCCCTCGCCGCGGCGCATGCGGCCCTGCCCGAACCCAAGCCGACTTTGCGCCTCGTCAATCTGCTGCAGCTGCAGCACAACATGTCGGTCGATCTCTATCTCGACCAGGTGATTGCCGATCCCCGGTCGCCCGCCAGGCTGGTGATCCTGCGTCTCATCGGCGGTGAGCGCTATTGGCCCTATGGCGTGGAACAATTGGCCGCCATCACTGCTACGCATCACATCCAGTTTGCCTGTCTCTCGGGTGACGACCAGCCGGACAGCGAATTGTCGCGTCGCTCAAACATTGATGACGAGGCAGCGCACCGCCTGTGGCAGTTCCAGGTCCATGGGGGCCGGAGCAATGCGGAAGAATTTCTGAACTATGCCGCGAGCCTCATCGGCTATGACACGGTCTGGCAGGAACCGCGGCCCTTGCTGCGCGCCGGCCTCTATTGGCCGGGCGCCTCGGTGCTCAGCCTCACCGATCTCGCGCCGCATTGGCAGGAAGGCGCACCGGTCGCCGGCATCGTGTTCTACCGCGCCCTCCTGCAGGCAGGCACGCTGGCGCCGATCGATGCGCTGATCATGGCGCTCGCTGCGCGCGGCCTCAACCCGATGCCGATCTTCGTCAACTCGCTGAAGGAAGCCGTGGCGGCCGACCTCATCCGCTCGCTCTATGCCGAGACGTCGCCGGACATCACCCTCAATTGCACCGGCTTTGCGATCTCGCAGCCGGGTGCGGTGAACTTCTCGACACCGTTCGACGGCGCCGATCATCCCGTGCTGCAGGTCATGCTGTCGAGCGAGAGCGAGGCGCAATGGCAGACCAGCCTGCGCGGCCTATCTCCGCGCGATCTTGCCATGCAGGTGGCACTGCCGGAACTGGATGGCCGCATCATCACCCGCGCCATCTCCTGGAAATCCGCCGCGCGCTATGACGAGGCGACCCAATGCACCATCGTGGCGCCGCAGCCGGTCGAAGACCGCGTGGCCTTCACCTGTGACTTGGCCGCTAATTGGGTAAAGCTGCGGCGGACAACAGCGCCCGACCGGCATGTGGCGCTGATCCTTGCCAACTACCCCAACCGTGATGGCCGCATCGGCAATGGCGTCGGCCTCGACACGCCGGCCGGCACGATCGAGGTTTTGCGCGCGATGAAGGGCGCCGGCTACGGGGTTGCAGATATTCCGCAGGATGGCGAGCAGTTGATGAACCGGCTGCTGGCGCGGCCCGCCGGCGCCTTCCGTCTCACGGGTGCCGACTACGCCGCCTTCTTCAGCACCCTGCCGGCCGCGATGCAGGCGGCAGTCATCACGCGCTGGGGTGCGCCGAAGGATGACCTGCTCTACAAAGATGGTGCCTTCGACCTGCCGCTGATGTCATTGGGCCAGGTGGTGATCGGCATCCAGCCGGCACGCGGCTACAACGTCGATCCGACGACCAGCTATCACGATCCCGATCTCGTCCCGCCCCATGGCTATTTCGCCTTCTATGCGTATCTCAGGCGGCAGTTCGGCGCCCATGTGATCGTGCATATGGGCAAGCATGGCAATCTCGAATGGCTGCCGGGCAAATCCCTGGCCCTCTCCGCCGATTGTTATCCGGAGGCGATCTTCGGTCCCCTGCCGCATCTCTATCCCTTCATCGTCAATGATCCGGGCGAAGGCGCCCAGGCCAAGCGCCGCGCTCAGGCTGTCATCATCGATCACATGACACCGCCGCTGACGCGCGCCGAAAGTTATGGCCCGCTGCGCGACCTCGAACGATTGGTCGATGAATATTTCGAGGAGAGCCAGGTCGACCCCCGGCGCTGCCTCGATCTCAAGCGCCAGATTCTCGACCTCGCCATATCCAGCGGCTTGGCCGCCGATTGCGGCGTGCTGCCGACGGATGATACCGATGCGGCCCTCGCCAAGCTCGACAACCATCTCTGCGAGTTGAAAGAAGCGCAGATCCGCGACGGACTGCACATCTTCGGGAAGGCGCCGGAAGGTGCCATGCTCGATGAATTGCTGGTGGCCCTCACACGCCTGCCGCGCGGCAAGGGCGATGGCCGCAGCCAATCGCTCATTCGCGCGCTGGCCGCCGACCTTGATCTCGGCCTCGATTTCGATCCGCTGAACACGAAGCTGGGGGATCCCTGGCGCGGCCCCAAGCCAGCCGCCCTGCAGAAGGTCAGCGACGATGCTTGGCGCCTGGCGGGCGACACGGTCGAGCGGTTGGAGATTCTGGCGCTGGGTCTTGTCTCCGGCACCCACGAGATCACCGCCGATTGGCCGCGTACCCGCGACGTGCTCGGCTTCATCGATGAAGATCTGCGCCCCCGCGTCGCCGGCTGCGGCCCGGCCGAGATCAGCGCCATCCTGCGCGGCCTCGACGGACGCTTCATCGCCCCCGGCCCCTCCGGCGCGCCGACGCGCGGCCGCCTCGATGTGCTGCCCACGGGGCGCAACTTCTATTCGGTCGACACGCGCTCAGTGCCGACGCCGACCGCCTGGGCGCTGGGCTGGCAATCGGCGCTCCTGGTGCTCGACCGTCACCGCCAGGAACATGGCGCCTGGCCGAAGGCCATCGTGCTCTCCGCCTGGGGCACGGCCAACATGCGCACCGGTGGTGATGATATCGCCCAGGCCCTGGCGCTCATGGGCGTCAAGCCGACCTGGGATCCCGGCGGATCGGGCCGCATCGCCGGATTCGAAATTCTGCCGCTCTCTGTGCTCGACCGCCCGCGCGTCGACGTGACCCTGCGGGTCTCCGGCTTCTTCCGCGATGCTTTTCCGGCACAGATCGACCTTTTCGATTCAGCGGCGCGCGATGTGGCAGCGCTCGATGAGCCGGACCATCTCAATCCCCTGGCGGCGCGCGTGCGCGGCGAACGCCAATCCCTGATGGCCGACGGCATGTCGGATGTCGATGCGACCCGCCGTGCCGGCTACCGGGTGTTCGGCTCGAAGCCAGGCGCCTATGGTGCGGGTCTGCAATCGCTCATCGACGAAAAGGGCTGGACCGAGACCGGCGATCTCGCGCGGGCCTATCTTGCCTGGGGCGGTTACGCCTATGGACAAGGGTCGAGCGGCGAAGCGCAGCAGCAGTTGTTTGCGCAGCGCCTGACGGGTGTCGAGGCGGTCCTGCATAACCAGGACAATGCCGAACACGACCTTCTCGACAGCGACAATTACTACCAGTTCGAAGGTGGCCTGGCCGCGACCATCAAGCATTTGACCGGCAAGCGCGCCGTCGTCTGGCACAACGACCATTCGCGGCCGGAGGCGCCCAAAATCCGCGCCCTCGACGAAGAAATCGCACGCATCGTGCGTGCCCGCGTCGTCAATCCGAAATGGATCAGCGGCATCATGCGCCACGGCTACAAAGGCGGCTTCGAACTCGCCGCCACGGTCGATTACCTCTTCGCCTTCGCGGCCACGGCGGATTGCGTGGCGGATCATCATTTCGACGCGGTCTTCGACGCCTATCTGGTCGATGACGAGGTCCGCGCCTTTCTCGAACGGCACAATCCGGCGGCGCTCAAGGACATTGCCGACCGGCTGCTGGAAGCGCAGACGCGCGGCCTCTGGCAGGCAAAATCAAACTCGGCCTGGCTGCGCCTGCATGCCTGGGCGACAGGGAGCGAAGCAGCATGACCGAGCAACTCGACAGCGACCACCAGCGCGCCAATGAAAAGGCTGCCCGCCGCAAGGAAGCCCGCGACCGCATGATGGCGGAGAAGACCCGCGAGAAGGGCCTCATCATCGTCAACACCGGCAAGGGCAAGGGCAAGTCCACGGCCGCCTTCGGCATGGTCATGCGCTGCATCGGCCACGGCATGAAGGTGGGCGTCATCCAGTTCATCAAGGGGAAATGGGATACCGGCGAACGCACGGTGCTCGAGCGCTTCCCCGACCAGATCGAGATCAAGGCGCTGGGCGAAGGCTTCACCTGGGAAACCCAGGACCGCGCCCGCGACATCGCCTTCGCCCGCGCCGCCTGGGATGAAGGCAAGCGCATGATGCTTGATCCCAGCTTCCAGTTCGTGCTGATGGACGAGATCAACATCGCGCTGCGCTACGACTATCTCCCGGTCGAGGAAGTGGTCGAGTTCCTGAAGAACAAGCGCCCCGACCTCCATGTCTGCGTCACCGGCCGCAACGCCAAGGACGAAATCATCGCCATCGCCGATCTGGTGACCGAGATGGAAATGATCAAGCACCCGTTCCGCGACGGCGTGAAGGCGCAAGCGGGGATCGAGTTCTGAGGGCGGTGAGCGTTGTGCAGTCGATAGACCCCCTGACCCTGACCCTCTCCCGCGAGGGGAGAGGGGATGAGATCGCGTTGGCAGTAATGCGCCAGTTCCAACTAGTTCGATATTGCCGAGCGCGCACCAAGCCCCTCTCCCCTCGCGGGAGAGGGGTTGGGGTGAGGGGGGCCGACAAGCTCGCTCCCATCGTGCGCGCCCCATGAAAACACCCACCATCATGTTCCAGGGGACCGGCTCCGACGTCGGCAAATCGATGATCGTCGCGGGCCTCGCGCGCGCCTTCACGAATCGCGGCCTCAGGGTGCGGCCGTTCAAGCCGCAGAACATGTCGAACAACGCCGCCGTCACCGCCGATGGCGGCGAGATCGGCCGCGCCCAGGCGCTGCAGGCGCGCGCCGCGCGGGTGGCAAGCTCGGTGCACATGAACCCGGTGCTCCTCAAACCGCAGAGTGATGTCGGCTCCCAGGTCATCGTGCAGGGCAGGATCTTCGGCAATGCCAAGGCCGCGGATTATCACCGGCTGAAGCCGCAATTGCTGCAAGCGGTCCTCGACAGTTACCAGCATCTGGCTGCTGAGGCCGATCTGGTCCTGGTCGAGGGTGCTGGCTCGCCGGCTGAAATCAATCTCCGCGCTGGCGACATCGCCAATATGGGCTTTGCCGAGGCTGCCGATATTCCGGTGGTGCTGGTGGGCGACATCGACCGCGGTGGCGTCATCGCCAGCATCGTCGGCACCCTGCAATTGCTGGCGCCGGCGGAAGCCGCGCGCATCAAAGGCTTTCTCATCAACAAATTCCGCGGCGATCCAGCACTCTTTGCCGACGGCATGAAACTGATAGGAGAGAAGACGGGTCTTGCCGCACTCGGCCTCGTGCCGTGGTTCAAGGGCGCCGACCGCCTCCCGCCGGAAGACGCCGTGGCCCTCGACAGCTACCGCGCCAACACAGCGGCACAGATCAAGATTGTCGTGCCGCAACTCCCGCGCATCTCGAATTTCGATGATCTCGACCCCTTGCGCGCCGAACCCGATGTCAGCGTCGAACTGGTGCGCCCCGGCCGCGCCTTGCCCGGTGACGCCGATCTCATCCTGCTGCCGGGCTCGAAGGCCACCATCGCCGATCTCCGCGCGCTCTATGACACCGGCTGGGATATCGATATCCGCGCCCATCACCGCCGCGGCGGTGCGATCCTCGGCCTATGCGGCGGCTATCAGATGCTGGGCAAGCGCGTCGAGGATCCTGGCGGCATCGAAGGGCCCAAGGGCGGCATCGACGGTCTGGGCCTCCTCGATATCGTGACGACGTTGACCGCCGACAAATCTCTCATTGAGGTGCGCGCCCGCGCGTTCGGTCAAGATGTCCATGGCTATGAAATGCATGTCGGTGTCAGCGATGGCGCTGATTGCGCCCGGCCGTTTCTCACCATCGGCAACCGCCCGGACGGCGCGGTTTCAGTGGATGAACGCGTCATGGGCTGCTACGTCCACGGTCTTTTCGCCGCAGATACTTTTCGCCACGCCTTTCTTTCTCGCCTGCGTCCGCGCCCTGAAACAGGCATCGCCTATGAGCTGGGCGTTGAACAGGCACTCGACGATCTGGCGGCGCATCTGGAGCGCCATGCCGATCTGGATGCCATGCTGGCGATCGCTCGGTCAGGCAACTAGCGCTACCACCAACACACCCAACCCCAGCACCGCACAAGCCCGCCAATAGAGCCGCAGCGACTGCCGGATGTCGGCCGCGGTCAATTGCCAGCGCCCGCCATCATTCATCCAGGGGTCCGACACCAGCCGGCCGTGATAGCTGCGCGGCCCGGCGATGGCAAAGCCCAGCGCACCCGCCATCGCCGCTTCCGGCCAGCCGGCATTGGGCGATTTATGGCGCTTGGCATCGCGCCGGACAGCGCGGATCGCAGCCGCCGGGTTGGCGCCGCGCAGGACCACGGCGGCCACGATCAGCAACACCGCCGACAAGCGCGAGGCCGGCAGGTTCACCACATCGTCCAGCCGCGCCGCCGCCCGGCCGAAGTCGAGATGCCGCGGCGTCTTGTGGCCGATCATGCTGTCCATCGTGTTGATGACCTTGTAGGCGAGCATACCGGGCAGTCCCAGGACCAGCCCCCAGAAGATCGGTGCCACGATCCCATCGGAGAAATTCTCGGCCAGGCTCTCGATGGCGGCGCGGGCGACACCGCCTTCGTCGAGCGCCTCCGGATCGCGCCCGACGATGCGGGCGACGGCAATGCGCCCGCCCTCCAGTCCCGAGAGCTCCATGGCCTTGGCGACGTCGGCCACATGGTGATAGAGGCTCTGCTGGGCGATGAGCGTTGACATGATCAGGCCCAGCCACAGCGGGCCGAGGGGCAGCGACAGCAGCGCCGCCTGGATCGCCCAGCCAAGGCCCAATGCCAGACCCGTCAGCGCAAGGGTGACGGCGAGGCCACGCGCCTTGCGTCGCGCGGCCGGATCGCTCTCCCGGTTGAACCGGCGGTCGGCCCATGCGATGACAGCACCGATGGCGACGATCGGATGTGGCAGCCGGCGATAGAACCAGGCCGGCTCGCCCAAGAGGGCGTCGGCCAGGACGGCGATGAGGAGGGCTGCAGGATGAAGGAATTGGTCGAACATCAGATCGCGATCCTGCCGATTGCCGCGCGAACGTCAAGCGTGCCGGCGCCGCCGATGCTCGAATTCGCGCCACTGCCAGGGGAGAGATCGCGATGACCCGGCATGAAGGGGGCTGCTTGTGCGGTGCGGTCCGGTTCGAAGCCTTGGGGACACCCCGCTCGGTCTTTCATTGCCATTGCTTTTCCTGCCGCCGGCAGACGGGGGCGGCGGTGGCGAGTTTCGCGGCCTTCCAGGTCAGCGGCACGTTCCGCTGGACCAAGGCCGAGCCCGCCGCCTATGCATCGTCCCCCGGCGTCATCCGGAAGTTCTGCGCCCATTGCGGCACGCCGCTCAGCTACCAGGCCGAGAAGTATGTCGACGAGATTCACCTCAGCATTGGGTGCTTCGAGCCCGCCGGCGATCTGATCTCCGTCGCGCATTGGCATGTGGAGGAGAAGCTTCCCTGGTTCGAGACGGCGGATGATCTGCCGCGCCATCACGGCGAATAGGCACATCAGATGGCGGCCACGCATTTTCTGGGTATCGGCCATGAGACCCGTGCAGATCCGGCAGCGGCCATGGCACTGGTGCAGGATTGCTGCCGGCAAGTCGGACTGACGCCCGGCGAGATCGCACTGATTGCCTCGCTCGAGTCGAAGGCGGCAGACGACATCATTGCCGGCCTCGCGCGGCATTTCGGCTGGGCGGTGCAATACTTCAGCGCGGCCACCCTTGAGGCCGAGACGCCAAGACTGCTCAACCCGTCCGATGCGGTCTTCCGGGCTGTCGGCTGCCATGGGGTTGCCGAAGCCGCCGCCTTGGCCGCCGGTGGACCAGAGGCCATCCTTCTTCTGCCCAAGATTAACGGTGACGGTGTCACCTGCGCCATTGCCCGGCGCCTCGACCATGGGCGATAAAGGGCCATGAGCATCGTTCATTTCATCGGCGCCGGCCCAGGCGACCCGGACCTCATCACCGTCAAGGGAAAGCGCCTCATCGAGCAGGCGCCGGTGGTGCTGTATGCCGGATCGCTCGTGCCCCAGGCCATCGTTGCTCTGGCGCGGAGCGATGCCCGCGTGATCGATACCGCCCCCCTGCATCTCGACGAGATCATCGCCGAGATGAGCCGCGCCCATGAAGCTGATCACGACGTGGCGCGGGTTCATTCCGGCGACCCCTCGATCTATGGTGCGATTGGTGAGCAGATGCGCAGGCTGGATGCACTGGGCATCCCCTATGATGTCATTCCCGGCGTCCCCGCCTTCGCCGCTGCCGCCGCCTTGCTGAAGACGGAGCTGACCCTGCCCGGCATCAGCCAAAGCATTGTCATCACCCGCGTGCAGGGCGCGTCTTCGCCGATGCCACCGCGTGAGGATTTGGCGACCCTCGGTGCCGCTGGCGCCACGCTGGCGCTGCATCTCTCCGTCAAAAGCATGGCCAAGGTGGTGCGCGAGCTCACGCCGCATTACGGTGCCGACTGTCCGGTGGTGGTTGTCTATCGCGCTTCCTGGCCTGACGAAGCCGTGCTCCGCGGGACGCTCAGCGACATCGAAGGCAAGCTTGTCGGCACAGACATCGCTCGCACGGCGCTTATCATGGTCGGTCGTGTCTTCGGTGGCGGCACGTTCAACGACAGCCAGCTCTACAACGCCAGTCACCAGCATCTGCACCGGCCGGCCTGACGCCGATGCCGGGCCGTGGCGATGCGGGTTCGATCTGGCGGCAGGCGGATTTCCGCAACCTCATCGCGGCCCTTGGCATCTCGCAACTGGGCGCCAAGCTGGCGCGCGAGGCATTGCCGCTGACCGCGGTCCTCGTCCTTGGGGCAGGACCCTTGGCCATGAGCGGGTTGACCGCAGCCAGTGCGCTTCCCACCTTGCTGCTGGCGCTTCATGCCGGCGCATTCCTCGACCGGGTGCGGCGCCGGCCGGCGATGATCCTTGCCGACCTGCTGCGCTTTCTGCTGCTGCTTTCGGTGCCGGTGGCGGCTTTCCTGGGCCTGCTCGGCATCGGCCAGCTATGCCTGGTTGCCTTCTGCGTCTCGGCGGCGACACTCGCCTTCGACATTGCCGACCAGGCCTATCTGCCGGGACTTGTGGGGCAGGACCGCATCCTGCGTGCCAATGCCGTCAAGGAAGCGACCGATGCGTCGACGGAGATCGTCGGTCCACCGCTGGGCGGCGTGCTGGTGCAGACAATCGGCGGACCGCTGACGATCCTGCTCGATGCGGTGAGCTATCTGATTTCGGCCCTGTTGCTGTGGCGCATCGGCGTGGGCGAGCCAAGGCCGGCGCCCCAGGCGGCGCTCAATCTGCGGCGAGAGATCGCCGATGGCCTGCGCGTGATGTGGCGCGATTCTGTGCTGCGGCCGCTGCTCTATGCACGCTTCATCCGGACGTTCTTCGGCGGCATGCTGGGGCCCCTTTATGTGCTCTATCTGGTGAGCGATCTCAAACTGTCGCCGGCCATGCTGGGTATCGTCGTCGCGGTCGGTGGCATTGCCAGTCTCATCGGCGCCGCCGCCGTACCGCGCCTGGCAACAATCCTGCCGGTCGGTCCTGGCCTTATTCTGGCCTTCGCCATCAAGACCCTCGGCCTTGCCTGCATCCCCCTGGCCGGGAGCCTCAGTGGCGTCGCGCCCTATCTGGTCCTGCCGCTCCTGCTGGCACAGCAGATCCTGGCCGATGGCAGCACCGGTCATTTCGCCGTGGTCGAGCGCAGCCTGCGCCAGCGGCGCGTGCCGCCTGAACTGCTGGGGCGTGCCGGCGCCACGACCCGCCTCGTCAATGACGGACCGGTACCTTTCGCGGCCTTGCTCGGCGGGGTTATCGCCGAACACTACGGCATCACCATCGTCATGTGGCTCGCCGTTGCCGGCTATGCCCTGTCGCCGACCGTGACGTTCTTTTCCGGCGTCAGGCGGGTGCGGAATATCTAGCGGGCTGGCAAATACCTGCCACAAGCAACGCGGAGAAAATGACGGGCACTATGTGCGTCGCGGTCATGGAATTTCGGGATCGGCATAACCAGACCCTGGCTGCTCCTAGGGGATCTGCGACGAATGGCACATGGAAGGACAGGTGAATGAGGCACCCTTTCGTGATCAGTGCCGTCAGGGCCGCGATGCTGGCAGCCTGCACCGGCGGGGCGCCGGCATTTCCGTGACATCAAGAAGGCGGTTGCTGATGCGACCGCGCCGATCCCTGAATTCAGCGCGGCGTGAACCCGGCTTCTCCCACCATGTTTCCCTTGCGGTCGAAGACCAGCAATTCGATGTCGATCTGATGATCGGATTCTTTGAGGGCCACCTCACGTGCCGATCGTGCGATATCGGTGCCGATGGGGATGCCGGCTTCGGTGCACAATTCCAGCGCTTCCATGGCCGTGTTGCCGGCGCGGATACGGTCAGCCAGTTCGGCGCTGCCGCCAAGTGCCGTGGCGCGCTCGGCAAGACGCGCGAGGTCTACCTGGCTGCGGCCGGAATGGAGGTCGAGATGGCCTTCGGCAAGCTTCGCCATCTTGGCAAAGCCACCGGCGAGTGTCAGGTGCTGGATCGGATGATGGCGCAGATACTTCAACACGCCGCCGGCAAAGTCGCCCATGTCGATGAAGGCGAATTCCGGCAGGTCGTGAATCTTCGCCACCGCCGCTTCCGTGGTAGACCCGGTGCAAGCGGCGGCATGATTCAAGCCCGCCGCGCGGATCACGTCGATACCGCGATGGATCGAGGCGATCCAGGCCGCGCAGGAAAAGGGGTGCACGATCCCTGTCGTGCCGAGAATGGAAATTCCGCCGACGATGCCGAGGCGCGGGTTCCAGGTCTGCTTGGCGATCTCCGCCCCGCCGATGACCGAGATGGTGATTTCCGCATCCGGATGCGTGCCGTGGGTGGCGGCAATTTCGGCCAGCACAGCCGCCATCATCGCCCTGGGGGCGGGGTTGATGGCCGGCTCCCCAGGTGGAATCAGCAGGCCGGCCTTGGTCACGGTGCCGACCCCCTCGCCGGCTTTGAAGACGGTGCCGGAACCTGCCGGCAAACGCCGGACTGAGGCACGAATATGGGCGCCATGGGTCACATCCGGGTCATCACCGGCATCCTTGATGATGCCCACGCTGGCAGAATCTGCCCCCAAGGCTGGTTCCAGGAGTGGAAAGGTCGGCTTTTCGCCCTTTGGCAGCGTTATTGACACGGAATCAGCAAATTTTCCGGTCAAAAGGGCTGAAAATGCCGCCTTTGTGGCCGCTGTGGCGCAGCAACCGGTGGTCCAGCCGCGCCGCAATTCGCCATCAGGGCGCCGGACATTGCCGGATATCGTCTTTTTGTCGCTCATGACGCTATTTTATGGGCCGATGTCTTTTGCTGGCTAGTGCGGCGGCGATACTGAGCTAATTTAGCGTTCATGAATAAGCTATTCGCGACATTGCCGGATCTGGAACCGGGCTGGGTCTGGTTGACCGGCGCCGGTCCGGGCGATCCCGGCCTCCTGACCATGCTCGCCGTCAAGGCGCTGAGCACGGCGGATGTCATCGTCTATGACGCCCTGGTCGACAAATCCATTCTCGACCTCGCCCGTCCGGGCGCCGTCCTCGAATATGCCGGCAAGCGCGGCGGCAAGCCGTCGGCCAAGCAGCCCGACATCTCGCTGCGTTTGGTGCAGTTGGCGCGGGATGGCAAGCGTGTGCTGCGCCTCAAAGGTGGCGACCCCTTCGTGTTTGGCCGTGGCGGCGAGGAAGCGCTGACCCTGGTCGATAACAACATTCCCTTTCGCATCGTGCCGGGTATTTCTGCCGGGATCGGCGGTCTCGCTTACGCCGGCATTCCGGTCACCCATCGCGACTGCAACGCGGCGGTCGCCTTCGTCACCGGCCATGATGCCACCGGCGAGATTCCCGATTCGGTCGATTGGGCGTCTCTTGCCAAGGGCGCCCCGGTGATCGTGCTCTACATGGCCTTGAAGCATATCGAGCGCATCGCCGAACGGCTGATGGCGGGTGGCCGCCTGGCCAGCGAGCCGGTGGCCGTCATCGCCAAGGCGACGACCGCCGAGCAGCGCGTGCTGGAGACCACTTTGGCGCGCGCGGCCATCGACGTGGCCGAAGCCGGCATCGAACCGCCGGCCATGGTGGTGGTGGGCGAAGTGGTGCGCCTGCGCGCGGCGATGGACTGGCTGGGCGCGCTGGGTGGCAAGCGCCTCGTGTCGGATCCGCTCGGCCAGCGCCAGCAAGACCAGACCGGCTAAGGCAAGATCTTGGCCCGGGGCCTCATCATCGCCGCCCCGTCCTCGGGCAGCGGCAAGACCCTCATCACCCTGTCACTCCTCAGCCTGCTGAAGGCGCGCGGGATCCGCGTGGCCGGTTGCAAGGCCGGGCCCGATTACATCGACCCGGAATTCCACGCCGCCGCCACGGGCGTCCCTTGCTTCAACCTCGACATCTGGGCCATGCGCTCGGCATCGCTGGGAAATTTGCTGTCGCATCAAGCGGCGCTGGCCGATCTCGTCATTGTCGAAGGGGTCATGGGTCTGTTCGACGGCGTGCCCGGCAAAGGCGGCCGCGACAACGGCTCCACGGCACAACTCGCGCGCCATCTGAATCTGCCGATCCTGCTGGTGGTCAACGCCAAGGGACAGGGGGCGACTGCCGGTGCCGTGCTTGAAGGCTTGATGCGCCACGACCCGGCGTTGAACTTCGCCGGCGTGATCTTCAACAATGTCGGCGGCGGGGTTCACGGTGAAATTCTGGCCGCCGCCGCCGCGACGGCCGGCATCAAGGTGCTGGGCTACCTGCCGCGTGTTCCCGCCCTCAAGGTGCCGGAACGCCATCTCGGCCTCGTCCAGGCGCGCGAGCATCAAGGCCTCGACGACTTCTTTGCCGCCGCCCGCAACGCCTTCATCGATTGCCTCGATCTCGACGGCATTGCAGATGCGGCCGGCTCGATCAACGCCGTCGACGCCAAGCTCACGCCCTTGCTGCCGCCCTTGGGTCAGCGCATTGCCGTGGCCGACGATGCAGCCTTCGCCTTCGCCTATCCCTTCCATCTCAAAGCCTGGGCAGCAGCGGGTGCCGAGATCACCTCGTTCTCGCCGCTCGCCAACGAAGCGCCGCGCGCGGATGCCGATGCTGTCTACCTCCCCGGCGGCTATCCCGAACTCCATGCCGGACGTCTGGCCGGCAATGCGGCCTTCATGGACGGCCTGCGCTCGGCCGCCGCAAGCAACACGCTCATCTATGGCGAATGCGGCGGCTACATGGCTCTGGGTGCCGGCATGGTCGATGCCGCGGGCGCCCGCCACGCCATGGCCGGGCTGCTGCCGGTCGAAACCAGCTTCGCGGCGCGCAAGCTCCATCTCGGCTATCGCCAGGCGACACTCCTCGATGCGGCACCCTTCGGTGCAGGGCTGGCTTCGTTCCGCGGCCACGAATTCCACTATGCCAGCATCCTCAGCGAGGGTGCTGGCCCGGCCCTGTTCCAGGCCACGGATTCCCGCGGTCGCGATCTCGGCCCCGTCGGCCGCCGCCAGGGCAGCGTCATGGGCTCCTTCATGCATCTCATCGACCGGGTCGCGGATTGAACCGCTTGCCAAGGGTCGGCGCTTTCATGCACCTTGGACTTCTCAGTTGATTGAGACGCGACGCGACCAATAAACGCGCTGTCAGGGATAAGGCGCCCGCGGATCTGTCACGAGGCAACCATCATCCGTTTGCCGAGGACATATCATGACCAGGACCCTGACCCGCCTCGCGGCCGCGGCCGCGCTCATCTCTCTTGCCACACCCGCCTTCGCCCATACCGGGCATCACGCCGCCGGATTTGCGGCCGGTCTCGCGCACCCCTTCAGCGGTCTCGACCACCTGCTGGCCATGGCCGGTATCGGCGTCTGGGCCGCGCAATTGGGCGGCCACAATCGCTGGCGGGTGCCGCTGGCCTTTGTCGGCACCATGCTTCTCGGTGCCGGACTGGCGCTGGTTGGTTTCCCATTGCCGCAGGTGGGACTTGGCATCGCCGGCTCGGTCATCGCCATCGGCCTCCTCGTCGGCCTCGGGACGAAGCTGCCAAATGCTGCCGCCATCGCCCTGGCGGCGCTGGTGGCCCTTTTCCACGGCCATGCCCATGGCACCGAACTGCCGACGATGGCCTCGGCCTGGAACTATGGCATGGGCTTCGTGCTAGCCACCAGCTTGCTTCACATGGCGGGGCTCGGGCTTGGCCATATTGCGTTCCGAACCGCGCGGCCCGTGCTCCTCAAGCTTGCCGGTCTGGCAACGGCGCTGGCCGGGGGCGTCTTGGTCGCTGGCATCTGATCTCTGCTGCAGCGCGGCCATCCGCCCGAGTTCGTCACGGCGCGGATGGCCGCTATGCAAAGCCGTGCCTCGCATCGCCGGGCGCAATCGCTATGATGGCGCGGTCAGGTCAATCAGAACCGCGATAAAGCGATCATTCCATCACCATGAATACCGAAGCCCTCGCCACCCGACCCACTCTGGGTCGATCCCCCTGGCATGCGCCCGTGACGCGCCCGGGTCCGGTATTGTTCGCCACCCTGTTCACCCTCGATTCCGTCGCCCGCGCCATCATCGCACCCGTCATTCCGCTGGAGGCGCTGCATCTCCTGGGGTCGGCCCGCAATGTCAGCGTCGCGGTGACAGTGGCCGGCATCGCCGGCGTCTGCATGTCCCTGGTGCTGCCGACCATCATCCATCGCTGGCGGCCGCGGGCCAGCTACCTGCTGGCGATCGCCTTGCTCGGCATCGCCTCGTTGCTGATGGCCTCTCAGACCCTCACCGGCTTCGGTCTCGGCTGGATGCTGCGGGCGATGGCGGCCGCCGGTCTGCTCGGCCTCCTCAACATCTATATCGCAGGCTTCATCGAGAAGCGCGACCTCGCCAAGTCGGAGCCGCTGCGCACATTCTTTTCCGCGACCGCCTGGGTCGGCGGACCGTTTCTCGGCATCCGACTCTACGAATGGTCGCCCATTCTGCCCTTCCTGGTGTCGATCGCCGCGGCGATCATCCTGTTCGTTTATTTTCGCGCGCTCAATCTGCAGGCACCATCGCCGAGCCTGAGCGGAACCAGCTTTACACCCTTGCGCAACATCAGCCGTTTCTTCGTTCAGAAGCGCCTGGTGCTGGCCTGGGTGCTCAATTTCGGCCGTGAGATGTGGTGGGTGACCCTGTTCACCTATGCGCCGATCTATCTGGTGCAGGCCGGCAAGCCCAATGTCGAAGCCGGCGACCTCATCTCCTCCTGCACGGCCTTGCTGTTCGTCAGCCTGTTCCTTGGCTGGCTCGGTCGTCGCATTGGCCTCAGGCGTTTCATCGCCGGCGCCTTCATCTGGGTGTCAGCCGCGACCTTTGCCGTGGTCTGGTTCAGCGATGACCCGGATCTGGTCAATCTCATGCTGATCCTCTCGGCGGTGGGCGCCGTCTCGCTGGATTCAGTCTGTGTCGTGACCTTCCTGCGCGCCGTGCGTGGGTGGGAGCGGCCGCAGATGACCATGGTCTTCAGCATCTATCGTGACGCAGCAGCTCTCATTCCACCTGCCATCTTCGCACTGCTGCTGAGCTTCTTTCCGCTGCCGGTGGTGTTTCTGGTGAATGCGAGCTTTGCGCTCTTCTGCGGCCTGCTGGCTCTTAAGCTGCCGCGCGGTCTCTAGGCCGGCCGCGGATAGAGCAATTCGAAACACTCGCACACGACCAGCATATCCGGCCGCCATGCCAGGCCGAGCCGCGCGCAGCTCCGGCCGAAGAAACCTTCATGGGCGTCCTGCCAATAGGCAAGGCTCCCATCGCCTTCGCCCTCCACGGCGGCGAAGTCGGCATCGACGTCGCGAAAGGGCAATATCTCGACGCGGGTCGAACGCAGCACCATCAGCGGCGCGCCGTGGAAATCGGTGACGAGGCTGAGGCCGCCGGTCTGTGGCAAGGGCAGTCCTTCGGCTTCCATTTCAGCGAGCAAGCCTGTGGTCGCGCGCTTCCGGCCCATGAGGACCAGCTTGGCCAAATTGTCGGCAAGCTCCGGACTGTCACCAAAGAACCAGATGTCGTGCGGCAGATCCTGCGGCAAGGATGCGACATGCTGCCGGGCAATCTCCCAGAAGTCGTCGAGGATCGCCGTCCTTTTGCGCGTTGCCATCGTCAACCTATCTTCCAGTTACCCCGATACACAATATGCCAGAAAGATGGTCGGTCCGTAGGGTGGAACATGTTAGTCTTCCGGCGTCACACCTTGTCGGGCAGTGGACCGGTTGATGAAGGATCGGGAGTATCTTAGGTGACAGGACTTTTTCCTGATTTCTCGCCATCTTCCGAATTCATCACCTCCGACCGCATTCATCGGCTTGAAGTCTATTGGGAATCCTGTCGTCGCGACCGGCCAACACCCTTGCGTACCGACATAGAGCCTGGCGACATCGCTGACTTGCTTCCCAACGTTGTCATGGCGGAGATTGAAGATCCGTTTCGGGTGCGCTATCGGCTGGTCGGCACAAAGGTGGTCGATTTCAACCGACTCGACTTCACCGGCAGGTATCTCGACGAGTTGCGCTGGGATATAGGCGGACGCTATACGCGGGCCTATCGTCTTCTGGCCGAGGCGTGCCAGCCGCTCTATGGCATCGATGCCTGGCCCCTGGCCGGCGCCATGAGCGGTCGAAGTGAAGTCGTGATGCTTCCCTTATCGAGTGACGGCCACAGAATAGATCGCTGTCTTTCCCTGGAGGACTTCCTGTTCTCCCAGCACGAACTGCCGATCGAGACTCCCAACTAGGTAGCGAAGCTCATGCCCCCAGTTTATCGATGTCCAGGGCAAGCTTGACGTCGCGTGCGCTCAGCCCCTTGCAGTCATGGGTGGTGAGCGTGATCTCGACCCGGTTATAGACGTTTGACCATTCGGGATGATGGTCCTGTGCTTGCGCCAACAAGGCGACCTTGCTCATGAAACCCCAGGCCTCGACAAAATCCTTGAAGCGGAAGCTGCGCTGGATGGCGTCCTTGCCCGCCACCATTTGCCAGGCAGGCAATGTGGTGAGGGCAGCAGTGCGTTCGGTCTCGGTCAGCTTCGCGATCATGTTTTTGATCCTGGTTCAGTTCAGCGGATGAGGGGCGCCAGATATTGCGGAATGCTCTTCTCAAGACGCTGGTTGAGATCCTTCATCGCCGCGTCGAGCAGGTTGAACAGCATCGCCTCGCGCTGATTGAGCGTCATGTTCTCCGGCACTGTCTGCGAGCGGGTGACTGTCTCGGTGACGGTGCCGGATTTGCCGCTGATCGGGTTGCCGGCGTCAAGGCGCACGGTGATGGCGAGATCGTAGCGGTCTGACTGTTCCGTCTTGAGCGCCGCGCTGATGCCGCTGGAACGGGGGAGGGGGACGCGTACGGCACGGGCCTCGACCACGGTATAGGTCGCCTGGCCGCGCTCACCCGCCGCCTGCAGCCGCTCGCGCGCCCAATCCGCCACCAGCGTTTCCGGAGCTTCCGGGTAGTCGGCAGCGTTGTCGTCGGGGTGCTCGGCACTGCGATACCCAGACAGGATCTCGATCCGGGCGACATCGAGCCGGATCGGCGCCAGGTGCTGGAACGTGATCTCGGGGAAACGCTGCCGCGCCGGCGGCGTGTCACAGGCAGCAAGGCTGGCCGATGCGACGAGGCCGAGCAGCAGCAGGCCAATCTGGCGTGGAACAAAGGCTAGGACACTCATGGCGGATACCGACTCGCGTACAGTGGATGGGTTGTGACCAGCAGAACCTGCCATATCTCGCATGGTTCCGCAGCGCTCCAAGGGGGGCCGCCCAGGACCGGGCGGGCTGCACGGGCGGCAAGCCCATATACAGTTGCAAATGAGTTGCAATTGCATATGGGCTTGTCTAGGATGTGCGGCGGGGGGACAGATTCCATAAGTCACAAGGATTGCGCATGGCCGCCAACGACAATGCCTGCACCGATCACACGGACAGCCTGCTGGCAGAGGATGCCAGCGAGATCTTTATCGAATCGCTGCCCTTTGCCAGCCAGTTCGCGATCTGGGCGGCACGCAGTTGGGTCACGGCCCTGAAGCTCGACCAGCCTTTCGAGGTGGTCAGCGGTGGCACTTTCCGCCGGCTTGACCTGTTGCCGGCCCAAATCGCGCTCGATGGTTTCTTTCGCACGGTCGCCAGTTCGGCCACTCAGCTGATCGATATCCGCTGCATGAAGTGCCGCTATGTCAGTGCCGACGAGATGATCTTCCATCAGGCGCTCTCCGGCGCGCAGCAGGGGGATTCCTTTGCTGCCTATCATGCTCTGCGCAACTGGCTGCCGCCGGCTGCCGCGCGCATTGCCTTCGGCTCCCTCAAGACACTCGCCACTCAACTCGCGCAGGCCGATCTGCGCCTGGCATCACCGACGACTGTCGCGTCGTCGGTGGACAAGCCGGCGCTTATGAATGAGCGGGCGATGCCCTCTCTGGCGCTTCACTAAATGTGCCGAGCGGATTTTTCTCCCAGGCAAATATACCAATTGCTCTAAGGTGTTAGCAATCAATTAACCTTGTACCATCAGGCGACCCGTCTCATGATTGCGAGATGACGCCCAGGAGAAATTCGACCCGGCCCTGCCGCCAAAATGTATCGGCTGGCTGTGCTGCATTGAGTATCGTGCAGGGCGGTCGGGTGTGGCCGCTATCATGATGCAGATTGTCGAGCATGCATCGCAGACAGCCCCCCAGGCCAATGTCGATTACGCCGGCAACAGGCAAAAAAACCGCCCGGCTGGACGAGCCTCGCTCCTGCTGATCGCCATTCCGCTGGTGATATTGCTGGTGGGTTGCCTTGCCACCTATGCTGTCTATGGCGAGCTGCTGCGGCGCGCCGAAGATCTGTGGCGCGAAGGGGCGCAGAACCAAACTGAACGGCTTGATGCGGCGTTTGCCGATGCGCTGCGGGCGACTCAGGTGCCCCTGCGCGCAATTACCGGCCTGTTCCTGGGATCGGAAACCGTCACCAGGGTGGAGTTTGAACGGGCTGTAGCGGCGCTCGCCAGAAATGATCTGGCGCCCGGCGATATTTCTATTGCCCATCTCCTCGCCGATGAGGGTGGCGACTATTACATGCCCTTCGGTATTGGCCTCGAGCGCTACGGCAAAGTCAGCCGCGATCCGGTCAACTGGTCAGGCCTGGAGAGCGCGGTGGCATTGGCCGCGCAGCAACCGCAACACCTGCTGTTGTCCCCACATCCCATGTTCGAGGACGATATTGGTCCACGCTTTGCGCTGGTGGTTGCCCTCGCCACCGGAGACAGTCCGCCATTGCTGGTGGCGCCGCTCAATCTCGAGGAGATCCTCGCGAACTTTGTGGCGGCCAATGTACCGCCCGGCCTCCACCTCAGTGTTTCCCATGGAGCCTTGATCGAGAGCGAACTCTATCCGATCGCCTACCGACCGCTACCAGCCCAACCGGGCTTCAACATGCTCGACCAGTTCCAGGTCGCAGCGATGCAGACATTGGCTTCCCGCATTGTCTATGCCGGGGCAGAGTGGCAGCTCACCTGGGCTGTGGCGCCGACCTATCAGGGCGGCCCGAACCGCAACCTGGCCAATGCGGTGCTCATCGGCGGGCTCTGCTTCTCGGTCCTCTGTGCCCTGCTGTTTCTTCTGGCGCGGCATGAGATCAAGCGTGAACGCGCGCTGTCGGCGACCGCCAAGCAGGCCGCCGACATGTTCCGCCAGCATATGGTGCAGTTGTCCCTGGCCCGCGATGCGGCCGAGCAAGCCAATCGTGCCAAATCACAGTTCCTGGCCAATATGAGTCACGAATTGCGCACACCGTTGAATGCCATCATCGGCTTCTCGGACATGATGAAACTCGGCATTGGCGGCCGGGTGGAGAATGAGCGGCACCTGGAATGCGTCAAGCATATCAGCGACAGCGGCACGTTGCTGTTCAAGCTCATCGACCAGCTGTTCGATACGGCCAAGATCGAGAGTGGGCAGCTTGAGCTCACGGAAGAACCGCACGATGCCGTTGCCTTGGCGCGCGAGGCTATTGCATTGGTGCAGCCGGTCGCCAATACCAAGCAGATCCGCCTCACCTTGGAAGCTGGTGCGGATCTCCCGGCCTGGCTGGTCGATTATCGCGCGGCGTTGCAGATCCTCAACAATCTCCTCACCAATGCGGTGAAGTTCTCCGGCCGGGACACGGTCGTGGAAACGCGCCTGCAATCCATGGCGGATGGCGGCCTGATGATCGCGGTCATCGATCAAGGCCCCGGCATTGCGCCTGAGATCCTGCCCCGGATATTCGATCGCTTCTCGCGCGGCGATCCCATGGTCTCAGGGAAGGAAGAAGGACTTGGCCTTGGGCTCTGGATCGTGCGCAACCTGGTCGAGATGCATCGCGGCGGCATCAGCGTGGAAAGCGTGGTGGGACAGGGCACCACCATCAGGATGCGCTTTCCACCCCCGGCCAGCGTTCGGTCGGCGATAGATCCAGCAACCATTCCCGCCGATTGATGTCGGCGCCCCCAGATTCCTGCGTATGAAAATCCGGCTCAGGCGCCCGGTGTGACGTCACCCAGCGCAAAGCGGTACTCGCTGTTGCAGAATTCGCAGGTCACGACCAGCGCGCCATCGATGGCCAGGTCCTGGAGTTCGTCTGCCGCCAGTGATTTGAGGACATTCTCGACACGGCCGCGCGAGCAGCGGCACTGCGCCTTGAGATCGTGACCGCTGAAGACGCGAACGCCGTCTTCATGGAACAGGCGATAGAGCAGATCATGCATGCCGGTCTCTGGCCCCAGCAGCTCCCTGTCCTGGGTGCTGGCCATCAGGACGACGGCCCGACGCCAGGCATCTTCCGCTTCTTCGGTGCCGGCATCGAAGGAATCCTCGTTGCGGCCATGCCAATCATGGGGTGTCGAGCCGTCCGGCGTCCAGCCACCTTGCGACGTGCCTTGCATCGGCAGGCGCTGCAGCATGATGGCGCCGGCGCGCCAGCCGCCGGGATGATGCTCGACGGCGAGCTTGAACGCCGCCTGCAGCTGTTCCGACTGCCGGAAATAATGATGGATGCATTCCACAAGGCTGGTGCCTTCCAGCTCGACAATGCCCTGGTAGCGCTCGGCATGCTCGCCCTGGTCCACGGTAAAGGCGAGATAGCCGCCACCGGTCAAACGCATGAGATTGGCGGAGGCTGCCGGTATGGCGACCACCGCTTTCTCGTCGAACTGCGCATAGCCGCGCACATTGCCGGCCGACGTCACGTCGGCGACCAGCACCTTGACGGCGCCATTGCCCTTGGCCTGCAGGGTGAAGACACCCTCATACTTCAACGTCGCCGCCAGGATGGCCGCCAACGCCATCATCTCCGTGAGGAGATGCGCCACAGGTTCCGGATAGGCGTGTTTGGCGATGATTTCGCTCGCCACCTGGTCGATGCGGATCAGGCGGCCACGGACGCCATGGCCCTCGATCTGGAACGGTTGGACATAGTCGCTGGCGGGTGGGGCTTGGACGGCTGCTTCCATGGATTTCATACTAAAGCAGACCGAGGCACCAATAAAGAATCCCCTGCTGGGCATGCAAGCGATTCTCCGCCTCTTCCCAGACCACCGATTGCGGCCCGTCGATGACCGCGGCGGTCATTTCGTCGCCGCGATGGGCCGGCAGGCAATGCATGAAAATAGCATCGGCTTTGGCCAGCTTCATCAGCTTCTCGTCGACCTGGAAACGGCGCAGTTGTTCAGTGCGGTCGAAGGAATCGGCATCGCCCATCGAGACCCAGGTGTCGGTCACGATACAATCAGCGCCCTTCACGGCTTCCTGCGGATTGTCGGAAATCTTCACCTTGCCGCCTTGTTCATGCGCCCAGTTGATGACGTCGCGCGGTGGCGCCAGATTGGCGGGGCAGGCGATGTTGAGTTCGAAGTCGAAGCGAACGGCGGCGTGGATCCAGCTCGTCGCCATGTTGTTGCCGTCGCCCGACCAGGTCACGCGCTTGCCCTTGATCGGCCCCCGATGTTCCTCGAAGGTCATGACATCGGCCATCAGCTGGCAGGGATGGGTGCGGTCGGTCAAGCCGTTGATGACCGGCACGGTGGCGTGTTCGGCCAATTCCATCAGCTTCTGCTCGCGCGTGGTCCGGACCATGATGCAATCGACATAGCGCGACAGCACGCGGGCGGTATCGGCCACGGTTTCGCCACGGCCGAGCTGCGAGCTTTCACGTTCAAGGACGACAACCTCGCCGCCCAGCCGCTTCATGCCGATCTCGAACGAGACGCGGGTGCGGGTCGATGGCTTCTCGAAGATCATGGCCAGCGCCTTGCCGGCGAAAGGCTTTTCGTTGCCGTCCGGAAAATTCTTGGCCTTCACGGCTTTCGACGTGTCGATGATGCGCCTGAGATCGGCGGCCGACATGATATCGAGGTCGAGGAAGTGCTTTGGTGTCGTGGTCTGGGTCATTTTCAGGCAGCCTTGGCTTGGGCCGCGACGGCGGCCAGCATGTCGATGGCGGAATCGATCTCCGCGTTGGTGACGATGAGCGGCGGCAACAGGCGGATGGTGTTGTCGGCGGCACCCACGGTCAGCAGACCGACACCGCGCAGACTTTCCACCATCTCTGTATTGACGACACCGCTCGCGCATTTGAGGCCGCGCATCAAACCCTTGCCGCGCTTGCCCTCGAATGCGCCGGGGAATCGTCGCAGCAACTCGTCGATGCGCGCATCGAGGTGCGCGCCGACCTTGTTCACCGCCGGCAGGAAGTCATCGGCCAGGATGATGTCGAGCACGGCATTGCCGACCGCCATGGCGAGCGGGTTGCCGCCGAAGGTGGTGCCGTGGGACCCCGGACCGAAAGCTGCCGCCACCTTGTTGCTGGCAAGGCAGACGCCCATCGGGAAACCGCCGCCGATGCCCTTGGCGGTGGCGACGATATCCGGGGTGACGCCGGCCCATTCATGGGCAAAGAACTTGCCGGTCCGCCCGACGCCCGACTGCACTTCGTCGAACATCAGCAGCAGCCCGAATTCGTCGCACACCTTGCGCAGGCCTTGCAGGAACTCGATATCGGCGGCGCGCATGCCGCCTTCGCCCTGTACCGGCTCGATCATGATGGCGGCCGTCTCCGGCCCCACCTTGGCGCGCACTTCATTGAGGTTGTTGAAGGCGCAATGATCGAACCCGTCCACCACCGGGGCATAGCCCTTGAGGTATTTCTCGTTGCCGGCGGCGGCCAGGGTCGAGAGGGTGCGGCCGTGGAACGAGCCTTCAAAGGCGATGACGCGATAACGTGCCGGATCGCCGAAATCATCCTGGTATTTGCGAATGAGCTTCAGGCCGCACTCGATCGCCTCGGCGCCGGAATTGGCGAAGAAGGCCTGGTCGGCGAAGGTGGCGGCGGTCAGGCGTTCGGCAAGCCGCGTCTGTCCCGGCACCTGATAGAGGTTGGAGGTGTGCCACAGCTTCTGCGCCTGGTCGACCAGGGCCTTCACCAGATGCGGATGGCTGTGCCCCAGTGCCGTCACGGCGATGCCGCTGGCAAAATCGAGGAAACGTCGGCCGTCCGCCGTGAAGAGATAGGCCCCTTCGCCGCGCTCGAAGGCGAGTTCGGAACGGGCATAGGTCTGCATCAGGCTGGAGGGCTTTTGGACGGTCATTTTTGCCTCTGAAGGGTCGAAAAAGGGCTCATTCATGCTGGAAAGCGGCGACTATCGGGAGATGGCTCCCCGCTGTCAACCGGCGAGGGGGAATTGGGGGGTCATCGCGAAAGCTTCTTGCTCATATAGACGGTGGTTCCGTTCATAAAGGCCTCCTCCCGCTCCACGACATAGCCCAGTCGCCGATAGAGCAGGACATTGGCCTCAAATGCGCCGTTTGTGAGCAGGCGGAGTTCGAAGCAGCCCGCGTCCATGGCCTTCTGCTCGGCATGGGCGAGGAGGTGCCGCCCGATCCCCTGGCCTTGGGCGGCTGGCGCGACGGCGACATTCTCGATCCAAAGGTGATCAGGGCGCTGCATGGTTTCGATCAATCCGACGATGGGGCCACCTATCCGGCCCTGCTCGACCATGACATCGAATTGGTGTTCCAGCAGGGCCTGGCCGTAATCGGTTCGCATCGGCAGCGGCTCGCGGCCGATCACCGGCACCCATTTGGCATAGGCGGCGTGCACGATATCGGTGATCGCCGCAGCCTCGTGCGGTTCGGCCGGCCGGATCATGAAGGTGAAATCGCGCGTCATGGCTGTTGTTCCAGAATATGGACATGAAAAACCCCGCCGACCGGTTGGGTGGGCAGGGATACTTTGGTGGACGGTGGCTGGGACCTATCGTCCCGCTGGTATTCCCGTTCGCGCCAAAAGCTGAGCCTTCCGCACCTTGATGCAGAATCGACGTCGCTGGGCAGATGCGGAAATATGCGTGGACATGCGGCCATCCTAAAAAGGAAAGGTGACGCGGTCAAGTTAGCTAGGGTTTGAGGCGATAACCGCGCCGGAACCAGGTGTAGGCCAGGGCAAAGAGCATCGCGTTCATCGCCAGCAGCACGGCAGCGCCGATCCAGGGATTGGACGAGCCGGTGCCGGTCATGCCGAAGCGGAAGCCGTCGATGATGTAAAAGACGGGGTTGAGGCGCACCAGTTCCTGCGCCAGCGGCGGCAGGTTTTCGACCCGGTAGAACAGGCCCGACAGGAAGGAAAGCGGCAGCAGCAGGAAGGTATGGACCGCGGCATAGGAGTCCCATTTCTCCGCCCAGATGCCGACCAGGATGCCGATCAAGCCATGCATCATGGTGCCCATGATGGCAAAGAACAGGATCGCCCAGGGCTGCACAAAGGTGAGGTCGGCAAAGAACAAGGTGATGAGGGCGACCGCGATGCCGACGGCGCTCCCCGCGAGACAGGCGCCCGCGAGATAGCCGCAGACACGTTCGACGGAGGAGAGCGGCGCCATGAGAAGATCTGCCATCACCCGTTCATGCTTGTCGAAGATGAACGAGCCGCAGGCATTTTCGAACGCTTTTTCGCAGGCGACGAAGATGATGAGGCCGGGGGCGATGAAGTTGAGGAGATCCGCATTGCTGCCGCTGCTCCCGCCCACGGTGCGGATCGCCAGATGGAAGACGGCAAGATAGAGCAGGCTGGAAACCACGGGGCCGAGGATCTGGTAATTATAGTCCTTGAGGCCGCGGCTGGTTTCGCGCCGTGCCAGCGTGAACAGGCCCAGCCAGTTGACCGCACCGAAGCGCCGCAGCCGGCCGCTATGCGAGAGAATACCCGCCATCATGCCTTCAACCGGCTGCCGCGCTCAAAACTCAGGTAATTGGCGAGCAGCAGGGCGGCGTTGACGCCGATCAGCGCCAGGGCACCCAGCAGCAGCGACCCGTCGGCATGGCCTATGAAGCCATAGCGAAAGCCGTCGATCATGTAGAAGAAGGGGTTGAGATGGGCGAGCACCTGCCCGAACTCAGGCAGGCGCGCCGTCGAATAGAAGGTGCCGGACAGGAAGGCCAGCGGCGTGATGATGAAATTCGTCACCGCTGCCATATGGTCGAACTTCTCGGCATAGATCCCGGCGACGATGCCGAGCTGCGCCAGCATCAGGCTGGCCATGATGCCGTAGAACAGCAGGGGCAGCACATTGCTGACCTGCAGCGGCACGAACAGCCAGATGGCGGCCGCGGTCGCAACACCCACCACCAGGCCCCGTGTCAGACCACCCAGGGCCAGGCCCAGCGTGATCTCCAGTGCTGACAGTGGGGGCATCAGCAGGTCGACGATATTGCCCTGGATCTTGGCGATCATCAGCGAGGAGGAGGCGTTGGCAAAGGCGTTCTGCGTCATCGCCATCATGATGAGGCCGGGTGCCAGGAATTCCATGTAGGGAACGCCGCCCACCAGTTCGACCGAATGGCCCATGGCCAGCACGAAGATCGCCAGGAACAGGAGCGTCGTCACCATCGGCGCCAGCACCGTCTGCGTGCCCACGGCCAGGAAGCGGCGCACCTCCTTCCGGTAGAGGGTCCAGAGGCCGATCCAGTTGACGGCACCATAGCGGCGCGGGGTGAGGGCGGGGATCATGATGGCGGGAAGGTAGGGCCCTCTGCTGTCGCGCGCAAATGCGTTCTCTGCAAGGGGCCCGTGCTACTGTGCCTTCACCATTTCGCCATTGCCGGTGAAGGTGGCGGTGGCCAGCTCGACGAACTTGTCCATGATCTCGTCCGGCGTCTTCAGGCTCTGCGGATCTTCGCCGGGATAGGCCTTGGCGCGCATGCGGGTGCGGGTGCGGCCGGGGTCGATCATGTTGGCGCGCACCTTGGTCTGCTGGATTTCCTGGGCATAGATGCCAACCATCATCTCCAGCGCCGCCTTGGAAATGGCGTAGGTGCCCCAATAGGCGCGGGGACCGCGCGCGGCGCCTGAGGTGAGGAAGATGGCCCGCCCGGCATCGGATTGCCGCAGCAATGGATCCAGCGAGCGCAGCAGGCGCCAGTTGGCAGTGAGGTTGATGTCGATGACCTCCTGGAACTCCTTGGGCGAAATATGCCCGAGAGGTGAGAGGGTGCCGAGCACACCTGCATTGCCGACCAGGATGTCGAGCTTGCCGAAGCGCTCGTAAAGTGCGGCACCCAGCCGGTCGATGGCGTCGAAATCCTTGAGGTCGAAGGGCACCAGCAGGCTGGTCTTGCCGCTGATGCCGCGGATTTCGTCATCGAGTTCCTCAAGCCCGCCGGTGGTCCGCGCGGTGAGGATCAGCTCGGCGCCTTCTTTGGCATAGGCTCTGGCGATGGCGGCACCGATGCCGCGCGAGGCGCCGGTGACAAGGGCGATACGCCCGGCGAGTCTGCCGGGCTTAGCAACGGTCGCCGTCATGCTTAAGCGCTCTTTTCGGCCAGCAGCGAGAGCTGCGTGATGTTCTCGTTGCTCTGGTCGGTAAGCTCGGTCGGATAGTCGCCGGTGAAGCAGGCATCGCAATATTGCGGCGATTTGCTGTTGCGGCCCTCGGCATGGCCCATGGCGCGGTAGAGGCCATCCAATGAAATGAAGGCGAGGGAATCGCAGCCGATGAAATCGGCCATTTCCTGGACGCTCATGCGCGCGGCCAGCAGCTTGCTGCGCTCCGGCGTATCGATGCCGTAGAAGCAGGAATAGGAGGTGGGCGGGCTGGAGATGCGCATATGCACCTCGGTGGCGCCGGCCTGGCGCATCATCTCGACGATCTTCTTCGAGGTGGTGCCGCGCACGATCGAATCATCGACCAGGATGATGCGCTTGCCGCTGACCTTCGCACGGTTGGCATTGTGCTTCAGCTTGACGCCGAGATGACGGATCTGGTCGGTGGGTTCGATGAAGGTGCGGCCGACATAGTGGTTGCGGATGATGCCGTATTCGAACGGGATGCCCGACCCTTCGGCATAACCCAGTGCCGCCGGCACGCCGGAATCCGGCACCGGGATGACCACGTCCGCATCGACGCCGGCTTCCTTGGCGAGTTCCGCGCCGATGCGCTTGCGTGCATCATAGACGCTGACACCTTCCATGACGGAATCGGGCCGGGCGAAGTAGATGTATTCGAACACGCAGAAGCGATGCTTGGTGGGCGAGAAGGGACGCAGCGAGGTGACGCCGTTCTTGTCCAGGATCACCATTTCGCCGGCTTCGACATCGCGGATGTAATCGGCGCTCATGATGTCGAGCGCACAGGTCTCCGAGGCGAGGATGTAGCCGTCGCCGAGCTTGCCCAGCACCATCGGCCTGACACCCAGCGGATCGCGCACACCGATCACCATGTCCTTGGCGATGGCGACGATCGAATAGGCGCCTTCGACCTGGTGCAGCGCATTGATCAAACGATCCACCACGTTGCCGCGGAGATGCGTCGCCATCAGATGCGGGATGACTTCGGTGTCGGAGGAAGCCTGGAAGATCGAGCCGCGCTTCACCATCTCGCGGCGGATCGCGGCGGCATTGGTGAGGTTGCCGTTATGGCCGATGGCGATGCCGCCGAAGGCGAGTTCGGCGAAGAAGGGTTGTACGTTGCGGAGCGCCGTTTCGCCGGTGGTCGAATAGCGCACATGGCCAATGGCGGCGCGGCCCTTCAGGCGGCCGACCACGTCGTGATGCGAGAAATTGTCGGCGACATGACCCATCGCGCGATGGGCATGGAAATCCTCGCCATCGTGAGACACGATGCCGGCTGCTTCCTGGCCTCGGTGCTGCAGGGCATGGAGGCCCAGAACGGTGCGGGTGGCGGCTTCTTCGACACCAAAGATGCCGATAATGCCGCACTCCTCCTTCAATTTGTCGTCATCGAAGGGATTGGTCGTGAGCATCGGCATTTACCTTTTTCCGGCCGGGTTATTCGGAACCCTGGATGAGTCGGTTTAGGTCGTTGCGTTCGGCGTCCTTATACCCCGATCCGTCGCCTTGTCCACCCGGTTCTTGGCCATCAGCACCTTCGTTTGTGCTGCTTGGCCCTGTGCCGGTTGCATTGGTGCCATTCGTATTCGACGGATCCGGTGTAATCGTCTGCAGGGCGTTGCCGAGCTGCTGACCCTGATCGACCGCTTTCAGCCCCTGATTTATGGCGTCTTCGCCGGTTTTCAGCAGATCTTCGGGGAGCAGCGTCTCGATGAAATTCGCCCCGCGCTCGACAACCGGCAAGAGCCTCGCTTCAGTCACGATATCCGGAAATTCGGTGCGGTTGGGCTGGAAGAAGGTGAGCAGGATGAAGGCGGCGCAGACCACCACAGACCCGCGCACGAGCCCGAAGACCAGACCCAGCGACCGGTCGAGCGCGCCCAGCCCATTGCCACGGACCTGCGCCGAAATCCAGTGATTGAGCATGCCGCAAAGGACCAGCGTCACAACGAAGATGCCGATGCCGGCGGCAATATCCGCCAGCAGGGGCTCCGCGATGTATTGCCGCATGAGCGCTCGGCCAGGGGCGAAAAAGGCCACGGTGGCGATGACGGCGCCGATCCAGCCCAGGATCGACAACATCTCCTTGATGAACCCGCGTGAAAAGGCCAGCAGGGTGGAGAGACCGATCACGCCGAGGATGATGAGATCGAGGAAATTCACCGCGGCCCTTCCTTTGTTGGAGACTTGTCTCCTGCGTGCTGCTGTCTGCTGGCGGCCACCGTCGCCTGCAGCGCGTTCGAACGAACCTCATTATAGAGCCAATCGATCATTTCTTGGAGATGTCCGATTTCGATAAGCTCCAGTCCTTCGACTTTCAGTTTCTTGGCCGCGGCCTGATTGAGGCGCTTTGGCAAGATGGCGCGCTTGAATCCGAGCTTGGCCGCTTCCTTGAGCCGAGTTTCAGCCTGCGCCACCATGCGTACCTCGCCGGAAAGGCCGATCTCGCCAAAGGCGATGAGGTCGGAGGGTACCGGCCGGTCGGAGAGCGAGGAAATGAGGGCCAGCGCCACGGAAAGGTCGGCTGCCGGCTCGCTGATGCGCAGGCCGCCGGCGATGTTGAGATAGACCTCGCTGCCGGCCAACCCTAAACCGCAACGCGTCTCGAGCACGGCCAGCGTCATGGCAAGGCGCGCACTGTCCCAGCCGACCACGGCGCGGCGCGGGGTGGCGAGCGGCGAGGGTGAGACCAGGGCCTGCACCTCGACCAGCACGGGACGGGTGCCCTCGATGCCGGCAAAGACCGAGACGCCGGAAATATTGCCGTGGCGTTCGGCGAGGAACAGCGCGGAGGGGTTGGGCACTTCGGCGAGGCCCCGATCGGTCATCTCGAAGACGCCGATTTCATTCGCCGGGCCGAAGCGGTTCTTGACGGAGCGCAGGATTCGGAAGTGATGACCGCGTTCGCCTTCGAAATAGAGCACCGTATCGACCATGTGCTCCAGCACCCGGGGACCCGCGATCTGGCCTTCCTTGGTGACGTGACCCACCAGCAGCAGGGTGAAGCCACGGGATTTCGCAAGCCGGATCAATTCGGCGGAACAGGTCCGCACCTGCGCCACGGTACCGGGCGCCGAATCGAGGCTGTCGAGATAGAGCGTCTGAATGGAATCGATGACGACGACCTGCGGCGCATCGGGCCGGTCGAGGCTCGCCATGATGTCGCGCAAGGATGTGGCGGCGGCAAGCTCGGTGGTGATATCGGCAGGCTTGTGTCCATCGGGTCCGAGGCCCAGGCGGCGCGCCCGAAGCTGCACCTGTTCCACGGCCTCTTCACCGGAAATATAGGCGACACGGACGCCGCGCAGCATGGTGGCTACCTGCAGCATCAGGGTCGATTTGCCGATCCCGGGATCGCCGCCGATCAGCACGGCCGAGCCGCGCACCAGGCCGCCCCCGGTGACGCGGTCGAATTCCGCCATGCCGGTCGGGCGGCGGATGGTCTGCGGCACGTCGCCGTCGAGCGCCACGAAGGTGACGCCCTTGCCGCGCTTGCCGGAAAGGCCCTTGGGCACGTCGCCGCCGCCAACGGGCTCCTCGACGATCGAGTTCCAGGCACCGCACGCCTCGCATTTGCCGGCCCATTTCGGGAAGGCGGAACCGCAGGACTGGCAGACATAGTTGCGAAGGGCTTTGGCCATCACGCCGCGCTCAAAGCGGCCGGACGGGCATGCGGATGGGGCCTTCGGCGCGGCCTTGCACGAACTGGTCGACGAAATCATTGCCGCAGCGATCGATATTCTTGGCGTCACCGGACCAGATGATGCGGCCTTCATAGATCATGGCAGCCCGGTCGGCGATGGCACGCAGCGAATGCATGTCGTGGGTGATGGAAAGGGCCGTGGCGCCGAGCGATTTCACGCATTTGACGATGAGCTCGTTGATCACCTGCGCCATGATCGGGTCGAGCCCGGTGGTCGGTTCGTCGAAGAAGATGATCTCCGGTTCCGCCGCGATGGCGCGGGCCAGCGCCACCCGCTTCTGCATGCCGCCGGAAAGTTCGGAGGGTATCAGTTCGCCCACTTCCGGCCCGAGGCCCACGGCGGCGAGTTTCCGCAGAGCCACTTCCTTGGCGGCTTTCCGGTTCATGCCGCGGCCGGCGATGAGCCCGAAGCCGACATTCTCCCAGACCGGCAGGCTGTCGAACAGCGCGGCACCCTGGAACAGCATGCCGAATTTGCGCATGATCTCTTCGCGTTTGGCAGCAGGTATGCCGACGGTTTCCTCGCCGTCGATCTCGATCGAGCCGGCATCCGGTTCCACGAGGCCCAGGATGCATTTGATCAGCACCGACTTGCCGGAGCCGGAACCGCCGATCACCACCAGCGATTGGCCACGCGGCACATCGAGATCGACGCCGTTCAGCACCTGCTTCGGGCCGAACGCCTTCTTCAATCCACGCACCTTGATCTTGAGATCGCTCATCGGCTGAAGAAAATCCCGGTGATGATGAAGTTGGCGGCAAGGATCAGGATCGAGGCACCGACCACGGCATCCGTGGTGGCCTTGCCGACGCCCTGGGCGCCGCCTTTGGATTCGAACCCGTTATAGGTGCCCATAAGCGCCACGATGAAGCCGAAGGCCGCGGCCTTCACCAGGCCGGAGACGATGTCGATCGTCTCGACGAAATCGACCGTGTTCTTCAAGTAGATCGACGGGCTGAAGTCGAGTTTGAACACGCTCACCAGATAACCGCCGAACACGCCGATGATATCGGCAATGCCGACCAGGACCGGCAGCATCAGCACGGCGGCAATCAGGCGCGGCGCGATGAGATACTTGAAAGGATTGGTTGAGAGCGTACGCAAGGCGTCGATCTGCTCGGTGACACGCATGGTGCCGATCTCGGCCGCCATCGCGGCGCCGACGCGCCCGGCCAGCATCAGGCCGGCCAGCACCGGTCCCAGTTCGCGCGTCAAGGAGATGACCACGACATAGGGGATGGTGGATTCGGCATTCAGCCGGGAGACGGCGACATAGGTCTGCAGCACCAGCACCATGCCGGTGAAGATTGCCGTCATGCCGATGACCGGCAGCGAATAATAGCCGATCTCGATCATCTGCTTGAAGATGAGGCGCGGATAGAAAGGCGGCGTCAGGCAATGCAACACCGCGCGGAGCGTGAACAGGGCCAGACGGCCGATGGCTTCCAGGCTGCTGAGAAAGGTGCGGCCGATGGGTTGCAGGACCGGTACGCTCATCCCCCGGCACCTACATAGCGACGTTGAAACCGCGTACCGAGATTGGTCAGGATCTCATACCCGATCGTCCCCGCATCGCGCGCCAAGTCGTCGACCGATTGCTCCGGCCCGATGATATCGACGGTCATGCCGGGCTGACAGGCGGCCTGGGGCAAATGTCCGACATCGACCGTGATTAAATCCATCGAGATGCGCCCCACGATCGGGGCCCGCTGGCCAGCCACGAAGACCGACCCCTGATTACCCAGCGACCTGAAAATCCCGTCCGCATAGCCAACCCCGATTGTGGCCAGGACAGATGGCCCCCGAACCTGATGCGAGGCACCATAACCAACGGTCATATTCAAGTCAACCTCACGTAATTGCAGGATTTTTGCCTGCAACCGCACGACTTGGCGGAGGGGATTCTGTGCCCCCAGGACGGGGTTGATGCCATAAAGCGCGGCCCCCGGCCGACTGAGGTCGAAATGAAAGTCGGCGCCCAGAAAGATGCTCGACGAGGCTGCCAGCGAATAGAGCGGCTTCGTCTTGCCAGGCAGTTTGAGGCCGGGCAGCTTGAGATTGTCGGCAACATCCCGAAAACCGCCGAGCTGGGCCCGGTTTGCCGGATGCTCCGGATCATCGGCGCAGGCAAGATGGCTCATCACCAGGGTGATATCGAGACCGTCCAGCAGATGCGGGTCGGCGATCAGCCGCAGGGCGTCCTCCCGACCCAATCCCAGGCGATTGAGTCCGGTGTCGAATTGCAGGCCGGCGGGGCGGGTCGTGGTGGCGCGGGTAAAGTCACGCCAGCGCGCGATCTCGGCCAGGGAGTTGAGGATGGGAATGAGGTCACTACCGGCGATGTCGCGCTCCGCCCCCTGCGGCAGGCCGTTCATGAGGTAGATCCGGTTGCCCTGGTCAAAGGCCGGCAGTTGCTGGCGCAGCGCCAGCCCTTCATCCACCGTCGCCACGAAGAAATGGGTGCAACCGGCGCGCCTGAGATGCGGCGCGATCATGGCGGCGCCCAGGCCATAGGCATCGGCCTTCAGGGCGACGCCGCACTGGGCCGGCGCGACGCGGCCGGCCAACAGACGGTAATTGGCCAGAATGGCGCCGAGATCGACCGTCAGCACCGGCGAAAAGGAATCGGGCATGGCTCAGCCCAACCCTATTCGGTCTGCGCCGGTATGTAGTCGCTCCGCAGCAGATCGCTGAACTTGGTCAGCATGCCCTCGAATTGCAGCGGGACCGTGCCGATCGGACCATGGCGCTGCTTTGCGATGATCACTTCGGCGACGTTGTGGACGCGCTCCATCTCGCGCTGCCATTCCTGCATCTTGTCGGCCTCGTGGTCCCCGGGCTTCCTGCGCTCGTGATAATATTCCTCGCGGAAGACGAACATCACCACGTCGGCGTCCTGTTCGATCGAACCCGATTCACGCAGATCGGAGAGCATCGGGCGCTTGTCGTCGCGCTGTTCGACGGCGCGGGAAAGCTGCGAGAGCGCCACCACGGGCACGTTCAATTCCTTGGCGATGGCCTTGAGGCCGCGGGTGATTTCCGAAATTTCCTGCACCCGGTTCTCCGAGCCGCGGTTGTTGGCCGAGCGCATCAGCTGCAGGTAATCGATGATGATGAGGTCGAGCCCATGCTGGCGCTTCAACCGCCTCGCGCGGGTGCGGAGCGCTGGAATGGTGAGCGCCGGGGTGTCGTCGATGAAGAAACCGGCCGAACTCATCTCGTTGGCGGATTCCACGACGCGGATGAACTCCTCATCGCCCTTGATGTCGCCGCGGCGGATCCGGTCCGATGACACCCCCGACTTCTCCGCCATGATACGCAAGGCGAGCTGTTCCGATGACATTTCCATCGAAAAGAAGGCGACCTTGTAGCGGGTCCCGGTATCGCCTTCCTTGAAGGCGCTGGCCGCATTGAAACCCATATTGGTGGCCAAGGCCGTCTTGCCCATGGAGGGGCGACCGGCCAGGATGATGAGGTCGGAGGGCTGCAAACCGCCCAGTTTGCGGTCGATATCGGTCAAGCCCGTGGTGACGCCGGTCAGATGGCTGTCACGCTTATAGGCCGCTTCCGCCATCTGCAGCGCGGAAACCACGATCGTCTTGAAATCCTTGGGGCCGCCCTCGACCTGGCCGGTTTCGGCCAGAACAAACAGCTTCGATTCCGCCTGCTCGATCTGCTGCATGGCGGTAACGTCGGTATCGTGGATGAAGGCCTCGTTGACCGTCACCTCGCCAAGATCGATCAACTGCCGCCGCAGATAGAGGTCGTGAATGGTGCGGCCGTAATCCTCGGCATTGATCACCGTGACGACGGCCTGCGCCAATTGCACGAGATAGGTGGCACCGCCGATTTCGGACAGCGCCCCGTCCTGGTCGAACAGGTTCTTGAGGGTCACCGGATTGGCGATCTGCCCGCGTTCGATGAGCTTGCCGATGGCGGCGAAGATGCGGCCATGCAAGGGATCGGCAAAATGTTCCGGGCGCAGGAATTCGTTGACCCGGTCATAGACCAGATTGTTGGCGAGCACGGCGCCGAGCAAGGCCTGCTCGGCTTCGTAATTGACGGGTGGCGTGCGCGTCGGCGTCGAGCCGTCATTCCCGCGCAGCCGCGTGACATTGGTCTGTTGTGTTGCTTCCATGGCGGCGACCCTAACAGAGGCTTCCGGCGATAGCGCGCACCATCACCTGTGGATAGCTGTGGATAACGGGGATGATAACATTATCTGCGAGTCGCAAATCGCTGCATTGACAATGTGGAAATCACAGATTCTCGATCGTCATGCCGGGCCTTCGCCGGGCATGACGATCGAGAGCAATTGCAGCAGTCTAAAAGCGTGGCGTCAAAGCACCAGGTGCGGCACCCGGCTCGCAGGCCGGCGGGTAGGTCCAATCCGTCGGGAGGTCGGCGGGCAGCAAGGCATAGGGATCGCCCGCCATCTGAAAGCGACGGACACTTTCGGGCCAGTGACTTTTGACAAAAGCGAAAACCTGCCAGATCTGATTGTCCGATAGTTTTTCGCCGAATGCCGGCATGGGTGAACCAGCCGCGCCATTCTTGACGTGCTGGAACAAGGCCTTGTCGTCATGCATCCAGGCATGACCGGATGCGGTCAAGGGCGGTGCGCGCCAGCCTTGCGCGGCGAGACTGCCAAGCTGCCAGCCTTCCTGCCCATCCAACGCGCTGCCATGGCAGGCGGCGCAATGTGCCTGATAGAGGACAGCGCCTTGCCTGGTCCCATAGGAATCGATGGCGCTCATCGTCGCCTGATAGAGCGTGTAGAGAAAGGCGCCGGCACAAAGCAATGCCGGCGCCCACAGCCAGGAACGGTCGAAAGCCAATTGGCCTCCCTTAATGATCGGCGTCCATCGCATCGACCTTTTCGACCACGACCTGCAGGGTCACGGACCCGGCCTTGGCGAATGTCAGGGTGACCGCGAAGGTATCGCCCTCGGCAAAGCGCTGCTTCAACCCCATCAGCATGATATGCAGGCCATGGGGTTTCAACTCCACCTTGCCATGGGCCGGAATATCGAGGATTCCGGCCGGCTTCATGGTCATGACGTCGTTTTCCATCGACATCTGGTGCACCTCGGTCATGGCGGCGACGTCGGAACTGGCACCCAGCAACTGGTCGGGTGTATCGCCGGTATTCTCGATGGTGACGAAGACGGCGCCGCTCTTGGCGCCGGCGGGATTGGCGCGCGACCAGGCGTGGTGCAGCACCAAATCGCCCAGTTTTTGTTCGTGGGCCGAGGCGACACTGCCGAGACCGGTGAACGTCAGCAGGCAGGCAAGCAGGAACGTGGCAAGACGGGTCATAAGTTCAGGCTCCTTGAGCAATGATTTCCTTGAGCCGGATGACCATTTCATCCGGCTGCATGTTGCCGGCGAGAACGCCGGCATATTCGTATTCGGGGTTCATGACGATGATCGCCGTGCTGTGATCCATCAGATAGAACTCGCCTTCGCCCTGTTTGGCGTAATAAACGCGGAAGGATTTGGCGGTTTCTGCGATCACCTCTGGTGACCCGGTGAGGCCCATGATGCGCGGATCGAAGGAACTGAGATATTCCTTCAGCACCGCGGGTGTATCGCGGGCGGGATCGATCGAGACGAAGACCGGCTGGACCTTGTCGGCATCCGGCCCGAGCTTCCCCAGCACCAGCGAGAAGGTGTTGAGGGCGGTCGGGCAGGCATCGGGGCAGAAGGTGAAGCCGAAGAAGAACAGGGAATACTTCCCCTTCAGCGCCGCTTCCGTGACTTCCTGCCCATCGGTGCCGATGAGCTTGAAGGGGCCGCCCACGGACAGGGTCTGGGTCACCTGCTTGTTGTTGAGAAAATAACTGGCGCCGATGCCCGAAGCGGCCGCAACGGCCACGGCGGAAACCAGCAAGGCGCGCCGGTTCATGGGATGTCTCCCTCGAATGAACAATCTGGGAATGAACAATCTGGCCGGTGCAGGGCACCGGTGCGGTGGTCAGGCGATGGAGCTTGCCGGCGGTGCGCGCGAGGCGAAGGCGGCCGCAGCCAGGGACTGCGCGGGCCGAGTGGCCGGCATGCTGGCCACGATCGGCAGCGCCCAAGCCGTCATTGTTGGAGGATCGACCGGGGCGGGGGCGAAGCCGTGGGACTGCGCCAGGGTGAAGCAGACCGGGCAGCTGGCATGATTGCCGGACTTGGCCGGCTGTCCATCACTGCGCTGGCTGAAGCCGAGGCAGGTACCGGCAAAGCTCTGCATCTCGTCGGCGGTAGCGGCCGCCACGCGCATGGCGTTCTGCATGGCATCGGCCGGCATCACCTGCGCCATGGCCTGCAGGCACAGCGCCAGCATTCCAGCGGCCAGTGTGATCCAGCGACGGGTCTTGGGAGCCGGTTGGATGCCGGCGCGCGGGGTGAAGAACTGTTTCATGTCGTTGATGGCAGTCTAGTCCGGCCGCGTACTGGCTCGCAAGCAATGCACCCGGCCCGCGACCGCCTGTCCCAGGTCCGCAAACAAAAACGGCCGCCCCCCAGAGATTTCGTGGGGGACGGCCGTTCTGGTAGCGAACCTGGCCTTGCGACCAGGCTTTAGGCTCAGGCTTCTTCCGACGCGGTCTCGCCGGTGGCCTCGGCGGCCTCGGCAAGCAGCTTGTCGAGATCGGGGGTGTCATCGTCCTCGGTCTTGGCGATGAAACCACCGGCCTTTTCCTGCATGACGGCTTCGTCTTCCGACTTCGCGACGTTCGCGGTGACGGTGACGACGACTTCAGGATGCAGGGCAACCCGAACCGGGTGCAGCCCCAGGGTCTTGATCGGCTTGTCGAGGACCACCTGGCGGCGGTCGACGGTGAAGCCGGCCTTGGTGACGCCTTCGGCGATATCGCGGCTTGAGACCGAGCCGAACAGGATGCCGGTTTCCGAGGCCTGGCGGATAAGGACCACCTTCAGCCCGTCAACCTTGCCGGCAATCTTCTGCGCTTCTTCTTTAAGCTTCAGATTGTTGGCTTCGATCTGCGCGCGCTGCGTCTCGAAACGCTTCTTGTTCTCTTCGGTGGCGCGGAGCGCCTTCTTCTGCGGCAGCAGGAAGTTGCGCGCAAAGCCCGGCTTCACATTGACGACGTCGCCGATGTGACCCAGCTTTTCGACGCGTTGGAGCAGGATGATTTCCATGATCCTATTCTCCTTACTTCAACACGTAGGGCAGCAGGCCAAGGAAGCGAGCGCGCTTGATCGCCTGGGCGAGCAGACGCTGCTTCTTGTTGCTGACCGCGGTGATGCGGCTCGGCACGATCTTGCCGCGTTCGGAGATGAAGCGGCCAAGCAGCTTCACATCCTTGTAATCGATCTTCGGCGCCTGGGGGCCGGAGAAGGGGCAGGACTTCCGGCGACGGAAGAACGGACGACGGCCACCCGCGGCGCCGCCACGACCACCTTCGCGGCCGCCTTCACGACCACCGTCTCGGCCGCCATCGCGTCCACCCTCACGACCGCCTTCGCGGCCGCCACGATCAAACTCGCTCATGAACGATCTCCTTCACCTTCGGCAGCGACAGCGGCCGGGCGTTCGCCACGGTCACGGCCACCAAAACCACCCTCGCGCGGGGCACCGTCGCGACCCGGACGCAGACGGTCGTCACGATCACGGCCGCCGCCAAAGCTGCGACCACCTTCGCGACCACCCTCACGCTCGCCACGGCCACCTTCGCGGCCTTCGCGATCACGGCCCTTGGACTGCAGCATGGCGCTGGGACCGGCCTCGAGTTCGTCGACGCGCACGGTCAGATAGCGCAGCACGTCTTCGTTGAGGCGCATGTTGCGCTCAACTTCGGCGATGGCACCGGCCGGGGCATCGATGTTGAAGAGCACGTAATGGCCCTTGCGGTTCTTGTTGATGCGGTAGGTGAGACCCTTGAGGCCCCAATATTCCTTCTTGAGCACCTGACCGCCCTGGGCGGTGATGATGCCGGTGAAGGTTTCGGCCAAGGTGTCGACCTGCTGGGCAGTGACATCCTGGCGCGCAATAAAGACGTTCTCGTAGAACGGCATTAAGCAACTCCCTCTGGCTCTTAGCGGCCCGTTGCTGGTTTGCCGACGATCGGCAACGCATCAGCGGATCTGACTGGAAAATCCAATCATTTCACGGACCTAGCCGATCCCCTCGCACCGTCAGCGGGTGGCACTCAGAAGAGTGACGGAGGGTCGGCAGGGCTATGGACGGGCGGGTTATACACAGGCCCCCCGGAAATGCAAGGGATTGGGCGGGATTCGGCCTGAAAGGCCCCTCACCCCGCCCTCGCCCCGCTCTTGCGGGGAGAGGGGACCTTAAGCACTCCGCCCGTCATAGGGAATCCGCGTCAGGGTGGTGAGGTCGATCCCCTCCAGGCAGCGGACATTGACGGCGGCCGTGGCGGACCCATCGGGGCCAACGCCGAAACCGAAGGGCGCGCAGCCGCAGGTCGGGCAAAAATGGTGTGCGATCACATGCTTATTGAACTTGTAGGTGCCCAATTGGACCTCCGGCGAGCTGAGGCGCAGCTTGTCCCGGGGCACGAACCACAAGAGATAGCCCTTGCGGCTGCAATGCGAGCAATTGCACTCGATAACGTCGCCATAGGTCCCTTCGACCTCGAATTTCACCTGGCCGCAATGGCAGCTGCCTCTTTGCATGGCTTGCCCTCCCGTTTGACAGGTCCTGACTATATAGCCCGTTCCGGGTTGACGGCAGGGGGCCAGTTGGGGTCTAAGCCCGGCACTCTTCATGGGAGGGACGTTGATGCGCGCTTTCGTGTTTCCGGGCCAGGGGTCACAGGCCGTCGGCATGGGCAAGGCCCTGGCCGAGGCCTTCACATCGGCAAGGCTGGTGTTCGAGGAAGTCGACGAGGCGCTGGTGCAGAAACTCTCCAAGCTCATGTTCGAGGGTCCGGAGAGCGATCTGACGCTCACCGAAAATGCCCAGCCGGCCTTGATGGCGGTCTCGATCGCGGTCCTCCGTGTGCTGGAGACGGAAGGGAATTTCCGCCTCGCCGACAAGGCAGGCTTTGTCGCCGGCCACAGCCTTGGTGAGTATTCGGCGCTGGCCGCCGCCGGTGCCTTCACGCTGGCGGATACCGCGCGCCTCCTCAAACTGCGCGGCCAGGCGATGCAGAAGGCCGTGCCGGTGGGCGAGGGCGCCATGGCGGCCCTTCTCAATTTTGATCTCGAACGCGCCCAGAAAGTGGCAGCGCAGGCGGCGGAAGAAACCAAACTCGTCTGTGCGATCGCCAATGACAATGATCCAAGCCAGGTCGTCGTCTCCGGCGCGCTGGCTGCCGTCGAGCGGGCGGGCGTGTTGGCGCTGGAAGCCGGCGCCAAGCGTTCGGTCATGCTGCCGGTCTCGGCGCCCTTCCATTGCCCGCTGATGCAGCCCGCGGCCGACGCCATGGCGGAGGCTTTGGGCAAGACCAACATCATGATGCCCGTGGTCCCCGTCATCGCCAATGTGACGGCGCAGCCGGTCTCCGATCCCACTACCATCGCCAAGCTGCTGGTCGAGCAGGTGACCGCAACGGTGCGCTGGCGCGAAAGCGTCCAGACCCTGAAAACACTGGGTGTGTCGCGAATCTTCGAACTGGGCGCCGGCAAGGTGCTCTCTGGTCTCGTGAAGCGCATCGACAAGGAAATCGAGAGCCAATCCGTGGGCCAGCCCGCTGATATCGATGCTGCCCTCAAAATCCTAGGCTAATGGAGTTCATGCCATGATGTTCGACCTGACCGGCAAGACAGCACTTGTGACGGGCGCTTCCGGCGGTATCGGTGGCGCCATCGCCAAGGCATTACATGCGCAAGGTGCGACTGTGGCTTTGTCCGGCACGCGGCGCGATGCGTTGGAAGCGGTCGCGGCCGAGCTCAAGGAACGCGTTCATGTGGTGGTGGCCGACCTCTCCGACGCCGCCTCGACCGAAGGCCTGGTGAAAGAAGCCGAAGCTGCCATGGGCAAGCTCGACATCCTGGTCAACAATGCCGGCATCACCCGCGACAATCTCGCCATGCGCATGAAGGACGAGGAATGGCAGAAGGTCCTCGACGTCAACCTCACGGCCGGCTTCCGCCTGGCGCGCGCCGCCATGCGCGGCATGATGAAGCGCCGCTTCGGCCGCATCATCGGCATCACCTCGATCGTCGGCGTTACCGGCAATCCCGGCCAGGCCAATTACGCCGCGGCCAAGGCCGGCATGATCGGCATGTCGAAGGCGCTGGCGCAGGAACTGGCGTCGCGCAGTATCACAGTAAACTGCGTCGCCCCCGGTTTCATCGAAACCGCCATGACTGGCGCCCTCAATGAGGAGCAGCACAGCCAGTTGCTGCCCAAGATCCCGATGGGACGCATGGGCCAAAGCAGTGAGATCGCCGCAGCGGTCGTGTATCTGGCCAGCGACGAGGCCGCCTACATGACTGGTCAGACACTCCACGTGAATGGCGGTATGGCCATGATCTGATTACATTTTTATGTGATCGACCGACCTTGCGCGGGCACTACTGGTCAAGTCCCGCAGAGTTGTGTTAAGTGACCGCTGACCAATGGCTTCTGATTCACCTGACATAGCGGGACGGAACCAATATTCGGGTGCGGAATTCGGGTAATAACTGCAAGGACCGTCGGCCAGGATCAATGGCCGGCTCAAACAAGGGAAGACAGAGATGAGCGATGTTGCTGAGCGCGTGAAGAAGATCGTGATCGAGCACCTCGGCGTGGAAGAAGCCAAGGTCACCGAAGGTGCGAATTTCATCGACGATCTGGGCGCGGACAGCCTCGATACGGTCGAGCTGGTCATGGCCTTCGAAGAGGAATTCGGTTGCGAAATCCCTGATGACGCGGCCGAGAAGATCCTGACCGTGAAAGACGCCATCGACTACATCAAGTCGAAATCCGCCTAAGCCAAAATCCGACCGATGCACAAGGTCAAGCAATTGATCCTGAAAATCGGTCGGGGTGTTTAGGAATTCCCGTGCGGGCCCCTGTTTCGGGGCCCAAACGATTTCTGGATCCAGTGATGCGGGACCCGAGCAATCGGCCCCCTATCGGTGGATGGGTACCTGAGGTTAACGGCAAAGAGTGAGCGAGGACATCATGCGTCGCGTGGTCGTCACCGGTATGGGCATCGTGTCGCCCCTGGGTGTTGGTGTGGAACATGTTTGGAAGCGGTTGCTGAAAGCCGAATCCGGCCTCAGCGGCATTCAGAGCTTCGATGTCTCCGACCTGCCCTGCAAGGTGGCGGGCCAGGTACCGCTGGGCGACAAAGCTTCGGGCAATTTCAATCCCGATGAATATGTCTCCGGCAAAGACCAGAAGAAGATGGAGCCGTTCATCATCATGGGTGTCGCTGCCGCGACCGAAGCGGTGGAAGACAGCGGCTGGGCGCCCACCGACCAGGAACAGCTCGACCGAACCGGCGTTCTCATCGGCTCCGGCATCGGCGGCCTCAATGGCATTTACGACACGGCGATCATCCTCAAGGAAAAGGGGCCGCGCCGGGTCAGCCCGTTCTTCGTGCCGTCCTGCCTTATCAATCTTGTCTCCGGCCATGTCTCGATCAAATACGGCTTCCGCGGACCCAACCATTCCGTGGTGACGGCCTGTGCGACCGGCAGCCACGCGATCGGCGATGCCGCGCGCATGATCATGCTGGATGACGCCGACGTCATGGTCGCCGGCGGTGCCGAGGCCACGATCGGGCGGATCGGCTTTGCCGGTTTCTGCGCCGCGCGTGCCATGTCGACCGCGTTCAACGACGATCCGACCGCCGCGTCACGTCCCTGGGACAAGGACCGCGACGGCTTCGTCATGGGCGAAGGCGCCGGCATCGTGGTGCTCGAGGAATACGAGCACGCCAAGAAGCGCGGCGCCAAGATCTATGCCGAGGTGATCGGCTACGGCATGTCGGGCGATGCCTATCACATCACCGCCCCGTCCGAGGACGGCAATGGCGGCTTCCGCGCCATGACCGCCGCCCTCAAGCGCGCCAAGCTGAATATTGAGGATATCGACTATATCAATGCCCACGGCACCTCGACGCCGCTCGGTGACGAGATCGAATTGAATGCGGTGAAGCGCCTGTTTGGCGACCACGCCTACAAGCTCACCATGTCATCGACCAAATCGGCGATCGGCCATCTGCTGGGTGCAGCAGGTGCGGTCGAGGCGATCTTCTCGATCCTCGCGATCCGCGACCAGGTCGCGCCGCCGACGCTCAACCTCACCAATCCGTCCGAGGGCTGCGACATCGACCTGGCGCCCAAGCAGGCCAAGCCCCGCAAGATCAAGACCGCCTTGTCGAACTCCTTCGGCTTCGGCGGCACCAATGCCAGCGTCATTTTCACCGGCGTGAACTGACGGCCGCCAGCGCGAGCCGCCCGATATGAACGTGGGTCCGGCATGACCGCCCATCTGTCGCTCCTGATGCCGCTCATCCTCATGACGCTGCTGATGGGGTTGCTGCCATGAGTCTCCGCGGCAAGACGCTGATCGAAATCGTCGCCGGGTTCCTGTTCATCATCGTCCTGATCGGCGGCGGTGCCGGTGCCTGGTTCTGGAACGCCTTCAATGCCGGCGGTCCCCTGCGGAACGAGACCGTGCTGGTGATCCCCAAGGGCAGCGGCGTGGGGGCCATCGCCGATCTCCTCGCCAAGGAAGGTGTCATCGAGAACCCGCTGGTCTTCAAGCTCGGCGTCAAGTTCTTTGCCAAGGACCAGCCGCTCCATGCCGGCGAATTCCGCTTCCCGACCGCGGCGTCTCCGCGCGGCGCCATGCAGGTGCTGATCGAGGGGAAATCCGTCCTCCACCGCATCACGCTGGCCGAAGGCTGGACCGTGCGCGAAATGTTCGATGCGCTGCAGGCTTCGCCCCTGCTCGAAGGCCCGCTGCCGCCGCCCCCTGCCGAGGGCACCTTGCTGCCGGAGACCTATTTCTTCGTGCGGGGCGACAGCCGGGGTGCGCTGGTTGAGCGCATGAAAGGCAACATGACCGAGATGCTGGCGCGGCTCTGGGAGAAGCGCGATCCCAAGGTCAACCTCGACAGCCCGTATGAGGCGGTCATCCTGGCCTCGATCGTGGAGAAGGAAACCGGTCTCAAGGACGAACGCGCCCGCGTCGCCGCCGTGTTTCACAATCGCCTGAAAAAGGGCATGGCCCTGCAATCGGATCCGACGGTCATCTATGCCGTGACGCTCGGCAAGGCGCCCTTGGGCCGCGATCTCACCTATGCCGATCTCAAGCTCGACAGTCCCTACAACACCTATGTCATCGCCGGCCTGCCGCCGTCGCCGATCGCCAATCCGGGCGAGGCGGCGTTGACCGCGGTGCTGCATCCCAAGGACACCAAGGAACTCTATTTCGTGGCCGATGGCACAGGCGGTCATGCCTTTGCCGAAACCATGGACGGCCATCTCAAGAACGTCGCCAAATGGCGCAAATTCCAGAAACAGAACAAGCAGGCCAACTGATGTTCTTTCGTGCAATGCGGCGTCGGGGATTGGTCTTTGCGGTTTGTTCGCTTGGTCTTTGCTTTTGCCAAGGTGTAGCTGCTGCGCAAGACACCCTCGCCGATAGCGGGACGGTCGCTCCCACGTTTCGCCAGAACGTCATTGTTCTCCTTCAAGGTCAGCAGCTATCCGTGCCGCTCACCTTCGAACAAGTTCAGTCTGATCCTGACTATGTCGCGGATGATGGACGCCAATCCCTTGTCGAATTCGTTCCGAACGGTCAAACGGTTTACGAGTGGACGGAGCTTGTCAGCGTTCGCAGTTTCGCCCTTGACGTTTTTCCAGGCGCCAAGGCCATGCAAGTCATGGAGTTGCTTGCCCAGAGCATCTATCAGGCTTGCCCAACATCTTTCGTCTATGAGCCATTGCCAGGAAAGTCCGTCGCGGGATTTCCCGCGACCACGGCGCTTCTGGGGTGCCGAGCGACTGAAAACATGGTCGTTCCAGGGCTTGAAATTGGTCAGTCTGAAGTCGGCGTCTACACTGTCGTTGAGACTCCAGCGGCATATGTCGAGGCGCACTACTCGCGTCGAACCGGAGACGTGACCGAATTTGACAGCCCGTCAGATCCCGCCGTCGTGGCGGCATTGAACGGGTTCGTGCAGGGTCTGAAATTTTGTGCAGGCAGTCCTGATGCCTCGCCTTGCAAGTAAACAACAACATTTGTCTAACCTGGGTGAAGTTCAGTCATGAGCAACGACAATAGTACCAACCGCATGGAGCCGGTCCTCAACGTGGGCAAGCAATGCGCGCTCTATCTTGGCGTGGTGGCGGCTCTGGCCGGCGGTGTCGCTTTCTTCGGGCCGCTCGACCGCACGTCCGCCGAAGCGCAGGAGCAGACCATCATCCCGCTTGAAGGCGAGTTCGACATGATGCCGCGACTCGATGCCGAGAGCGACGCAGCCCCCAAGGACGTTGCCGTCTTCTATATCACCGGTGCGCCGGCGCAGAAGATGTGGGACGCCTTCCCGATGCAGCCTGTCGAGGATGAATGCGTCGGGCGCCTCTCCAAATACGGCAACGGCATGGTGTGCTACGGCGCCAATGGCGATGGCTCGGTGCCGGATGAACCTTACGAATGCACCTTCGGCGTCGACATGAAGAGCCAATCGCTCATTCTGGCGCAGGATTGCTGATAGCTCGATAAGACGGGAAAAATATCCGTGAGGTTGGTATATCCAAGCATTTGATTCCATGCCAAATATATTGAATGACAGTTCAGATATTCACTATTAAAAAACTGAAATAATTGACTTTATTCAACATTAATTGGAAACTCCCCCACACTTGAAAAAGAGCGGGGGAGGCGGGCATGCTTTTTTGGCTTCGGCGTTTGGCCGTGTTCATGGCGTTGTCGCTGCTGCCGGGAACGGCCGTTGCGGCCGACGCGCCGCTCTCGCTGAAGGTGATGACCTTCAACATCTTCCTGGGCGGCGATCAGGTGAATTTCGCCAAGGTGATCGAGGCAATCGAGGCCTCCGGCGCCGACATCGTCTGCCTGCAGGAAGCGGAAGGCCGCACCGCCGAGATTGCCGCGGCGTTGGGCTGGCCCTATGCCGCCGCCAACCGCAACATCCTCGCGCGCGTACCCCTCTTTGCGCCACCGACCGCGATCGGCCCGGACGGCAACGATCTCAACTATGTCTTTGCCGAAGTAAGCCCCGGCAAGTTCATCGCGGTCGCCGATGTGCATCTGCCCTCCGATCCTTACGGCCCCTACGCCTTGCGCGACGAGGGGAAATCAGTGGATGAGATCGTGGCGCTGGAAAAGGAAACGCGTCTGCCGGCGATCGAAGCCTATATCGCGCCGCTGCAGGCCTTGGCTGAAGGCGGCACGCCGGTCGTCATCGTCGGCGATTTCAACACCCCCTCGCATCTCGACTGGACCGCTGCCATGGTGGGCCAGCGCGCGCAGATCACCGCGACCATCGACTGGCCGGTGACCAGGGCGCTTTCCGATGCGGGCTTCACCGACGCCTATCGCGCGGTGCATCCCGATCCGGTGACGAAGCCCGGCATCACCTGGAGCTACGGCTATCCGTTCCCGCATGTCGACGCCAATGAAGCCCTCGACCGGATCGACCTCATCCAGATCCTGGGGCCGGTGAAAGCAACGGCGGCGGAAATCCTCGGCGACCCCGCGATGCCCGATACGGACATCGCCGTCTCGCCCTGGCCCTCCGATCACCGCGCGGTGGTGGCGACATTGGAAGTAACACCTGGTCCGGCACCGACCATGGTGTCGCCGCTCAAGCGCGGCGTCATGGCGGGCGATGCGGTCGATGTGCGCTTTCACGGCGCGACCGATGATGGCCGTGTTCAAGACGGGCGCGTCGCCCTTTTGCCATCGGGCGGCGATGTCGCAGCGCCCTTGGCAACCCTCTACACCAACAACGGCACCGACCGCGCGAGCCTCATGAGTTTCGGCACATCGACGTTGGCGCCTGGCGCCTATGATGCGGCGCTGGTCGATTCCGCCGGCAAGGAGTTGGCGCGGGCACCGTTCTGGGTGCGCGCCGCCGGCACGCGGCCCAGCGTCGCCACCGACAAGACGACCTATGCCAGCGGCGATGCGATCACCGTCACCTGGGCCGATGCGCCAGGCAATCGCTTCGACTGGCTGGGCATCTATGCCAAGGACGATCCGGCCGAGGACAATTACCAGTACTTCTTCTACGTCAACTCGGCGGTGAGCGGATCGCTGGTGCTCGACAAGGACATGCTGGGCGATGTGCTGCCGGCGGGCAATTACGATGTGCGGCTGATGCGCGACGACGCCTATATGCGCCTTGCCGGGGCGAGCTTCTCGGTCAAATGACGCCGCCCTAGCTGCTGGGCAGATAGATCACCGGCGACATCAGCAGGATGAAGAGGCTCCACATCAGCAGGTAATCGACCACGGCAAGGAGGATGGCGCCGCCATAGCCGATGCCGAGCAGCACGCGCAGCATATAGGCTTCGTAGATCAAGGAGGCCAGAACGAGGAGTGTGGAGGCCGTCTCCGACCAATCGCCGAGCAGTCCCGCACTTCCCGCAAACGTCAGCAGGCAGGCCAGGATCGCCCAGGCGAAGTTGACCCAGTTATAGCAGGCGATCGCGGCAATCGCCTGTCCCTCGCGCTCGATGGCGCGGCCAAGGACGATGAGGATCAGCGGAAACATGATCCAGCTCAGGGCGTAATTGATCAGCGTCAGGCTGACGACCCGGAAGGCCGTCGCGTCCGGCGATACACCGAACTCCCCGAACCGCAGATAGAGGAACAGCGGAAAGACCGGGATCATCAGGTAGAAGGACCGCAATGCACCGGCATGGCTGCGGTCGAACCATTGCACGAAGCCGGCCTCGAAGCGCAGCAGCAGCTTCATGCCGATGACCGCCGCCCGTGCCTCGGTCCAGCTAGGCATCCAGGTAAGCGTCTAGCACGCGTTCATAGATGCGGCTCAGGGCCTCGATATCCGCCACCGGCACATGTTCATCGACCTTGTGCATGGTGGCACCGGCCAGGCCGAACTCGATCACCGGGCAGAAATTCTTGATGAAGCGCGCATCCGAGGTGCCGCCCGTGGTGGAGAGTTCCGGCGTAAGGCCCGTCTCGGCCTTGACCGCCGCGACCAGCAAGGCGGACAAATCACCCGGCGGGGTCAGGAAGGATTCGCCCGAGCATTCGCAGATGAGATCATAGCGGCCGCCAACCGAATCCAATCGGCGCCGGATCTCGGCTTCGAGGCTCTTCGCCGTATAAAGATCGTTGAAGCGCGAATTGAACACCGCTTTGGCTTCCGCCGGGATGACGTTGTTGGCCGGGTTGCCGACATCGACCGTCACGAATTGCAGGCTGGTCGCCGGAAAATGCTCTGATCCCTCGTCGAGCGGCACGGTGAGTGCTGCGATCATCGCCGAGAGGCGATGGATGGGATTGTCGGCCAGATGCGGATAGGCGGAATGACCCTGGATCCCGTGCACGGTGAGACGCCCCGTGAAGCTGCCGCGCCGGCCGATCTTGGCCATCTCGCCCAGCTTCGCGGGATTGGTCGGCTCGCCGACGATGCAGGCGTCGAGCTTTTCGCCTTTGTCCGCCAGCCAATCAAGGACCGGCTTGGTGCCGTTGACCGCCGGGCCTTCCTCGTCGCCGGTGATGAGCAATGAGATGGCGCCGGCGAATTTGCCCTGGCGCTTCGCCACGAAACGGGCGGCCGCCGCGGCGAAGGCAGCGATGGCGCTCTTCATGTCGGCGGCACCCCGGCCATAGAGCTGGCCGCCCACGATCTCCCCCGCAAAGGGATCGACCGTCCAGCTTTCGACCCTTCCGACCGGCACCACATCGGTATGGCCGGCAAAGCAGATGTTCCGGCCCGGCCGGTCGCCGCTCACCCGGGCATAGAGGTTCTGGATCTCGGCCGTGCCGGGTGCGGCGAAGGCGAGCCGGTGATTGCTGAACCCCGCCGCTGCCAGGGCCGCTTCCAGCACGCCGATGGCGCCTTCATCCTTCGGTGTGACCGAAGGACGGCGGATGAGCTCCTGGGCAAGCTTGACGGGGTCCAAGATCATCAATCCCGCAGCAGATCGTTGATCGAGGTCTTCGAGCGCGTCTTCTCATCGACCCGCTTGATGATGACCGCGCAATAGAGGCTGGGGCCAGGTGTCCCGTCCGGCAGGGGCTTGCCGGGCAGGGCGCCGGGGACCACCACGGAATAGGCCGGGACGCGGCCGTAATGCACGTCGCCCGTGGCACGGTCGATGATCTTGGTCGAGGCGCCGATGAAGACGCCCATGGAAATGACCGAACCGGTCTCGACCACGACGCCCTCGACCACTTCCGAGCGCGCACCGACGAAGCAATCATCCTCGATGATGACCGGGCCAGCCTGCAGGGGCTCCAGCACACCGCCGAGGCCGACACCGCCCGAAATGTGGCAGTTCTTGCCAACCTGGGCGCAGGACCCGATCGTCACCCAGGTATCGACCATGGTGCCGCTATCCACATAGGCGCCGACATTGATGAAGCTCGGCATGACGACGACGCTGGGCGCCACATAGGCGCTCTGGCGCACCACGGCGCCGGGTACCGCGCGGAAGCCCGCGGCCTTGAAGCGCGCTTCGTCCCAGCCGGCGAATTTCGACGGCACCTTGTCGAACCAGGCCGACTGGCCGGATGGGAACATGCCGCCACCCGGCACATGGTAGGAATCGTTGAGGCGGAAGCTCAGCAGCACCGCTTTCTTCAGCCACTGATGGGTCTGCCACTTGCCGCCGACCTTCTCGGCGACGCGGTAGCTGCCGTCATCCAGCTTGGCCAGCGCCTCGGTGACGGCATCACGCACATCGCCCTTGGTGGCCGAACTGATCTCGGTCCGCTTTTCCCAGGCGGCGTCGATGATCTCCGACAAATTACTCATAGCTTGCTCTCCAAAGTGGATGTCTTGGGCGTGCCATAGGGCGCCAGGAAACCGGCGAGGTCCTCGGTCACGTGATGGATGAAAGATGGATCGACCTCTGGCCCGGCCCATTCGTCATCGGTTTTGACCAGCACCGTGGTCATGCCGAGCTGATGTGCCGGGGCAAGGTTGCGCGGCATGTCGTCGATCATGACCGCGGTCGTGGGATCGATGCGGTACTGATCGCACAGTTGCCGGTAGACGCCGGGATCGGGCTTCGGCACGAAATCCGAGGCGACGATGTCGAAGATCGCCTCGAAATGCGCCCCGATGCCGACCCGCGCCATGACCCGTTCGGCATGCTGGACCGAGCCGTTGGTGAAGATCACCTTGCGGCCGGGCAGGGCGGCGATCGCCGCATCCAGCGTCGGATTGGGTTGAAGCCCGTCGAGGTCGATCGCATGCACGAAATCGAGGAACCCGTGGGGATCGATCCCGTCATTGACGATGAGGCCGCGCAAGGTCGTCATATGCTCTTGGAAATAACGTTTCTGCAGGGCCAGGGCCCCCGTTTCGGAAAGCCCCAGATTTGTCCGGATATACTGACGGATGCGCACCTGCACCTGGTCGAACAGCCGGCAGGACGCAGGATAGAGCGTGTTGTCGAGGTCGAAAATCCAGGTACCGACCGGTTTTGTTCCGCTTGAGGACATTATTGGCCCGAACCTTGTTGGCCCGAACTTTGTCGACCTGACGAGACTACTGGCGACGACATGGCAGCCAACGGCTTTCCGCGAATTGCACAACCCGAAAACTCTCGCCCGGACCTTATGGCCTGAGGCCGCGGCTCGCAAGCCGTGACGCGGGGCTTAACACGGTATTAATCATGGAAAAGGCAATCTCTCCGCCATGATGGCCACGATCACCCCGCCAGAACCCGGATCAGACGAGTCGCCGCTTGCCGCGGCCCACCGCCTGTCTGCCGCTGACGCGCCCTTCTCGGTGGACCGCAACCCGGCCCTGCTGCTGGGCGGCGACGACCGGATCCTGGCAGCCAATGCGGCTGCGGCCCCGCTCATCTCCCTGCTGGCGGCACCGCCCCGGAACTCGCCAACGCCCTGCTGGCGGCGAAGGGCGGGACGGCCAGCCGCATCGCGGCCCTCGAAATCACTGCCGCCGATGGCAAGGTCCAGTCACTCGACCTCTCGCTCCTGCCCTGTGGCAATGGCCAGGCCCTGGCGGCGGCCGGGGAGGGCGTGTTGTTGCTCGGCCGCGACATCAGCCTGGAACGGGCGCTCCGCGGCGCGCTGATCGATTCACGGCAGCGTTTCAAGGAGCTCATCGACGCCGCCGCTGATTTCACCTGGGAAGTGGATGGCGAGGGCGCCTTCGCCTTTGTCTCCGGTCCCCTCGCCATGGGCTATGCACCCAGCGAGCTCATCGGCCGCAAGCCGCAGGAATTCGCCCTTGCCGAGGGCGCCGAGCAGGCTTTCGCCGGCACCGGCGTCCATGGCGGCACCGAGATCTGGATGCAGGCCCAGGGCGACCGCCCGATCTGCCTGCTGGTCCAGGGCCAGCCCCTGGCGACATCCGGCCCCTTCCGTGGTGCCCGGGGCCTTGCCCGCGACATCACTGCGCAGAAGGCACGCGAAACGGAACTGGCGGAGGCGCGCCACCGCGAGCGCCTGGTCGTCCATCTGCTCCGCACCCTGCGCCGCACGATCGAACCGGCGGCTGCCATCGCCACCGCGCTCAACACCGCCATTCAGGCCGTGGGTGCCGAGATCGGCAGCGTCGGTCGCTTGGCCAGCGACGGCATCGGGGTAGAGCATCTCGGCGGCACATCGAGCGCCGCCGATCCGCTGCTGATCCAGGCCGCGGCCCGTGCGCCGGAAGGTGTTGCGATCAGCCAGGACGGCCAGCTGCTGGGCCGTGCCTTTCTATGCCGCTACGATGGCCGCAAAGTGGGTGTCCTGCTCCTGTGGCGGGACATCGCGCGGGGTGATTGGTTGGCCGACGATCTCTTCCTGCTGGGGGAACTCGCCGAACAGCTGGCTGTCCTCATGGAGCAGTTGAAGGGTCATGAGCAGTTGCAGCATCTCTCGACCACCGACGCGCTCACCGGTCTCCTCAATCGGCGCGGCTTCGAGCACACGCTGGCACGGATGGTCGAACGCGCGCGCCACGACCAGCATGGCGGTGCGCTCATCTATGTCGACCTCGACAACTTCAAACAGGTCAACGATCGCTTCGGCCATGCCCAGGGCGATGCCGCCCTGGTGGCCACCGCCGATATCCTGCGTACCCAACTGCGCGCGCGCGATCCCATCGGCCGGCTGGGCGGCGACGAGTTCGTGGCCTGGCTCGACGATATCGACCGCGACGAAGCGGTGGTGAAGGCGGAAGCGCTGCAGGTGGCGGCGAAATCGCTGGCGCGTTTTGCGCCGGGTTGCGAAAAGCCGCTCGGCTTTTCCATCGGTATCGCCATGCTGCGCGGGAGCGAACCTGATTCGCTGGAAGCGCTGATGGCGCGGGCCGACGACGCCATGTACCGGATCAAGCATGGCGGCAAGGGCGGTTTCGTGCTGGTGGAGTAGAGATGGAATACGAAGAAGCCAAGCGGCTGGCGGCGGCCGGCAGTGATGCGCAACGCCGCGCGCTGGCGGCGCGCAACGATCTGCGGCCGGAAATCCTCTATTTCCTGGCCGAGGACAAATCGGCCGATGTGCGTCGTGCCATCGCCGGCAACGAAACAACGCCGCGCCAGGCCGATCTGCTTTTGGCGCGCGATACCGATATCGGCGTCCGTGAATTGCTGGCCGTCAAGATCGCGCGCCTCGCCCCGCAGCTTTCGCAGGAAGCGCGCACCCAGATCCGCGACCTCACCATCGAGGTGCTGGAAACCCTGGCCCGCGACCAGGCGCTGAAGGTGCGGCGCATCGTTGCCGAGGCATTGAAAGACCTCACCGACGCACCCGCCCATCTCATCCAGGAACTGGCCCGCGATCTCGAGATCAAGGTCGCCGGGCCGGTGCTGCAATATTCACCGATCCTCACCGATGACGATCTCATGGAGATCATCAGCAGCGGCCCCATTCGCGGCGCGCTGACCGCCATCGCCAAGCGGCGCCGGATCGGCGACCGGCTGGCGGATGCGATCGTCGCGGCGGCGGTCGAGGTGCCGGACGAGACCGATACCATCACCGACCTCCTCAACAACAAGAGCGCGCAGATCCGGGAAGAGACGCTTGACCTCATCCTCGACAAGGCGCCCGCCGTCGAGGAATGGCAGGAACCGCTGGTGCGCCGGCCGCTGCTGCCGATGAACGCGGTCAAGCGCCTCGCGGAATTCGTCTCCTCCTCGCTGTTCGATCTGCTCACTGCGCGGCCCGATCTCGACAAATCGACGGCGAAGGCCGTGGCCAAGGCGGTCAAGAAGCGCCTCGCCGCCGAAGCCAAGCAGAAGGATGCCGGCGACAGCCAGGCAACACCGCCCGTGGGCGACGAGGAGGCGATGAGTGCCGCCATCGCCGGCGGCAAGCGCGACCAGGTCATGGCGGCGCTGGGGCGCGATGCCGGGCTCAACCCGGTCATCGTCAAGAAGATCATGTCGTCGATGAGCGCCAAGGCGGTCACGGCCTTGGCCTGGAAGTCCAAGCTCACCATGCGCCAGGCGCTGCAACTGCAATTGAAGATTGCCGGCATCCCGCCGCATCAGGCGTTGAATCCGCGCGGTGGCACCGACTATCCGCTGACCACCGCCGAAATGGAGTGGCAGCTGGAACTCTTCGTCGGCTGAGGCAGCTGGAAAGGCGTTCCTCCTGGTGTGACTGCCCCAGGAATATTTTCAGCTCATACTATCGTGTGGGCACGTTAATCTCTGATTCAGACTCTCCTGTTTATAAGGCTTGGACGGCCCGGATCTGACCGGGTGGCCAACCGGGGATGGCTCCGGGGAATCGAAAAAGGCCCTAGATGCTGCGCGCCCTTGAGATATTTGCCGAGCACCCGGTCCAGCTGTCATTTGCGCTGGCCTCATTGCTGGCCTTGCTCGGTCTCGGCCTGGTCGTCTTGCGGCTGCTGCCGCGCTCGGCAAGGGCGACGGCGGAAGCGGCCGAGTTGCGGGCCAGCGAGGTTCGGCTGCGGGCAAGTGAAGCGCGCTTTCGCCAATTGGCAGATGCCACCTTCGAAGGTCTCGTCATCCACCGCGATGGCATTGTCATCGACGCCAACACCGCCATGGCCGCGATTGTCGGCTGGCCCCAGGAAATGCTGATCGGTCGCAACCTCTTCGATCTCTGCGCTCCCTCCAGCCATGACCAGCTCCGCGCGCAACTGGCGAAGTTGGCAAGGGGCGAAGCGCCGGTCGCCGGCGATCCACCCATCGAGATCAATCTGCGCCATGCCGATGGCAGCGCCATTCCGGTCGAAATTCACGCCCGCACCATGCCGTTCGAGAATGGCGATGCGCGGGTCGTCGCCGTGCGCGACATCCGCGAGCGGAAGGCCGCGGAGGAGCGCATCCTGCATATGGCGCATCACGATGCGCTGACCTCGCTGCCCAATCGCAACCTGTTTCGTGACCGTCTCGGCCAGGCGATGGCGCGTGCCAAGCGCGGTGGCAATACCGTGGCTGTGCTCTGTCTCGACCTCGACCGCTTCAAACCGGTCAATGATCTGCTGGGTCCGGAAATCGCCGACGAACTGCTGCGTCAGGTAGCGCTCCGCCTCACCGAATCGATCCGCGCCGACGACACCGTGGCGCGTCTCGGCGCCGACGAGTTCGCCCTCATCCAGGTCGGCCTCTCGCATCCCGACGGGCCGGCGGTGATGGCCGACCGGTTGGTGAAGGCGATCGCCGAACCCTTCTGCATCTGCGGCCATCACATCGTCATCGGCACCAGCATCGGTATCGCCCTCTATCCCAGCGACGGAATCAGCGGCGATGAGCTGGTGCGTGCCGCCGATAACGCCCTCGACCGCGCCAAGGCGTCGGGCGGCGGCACCTTCCGCTTCTTCGAATCCGAGATGGACCTGCGGCTGCAGGAGCGCCGGCATCTGGAACGCGATCTGCGCCAGGCCTTGATGACCGAGCAGTTGGAGCTCCACTACCAGCCGCTGCTCGATTGTGATCAATTGACCGTGCTGGGCTGCGAAGCGCTGCTGCGCTGGCGCCATCCGGAACGCGGCCCCATCTCGCCGGCGGACTTCATCCCGCTGGCCGAGGAAAGCGGGCTTATCATGCAATTGGGCGCCTGGGTCCTGCGCACCGCCTGCAGCGAGGCGGCCGGCTGGCCCGATGACAAGATTGTGGCCGTCAACCTCTCGCCCATTCAGTTCCGCCAACCGGACCTTGCCGAGCAGATCCTCGCCATTCTAGCCGAAACGGGCCTTGCCCCGAACCGGCTCGAACTGGAAATCACCGAGGGTGTGCTGATCGAAGATACCGAGCGTACGCTGGCGGCTCTCACCATTCTCAAGAATGCCGGTATCCACATCTCGCTCGATGATTTCGGCACCGGCTTCTCATCCTTGAGCTACCTGCAGCGTTTCCCCCTTCGACAAGATCAAGATCGACCGCTCCTTCATCTGGGCGATGGAGCAGAATCCGGATTCCATGTCGATCGTGCGCGCGGTCATCGCGCTCGGCCGCTCGCTGCGGATCACGGTCACGGCGGAAGGCGTGGAGACGCCGACCCAGCTCGCCTGGCTGCAGAACGAGGATTGCGACCAGGCCCAAGGCTATCTGCTGGGCAAGCCCATGCCACGGGGCGACATTGCCAAGCTCTGGGCAACGCCACCGCTGCGGGCCCAGACTGAACTGCCCCTGTCCGAACTGCCCCTGCGCCAGTCCAAGGCGGCGGAGTAACCGCACGCCCCGGATCTCTGCGGACCGCTTCCGACACGCGACGGGATTTCCCGCCAACTTACCAGCATCGGGTGACCGGTTTCACGCTGCGACCTGGTCGAGAAAGCCGGTGACGCTCGCGATCCGCCCGTCGCCGCTGACGATCACGAAATCGGTGCCATGGGCGATGGGTGAAGCCGCTCGGTCGCCATTGGCACCGAGGAACCAGGAAAAGCGCAGGCGGTTGTTATGCGCCACGGCCCCCTCCTTCAGCGTGAAGCTATGGCCGGGAAAGCGCGCATGTACCGCGGCGATGAGGGCGTCGATTTCCTGGCGGCCGGTCCCTTGCATCATCGGATCGACATATTCCGCATCGGTGCACCAGTTCGTTTCCAACATGGCTCGCCGCCGGTCGATATCGATCTCGTTCCAGCAGGCGATGTAAGTCCGGGCCAGTTCCTGTGCATTGATCATGATGTTCCTCCTCAGGGGTTTCGTCGAACGAACGGAATTTGGCGCGGCCAAAACCATGCGTCGATTACCCGGGAGGTAATGGCGGCGATAATGTCGCCACGCTATGATCGGCCCCATGCAGATACCAGCCGTCACCACGACATTGCAGAGCGCCGGCGATCATCTGCGCCATTGGCGCCAGCGTCGGCGCCTGAGCCAGCTCGATCTTGCCTTGGAGGCGGAGATTTCGGCCCGGCATCTGTCCTTCCTGGAAACCGGCCGCGCGGCGCCCAGCCGCGAGATGGTGCTGCGCCTGGCCGACCGGCTGGAGATTCCCTTGCGCGATCGCAACCTGCTGCTGCTGGCGGCGGGTTTTGCACCGCTCTATCCGGAACGCGGTCTCGACGATCCGTCCTTGGCCCCGGCGCGGGCTGCGATCGACGCGCTGCTCGCCGCCCATGAACCCTATCCAGCGCTCGCCATCGACCGGCATTGGCAATTGATCACCGCCAATCGCGCGGTGGCGCCACTGGTTGCGGGGGCCGCGCCGCATCTTCTGGCCGCACCGGTCAATGTGCTGCGCCTCAGCCTGCATCCCCAGGGTCTCTCACCGCACATCGTCAATCTCGGGGAATGGCGCCATCACCTGCTCGACCGGCTCAAGCGGCAGATCGCCATCAGCGGCGATCAGCTGCTGCAGGATCTGCTGAGGGAGTTGCTGGACTATCCAACGCCCGTCCATGACGCTGGCCCGGCCGCGCCTGGATCGGCGATTGCCGTGCCGCTGCGCCTGCGGACATCCCAGGGCGTCCTATCCTTTCTCAGCACAACGATGGTGTTCGGCACGCCGGTCGACGTCACCCTCGCCGAACTGGCCATCGAGACCTTCCTGCCGGCCGATCCCGAAACAGCGGTAGGACTGCGGCAGCTAATCGCCGTGGAGGCTTAGTCCCTTCACCACCTTGTCGACTTCCTTGCGCGGGGCGTGGATGGCGAGCCCCACGAGGTCGAGGGCCTCCGTCGGCACGGCGGCCACCGCGGCCCGGTTGTCCTGGTCGTTGCCGGTCGCAAACAATTCCCGGGTATAGATCGAAACCTGCAGGTTGCGGTCGCTGGCCCGCTGGCGGGTGCGCGCGAGTTCCGCGCCGCTGGCGGCAAAGATCAGGATCGGCTGGCGGATGAGCTTGCCGTAATGCTTGCCCGATCCGTCGCGATAGAATTCACCCGGTAATTCCGGGTAGGATCCGGGCAGGCCGCCGGCCAGGAAGCTGGCGACATTGAGCTTCTGCCAGGTGGCGAGGTCCGCGCGGACCAGGATGGCGATCTTGGTGTCGAAACGTTGAGGCATGTCTGTCATGGGCCGGAAAATAGCCGAGCCGAAATCAGTGGGTCTTGAACGATCCTGCGGAAATGGGCACCGGGACTGGCTGCGCTATGCCCCGGCCGCACCGGGCATCGGGCGGTTGGAAGCCTTTTTTACCGGTCATGCCTATGATGATCATCGCCACGACACCTATGCCTTGGGACTCACTTTGTCCGGCGTGCAGAGCTTCGATTATCGCGGCGCGCGCCAGGACAGTGCTGCTGGCCAGGTCATGGTGCTGCATCCCGACGAGTCCCATAACGGCCGCGCCGGCGTCGTCGAGGGTTTTCGCTATCGCATGATCTATGTGGCGCCGCACCTCATCACCGCGGCGCTGGGTGGCCGTGTCCGGCATCTTCCCTTCCTGCGCGAGGCGGTCTCGCAAGAGCCGCATCTGGTTGCCGCCTTACGCCAGGCCCTGGGCGATATCGATCAGCCACTGGAAGAACTGGCGGCCGACAATGTGGTAACGACCCTGGCCGAGGCGCTCATCGCCAATGATCCCACCGCGCGGAAATCAGCGCGCGGCAGGCCGCAGAAAAATGCCTACCGCGAAGCCGACCTTGCGCGGCAGTTCCTCGATGCACATTGCGCCGAACTGGTGACCTCGGACGCGCTGGAGAAAGTGAGCGGCCTCGACCGTTTTTCACTGACACGCCAGTTCCGCACCCATTTCGGGACAGCGCCCTATAACTATCTGGTCATGCGGCGCCTGGAACGGGCGCGTGACCTGCTGGTGGCCGGCGAGAGCTTCGCCGAGGCGGCGCTGCAGGCGGGCTTTGCCGACCAAAGCCACTTCATCCGCCAGTTCAAGCGCGCCTATGGCGTCACACCCGGGCATTGGCGGCAGATGATCCGTGCTGCGGGCCGCGGCGCCAACGGTTCCGGGCCAGTCGCCTAATCGGAGGAATGGCCTGTCAACTGCCGCCGCGGGCCGCGGCCCGGGCCAGATAATCGCGCGCCGCCGCATCGATTGTCGCCCAGTGCGGCAGCAGGTCGCGGCGGAACAGCACCCGGTAGCCGTAATCCCGCCCGATCTGCCGGCGCAGTGAGCAATAGCTGCCGGTGCCGGTCGAGGGCGGCACGTCGGTGCGGCAATCGATCGATGTGTCGACGATCTTGCCGGACCGCCGCAGGTAGAAGATGGGGGCGGTCTCGTCCGGCTGCGCCGGCTCCAGTGCCTCCAGTCCCGCCTCCGCGACATTGCGCCGGACATAGACCGCGCGGCCACCGTCGGGTAGCAGCTTGGAGCGCGGATCATAGTGATACTCTGTGCCGGCAATGCGGGCCTCGCGTCCCGGCCAGTCGGCGAAGTTGACGATCAGGGGACGATCCGCCGCCGGATTGCTTTCCGGTGCCAGGACATCGATCTGAACGACACTGCCGGCAGCCTTAGGAAAACCGGCGATCAGCCTGCCCGGCTGCATCTGCAGGGCCACGCGGGCCAGGTTTGGTGGCGTCTCAAACGGCAACACCGGCCAGATCTGCAACACCTCGGCGCCGGCAAAGTCAAATGTGGCACCCCCGACCCGGTAAAGCTCCGCCTTGGGGGTTGGCGGGGGCGGCGTCTGGCTGCAACCGAGCAGTGCGGCACAGGCGCCAAGCAGCAGTGCAACCCCGAAGGTTCTGCAAAGATCGCGCATGACGACATCTCCCTGCCGGGCATGAGGATTAGCCGATACCAACATAACATAGCCTTGGTCGATTTATGCCGCCAGCCGTCTGCGAATAGGGTATCTCTGCCGCCATTCAGCCACCGCCAAACCCGGAAAGAGGGAACCAGCCATGATGCATAAGATCGTCGTTTCGCAATTCACCAAGATGCTGGGCAATCTCAGCGCCATCCTCGACAAGGCCGCAGCCTTTGCCGAGCCGAAGAAGATCGACATGGAGGTGCTCTTGAACGCGCGCCTCGCCCCCGATCAGTTCAACCTGCTGCGCCAGATCCAGATCGCCTGCGATACCGCCAATCTCGGCGCCGCGCGCCTGACGGGCAAGGAAGCAACCACGCCGTCCTTCCCCGACACGGAGAAGACCCTGGCCGAGGCGAAGGCGCGCATCGCCAGCACGATCGAGATCCTGCGCAAGCTGACCGAGGCCGACTTTGCCGAGTCCGCCACGCGCCGCATCTCGCAGCCGCGCTGGGAAGGCAAGACCCTGTCGGGCGAGGAATTCCTCATTCAGCACGTGGTGCCGAACTTCTACTTCCACCTCACCACCGCCTACGCGATCCTGCGCCATAACGGGGTCGATGTCGGCAAGAAGGATTATCTCGGCGCCATGCCCTACCGGGCTGCGTAAGCGGCTTGCCCCTCTCCTTGCTGGGGAGGGGCTGCCGTCACCGGTACCGCTCAAGCCCCAGGCCGCTCACATCGATCTCGGGCTTGCGGCCGGCGATCATATCCGCCACGACGCGGCCGGAACCACAGGCCATGGTCCAGCCCAGGGTCCCGTGGCCGGTGTTGAGATAGAGATTGGCAAAGCGCGTGCGGCCGATGATCGGCGGCCCGTCCGGCGTCATTGGCCGCAGGCCGCACCAGAATTCGGCGCGTGACGCGTCACCACCCTGCGGGAACAGGTCGCTCACCACATGCGTCAGCGTTCCGCGCCGACCTTCGCGCAAGGTGAGATTGTAGCCGGCGAGTTCCGCCGTCCCGCCCACCCGGATACGATCACCCAGCCGCGTGATGGCGACCTTGTGCGTCTCATCCATCACCGTGGATTGTGGCGCGCCCTCATCCGACGTCACCGGCAATGTCAGCGAATAGCCCTTCACCGGATAGATTGGCAGCTTCAAGCCCAGCGGCGCCAACAGCAGCGGCGAATAGCTGCCCAGCGCCACGACATAGGTATCGCCCGTGACGGTGCCGCTTGCCGTGGTGACGCCGCTGATCCGGTCGCCCTCGCGCATCATGCCATTGATCGTGACATCGTAGCGGAACTGTGCCCCCGCAGCTTCGGCGAGGCTGCGCAGCGCGTTGGTGAACTTGAAGCAATCGCCGGTCTCGTCCTGCGGCAGCCGCAATCCGCCGACGAACTTCTCGCGCACATGCTTCAGGCCCGGCTCGACTTTCAGGCAGCCCTCGACATCCAACACTTCATAGGGAATCCCGGTCGCTTTCAGCACCCGCGTGTCGGACTCGATGCCGTCCATCTGCTTCGAGAGGCGGAAGAGCTGCAGGGTCCCCTGCATGCGCGCGTCATACTGGATGTTGGTTTCGGCGCGCAAAGCCGCCAGCACCGCGCGGCTGTAGCTGGCGATGGGCAGCATCAGGCCCTTATTGTGCGCATAGCGTGCGGCGGTGCAGTTGCGCAGCATCCGCAGGCCCCACAGCCACATGGCGGGGTCGAGCTTGGGCCAGATCACCAGCGGCCGGTGCCGCATGAACAGCCATTTCAGCGCCTTCAGCGGAATGCCGGGTGCAGCCCAAGGCGCCGAATAGCCGGGCGAAACTTCGCCGGCATTGGCAAAGCTGGTCTCGAGGGCCGGCCCCGCCTGGCGGTCGAGCACCACCACCTCATGCCCGTCGCGGGCCAGGAAATAGGCCGTGGCGACACCGATGACACCGCTGCCCAGGACGACGATCTTCACGATGAACTTCTCCAAGAAGCAAAGACTGATAGGCCCTTCTAGCCGATCGCGTGCCCGGCGCCCAGTTGCCAGGTCGGTTTGGAAGGCTGCCCGCCTCACATGACAGGCATGCCGCAGCGGGAATTGTCGGCTCGGGCCCATTCCGCTACCAAGAGCAGCAATAAGTCAGGGAAGAAAACCTATGAACCATCCAAGAGGCGCGCGTGCGATCGAGGCGCCGGACAGCCGCTATGCCTGGCTGCGCCTGCTGGCCGCCCTCGCCATCGCCACCATCGGCGGCATCGGCCTGTGGTCGGCGGTGGTGATCCTGCCGACCATCGAGCTCGAATTCGGCGTCGGCCGTGGTGGCGCGTCGCTACCCTATACCGCCACCATGATCGGCTTTGCCGCCGGCGGGGTGATGATGGGGCGCCTTGCCGACCGCCGCGGTATCATGGTCCCGCTGCTCCTTGGCACCTGCGTCCTTGGCATCGGATTCGTGGCCGCGTCCTTCGCGCAAACCTATTGGCAGTTCATCATCGCCCAGGCGCTCCTCATCGGCATGCTGGGCAGTTCCGCGACCTTCGGCCCGCTGGTCGCCGATGTCTCGCTCTGGTTCCAGCGCAAGCGCGGCATCGCCATCGCCATCGTCGCCAGCGGCAATTATCTGGCCGGCGCCATCTGGCCGCCCTTGCTGCAGCAGGCGATCACCAGCTTCGGCTGGCGCCATGCCTATGCCGGCATCGGTGTCGTCTGCGTGGTGACCATGCTGCCACTGGTGCTGCTGTTGCGCCGCCGCCCGCATATCGAGCCCGCGCCGGCTCTCTCCGCCGATACGCCCGCCAGCGCCTTGCCCAGCACCACGCCGCCCTATCTCCAGGGCCTGCTGCTGTTCGCCGGCATCGCCTGCTGCGTCGCCATGTCGATGCCGCAGGTGCATATGATCGCCTATTGCGGCGATCTCGGCTATGGCGCCGCGCGTGGTGCCGAGATGCTCTCCATCATGCTGTTCATGGGTGTCGTCAGCCGGCTTGCCTCCGGTCTCATCGCCGATCGTATCGGCGGCCTGGGGACGCTCATCCTTGGTTCCACCCTGCAATGTTTGGCACTCATCTTCTATCTGCCCTTCGACGGGCTGACCTCGCTCTACATCGTCTCGGCCCTGTTCGGCCTCAGCCAAGGTGGCATCGTGCCGAGCTATGCCCTCATCGTGCGCGACTATTTCCCGGCGCGTCAGGCCGGCATGCGCGTCAGCATGGTCCTGATGGCAACCGTGGTCGGCATGGCGCTGGGCGGCTGGCTATCGGGCGCCATCTACGATCTCACCGGCTCCTATGACGCGGCCTTCCTCAACGGCATCGCCTGGAACCTGGCCAATATGGCCGTCGCCCTGTGGCTGTTGCTGCGCCGCGCGCAGATGCAGCGCGTGCTGGCCTGATGCCGCGGGTCAACGGCCAGCGGCTGCTGGACGATCTCCGGCGCCTGCGCGCATTCGGGGCCACCGGCACGGGCGTTGTGCGCCTTGCTCTGTCACCGGTTGACCTGGCTGCCCGCCAATGGCTGGCGGATCGCATGAGCGATGCCGGGCTCGATGCCGCGATCGATGGTGTCGGCACCGTTTATGGTCGCGCCCGCCAATCCGGTAAGGCGCTTCTCATCGGCTCCCACACCGATACGCAGCCGAGCGGCGGCTGGCTCGACGGCGCTTACGGCGTCATCTGCGGGCTCGAAATCGCGCGCGCCCTCCGCGAAGATCCAGCCACCAGGGGCCTCGCCATCGATGTCGCCGCCTGGATGGATGAGGAGGGGACCTATGCCGGCTATCTCGGCAGCCGCAGTTTCGCGGGCGAGCCGGTCGACGACCTCATCGCCAGCGCCGGCAACGCAGAAGGTGAAAGCCTTTCCGCGGCACTCACGCGCGCCGGCTATGCCGAGCGGCCGCGCGTCACCTTCGATCCCGACCGCCATGTCGCCTATCTGGAGCCGCATATCGAACAGGGCGGCCGGCTCGAATCTGCCGGCAAGTCGCTCGGGGTCGTCACCACCATCGTCGGCATCCGCGAAATGCGCGTGAGTTTCACCGGCGCCCGCAACCATGCCGGCACCACGCCGATGGCGATCCGCCGCGACGCCGGCGCGGCGCTCATTGATTTCGTGCCGCGCCTTGATGCCGCCTTCCGCGCGCTGGCCGATGCCGACACGGTCTGGACCATCGGCCGCATCTCGCTCGATCCCGGCTCGCTCAGCGTCATCCCCGGCCGGGCGGAATTCCTGCTGCAATTCCGCGACGGCGATCCCGTGCGCCTTGCGCGGATGGAAGCCGCCTTGGCCGATCTGGTCCGTGCGGTCGATGCCGCCGGCCCCGTGCGGGTGACCCTCGACGAACATGACCTGCCGGCCGATCCGGTCGCCATGGACGGCGCCCTGCAGCAGCATCTGGCCGACGCGGCGCAGGCACTGGCACCCGGCAAATGGCTGCATATGCCCAGCGGCGCCGGCCACGATGCCCAGGTGATTGCCAGGGTGATGCCGGCCGCCCTGCTGTTCGTCCCCAGCATCGGCGGCATCAGCCATGACTTTGGCGAAGATACCGGCGATGATGATCTGGTGCTGGGATGCGAGGTCGCGGCGCAAGCGGCCGCCGCCATCCTGCGCGGAAGCTGACAAGGAGTTTGCCGATGGCGACCGAGCCCTTTGATTTCAAAAGCGCCGATGGGCATCAACTGTCTGGGCGCCTCGATTTGCCGCAAGGCTCGCCGCGCGCTTATGCGCTCTTTGCGCATTGCTTCACCTGCACGAAGAACTCGATCGCCGCGGTGCGCATCGCCCGCGCCCTCACCCAGCGCGGCATCGGCGTGCTGCGCTTCGACTTCACCGGCCTTGGCGACAGCGAAGGGGAGTTCGCCGACAGCACCTTCAGCGGCAATGTCCGTGACCTGGTGGCTGCCGCCGCACAGATGACAGCGGCCGGCATGCCGCCCAAACTGCTCATCGGTCATAGTCTCGGTGGCGCCGCCGTGCTGGCCGCCGCCGGCGATATCGACAGTGTCACCGCCGTGGCGGTGCTGGCGGCCCCGTTCGACGTGCAGCATGTCACCCAGCAATTCGGCGAGGGCCTCGCCACTTTGATGGAACATGGCGAGGCCAAAGTCGATCTCGGCGGGCGGCCTTTCAATATGCGCCGCTCCTTCATCGACGATCTCCGGCAACATGACCAGGGTGCCCGCATCGCCGATCTCAAGCGCGCGCTGCTGGTCCTGCATTCGCCGACCGACCAGACTGTGGGCGTCGAGCACGCCGGCGCCATCTTCCAGGCAGCAAAACACCCCAAAAGCTATGTCTCGCTGGCCGATGCCGATCACCTGCTGACGCGCCCCAGCGACGCGGCCTACGCCGCCGATGTCATTGCCGCCTGGGCCTCGCGCTATCTGGGGTCCGACCAGGAACTTGCCGCCGAGATTCCCGACGACCGCATCGTGGTCGAGGAAACCGGCGGCGGCAAATATCAGGTTGTGGTCAAGGCCGGCACGACACGCTTCATCGCCGATGAGCCGGTCTCGGTGGGTGGGCTCGGCTCCGGCCCATCGCCCTTCGACCTGCTGGCTTCTGCGCTTGGTGCCTGCACCACCATGACTTTGCGCATGTATGCTGAACAGAAGGGCTGGTCGGTCAACCAGATCCGCACCAGCATCGATCATGAGAAGGACAAGGAGCAGTCGCCGCCGGACCTCTTCACCCGCGAGATCACCTTGGCGGGTGACCTCGATGAGGCGCAGCGCGCGCGTTTGATCGAGATCGCGGAACGCTGCCCGGTGCACCGCACCCTGACGGCGGGTGCCCGCATCGCCACCACGGAAAGGCGCGGCGGATGACCGGCGATCCCAGGCGCTACGCCCCCGCCACGCAACGCAACCGCGATGCCATCCTTGCCGTCCTGCGCGATGTCCTGCCCACCACGGGCACCGTGCTCGAAGTAGCAAGCGGCAGCGGCGAGCATGTCATCCATTTTGCCCGCCATCTGCCCGACCTCACTTTCCAGCCGAGCGACCCGATGGCTGAAAGCCTGGAGAGTGTCGCGGCCTGGGTGGGGTCGAGCGGCGTCGCCAACATCCTGCCGCCGCTCAGGCTGGATGCGACCGAGCGACCCTGGCCGATCGAGACGGCCGACGCCATCCTGTGCATCAACATGATCCACATCGCCCCCTGGGCGGCCGCGGAAGGGCTGCTGGCGGGCGCTGCCGCCCTCTTGCGGTCCGGCGCCCCGCTTTACCTCTACGGCCCCTATAAGCGTGGCGGCCGGCAGACGGCGGACAGCAATCAGGCATTCGACGACCAGTTGCGGGCGCAAAACCCTGCCTGGGGGGTGCGGGACCTGGAAAAGGTCGCCGATCTGGCGGAATCCCTGGGGTTTTCGGCCCCCAGCATCACCGAAATGCCAGCCAACAACCTCAGCGTCGTCTTCCGCCGCCGTTAAGGTCGGTTGAGCCGGTAGAGGAGATGCGGCCGCAGCCAGTGCCCCTCGGCAAAGCGGGGGTCCTGGAAATCGCCGTCCGGGTCGCGCTGCATGCCGAGCTTTTCCATGACCCGGTGCGAGGCGGTGTTCTCGACATGGGCCGCTGCCACGATCTCTTCCACGTCATGTTCCGCCCAGGCCCGGGCAAGGCACCCGGCGGCGGCTTCCGTGGCATAGCCCTGGCCCCAGAAATCCCGGCCGATGGTCCAGCCGGCTTCGACCAGGGGTGCGCCGCGCATCACGGCGCGGGAGGGTTCGTCGACGAGGCCGATGCCGGCATCGCCGATCAGCGCGCCATCTGATTTCCGTTCAACGGCGCGCCAGCCGAATCCGGTTTCCGCCAGTTCCTCGATATAGCCATCGATCCAGCGGCTGGCTGTTTCGGCATCGATCACACTGCGGAAAAATCTGCGTGAGATCGGATCGGCGAGGAAGGCGGCATAGGGCAGGCGGTCGCGGTCTTCCCAATTGCGGATGATGAGGCGCTCGGTTTCGATCGGCGCAATGCTGCGCACGTCAGCGCGGCTGTTCGATCAGGCGCTCGACGGCGGTGAGGACCATGAGTGACCGGCGATGCATTTTCCAATCGCCCGCACCTTCGAATTGCGCGACGCGGCTCTTGGCGATCTGCAACGCGCTGTCGCGATAGCGCGCGACCAGTTCGGCGGCAGCCGTGTCATAAGCTTCGACAGTGTCCATCATGATTTTTCTCCACCCCCAACAACCGAATTCAGTCTTCTTCTTTTGGCCGGACGCTGCGCCGGAACTGCCGGTCACGCTTCAGGTACCATTCCCGGCTCATTGCTTCCCGCCGTGTCGCATATTGCTCACTATAGAGCAATGTCCAAGCGCCGCCACGAGTCGACTTGGCCCCAGTTCCGTTATTATGTTGCGCCAGCCGCCGGTCCAGATACAGCGTCCAACCCACATAGGTTCGGTAGCCACGCGCGGTTTGGCACCCTAGAATGTAGACGAAACAAGGCGATGGCTGTTCCTCATCGGGCATGACATCACTTAACGACCTTAACGCGGGCGAGGGCATATCTAATATATTTCTGCCAAACTGCAACAGGGTCCGGAAAATCGTCCGCCGGAACCGATCGGATGGCACCCCGTTATGCTCGCAGCAAGACAAGGATGTTCCAGCCTGATGACTGATCCACTGCCCGCCCGATCCGGCAGCCCATCGCCACGGTTGGACGAAGATGCCCAATCGGCAGAAAATCTGGCGGAAAAAAATATCGAGAAGCTGATCGCGCGTTTGCCGGATTGGGCGGCGAACGCAGCGCGGTTCATTCGCCAACCACGCGCGCGCTGGGTGCGTTTGCCGGTGGCGATCTGCCTCATTCCCGGTGGGTTGCTGGGCTTCCTGCCGGTGCTCGGTCTGTGGATGCTGCCCCTCGCATTTCTGCTGTTGTCCGTCGACATGCCCATCCTGCGCCGCTACACACACCGCTTCATCAATTGGCTTGCCGCGCGGCATCCAGCCTGGTTCCGATGAACGAGAGCCTCTCCTTTCTCGCCACCGAATGGCTGACGATCCTGCACGTGCTCTCGGCCATTGCCGTGACCTTCCATGTGCTCATCTACAAGCGCGATGTGCGGTCCGCAGCCGGCTGGATGGGCCTCGCCTGGCTGTCGCCGGTGATCGGCAGCGTTCTCTATGCGCTGTTCGGCGTCAACCGCGTGCAGCGCAAGGCCACCCGCATCCTGCGCCGTCGCCGCGCGCTTCATCAGCATGTCTATGAAGAAGGCGCTGCGAGAGAGGACTATCTCGCACCGCTGCAGATCGCCGTGGGCAGGATCACGCGCCGCCCGACCCAGGCCGGCAACGCCATCAAGCTGCTGCGCAATGGCGACGAAGCCTATCCCGCCATGCTGGCGGCGATCAGCCGGGCCAAGGTCAGCGTCGCGCTCTCCAGCTACATCTTCGAGGACGATGCGGCCGGCCGGCAATTCATCGAGGCGCTGGTCGCGGCCGAGGCGCGCAAGGTCGAAATCCGCGTCATTCTGGACGGTGTTGGCAGCGGCTACATCCGCGCCCCGGCCTTTGCTAGGCTGCGCCGCGAAGGCATCAACGTCGCGCGCTTCATGCATTCCTTCGTGCCCTGGCACATGGCCTTCCTCAACCTGCGCAGCCACAAGAAGATCCTGGTGGTGGACGGCAAGGTCGCCTTCCTCGGCGGCATCAATATCAGCAGCGGCAATCTGCTGAAGGAGAAGCCATCACACCCGGTCCGCGACGAGCATTTCGAAGTGAAGGGTCCGGTCGTGGCCCAGATCATGGAGGCGTTCGCCGCCGACTGGATCTTCACCACCGGCGAAGAGCTGCGCGGCAATATCTGGTTTCCGCCGCTGACGCCGGCAGGTCGTGCCGATGCACGCATCATCACCTCCGGACCCGATCAGGACATCGACAAGATCGAGTTCATGTTCCTGCAGGCGATCGGTTGCGCGCGCCAGTCGATCAAGGTGGTGACCCCCTATTTCCTGCCCGAAGACCGATTGATCACCGCCCTCTCTCTCGCTGCCATGCGCGGTGTCGCTGTCGAAGTGGTGGTGCCGGCCGATTCCGACCATGCCTTCATCGATTGGGCGACGCGGGCTCATGTCGAACCCTTCCTGCAGGCCGGCGGCCATATCTGGCGCGCGCCCAAACCGTTCGAACATTCGAAGCTCTTCACCATCGATGGAAACTGGTCCCTGGTCGGCAGCGCCAATTGGGACGTGCGCAGCATGCGGCTCAATTTCGAAATCAACCTCGAAATCTACGACAAGGCCTTTGCCCGGGAAATCGAGGCGGAGGTCGAGCGCAAGAAAGGCCGTGCCTTTACCCTGAAGCGGTTGAAGCAGCGTCCCTTCCTCATCCGACTGCGCGACCGCGCCGCGCGCCTCTTTCTGCCCTATCTCTGATCAGCTGCGCCTGAGATGCACTTCGATCGGATGGTGATCCGAGGGGCCGCGCGCCAGCACGCGCGCCTGGCTGCAGGCCAATTCACGCACCATGCAGCGATCCAGCCGGGTGCGCAATTTGTGCGTGGGATCGAGCGGTCCCACCTCGGTGAAGTCCGGCAGGATGATGCGCCCGACGGCATTGCAGTCACCGATGATGACCGTGGGGCCGCTGGTTGCTTGCGCAATGGTGAGCAATTGCCGCCGGTTCAGCATCTGGCCGTGCGACAAATGCACATTGGCAAAGGAGATGCCGTCGAATTTCAGCAATTGCGCGAGACGCGGCGGCACCCGCAGCGGCAAGGGCGAGACGGGCAGGGGAATGGAATGCGCCTCGCCCAGGTCATGGGGCGACCAGAAAGCGAGCCCATAGACCCGCCGCTGCATCCCTTGCCAGTGGAACGTGCCGCCGACGAAATGCGGCAGCGCCTCCAGCGGCTGCTTGGCTTCCTGCATCAGGAGGAGATCCGGCCGTTCCGCTTCGATGAGGGCGACGAGGTCGCCCACCACGGCGCCCCCGCGATGCCAGAGATTCCAGCTGATTACCTTGATCGTGTCGGTCATTCCCCGCTTGTCATCCACCGTTCGCATTGCCCCCATCCTAGCGCAATCAACCGCCTATGTGTGATGGGGTTCCGGCGGGGAGGGGGTCGCCACCGCCGTCGATTTGTTCTAGAACAGCGCCACAAGGATCCCACCCCCAAGGACCTCATCCTCGGAGCCAATTCCCATGACCCCCATGGCCCTGCTGATCTTCGCCGGCATCTATGCCCTGGCGGTCGTGACACCCGGCCCCGGTGTCGCCGCGGTCATCGCCCGCGCCATGGCGACCGGCCACAGGCGCACCCTGCCTTTCATCCTCGGCATGGTGTGCGGCGATCTCCTGTGGTTCGGCCTGGTGGTGAGCGGACTTGCCGTGCTGGCGCAGAATTTCTACCTGGTCTTCACCGTCATCAAATATGCGGGTGCCGCCTATCTGCTGTTCCTCGCCTGGAAACTGTGGCGGGCGCCCGCCACTTCGCCGGAGGAACAGGTCTATGTGAAGGGCGAAGGCCTGCGGCTTGCGGTTGGCGGCCTTTCCATGACCCTTGGCAATCCGAAGACGATGGTGTTCTTCCTCGCCATCCTGCCCCAGGTGGTGGCGCTCGAAAACATGACCGGCCTCGCCATCCTGGAACTTTGCCTGCTGATGGCAGTCATCCTCACCGCGATCATGATGGGCTATGCGCTGCTGGCGGCTCGGGCGCGCCGTTTTGTGGCGTCGCCCCGGCAGATGAAGCTGGTCAACCGCGCCACCGGCGGCGTCATGGCTGGTGTCGCCGTGGCCGTGGCGGGGCGCTGAGGCTGCCGTGGATCTCCATCCCATCGCCGAGATCGCCAGCTACCACGCCCATATCTATTTCGATGGGCCGGACCAGCGGGCCATCGCGCTGGCCTTGCGCGAGCGGATCGCCGAGCGCTTCAGTGTGTCTTTGGGGCGCGTCCATGACCGGCTGGTGGGACCCCACACGCGCGCCATGTATCAGATCAGTTTCGACGTGGCGACGTTCGCACAACTGGTGCCTTGGCTGATGATCAACCGCCACGGGCTTGCCGTGCTGATCCATCCCAATACCGGGCGCGAGCGAGCCGATCATCTCACCCACTCCCTTTGGCTGGGCGAGATGCTGCCGCTCGTCAATCAGGAGATGCTGGCGGAACAGGCCGAGGCGGAGGCCGCGCGAACCCCCAACACCGCTCCCACGCTCACCCCCTGATCCTCAATAGGCGCGCATCTCGTAATCGACCACGATCTCGGCGCCCTTGGCAAAAATGATGCAGTTGCGGCTGGGTGGCGAAACATCCTCGCAGCGCTTGATCGCCTCGGCTTCGCTGACGCCCGTGCCACCGCTGGGACCCGGCAGGCATTTGATGAGGCTGCAGCCGGATGGCGCCCCGCCGAGCCCGTCGGGTGTCACCGCGTAATAGGCTTCGTTGGCACCCAAATTCTTCAAGTAAATCTGATAGTCGGCCCAGATCGCGGGGGCGAGCGCGACGCGGTCGCCGGCGGCGGCCGGCAGGGCCACAAACCCGATGGCGATCAGGATCAACCACAATACGGTAAGGATAACGGCGGCAATCCAGCGCATGACACCCTCCCTGATGGGACGCTGATCGGTCCGGTATGTGAACCCAAAAACGGGTGCCGGGTTCCTGGACCCCATAAGTCATCGTTGTTGCCGCCGCTCTCGTCACTGGACAGCACCACATGCTGGGGATCATCTTTCACGCCGCATCATGACCCTGGATCTTTTCGCCCCACCCACTGAAACGCTTGCCGAGGGCGCGCTGTTGCTGCGCGGCTTTGCTCTGGATGCGGCGCCGGACCTGCTCGCCGCCATCACGGCCGTTGCGGCGGCTGCACCCTTTCGCCATCTGGTGACGCCGGGCGGCTTCCGCATGTCGGTCGCCATGACCAATTGTGGGGGTTATGGCTGGGTGTCGGACCGCAGGGGCTACCGCTATGACCCGGTCGATCCCGAAAACGGGCGCCCCTGGCCACCCCTGCCGCCGCTCTTTCTCGACCTCGCCCGGCGTGCCGCTGCCGCCGCCGGTTTCTCCGACTTTCGGTCCGATGTCTGCCTGATCAACCGCTATCTTCCCGGCACCAGGCTCACCCTCCACCAGGACAAGGACGAGGGCGATTTTACCCAACCGATCGTGTCGGTCTCGCTGGGGCTGCCCGCCACCTTCCTGTGGGGCGGATTGGCGCGCGCCGACAAGGCCCAGCGCATCCCCCTTGCCCATGGTGATATTGTGGTCTGGGGTGGGCCGTCGCGCCTGCGTTATCACGGCATCGCGCCCCTGAAGCCGGGATCGCATCCGCTGCTGGGCGAGCAGCGCCTCAATCTCACCTTCCGCCGGGCGCGCTGAATTTCTTTCGGGCGCCGTGTCACACCGACCAGGGCCCGCTCGTCATATCTGCGTAACGCCATAAACGCAGGAAAAGATCATGAAAGCCCGCCTCAACGCCTTTCACGCAGCGCCCAAGACCATGCAGGCCCTGTTGGACCTCAGCGAGCATGTGGAAAAATGCGGCCTGGAACACAGCCTTCTGGAATTGGTGAAGACCCGCGCTTCCCAGATCAATGGCTGCGCCTTCTGTCTCCACATGCACACCCGCGACGCCCGCGCCCAGGGCGAAACCGAAATGCGCCTCTATTTGCTGAGTGCCTGGCGCGAATCGCCGCTTTATAGTGAGCGCGAGCGCGCTGCCCTGGCCTGGACCGAGGCCGTGACCGGGATCAACCATGCGCCCGTGTCGGACGCTGATTTCCAGGCCCTGCAGGCGCAGTTCACGCCGGAGGAACAGGTGAAACTCACCTTGGCGATCACCACCATCAATGCCTGGAACCGGGTCAACGTCGCCTTCCAGACACCGCATCCGAAATCATGACCGAGCAGCTCGACTCCGCCGCCACCTTCGCGCCGCACCGGGCGCGGCTGGTCCGCATCGCCTACCGGATGCTGGGCTCGGTGGCGGAGGCCGAGGACATGGTCCAGGAAGCCTATCTGCGCTGGCACCAGGCGGACCGTGCCGCAGTCTTGAACGACCAGGCCTTCCTCTCCAAGGTGGTGACCAGGCTCTGCCTCGATCACCTGAAATCCGCCCGGGTGCAGCGCGAGACCTATATCGGTCCCTGGCTGCCCGAACCCGTGGTCGAGGTGGTGGCCGAGGCCGATGCCGACGATCTGACCTTCGCCCTGATGACCATCCTTGAGCGTCTGTCGCCGCTGGAGCGCGCGGCCTTCCTGCTCCATGATGTGTTCGGCATGGAATTCGATGAGGTGGCGGCGGCGATCGAGCGCGACCCCGCCGCCTGCCGCCAATTGGCAAGCCGCGCCCGCAGCCATGTGCGCGCCGCCCGGCCGCGCTTTCCCGTCTCTCCTGAGCAGGGGCGCAACATCGCCAACGCCTTCTTCGCCGCCGCGCGGCACGGCGACATGGCGGGACTGCAGCAATTGCTGGCCGAGGACGTGATCGTCTATGCCGATGGCGGCGGCAAGAAGACGGCGGCCCGCAAACCGATCATCGGGCGCGACAAGGTGCTGAGATTGTTCGAAGCCTTCACGCATTATTCGGGCTATGACAGCCCGCAGCTGCTCTATGACGGCGAAATCGACGGCCTGCCCGGTTTCGTCACGCGCGAGCAGGATGGCACGCTGCAGACCATGGCCTTCGTCCTCGAGGATGGCAGGATCAGCACCATCTATGTCGTGCGCAATCCCGACAAGCTGCGCCACCTGCAGAATTAGGCGGGGGCCCCACCACGCATCGCCAGGATGAATCCGGCGCTGGCGAGTGTTGCTGCCAGCATGCGGACATGGTTCCACAGCAGCCATTGCCGGAGATAGCGGACCCAGAGCGCCGCGGCCTCGGCACTCTCCGGCTGCATGGCGGCCAGCGCGTTGTTGAGCGGGACATTGCCGATCATGGTCACCCCGAACGTGCCGACGAGATAGAGTGCGCTGGCGCAAGTCAGGTAGCCGACGCCGCCGGTGGCAATGCCGAACCAGCCCAGGATTGCCACCGCCGCCGCCAGCACCGCCGTTCCCATGAAGACGCCCAGGAACAGCGGGTTGATCACCACGATGTTGATCGCTTGCATGGCGGCGATGGCTTCCGGCGCCGGCCGTTGCCCCAGCGCCCGCATCACGAAGCTCGAGAACGCGAAGAAGACCCCGCCGATGAGGCCGGCACCCAGGGCCGCGGCCAGGGTCAGGGGAAAGAGCAGAATCTCCGTCATGCTTGGCTCCGGAAATGGGGCATCGCGAACCGCGACGATACCCGACTTTTGTCACAGCGCGAAGGTTTGACAAGTGGTCAATAGGTTGATATCAACCTTTTACACAAGAACCGGAAGTAACTGCGGCAGGGCTCCGATCAGGACGCGCGTGGCCGCGCTCAATGAATCGGAGGAAACGATGCACTATGTCGACGGATTCCTGTTGCCCGTGCCGAAGAAGAACTTGACGGCCTATCGCAATCTGGCGCGCAAGGCGGCGAAGATCTGGCGCGAACATGGCGCGCTCGCGGTGTGCGAATGCGTGGGCGACCAGCTCGACACCAAAATGGGCCTGCCCTTTCCGCGCGTCATCAAGACCAGGCCCGGCGAAACCGTGATCTTTTCCTGGATTGTCTACAAGTCCCGCGCCCATCGCGACAAGGTCAATGCCAAGGTGATGGCCGATCCGCGCCTGGCCGGGATGGACATGAACAAGATGCCCTTCGATTTCAAGCGCATGGGCTATGGCGGATTCAAGGTGATCGTCAGCGCCTGATTCGCTCCCTTAGCCCAGCCGCGATGAATTTCATTCTCTCAGCTGCCATCCGGCAGCAACAACCCACCCAACGTAACCCGATGGAGACGATGATGAAGCTCAACCCCTATCTGACCTTCAACGGCCAGTGCAAGGAGGCCATGGAATTCTATGCCAAGACCTTGCGTGGCCAGGTTGTCATGATGATGAAGAACAGCGACCTAGCGCCAGGCGACCAGATGCCGGGCGTGAAACCCGATCTCATCATGCATGCCCGCATCATGATGGGCGATCAGGTGCTGATGGCCTCCGACGCCACGGCCGACTGCCAGGTCGATACCAAGGGCATGATGGTCTCGACCGTGGTCGAGACACCGGAAGAGGCCGAGCGCATCTATGGCGAGCTCAGCGCCGGCGGCCAGATCACCATGCCGATGGAGGAGACCTTCTGGGCCCACCGTTTCGGCATGCTCACCGACCGCTACGGCATCCCCTGGATGGTCAATTGCGAAAAGTCGATGTGAGGTATCCCGGCCACGAGTTAACGATTATGTAAGCTTCCAGTAAGAAAACCCCTTGTCAGCTTCCTGTAAGGAAAGCTATTGAAAAGCGGCCACGGCATTGGCGGTGATTCGAAATCATCGCCAATGCCATTGAAATATAGACGTTTTTCAGAGCTTTCGGCCGCGGCGCCGCCGTCGGCTGCAGGCAGGGGGAAATTGAGAATGCCGGATGCCAACCCGCTCAGGCGGAAAATGCTGGCTGGCAGCGCCTGTCTTGGCGCATGGCTCTTAACCAATTCGGCTGATGTCGCCGAAATCCTCGCCTTTGGTGGTTTCGACTTCATCCTGATCGACCATGAGCACGGCCAGGGCAATATCGGCGACGCCATCGCCCAGCTGCGCGCCGTCAAAGGCAGCGATTGCGCGGGCATTCTGCGCGTTCCAAGTCACGATCCCATCTACATCAAGCGCGTCCTCGACGCGGGCGTCGACGGCATCATGGTTCCCAATGTCAGCGATGCGGAGGAAGCGCGCCAAGTCGTCGCTGCCTGCCGCTATCCACCACGCGGCAAGCGTGGTGCCTTCGGCGGCATGCGGGCCATGGATTACGGCTTCAATCCCGGCTACTACGCCAGCGCGGCCGACAAGGTATTTGTCATTGTGCAGGTGGAGAACGCCGCCGCCATCGATCACATCGCGGAAATCGCCGCTGTCGACGGCATCGACATGATCTTCATCGGTCCACGCGATCTTTCCGCCAGCCTCGGCAAGCTCAACGAATTTTCAGATCCCTTCGTGCGCGCGGAGATCGAGCGTGCCGAACAGGCGATCCAGCGCAGCGGCAAACTCCTCGGCAGCACAGCCATCAATGGCAAGGTGGCAAAGGATATGGCTGATCGCGGCTACCACTTGATCGTCCCTGGCAGCGACGTGACGCTGCTCAGTCTTGGCATCCGAGCCACCATGGCGGAGGCTAGGTGATGGCTTTCCTTCAGACTGTTCTACGTTGAGGGCCGGACCGCATGGCCTATCTGCGTTTGCCCTTCTGTTCGCCCTATAAGCTGATCCTGCCCTTGCTGAAGGTTCCGACCACGCCGGCGGACATCATCCACAGTAGTTATGCGCGCTATGTCTGGAAAATGCACGGGCGCCAGGTTCTTGGCCGGACCCTGCTCTACGGGCTGTTGTGGCCGATTCCCTTTGCCTATCTGTCGTGGAAACATACCCGCAAGCTCGGCGACCGGGTACGCGCGGCGACCGGAAAGGGGAAGCTGCGTCAGGTGACAGAACAGTTCTCCGTCGCTCTCCGATACTCGATTTCGCCTAGGAAATACTACGTCTTCGAATTGTTCCGACCAGAGCGGCTGCGCCATGCCGGCAGCTACATTGCGCGCTACGAGTTCAAAGGTGGCCTGCATACATTTCTGGAATCACGCATTGAGCGACCGACCCGGCGCATCCTAAATGACAAGGCCGCGTTCTTTCGGCAATGCCAGAAGAATGACATCGCGACCATGCCGACCTACCTTGTCGTTCACAGCGATGGCAATCTGGAAAGGCTGACACCCTTTGCTCATCAAGCCGCTGAAGGGGCGTGGCGGGCGCGGTTGCGAACGTTGGCTGCGGCAGGCAGACGGCCGCTATCTGGACCAGAATGGCATCACGCGTGATGCCACGGAACTCTTGGTCCACATCGTTACGCTAGCCGCTGGCAAGGCAATGCTGGTGCAGGGCGCCATGCTCGCGCATCCTGAATTGCGGGATCTGGCCGTCAACGTCCTCACCTCCTGCCGCATCATGAGTATCCGGAACGAAACCGGTGGCTTCGAAGCCACGCATGCGGTGTTCAAATCCTCAACCAAGCCGGAAGCAATTGTCGACAACTTTCACAAGGGCGGTATCGTTTCGCGCGTCGATATGACGACCGGCGAACTGGGGCCGGCCTCGGATGCGGGCACGGCTCAGCCATGCGTATGGTACGACAAGCATCCACTCACCGGCGCCGAGATCAAAGGACGCATCCTGCCGCAATGGCGCGAGACGATCGACCTCGTGTGCCGGGCGCATGCTGCCTTTCCCGACCGCATCACGGTTGGCTGGGATGTGGCGATTACGGATCAGGGTCCGCGCATCATCGAAGGCAATGTTCAATCCGGCTGCGACATGATCCAACGTACTCACGATTTGCCGGCCGGTATCGGGCGCCTTGCCGAATGTTACGCACACCATGTCGATCTGGCGTTCCTGCGTGACATGTCCGCCGCCTGGAAGGAGCGCAAGGGCCTCACCTAGTCCGCGATAGACTCGGCCCGAACGCCGCGTTTAGTCCAGTTCCATGCGCTGGAGATGCCAGTACATCAACTCGGCATAGCGCGACTGGCCGAGCGGCCCCTGATGCGGGCGCTGGATATTGTCCACATCGGGCGCCGCATTGCCTTCGACGATCAGCAGCCCGTCCGTGGTGATGGCGATGTCCCAGCCGACGACGATCCGGTCGGCGAAATGCGCATGGGCGCGCTGTGCCAGCGCCACGACCTCGTCCCATTGCGGCAGCCTGCGCCCGGGAATGCGGGCACCCGTTTCAGGATGCTGGTCTAGCCAGCCGACGCTGGGCGCCAGGCCGAAATCGGTTGCCCTGCCCAGCTCACCGGTGACGAGGTCGATCGGTGCCGCGATGCAGCCGGAATGGAAATTATCGACGATGCTGGCGGAACTCTGACCCATGCGGAACACGGCCCGCACCGCTTCAAAACCGCCTTTCTCGTCGATCATGGTGACGAGGCGCACGGTGGCCAGCGCACCTGGTGACAGGTCGGCGATGTCCGCATGGTTGATCAGCCGGACCTGAACCATGTAGGGCTCGCGGCGCGACAGGTCAATGAGACGCGCAAGCAGCCTGCTTTCATCCAGACTTGCGCCATCGGCGCGGTGATAGAGACCATCGCGATAGTGCCACAGTTCGGCGCGCGTACCGCCGCGACCGCGCGTGCGCTTGACGAAGAGATCACGCGGCGGCAGAGCGGCTCGTCCTGTCCCCTCGATGCGCCCGTCCGACAAGGACAATTCCGTCGCCGAGACGGGCAGGCCGCGTGCCTGGCAGTAGCTGGTGAATCCGTCCTTGCCGGTCATGGGCGAAGTGGTCCCATCCGCTTTCAGGCGACGATAGAGCCCGTCCTTGACGACGAAGCGATGGATGTAGTCACCAGCCAGTCGCCGCCGTTCGGGCAGGAAGAATTCCATGACGTAATAGGCCTGCGGGCGAAAGCCGAAGCGCGCGGCGAGCCAGGCCTGCTCGGCCATCTGCCGGATAATACCCTTGCCGGTTCGCGCCCTCACCATGGCGGCGTTGCGCCTAGTCAAGTCGATCACCCGCGGCGCCAGCAGGGCCGGCCACAGCAGCAGCAATAGCACCATCTCGATGGTGCCGAAGAAGCCGAGGCTGTGCCAAATGGCTCGGTAGTGGATTTTGTGCAGCCGCTCCGCTGCTTCGGTGCCGGCTGGTAGGAACGCCCAGAGGAGTGGCAGCGGTGGTGGGAATTTCTGCACACTGATCTTGATCTCGTTTGCCGCCATGATGCGCGACGCCTTCAGCCAATCGTTTTCGACCCCACGGCCTCTAGCAGAATCGGGGAGTCGGGTCACGTGAAAGCTCAGTCGGGGCGTGGCAGGAAAGCGCCACAATCTTGAGCAGTTAAGCGATTACAGCTTCGCCGCCGCCAGGATCTCGCCGCCCAGCGGCAGTTGGACGAGGACAGCGCTGGCCAGCCCGTCGGGTACCGGCGGCAGGTCGAGCGCCACGGCATCACCGTTCCACCCGCCTAGCCGGATGAGTTCCCGGACGCTGTTCTTGATCGGCAGCACGCGCCGCCGGTTCTCACCCCGCGCCACCGGGACCTCGGTGATGCGCGGATCATAGCGCACCAGCCAGATATCTGCCGGCAGCATTGGCGCAGCGCCCGCGCCGATCTCGAGCCGGTCGCCGTCGCGCTGGATCGGCGGTGGTGCCTCCGCGCCGCGCAACACCGCTTCCGCGTCGATCAGCGCCTGCAATTCGCCAAGATCATGGCCGATCACATCCCGGCGGCCATTCACCACGATCTGCGGCGTGAAGGCGCCGGGATGGCCGAGCGGCCGTTCATAGACCATCTGCCGCTGCGTGAACTCCTTCCGCGCGAAGGTATCTTCCCAGCCCAGGTAATCCCAATAGGTGACGCCGAAGCTCAGGGCCAGCACATCGGCCCGCCCACTCACCTCGATGAGATTGGCATCCGCCGGTGGGCAGGACGAACAGCCCTGGCTGGTGAACAGCTCGACCACGACGGGGTGGGCCGCCAATTCCTCCGACCGGGCCGGCAGGGCTGTCGCGAAGGCCATGCCCAGTAAAACCACAAGCGGCGAACGCCATGCCATGATGCAACTCCCTTACCCGTGGCATCCGGACGCGGATGCCCCACTGGCAGTTCGCACCGCGCGGCGATTTGTTACGGAACCTTCACTTCGCCGCAAAGCTCACATCGCCATACCAGCCTTCGCTGATCCCGCCGGCATTGTCGGCATCGGTCATGATGGCGATGACATCGACCCGGTCGATCGTCTCGCCGAACAGCTCTTGGAAATCGTCGCGCAGGTTGCGGCTATGCGCCACCATCTCGCCCGCGGGAGCCGCACCGCTGTCGATGGCGATCTGCTTGACGCTGGGCGCAAACGGGTTGGGCCAGGACGCACCCACCGGCTGCGACAGTGACCAGACATATTGCACGGCGATGGTGTCGAGGTTGAAGAGGCCGCGCTTCACCACGAAGTAAAGGCGTAGCGGATAATCGTCGCCATCCTTCCGGCGCGGATCGAGCCCGGCTTTGCCCGCCCCCCAAAGCCCAGCGCCACTTGACCACCGGCGTCTTGGCAAGATCGATCTCCATCTCGCGATAGAGTCCGGACGCTGTGCCGTTGGCCTTGGCATGGAGGGCCGTGCCGCCGGCAAAGGGCACAAGATCATAGAGCGTCTTGCCGGCGAAGATCTCCTCCTGCCACTGGCCGCGATCGCCGGCCCCAAAGCGCGCGACGGCGACCGGGTCCGGCCCGCTTTGCCCGAAGGCTGTCACCGGGGAGGCCGTCACCGGGACGAGGGCGCCCAGCAGGGCGGCGAGCAGCATTCGACGTGTTGTCATCATGCCTCTTATACGCGGGGCGGCGCGTCTCTGGATCCCCCCCATTGGGATCCCCCTATATGATGCGCGAGGGTGCGGCACCCGCGCGTCGCAGCAGGCTGGCCTCACACACCGCGCGTCGGATAGGGCAATGCCGCCGCCGGCAGGTTGCCATCGACATGCTTGCGCAACGACGCATCGGCGATGCCGTAGCCCCAATTGATCAGCCGCTCCTGCCGCGCGTCGGGCATGGCTTCGAGGCGCGTCGGCGTCTCGGCGAGGTCCCTGGTGTGGTCGGGCGGGAATTGCGTGGCCGAGCCGCCATACTTCGTGATGTCCCCACGGATGCTCCAATAGGCGCCGCGCCGGCTGCCGTCGATATAGGAGCCGATCAACTGCCGCTTGCGCAGGCTGCGCACCTGGTTGTCGACGAGGTCGAGCACGCGCAGGGAATGCAGCGCCCAATCCTCGGCGGGCTCGCCTTCATCGGCGATCTTGGCGCCGGCATCGCTCACCAGCACGGTCTGGTATCGCTTCCACACCGTCTCCAGGCCAAGATTGTCATAGACCCCGCCATCGCTGAGCACGACGCGTTTGTTGAAGGGCGGATGGTCCAGCGTCGCCCCTTTCTCCGGCGGGCCGAAACTCGCCGGGTCGAGCTTGATCACCAGCGGCGAGAGGATCGGTGGAAAGGCCGAGGAGGCGGCGACGGCGGTCGCCAGCGACAAGGTCGGCTTGTCGACGAGGCCGACCCGGTAATCGCCCATATAGGGTTTCGAGAAGCGCCACAGCGCGCCAGTCTGCACATTGGTGGCGTTGATGACGAAGCGCGGATGGTCGGGCAGCGATTGCAGCGTCGCCGAGCCATAGAGATGTTTGGCATAGGCGGCAGCCACCTTCTCGCCGATCGTGCCGGGAAAGAAGATGCCGCTGAGCACGGATTTTACATCGAGGGTGTGGCGGGCGAGCGCGCGGATCGGCGCCACCACCTGGGGCTCGAAATCGGCGCGCACCTTCAGTGGGTCGAAGCTGAGCTTGCTCCATTTCAGGGCGAGCTGAGCCGCCGTGATCGACCCGCCCGAGACGCTGGAAATGCGCACCAGCTTGTCAAGCAGCCCCGCATCGTACAATCGCCACAGCGTGCCGACAGGAAACAGCATGGCCCGATAGCCACCGCCCGACAGAGCAAGCGCTGTCCCGGGCTCGGGGCCGCCTTGGGCATCCGGCCGATTGACGGGCGACTGGCGCTGGGCCGGGTCGGCGCTGACGGGTGGCAGGGCGGTCTCGTTGGTCGGCATGGCGGGCCCCTCTCAACGTGCGATACCCAAGCGTATCACCCGCAATAGTTAACAGCAAATCTTGACGCCGCGCAGCCCGTATTTTCATCCTGGGTGAATTGGAGGTATTTGTGGAATGGCACACGTCGTCTCAGCGACACCGTGGGACGCGCGCCCCTGCCTTCGTAGCTGCCGAACCTCGAATAGTCGCCCCATCGTATTGCCGGCACGCAAAATCACGCGTTGTGGCCCAGTGCGAGACGGCCCAGTGCGACACGGCCCAGTTCGACACGGCCCAGTTCGACACGGCCCTGTGCGACACGGCCCTGTGCGACACGGCCCTGTGCGACACGGCCCTGTACGACACGGCGGTACGCATCACCCGCATCTCGCGCCGCTCCGACACGGCTGCCTTTCAGTTTCGAGAATGTCGCGATGCCGCTTTCCGCCAGCACCGGCGTCGCCGTTAACCCCAGGACGGGACGGAAATCGATTTTCTCATCGACCGGGCTGATCAGGAGATATACCGGGCAAAGCGCGCGCGGCGGGCTGTGTAGCAACCCGGCCCAGCGCGCGGGGCCGATCTCGCGAAATTCTTCACTTTGCCCTGATGAGCCGGCATGAGCGATGGCTCGGGACTGTGAGCACCGCGCTCTGCGCCCAGGGCCATGACGCCGTTGCGTGCCTGGACTTTGAAGAATGTTGCTAGTCTCGTTCGGGGCCATCGGGGAGACATCTGCATGGGCGAGATCTGGGGCGTGATGGCGGCGGTGCTCTCGAGCGGGATCGGTGGCACGGCGGTGGTGGCGACGCGCTATGTAATGGATGCCATCGACCCGCTGGCCCTGGGTGCGTTGCGCTTTGGCATCGGCTTTGTCCTCCTGCTGCCGTTGGCCCTTCTGCAGCGCGCGACATGGCCGGGGCGGCGGGACTGGCCGGGTGTCGCGGGGCTGGGGCTGCTGTTCTTTGCGCTGTTCCCGATCCTCTTCAACGCGTCGCTGATCTACACAACGGCGGCGCGCGGCGCACTCGCCTTGTCGACCCTGCCGCTCCTCACCTTGCTGGTAGGCGCCTTGCTCGGCATCGAGAAACTCACCCTGCGCAAGACGGTCGGCGTGTTGATCGCGATGTCGGGCGTGGCGCTGGCCTTGCTGTCGGGCCTTGCCACCGTGCCGGAAGGCGCCTGGCGCGGCGATCTGCTGATGATCGGCGCCGCCCTCTGCATGGCGCTCTACAATGTCTGGTCGCGCCCATTCATCCGCCGCTCGGGTCCCATTCCATTTGCGACCGCCGGGATGGGTGTCGGGGCGCTTTGTCTCCTCATCGTGTCGGGAGCGCGCGGCGGATTTGCGCCGCTCGCCGCGTTCGACGTGCCGCAATGGTCGGCGGTCGCCTATCTCGGCGTGTTCGGCGGGGCCGTGACCTTTTTCCTCTGGGCCTTTGCCCTCGGCCGCGCATCGCCGACGCGGGTCGCGATCTCGGTCACGGTCAACCCGATCACCGCATCGCTGTTCGGCGCGGCTCTGCTCGGCGAGGCGATCCGCTGGAATCTCGTGGTGGGCTTGGTGACCGTATTTGCCGGGATCTGGCTCGCGGTGACTAATGCGAAATCCGTCGATGAGGTCGGCCCGGCCTGATCCGCGGCCGGTCTTGCCTTACTCTGCCGGTGCTGCTTCCGGTTCATAGACCGGACCTTGCCTCTTTTGTGGCATGGGCATCGGGTCCTTGCCGTCGTTCATCACTTGTCCAGCGCAGCCAGCTCTTTCAAATAGGCGTTGGTTTCGTCAACGCCGAATTCGCTCCACATGATGAGATGGTCGGACATCTGGTATGTCCGCCAGTCGTTGAACGCCTTCACCGTCCTGGCTTTCGTGATGTGACGGAACTTCTTCGGGTCATTGAAGACATAGTCGAAGAAATCGAAGATTCCCGCTTGGGTATTCTTCGCGGTCGCCTTGTGTTTGAAGAAAGCAATCTGGTCGTAAAACTTGTCCATCTTGACATTCGAGCCTTTGGGCAGCGCCGCCAGTTTTTCCGGCACGAAGAACTTGTTCTTGGTCAAACCGGCAAAGGTCTTGTCGCTGCGCTTGAAGATATTGAAATCGCCAAGCAGTACCAGATGCTCCGGTGAATAGTTCTTGGGAGCCGCGATGTCGATATAGTCCTTCGCTTTGCTGGCGAGGATTTTGGCGAGCTTGTCTATTTCCTCAACGCGCCGTTTCGGATCAGGTTTTCCCTCGCCGTAATAGATGTGAACCGTGCAGAGGTTGAATTTTGTCCAGCCGACCTGAAAACCGCAGATGAACGGCGTCCGCGCTATCTGCGCGACTTCCGCGCTCGCCTCCTTGTTTGGCAGGACCATTTCGCCTGCCAGACCCGTAAAGCTCACCTTCCCCTTATTGAAGATGAAGGCCATGCGTTCAAAATTGCCACCGTCGGCATAGCTGACATCGGAATACACCACGTCCCATTGCGGGCCGAGAATTCGCACCACGTCCTTAAGCGCGCGAAGATCGGCCCGCACTTCCTGAACGGCGATGAGATCAAATCGGCTGAGACATTCGGCGATAAAATAAAGCGCTTCCGGCAGCCGTGGTCCCATTTTCTCGCCGCCGAATTCTCGGATGTTCCAGGTGGCAAGCAGGAAATTTCCTTCGCTCTTCGCTGGAATCTTCCGCGAGAGCCCTCTTCGGATGTTGAAAAGGCCGTAGATGGCCCGGCGACGTTCTTCAACATCTTTGATTTGACGCAAGCCGGTGTAATTCATCGAATTCCCCCGTCGGTTCAAACCCTGGTCCAGATCCCATGACCTGATGGAAAATACCATAGGTAGTAGAGATCGTCAAAATGACCGTGTTACGGTTAGGTGACGGCGGGAGGAGTCGGCCACGAAGAGGGCGCCAGAGGCTGCTGATACTCGGACCTGGATAGGCTGTCTCGTGACGAAGGTATGGTGACCGCGACCTATTCGGCCGGTGCTGCTTCCGGTTCATAGACCGGCTCACTCCCGCCCGTCCGTCTGGTGAGCCAGAGCGAGAAAAGCGCGACGCCGCAGGCGGCAAACGCCACGGCGGCACCCATCCACGGCACGCTCTCATAGCCAAAGCCATGGGCGATGGGCAGGCCGCCCAGGAACGCCCCCGAGGCGCAGCCGATGTTGAAGCCGGCATGATTGAGGACCGAGACCATGTTGGGCGCCCCCTTGGCCTCGTTCACCACATGCATCTGCAAGGGCGCCACCACGGCGAAACCAGCGACACCCCAGACGATGAGGGTTGCGATCGCCGTCACCGGGTTGAAGGCCGTCACGGTGAAGAGGGCGAGCAAGCCGCCGGTCAGCAGGAAGAGGCCGATGAGCGAGGGCATGAGCTTCCAATCGGCAAGTCGCCCGCCGAGGAGATTGCCGACGGTGAGGCCGATGCCGAACACCACCAGCACATAGGTGACCGAGGCGGCGGCGATGCCGGTGACATTGGTGAGGATCGGCGTGATGTAGGTGTAGACCGAGAACATGGCGGCGGCCGAGAGCGCGCTCATGGCCATGCCGAGGGCGACCTGCGGGCGCTTCAGCACCGCGAACTCGCCCAGCAGCGATTTTGATCTGAGGGCCGCCATGCGCGGCACCATGATGGCGACCGCGATGGCGGCAATGACCCCGATCATCGCCACGGCGAGGAAGGTGAAGCGCCAGCCGAAGGCCTGGCCAAGGGCGGTGCCGCCGGGCACGCCCAGCACATTGGCGACCGTGAGGCCTGCCATGGTGAGCGACATCGCCTGCGCCCGCTGATGCTTCGGGGCGAGGTCGGCTGCGACCACCGCGCCGATCCCCATGAAAGCCGCATGCGCAAAGGCGGTGAAGATGCGGGCCGCCAGCATCAATTCGTAAGTGGGGGCGAGGGCGCAGAAGAGATTGCCGAGCACGAACACGCCCATGAGGCCGAGCAGCGCCCCCTTGCGCGGCAGGCGCGCGGTGAGGATGGCAAGGATGGGCGCGCCGATGACGACGCCGACCGCATAGCCCGTGACCAGCAGGCCCGCCTGCGGAATGTCGACGTTGAGATCGCGCGCCACATCGGGGAGGAGGCCCATCACCACGAATTCAGTCGTGCCGATGCCGAAACAGCCGGCGGCAAGGGCGAGGATCGAACGCGGCAGGGCCATCTGGACCATCATCCGGACTAAGGTCGGGGAAGGTCATTCTTCGCACATGCAGCAAAAGCGCAAAAGTTAATTCGTCATACCAATGGCGCGGGTGGCTTTGCCCGAAAAGCATGCCTCGCTTGCCCGCCCCCGATACCTGTGATTTGCTGCCAGCTAATCGATTAGCTAAACGATTAGCTGGCAGCTAACAGCGACTTTTCGGGAGAAGCGCCATGTACACCAAGCGAGCCCTCCACGACCTCGGCGTCACCGGCGCCGATTTCACCGACGGCGAACGCCGCCAGCTCGACGAGGACGGCTACTTCATCCGCAAGGGCATCTTCTCACCCGCCGAATGCCGGGCGATGGCGGATGCCTTCGACCATCTCTCGGCCATCGAAGGCGCGCAGGGCGGGCATGAGGTCCATGTCGAACCAGGCGCCCCGCGCGTCTCCAACATCTTCAACAAATCGACCGCATTCGACCGCTGCCTCGAGATCAAGACGGTGCTGGCTGCCTCCGCCTATCTGCTGGGCGAGATCAAGGTACATGGCGCCAATCTGCGCGAGCCGTTGCGGGGCAGGGGCCAGCAGGATCTCCATGTCGATGTGCCCAAGCATTTCGACGGCGATTGGTGGGTCCTCAACGTCATCATCTGCTTCGACGACATGACGCTGGAGAACGGCCCGACCCGCGTCGTGCCGGGCTCGCATCATTGGGCGCCCTTCAACTGCTCGATCGTCAACCGCTTCGACTGGACCCCGCAGCCTTTGTCGCCCGAGGACGAGGCGCGCGTGCCCCAGGACGCCGGCGCACCCTATCCCGGCGAGGTATTGGTGGAAGCGCCGGCAGGTTCGATCATCGTGTGCAATTCATCGATCTGGCATAGCGGTACCCGCAACAACAACGGCGCCCGCCGCCGCGTGTTGCATCTGACTTATACCCGCCGCGATCTGCCCCAGCAGCTGGTGCAGCGCGAACATCTGGTTCAGGCGACCTATGAGCGCATGAGCGATGTGCAGCGATATCTGCTCGACATCGAGCCGATGGCGCCGGGTGCCATCCTGCAATCGGCCCGAGCACCCGGTGCCAGCAAGGATTGGTGGGCCTGACCGCCGTCATGGCAACGATGCGCGATGTGGCGGATGAGGCCGAGGTCTCGGTCGCGACCGTTTCTGCCTGCGTCAGCGGCCGGCGCTTCGTGAGCCCGGCGCTGAAGGCGCGGGTCGAGCGCGCCATTGCGACGCTGGGCTATCAGCCGGACGGGATCGCGCGTTCCTTGCGCACCGGCAGCACCGACCTCATCGGCCTGGTCATCCCCGACATCACCAACCCGTTCTTCACCGAATTCGTGCACGGCGTCGAGTTGATGGCCAAGGCCTATGGCTATGCGACGATCCTTGCCGACAGCAATTACGACATCGCAGCCGAGGCGAAGATGATGAGCCTCATGCGCCAGCAGCGGGTCGACGGCCTCATCCTCTGTCCGGCCGGCAGCCGCAGTGACTACCGCTTCGACGGCTGGTCGCGCGACATCCCGGTGGTGATCGTCGACAATGCCTGGGATGACACGCCCTTCGACACCATCACGCTCGACAATGTCGTGGCCGGGCTGGAGACGACGCGGCACATCCTCCAGCAGGGGCACCGCGACATCGCCATCATCGCCGGCCCCAAAGGCAACCATACCAGCGACGAACGTCTCCAGGGCTTCGAACGCGCCATGGGCTCAGCGAAATTGAGGCTGCAGCCCGATTTCATCCGCCATGCCGATTTCCGCGAAGCCGGCGGCTATCGGGAAGCCCAGGCCCTCATCGATCTCAAGCGGCGCCCAAGCGCCATCTTCGTTGCCAACAACAACATGCTGATCGGCGTCATGCGCGCGCTGCATGATCGCGGCCTCAAGGCACCCGATGACATGTCGGTGGCCAGCATCGACGATTTCCCCTGGGCCGGCGCCTTCAGGCCGGGCCTCACCACGGCGCGCCAGCCGGTGGGCGAAATGGCCCAGCACGCCCTGCGCCTCATCCGCAAGCGCGCTTTCGAGGAAGAGGTGTCGCCGCGCGAACAGGTCATGCTGCCGGCGCAACTGATCGTCCGGGATTCTGTCCGGCGGCATTAAGCAGACCCTGTGACGCATCGCACAATTTGTCACATGATTTCGCTGTCAGATATATTATCATATTGATATATAACGATATTAAAGAAGCAATAAAGACGCATTTCATTTGAACTTATAGACCGATCCGCGCCACCAATCGGCATCGGCCCAGCATGACGCAGGGCCTTATGCAGAAACCAAGAGACGGTGGATCATGAACAAGACTCAACTTCTTTCCGCGATTGCCTTCACGACTTTGACGATTACCTGGATGCCCATCGCAGCCCAGGCCAACGCCGGCACCTGCACCCAGCTTTCGGGCCAGGCACTGCAGCAGCGCATCAATGCCGGCAAATGCGACACGGCCACGCATCTCAGCCCGGAAATGACCACGGCTCTCGCCATGGCCGAGAAGGGCAAGAAGGCCGGCGACACGTTTATCGAACAGCCCGTGACCGAAGACGGCGAGGAGCCTGGTGATGAAGAAGCCAAGAATGATGGCGGCGAACCGAGCAAGGAGAATGGTAGCGACGTGGACGGCGATTCCGGCAACGGGTCGGGCAACGGCGGCGGCAAGCAGAAGAAGCTCCCGGGTGACGAGATTGTCATGAAGAATCCGGGCGGCAAGATCAACATTGGCGACAAGCCGGTGCTGAAGAAGCACAAGCAGCCCAATGGTGACGAAGCGATCGGCGAAAAGATCGAAGAGCTGGAATTTGGGACGCCGGAACATGACCTGGCGATCGCCGAGGAAGTCGAGGTTCTTGGGCTCGCCGATCCGAAGGAGCCGAATCTGGGTCTCGCCGCTCCGAAGGAACCGATCAAGGCTCTGGCTGAGCCTGAGGATCCGATCAAGACGCTCGCGGAGCCGAAAGACAAGCTGCGGGTGCTGGCCGATCCGAAGAAGTCGGAGCCGGCGCTGTTCGAAAAGATCGGCGATCTGCTGTTCGGTGCGCCGAACGACGTCAAGGGCGCCTTTCAGAACGGCCGTGACGGCAAGGACGCCAAGGGGAATGACGGCGGCAAGAAGGACAAAGACAGCGGCCGCGGGTCGAGAGGTGGCAGCGGCATCGCCGGCTGATCCGCCGCTGGCCATTCGACCGCCCCAAGGGGCAAACCCGCGACCGCGCCTCGGTCGCGGGTCTTTCTTTTACTGTCGCCTTGCGAGACACCCGTCACGGGTTTGGCTACACTCCAGCACAATGCAGCTGGAGGAAGATAAGAGATGAGCCAGAGATTGAACAGCAAGGTGGCACTGGTCACCGGCGCCACTTCGGGGATCGGCCTTGCCATCGCCGAGCGATTCGCCGCGGACGGGGCGAAGCTTGTCCTCACCGGCCGCAACCAGGCACCAGGCGAGGCGCTGGCGAAGAAACTCGGTGCGACCTTCTTTGCCGGCGACGTGCTGGAAAAGGGTCTGGCCGACGATCTTGTGGCGCGCTCGGTCGCCTTGCATGGCCGCCTCGATATCCTGGTCAACAATGCCGGCATCATCCATCGCGGCAATATCCTGGAGACATCCGACGATGATTTCGCCCGCGTGATGGGCGTCAATGTCGATGCGGTGTTCCGCTTCAGCCGCGCCGCCATCCGCCAGATGGTGGCGCAGTTTGAGGCAAGCGGCAAAGGTGGCGCCATCGTCAACATCGCGTCCGACTGGGCCGTGGTGGCGGGCAAGCGCGAACTGGCCTACTGCACCTCGAAGGGCGCCGTCGTGATGCTGACCAAGGCCGCGGCCCTCGACCATGCGCGCCAGGGCATCCGCGTCAACGCGGTCTGCCCGGGCGATGTGGAAACGCCCATGCTGCTGGGTGGCATCGAGCATCGCGGCGACGATCCCAAGCTGGGCTTGCAGAAGAATGGCGACTCAATCCCCATGGGCCGCGTCGGCCAGCCGTCGGAAATCGCCCAGGCCGTTTCCTTCCTGGCCTCGGATGAAGCGAGCTTCATGACCGGCCATGCCATGCTGGTGGATGGCGGCAACACCGCGCAATAGGCCCGTCCAGAAAATCGCCGCCGGGATTGCGCGCAGGGTTTGTGCTGGCCGGCCGTGATGATCCTTGCCACCGCACGTCATCATTTCTGAGGGGAGACAACGCCGTGATAAAATTCCTGTCGGGTTGCCTGGTACTCCTGCTTCTGCTGGCCCATCCGGCCGCGGCCGTCGACCTGCCGCCCGGTGTCACGGTCCAGAAGAACATCGCCTATGGCGCCGACCGGAATCAGCGCTTCGACGTCTATCTGCCGGCCAATCCGCAGAACGCGCCCATTCTGTTCATGGTCCATGGCGGCGGCTGGAAGCGCGGCGACAAGGATGCGCGCGGCGTGGTCGACAACAAGATCGCGCGCTGGCTGCCCAAGGGCATCATCTTCGTCACGGTCAATTATCGCATGATGCCGGAAGAAGAACCATTGGTGCAGGCCGAGGATGTGGCGGCGGCTCTCGCCAAGGTGCAGGCACTGGCGCCGAGCTGGGGCGGCGATCCCGACAATGTGATCCTGATGGGCCATTCGGCGGGTGCCCATCTTGTCACCCTCATCACCATGGCGCCCGAGATTGCGACGGCCGCCGGCGCGCGCAATTGGAAGGGCACGGTCTCGCTCGATTCCGGCGCGATGAACGTGCCGGCGATCATGACCAAACGGCATCTCGGCCTCTATGACGAGGCCTTCGGCGACGACCCCGCCGAATGGGAAGCCGTTTCGCCCTATCACCGCGTGAAGGGGCCGACGCTGCCGGTCTTCGCCATCTGCCGCAAGCGCGGCGACGTCTCCTGCCCGGCCAACCAGGAACTGGCCAAGAAGGCCATCGACTTGGGCGGCAAGATCGAGGTCCTGCCCATGGCCCTCACCCATGGCGAGATCAACCTGGAACTCGGCAAGCCCGGCGCCTATACCGACCGCGTCGAAACCTTCATGCGCGGTTTGGGGTGGAAGCTGTAGGAACGCCGGTTGTAGGGACAGGGAGAGACGCCTATTCTGGCCGTCCTACCTTCGGGCCGCCGGAACAGGTGCATGAGCGGATTCGATGCCGACGCTTTTGCCGCACAGATTCGCCATCCCGTCCTGAGGCGGATGTTCGCCTATTGGCGCGACAAGGCCGGTGCGCGCAACATGCCGACCCGGGCCGATCTTGATCCGATCGATTTTCCCTATGCGCTTGGCTATGTGATGCTGGTCGAGGTGGAGCGGGCACCTTTGCGCTTCCGCTTCCGCCTCTATGGCAGCGCGCTCGTCAAATACTTCGCCGATGGCGACTATACCGGCAAATATGCCGACCAATTGCTGCCGCCCGATTACGCCCCCTTTGTTGTCGCTGCCTATACCACGGCCGTCGAAGGTGGTGTGCCGCGCCATGCCCAGCGCGAGATGGTGATCGACCGCCAGATACTCAACTACGATGTTCTCACCTTGCCGCTGGCGCATGTCCGAAACCCCGACGAAATCGCCATGCTGCTCGTGGTCATGATTCCGGCGCCGAGCATGCCCGTGCTGTGATAGTTGAGGTCGCCATTTTTCGCGCGACAGTCGCTGAGCGCCTGCGATGATGCGGCGCAAAAGATGCGGTGGGGAAAACGCACCTGTCGCAATTATCGGCGGAGACGCGCAAGATCACCCACAAGGGTGAGGCCTTGGCCAGGGATGGCCGCCAAGAGGTGTTGGATGGCGAGCGGGACGGATGCCAGCTTGCGGGATGTTCTTCTCGCGCATGGACGCTGGCTGCACAGCGCACGTGACGGCCAGCGCGCCGATCTGACGTTGCGCACGTTCCGCCAGCTCGACCTCAAGGGCATCGATCTCAGCCGTGCGAAAATGACCGGCGTGCAATTCCTGCGCTGCGATCTCAGCATGGCAAAACTGGCCGAGGCGGATCTCTTCGGCGCCAATCTGGTCGGCTCCGATTTCGTGCGCGCCGATTGCCGGCGCGCCGATTTCCGTGGCGCGCAACTGGCCGGCGCCGATTTCACCGAAGCGCGACTTGCCCACGCCGATTTCCGGGACGGGTCATTGCTGGTGAGCTTCGGCGGTGTGGTGGCGCCGGCGCAATTGCGCCTGGAGCCCGGCCAGGATGAGAACCTCACCATGAAGCGTGCCGACCTTGCCGGCGCCAAGCTGCACCAGGCGCTGATCCGCCGCACCGATCTCTCGGGCGCGGTGCTGCGCCAGGCCGATCTCTCCGAAGCCGACCTCACCGGCTGCTCCTTGAAGGATGCCGATCTGCGCGGCGCCAATCTGATGAATTGCAACCTCACCGGGGCGCAGCTCAACCGCGCGCTGGTCGAAGGCGCGCAGATGGGTGGCGCCATCCTCAAGGAAGCCAACGTCTTCGGAGTCGATTTCACCAAGGCGGTGTTCGACCAGCTCGACGTCACCGACACGATCAGCGTGGACGATTCAGCCGCCGCCGCCGCGCAGCTCGCAGACATCGTCAAGGCCCATGAAATCTGGGTGGAGACCTCGGGTGGCAAGGGTGCCCGTGCCGATTTCACCGAGAAGGACCTGTCGGGGGCGGCCTTTGCCGGACGCAACCTCACCGGCGCCGTCTTCACGCGCGCCAAGCTGCGCGCGGCCCATTTCGACAAGGCGCTGCTGTCGCTGGCCAATTTCAACCGCGCCGATCTCACCGGGGCGAGCTTCACCGCCGCCGACCTCAAAGGCGCCGACCTCGGCGAGGTCATCGCCCGGCGCGCCGATTTCCGCGATGCCGATCTTGGAAGCCAATCGGCGGTGCTGCCGGATGGCAGCGTGCGGCAATGGCCGACGCGCATGAGCTATGCGCGCCTCGAACAGGCGAACTTCACAGGCGCCAATCTCGACGGCGCGTTGCTGGAGGGGGCGACCATCGCCAAGGCGATCAAATCCTAGCTGGACCGAAGCTTCGGGATGTCAGCCCCGCGGTGCGGCCGACTTGGCCGGATCCTCGACCGGCACCGCCTCGAGTTCGGCCTCGGCCGGGAAACTGGTGTAATCCTCGATGGCGAGGCATTGGCGCACGACACCATCGACCAGCAGCGGATACATGCCGAACTTCACGGTGAGCGGATAGCCGGCACGCATCGGCCATTGATAGGCGCCGAATACCGGCTGGCCGCTGGCCTGCGCCTCGGCATAACAATCGAGCAGAATCTGATTGGCGCCGCTCGTGTCGGTGGCGATGAACTCGTCGACATAGCGACCGGTCAGGTTCATCCCGTTCCAGCGATCGACTTCGGTGCCGGTCAGGATATAGCGCACACGAAAGGGGTCGAATTCATAGGCGATGATATAGAGATAGGGCAGCAGCGCCTTGATGGCGGCCGGGTCGATCAACGCGCGTTGCGGCGTCGCACCATCGGCGAGGCTGCGCCAGTAGCGGTGCAGGGGGTCGATGCTGCCGGCTGGTTCGCGCTGCAGGGGCATGCAGCGATCATGGCCAGAAATGACCGACCCTGTCGAGTCTTCCAGAGCCGGTCGATCTGGTCAATTCAGGCGAGGTCCGGTGTCATCTGGTCGAGGATAGTTTCCGCCACCAGATGCCCGGCCTTGGCACGGAACTGCAGGAGGGCCGGGGCTTTCATGTGATCCTGCCAGAGGTCGTAGCTTTCCCAGCTCTAGACGAAGATGACGCGGCCGGTCTTCTCGTTCGAGACATGGAGCTCATAGCGGAGGCAGCCCGGCTCCTTGACCACGCCCGCGACCAGTTCCTGTTGCGCCGCCAGCAGCTCGGCTTCCTTGCCGGGATGGGCCTGGACCTGGGCGATGATGGTGAGGGGCTTCTTGCTGGGCATGATCTATTCCTGCAGAATTTTGGTGAGGGTGTCATAGCCCCAATCGATATCGGCGATCTGCCAGCCCTTTGTGGACAGCGCGAGGTGGAGTTTCACTTCCGCCGGCTGGCCGTAATTCATGAACTTGACGATGGCCATGGTCTTGTCGGGCTCGGCGGACTTTGCGACGGCCTTGTCGAGGTCGGTGATCTGCCAATCCTGGGAGCCGACGAAGGGATCGCCGTCGAGAACGGGCACGTCATTCGCGGCTTTGGCGCGCGCGGTGTCGGCCTCGATGAGCGCCGCGGTCTCGGGCGTGAAATAGCGCGCGACAATACCCGGCGCGGCCAGGTCGATGCCGCTCCCGGCCGGCTGGTCGGCATATTGGCCATAGATGTCGTCGAGCAGGGCCTGCGGACTGTCAAAGCCGCCCGGGGCCGGGGCGGTGCAGGCGGCAAGCGCCAGGCCGGCGGCCAGCAGCACCGCGCGCAGGGTGTTGGTGAGCATCATCTTCCCTTCTTATCGTTTCAGTCTTTCCAGGGTCTCGGCGGCGAGCAGGCGCGTGAGATTGCCGGCCCCCATGTCGCGCCCGAGACTAGCCGCCTGGCCCGACCAGAGCGAGCCGAAATCGCCGGAGCCTTGCGCCTCCGCCTTGGCCTTCACGGGGGCCAGCGCACCGCCGGCCGTGGGGAAAGCCGGGGCATCGCGGGTGATCGGCCCTATTTCGCGCATGATGCGGTTGATGATGCCGCGCGCCGGCCGCCCGGTGAAGATGTTGGTGAGCGCCGTCTGATTGTCCTTGGCCTGCTGCAGGGCCACGCGGTGCGGGGCCGAGATGCGCGCTTCGGAGCTGAAGAGATAGGCGGTGCCGAGCTGCACGGCGGCGGCACCCAGGGCAAAGGCCGCGTGGATGCCGCGCGCATCGCCGATGCCGCCCGCGGCGATCACCGGCACCTTCACAGCGTCAACCACCTGCGGCACCAGCGCCATGGTGCCGGCCTGGGTCGCCACGAGATCGAGCGGATCGCCGCCCAGGAACATGCCGCGATGGCCGCCGGCCTCGGCGCCTTGCGCGATGATGGCATCGGCGCCGTGGCGCTCCAGCCAGTCGGCTTCCTCGGCGCTGGTGGCGGATGAGATGATCTTGGCGCCGGTCGCCCGCACGCGCTTCAGGAGCGCCGGCTCCGGCAGGCCGAAATGAAAGCTCACCACCCGCGGCTTGAACTCCTCGACCAGCCGGCACATCGCATCGTCGAAGGGCAGGCGATTGCTGGTGGGGATGGGGGCTGTGGGGTCGATGCCGAACTCGGCGTAATAGGGCGCGAGGCGCGCGCGCCAGTTCGCCTCGCGCGCGGGATCGATCACCGGCGCCTGGTGGCAGAAGAAATTGAGGTTGATGGGCTTTGCCGTCTGCTGGCGGATGAGCTGCAGCTCGGCCTGCGCCTGTTCCGGCGTGAAGGTCGCGGTCGGCAGCGAACCGAGGCCGCCGGCTTCCGACACCGCCACGGCCATGTCGGCATAACAGGGTCCCGCCATCGGCGCCTGGATGATGGGCATTTCGATGCCGAAGAGATCGATGATCCGGCGATCCGGCCACATGCTGGTTCTCTCCATCAGGCTGCGGTGAGGTCGAAATGAAACACCTTGGCCATGATCTGCCAACGCCCGTCCAGTTTGACAAAGGTGAGCAGATCCGTGAAGGCCTTGGGACCGATGGCGCAGTTCACCACGGCCACCGCCGTGACGGGTCCGGCGAACTCGATGGAGACGATGCGGTCGGCGCGCTTCTGCTGGCTGGCGGCCGGCGCCGGGCGCGCATCGACGATCGGGAAATAGCTCGCCATGGTGTGGTAGGTGAGGGTCCCGTCGGTGGCGCAGGCATAGATCGCCTGCGGGTGGAACACCTGGGCCAGGCGCTTGGTGTCCGAATGATAAAGCCCGTCGAAATAGAGATCGAGGGCCGCGACGAGTTCGGGGTAGCGCGCATCCATCTGGGCAGTCTCCGCAAGGCTGGGGTTGCTGGAGCGGAGCTTAGAGGGATATGGTAACCGATGTATACTGCCACGCCGCGTCGCTGCCGATTTTCCGGTAACCGCGCGGTAACGGGAGGAAGCGCCCATGGCCTTGAAGCTGCGCCGCAACCAATCGCCGCCACCGCCGCCCAGCTGTGCTGTCGGCGAATGCATGGCCCTGCTGGGGGGTGCCTGGACGCCCAATGTCATCTGGTATCTGAGCGGCGGGCCGCGGCGCTTTGGCGAGCTTCGCCGCGACATGCCGCCCATTTCGCCCAAGATGCTGAGCGCGCGGCTGAAGGATCTGGAAATGAAGGGCGTCGTTGCGCGCAGCACACGCCCGACCTCGCCACCCTCGGTCGATTATGCGCTGACCCCCTTGGGCCGCGAGCTGGTGCCGGCCATCGAGGCCATCGTCGCGGTGGGGCAGAAATTGAAGGCGCAGCAGGCCCTGGCGGCACGGGCGGCGGAATAGGATGCGCGCGCTCTTTCTGCTGCTGCTGGTGATGTCGTTGCCGACCGTGGCCGAGGCGCGCGTCTATCCGCCGCTCTTCGGCTCCCATGAGTTCGCCAACAAGGGCATCAAGAAATTTCCCAAATGGTTCGACATGCTGTCGCGCTGGCAAGGCAGCGCACTTTGGGCGACGCCCTTCCAGTTCCTGAAGATGGAGGGCGATTGCGAGGATTACGCCATCGCCAAGTTCATGGCCTTGAAAGCGCTGGGCATTCCCATCGAGGATATGCGCGTGCTGGCGCTGCGCGACATGAATCTCGATATCGGCCATGCGGTGCTGATCGTCTATGACGGCGACACGGCGCTCCTCCTCGACAACCAGATCAAGAGCGTGGTGCCGGCCGATACGGTGAAGCATTACATGCCGATCTTCTCCCTGAGCGAAACCGGCTGGTGGCTGCACCGGCGCTGATCAGCGCAATCCGGCGCACAGAGCGATCAGGCGGTCGACTTCCTCTTCCGTGTTGTAGTAATGCGGCGAGGCGCGGACCAGGATCGGGAGCGCGCGGCGCTCGGCATCGATCCGCGTGCTGCTGGGGTCCGAAGCGCCGATGGTGATATGGGCCGCTTTCGCCGTCGCCACGACATCTTCGGCGGCGATGCCATCCAGCGTGAAGCTGACGATGGCGGACGGGTTGGCGCCGAGGTCGCGCACAACGGCGCCGGAATCGCGCGCAGCCCCGCGCGCAGGCGCTGGCTCAACAGCCGGCAACGGGCTTCGATCTCATCCATGCCGATCGCCAGCGCGTAGTCGACGGCGAGGCCGAGGCCCAGGCGGGCCGCGTAGTTGTTCTCCCAATTCTCGAAGCGCCTGGCATCGTCGCGCAGTTGATAGCGGTCGCGCGCCACCCAATCGGCGGCGAAATGGTCGATCATCGGCGGCTCCAGCCGCAGCATGAGATCGCGCCGCATGTAGAGAAAGCCGCTGCCGCGCGGGCCCCGCAGGAACTTGCGGCCGGTGGCCGAGAACATGTCGCAACCCAAGGCCGCGACATCCACCACCATCTGCCCCACCGTCTGGCAGCCATCGAGCAGATAGGGAATGTTGTGCGCCCGCGCGATCCGGCCGACCTCCGCCGCTGGATTGGCAAGCCCGCCATTGGTGGGGACCCAGGTGATGGCGATGAGCTTCACGCGGGGATCGATCATGCGCGCGAGGGCCGCCACATCGAGGGCGCCGGTTTCATCCGACGGCACCACCGCGATCTCGACGTCGCTGCGTTTAGCAATCTGCAGGAAGGCCACGTAATTGGCGGCATATTCCGCTTCCGCGGTGAGGATCCGGTCGCCGGGCTTGAAGGTGAGGGCCAGGGCGTAGAAGGCCATCTGCCAGGCGACCGTCGCATTCTCGACGAGGGCGATCTCATCGGGCCGGGCATTCAGCAACCTCGCCACGGATGTGTAGACACCGTCGAGTCGCAAGGCTTCGCGGTCTGCCGCGGCATAGCCGCCGATCTCCGCCTCGAGTGCCAGGTAATCCTGCATCGCCTGCACGATGGGGGCCGGCGTCAGCGCCGCCCCGGCATTGTGCAGGTAGGCGCGCCGCCGGGTGGCCGGTGTCTCGGCGCGGATGCGGGCAAGATCGAGCATCTGTGGGCGTTCCATGAGTCAAATTTACGATTGCTTAACTCTAATGACGACATAATGCACAAGACAACATTCAAATTATGGAAAAGTCATGCTGGGATTCGGTCGGGGAAAAAGTGACGCCATTCGGTCACTGGACGAGGCATCGGATGTGGCACGCGCGGAGATGAACGCCTTTCACCTCGCCCTGACACAATGCCTGCGCGACATTGCCGCCGGCGATTTCGAGAAGGATCTTGATTGTCACGGTGCCCTGCCGGCTTCCGACCCGGTCGTGCAAGGCCTGGCCGAGGCCGTGCGGGGTCTGGCGCATAAGCTGCAGGAACAGGCATCCGGCGACCTTGATGCCAATGTCGCTCTGACCATCAACAGCAACGAGGCGGCAATTCGCAGCGCCAGGATGATCGCCGCGGCACGCAACACGTCAGACCGGACGCAGGTCCTCGCCAGTGCCTCGACCGAAATGGTGGCCTCCGTCAAGGCGATCAGCGAGACCAGCCAGGCCGCCGCGGACGAGGCCGGCGCCATGCGCTCGATCGTCGAAGCGGGTGTCAGCGCCGTGCGGCGGGCGACGACGACCATGGAAGGGATCGCCGCGTCGGTTGCCGACGCATCCGGCAAGGTGACTGCCCTCAGCGTCGCTTCCGAAGAAATCGGGTCGATCGTGGGAACGATCGAGGCGATCGCGCGCCAGACCAATCTCCTCGCCCTCAACGCGACCATCGAAGCGGCGCGGGCCGGCGAGTATGGCAAGGGCTTTGCCGTTGTCGCGACCGAGGTCAAGAATCTGTCGAAGCAGACCAGTCAGGCGACGGAGGATATCAAGTCCCGCATCGATCGCCTGCGCAGCGAGATGGAGCAGATCGTCGAAGCGATGTCACATGGCGGCGTTGCCGTGGCCACCGGCACGCGCGAGATGAGCGATCTTGCCGCCAAGATCGACGAAGCCGGCGAACGCACGGTCGTCGTCAGCGGCAAGATGGATGAGATCGCCGGCATTCTCTCCGAACAGAATGCCGCCATCGACGAAGTCTCGCGCGGCATCACCGGTATCGCCGAACTGGCGGCGCAGAATGTGGCCGAAGTGACCAGCCTGTCCGAAGTCATCGACAACAACCAGACCCAGCTCGGCGCGCAGCTGCAGCGCCTGGCGCAATGCAGCTTCCCGCACAAGATCACGCGCCTGGCCAAGGCCGATCACGTGATCTGGAAGAAGCGCCTGGTGGACATGTCGGTTGGGCGCGCCAATCTGCGGGCCGAGGAATTGAGCGACCATCAATCCTGCCGCCTCGGCAAATGGTATTACAGCGACGCCTCGGCGGCGCTCAGACAGAATGCCGATTTCAGGCAGCTGGAAGCGCCCCATGCCGCCGTGCACCGCCACGGCAAGGACGCCGCCCGCCTGTTCGCGGCCGGCCAATTCGACAAGGCGCTGGCCGAGATCGAAGCGGTGGAAAGCGCCTCGGTCGAAGTCCTCCGCCATCTCGACGCGCTCAGCCGCTAGCGGCCGGGCGGCGCGCGCTCTCACGCACTCATCAGCATATCTGGTGACGTCTTCAGCCGGTTGGCGTCGCGCACCGGCGGGGCGCCGAACAGGCGGCTGTATTCGCGGCTGAACTGCGAGGGCGATTCATAGCCCACCTGATGACCGGCGGTGGCGGCATCCGATCCCTGCAGCAGGATGAGGCGGCGCGCTTCCTGGAGGCGCAGCTGCTTCTGGAACTGCAGCGGGCTCATCGCCGTCACGGCCTTGAAATGATGATGGAGCGCCGAGGCGCTCATGCGCGCTTCCGCGGCCAGGGTCTCGATGCTGAACGGTTCGGCGAAATGCTGCTTGATCCAGCCGATGGCGCGGGTGATCTGGTGCAGCTTGCTGTCGGCCTGGGCGATCTGGCGCAATCTCGCCTCATCGGCGCCGGTCAGCAGCCGGTAGAGGATCTCGCGCTCGGCCAGTGGGGCGAGGATCGGCAGGTCCCGGGGGTTGGCGAGCAGCCGGAGGAGCCGGATGCAGGCGTCGAGCAGTTCCGGCGTCACGGTGCTGAGCGACAGGCCGGTGCCGGGATTCTGGCGCGCGGTCGCGGCCACGGCCCCGGCGCGGTCGAGCCCGGTTTCCATGATGAGCGTGCTGATCGTCGCCGGGTCGAGGTTGAGGCGGAAGCAGAGATAGGGTTTTTCCGGACTGGCCTCGGTCACCTGGGCCACCACCGGCACGTCGACCGCGGCCACGAGATATTGCGTGGCATCGTAGAAAAAGACCCGGTCGCCGAGGACCACCTGCTTGCGGCCCTGGGCCAGGATGCAGAGCGCCGGCTGGTGGACGCCGTGGATCGGCTCGGATGGCTTGGTCGCCTTGATTACCGCGACGCGTGGCAAAGCGGTCTGGTGGATACCGTCACCCTTGCTGTATTGATCAATCAAAGCGGCGAATTCAGCCTGCTGGGTCATGGCTCAGATCCTCAAATTTCCGCAAAAATCCGCAATTAATCAGGGGCTAATGCCCGGTTGCCTGAGGCCAAAGATATAGCGGTCCCGGACAATCGGAAAAGCCAAAAGAGGGGCGCGTGGAGGATCAGGCAAGAATTAGGCAGTTTCAGTCTACCGGATCGGCGGCGCTGTCCCCCATCTTCCGCTCATACCAGCGCAAAACTGCGCCGGGCCTGATGAGGAGAGACACGCATGACTTCCCTGGAGAATGTGACCGGCAAGGTCGTGGCCATCACCGGCGCCAGCAGCGGCATCGGCGCTGCAACGGCCAGATTGCTGGCGGCGCAGGGCGCCAATGTGGTGCTGGGTGCGAGACGCACGGACCGGCTGGAACAGCTGGTGGCGGAGATCGTGGCTGCCGGCGGCAAGGCGGCGTGCCGGACCCTCGACGTCACCAACCGCGCCGACACCACGTCCTTCGTCGACTTCGCCACGGCGCAGTTCGGAAAGCTCGACGTGCTGGTCAACAATGCCGGTGTCATGCCGCTCTCGCCGATCTCCGCGCTGAAACTCGACGAATGGGACCGCATGATCGACGTCAACATCCGCGGCGTACTCCACGGCATCGCCGCCGCCTTGCCCGTGATGGAGGCTCAGGGCTTCGGGCAGATCATCAACATCTCCTCGATTGCCGGTCACCGCGTGATCCCGACGGCGGCGGTCTATTGCGGGACGAAGTTCGCGGTCGGCGCCATTTCCGAAGGGTTGCGCCAGGAGAACAGCAAGATCCGCGTCACGGTGGTGTCGCCCGGCGTCACGGAATCGGAACTGGCCGAAACCATCAGCGTGCCGGAAGTGCGCGCCCGCATCGAGGAACACCGCAAGGTCGCCCTCGGCGCCGATGCGATCGCGCGGGCCATCAGCTATGCCATCGCCCAACCGGCCGATGTCGATGTGGGTGAGATCATCGTGCGGCCGACGGCGACCCAGGTCTGATGTGATCATGGAGCATTCAGCAAGCGGAGTGACCGACATGGACCATCTCGACACGATGCGACCCCACTTGTCGGCATTCGTCCTCGACACGCGCGATGCTGACGACGTGATCGCCAGCGGCATCTGGATCAATGAGAGCGGCGAGACCCGTCTCGCCCTCTCGCCCGACGGCCGCTACGACAAGATGCAGGGCAGGCGCCAGAGCACCTATAGCGGCCGCTATGCCTGCGACGGCAGCACCATCCGCTTCATCGATGATTTCGACTTCGTCCTCACCGGCGAGATCATCGGCGATGTGCTGCGCATCGGCACCTATGTCTATCGGCGGGCCTAGGGTCGGGTTGGGGCCCGCGCTCTTTTGACGGTCGACAGGTTCGCCGTTTCGTGCCTCAAATCGATCACCCGTCCCGGGGGTGACCGGGGTTCGAGCGAGCGTGATCCATGCCACAACGTCCCGTACCGGCAGATCGCCTGGCCGATCTTCAGCGCGACCCAGCACTGGGGCTGAGCGAGGCGGAAGCGGCCGACCGCCGCGCACGGTTCGGCTGGAACGATATCGTGGTGGCGGCGCCCTCGACCTGGATCGACCTCCTGCGCAACACGCTGCGCGATCCGCAGATCTGGTTCCTGATCGTGGTGAGCGGCCTCTTCGTGATCACCGGCGACTATACCGAGGCGGTCATCCTGGTGCTGGCGATGGTGCCGCTGGTGGGCATGGACGCCTTTCTCCATCGCCGGACACAGGCCTCGACGCAGGGGCTGGCGAGCCGACTTGCCGCCCAGGCGACGATCCTGCGCGATGGCGGCAAAGTGAGCGCGCCGGCGCGGGCGGTGGTGCCGGGCGACCTCGTTGAAATCGCCGCCGGCGCTGCCTTCCCGGCCGATGGGCTGGTGGTCGCGGGCGACGACTTGCAGGTCGATGAATCGTCGCTGACCGGCGAGGCCTATCCCGTGAGGAAGCAGGCACTCGCTGTCGGTGGCGTGGCCGTGCGGTCGGCCGAGACCCTGCATTGGGTCTTTGCCGGCACAAGGCTGCTGACCGGTACGGCGCGCTGCCGCGTGATCCATACCGGCGGCGAAACGCTCTATGGCGAAATCGTGCGCTCGGCCCTGTCGGGCAGCCATGCGCGAACACCGCTGCAGATCGCGGTGATGCGGCTGGTCACGGTGATGCTGGTGGGCGCACTGCTGTTATGCGTGGCCCTTGCCGCCATTCGCGTCATTCAGGGTCATGGCTGGCTCGATGCGTTCCTGAGTGCCGCGACCCTTGCGATCGCCGCCTTGCCGGAGGAATTCCCGGTCGTCTTCACCTTCTTCCTCGGCGTCGGCGTCTATCGTCTGGCGCGGCGCCAGGCGCTGGTGCGGCGCGCCGTGGCGGTCGAGAATATCGGCCGCGTCACCTGCATCTGCTCCGACAAGACCGGCACGATCACCGAAGGGAAGCTCGCACTCGCGCATCATGTGCCGGCACAGGGCCTGTCGCCGGATGACCTGGTGGGCTGGGCGGCGCTGGCGGCACGCCCGGAAAGCGGCGATCCGCTCGATGTCGCCCTCCTGGGGGCAGCGCCGGCGCGCCCACCGGTGGTTCAACTGGCGACCTTCCCCTTCACCGAGGATCGCCGCCGCGAGACGTCGATCGTCCGGCTGGCAGATGGCGCATTGGCGGCGGTGGTGAAGGGTGCGCCGGAGACGGTCTTTGCCATGTGCGGCGAGACGGCCGACGCACTCGACGCCTGGCGCGCGGAGGTCACGACCTATGCCGCGACCGGTCACAAGGTGATTGCCGCCGCCAGCCGGCGGTTGGAACTGGCTGAAGCGCCGGCAGAGGAACCCGAGAGCGGCTATACGCTCCATGGCCTGCTGGCGCTGGAGGATCCGGTCCGTGCCGGCGTGCGCGATGCGGTGCTGTCCTGCCGTGCTGCCGGCATCCGCGTCATCATGATCACCGGCGATCATCCGGCGACCGCCGGCGCCATCGCGCGCGATGTGGGCCTTGGTGGCGCGGATGGGGTGCCGGTGGTGGTGCTGGCCGACGATCTCGACCGCGAGGGAGCGGGGCCGGGCATCGCGGACATCACCAAGGTCGATGTCGTGGCGCGGGCGGCACCGGGGCAGAAGCTCCGCTGGGTCGAGGCTTTGCAGCGCGCCGGCGAGATCGTCGCCGTGACCGGCGACGGGGTCAACGACGTACCCGCCCTGCAGAGAGCCGATATCGGCATCGCCATGGGTGAGCGTGGCACGCAGAGCGCCCGCGAGGTCGCTGCCATCGTGCTGCTCGATGACAATTTCCGCACCATCATCAGCGCCATCGCCGAAGGCCGGCAATTGTTCCGCAACCTGCAACTGGCCTTCGCCTATCTGCTGCTGATCCATATTCCCTTCGTGCTGAGTGCCGCCGCCATTCCCCTGGCGGACAACCCGCTGCTCTATCTGCCGATCCATATCGTGTGGCTGGAACTCATCATCCATCCCACCATGTTGCTGGTGTTCCAGGATTTGCCCACGAGCGACCGCCTGCTGCCGACGACGCGCAACGGGGCGCAGTTCTTCCGGCCGTCGGCCTGGGCGATGATCGTGTTCGCCGGCGTTATTCTCGCGGCTTTGCTGTCGGTCGGCTTCGAATATGCCCTAGGCCCCACGGCGGACGTGCCCCATGCCCGCGCCCTCACAATCGCAGCCTTGATCGCGGCGAGCACGGCCATCACCATCGTGCTCAGCGGGCTGAAAACCTTGAACGCGCGGCTGGTGGTGGCAGCCAGCCTTATCAGCCTGGTGGCGTTGGTGCAGATTCCGACCCTGGCCACCCTCCTGCACCTGCGGCCGCTGCATCTCATCGATTGGGCGATGGTGTCGGGTGCCGGCGTCATTGCCGCCCTGCTGGCGGCCCTGGTGGCCCGGTCGCTGCGCGGGCAGCGGCCCGGCCCTTTGCCTGGTGCCGTGTGATCTAAATCAAGTCGGATCATCACCCCACCGGTAAAAATGCGGCCATCCGGAAGGCGCCGACGTGGCAGCCGCGGATGTCAGCAGTAGGCCAGGCAGGTTGAGAGACGATGGCGAGATCATGAACGCGACGCTTGATGCCCTCCTGCCCGAAGACGTGGCGCGGAAGGCCGAGGCCACCGGTGTCGCCAAGGCGCAGCGCGATACGCTCACCTTGTTCACCCTGGCCCTCCTGGCCGGCGCCTTCATCGCCCTCGGTGCCATGTTCTCCACCTTGGTCTCGGTCGGCATCGGCGACCTGCTGCCCTATGGCCTTGCGCGCCTTGCCATCGGCACGGTCTTTGCGCTTGGCCTTATCCTGGTCGTCGTGTGCGGGGCGGAACTCTTTACCGGCGATGTGCTAATGACCATCGCCTGGGCCGGGCGGCGCCTGAAGACGGGCGCCATGCTGCGGGTCTGGGCCATCGTGCTTGTCGGCAATCTGGTGGGCGCCGCCGGCACGGCGCTGCTCGTCTTCCTGTCCGGCCATCCCTTTGCCGGTGCCGGCGGTGTCGCCGTGGCGGCGCTCGACATCGCCCGCGCCAAATCGGAACTGGGGCTGGTCCAAGCCTTCTTTCTCGGCGTGATGTGCAATGTGCTGGTCTGTCTCGCGGTCTGGGCGTCGCTGGCCGCAAGGTCGGTCACCGACAAGATCCTGGTGATCGTGCCGCCGGTCGCCGCTTTTGTTGCCGCGGGCTTCGAGCATTCGGTTGCCAATTTCTATTACCTGACCATGGGCCTGCTGCTCCGGCATCTGGCACCGGACTCGTTCTGGCATGGGCGCGGCCTTGCGCCCGATCAGTTCGCGATGCTGACGCCCGGCACATTCGTGATCGGTCAGGCGGTGGTCGTCCTTGGTAATCTTTTGGGTGGGGCGGCCCTGGTGGCGCTGGTCTACTGGCTGGCCTATCTGCGCCCGCGCGGCGAAGGGCGGCCTTGAGACCTTGGTTTTCTCTATGACCGGATCCTGCCGCCCGCCGCTTGAGCGTGCGGCACCAATCAGGAAAGCGTGGAACCTGGATGGGTGGCGATGAAATGTTTCAGCACCGCCGTCAGCACCAACCCATGGTGATGATCGCCGCGCGCTTCGGCTGCCGCGATGTCGTCCAGGATGAATCGCTTGATGCAGCGTTCGCCGGCCGCGTTCTGGCACAGATAGTTGGCCATCTCGGCCGCGGCGATGAGCGGGATATGCTCATGTTCGGCAATGGCCTCGATCTCGCGCTTGCTGGCAGCGCACAGTGCCACGCAGTCGTCATAGGTGAGCATGGGCCAACCTCCTTCGCGCGCTGGACGGCGTTCTCCGGGCGGCCAGACGTCGGGGCAACCCGGCTTCTAGGGCAGCGGTTGCCAGCGTGCCTTGTCGTGCAACTCGGATTCCAGCACGATTGCCTGGTCGTCGACACTTTTGTCCGCATTGTGCAGCACCCAGTGGATCGGATGCTCGATCTCGCTGCTGGGGCCTAGCACGATATAGACTTGCCCGGCATGGGGTCCCGTCAGTCTCCGGTAGCGGGCGTCGATCATTTTATCCAACTCCACATTGCAGCGCGCATTTATTTGATCGCAGTGACATTGAACGGGCGGGTGATCCCGTCATGTTCGGTGATCGAGACATATTCGCCGACGACAAAGCGGTGCTTCTCGAATTTGAAAGCCGGCTCGTCATCCTCGGTGCCGGGCGCATAGGAGAATACCCAGCGATCGGGGCCGAGATGCCGGAGGGCACCTTGTTCCGTTTTCTCGCCCTCCCAGAAGCGTACCACCCGGCAGGCCGCCTTGTTGGCCTTGAAGCCCGCGGCATCGAGATGGCCATCGGCCGTGAGGGGCGCCGTGAATTCATAGCCGCAACGCGGATTGCCCTCGGGATTGTCCTTGGTGCGGCCGAGTTCCAGGCGAATGGTCTTCAGGCCACTCATGAGGCGTTCTTGCCCTGGGTCGACGCCGCGGCCATCTGGCCCTTTTCCACGACGCCCAGTTCCATCGCCGCCACATTCTTGTGATAGACGGTGTAGACGAAAACCGGAATGTCGAGACCGCCCAGATGCTTCTCGACCAGCAGCTTCACATCGCTCCAATCGAGGCCGCCGACACCGGTGGCTAGGCGCGGCAGGGCCAGGCTCTTGATGCCTTCGGCCGCGACCAGCTTGGCCAGCGCCTTCAGCGCATGGTGCACATTCTCCAGATTCGCCTTGCCCGGCTTCTCGCCATGGCCATAGGCGGATTGCTGCACCATCAGATTGACGATGGCCGGACCCTCGGCGCCGCCCCAATACCAGATCTCGCCGGCCTTCGGGTGGCTGGCCTGGCAGAAATGGCGGAAATCCTTGACCATCGCCGGCCAGCGTTCGCGCAGGGCCAGCGCCAGACCAGTGTCGAAATGGTCCCCCGGCGCCACGCCATGGGCCACGACCTGGGCCTTGGAGAGGAGAATGTCGCCTTCGACTTCGCGAATCATGATGAGTCCGTCCTTCGCTCGAGATGAATGATCTTGAGGGAAAGGTTAGCCCCGTCCTGGATGGCGTCCTTGATATAGGTCAACGCGGCCTCGGTATCGGAGAGTCTCGCGGACGGGAGCCGGGCCGCCTATAATGATCTTGAAAGCCCGGTTGTCGTGGGGGCGGCGGGCGGATAGGACAGCAACGATGTCGCGCAGCAGCATTCTGGGTCCGGCACTCATCGCCTTGGGCGTGGCGTTCGGCGCACCGGCCGCTGATGCCGAGGATAATTGCGTCCCGGTTCCCGGCATCGGGCCGGAAATCGACCGGTTCCTCGACCAGGCCGTGGCGGCGCAGGCGGCCGGCAAGGGGGTCATGCCAATCACCGACGTGCTGTTCGGCGTCACCGAGATCAGCGCGGCGGACCGGCAGGACCTGGCCCAGCGACCGCCGGTCGAACTCACGCGCCGCACCGCCACCGGCGGCGACTATGTCAGCCGTGGTCCCGGCCGCATCACGGTCGAAGGCGTCTTTGCCGAACGTGATACGCTGTTTCGCCTGCCCGAACTCATCATCGGCCGCTACCGATTGACCGAGGCGGGGCAACGCTGCTCTACGACCCGGCGCACACGGTCGATGTCGGCGAGAGCATGCTCGGCATCAACTTCTTCATGTCGGTCAACCGAAACCGAGATCAGCAAGGACAAGCTCGCCTTCTTTTTCGAGGACAATGACGGTGATGAGCCGGACCGCTGCTATCTGGTGAAGCGGGGTTGAGGGAGGCCAGGCACGTGGTTCATCAATGGCGAGGAGACTGCATCTTGAAGAAGATCTGGCTGGCAGCTTTGTTCCTGCTGCTTGCGACACCGCTCCGGGCGGAACAGGCGCCGGTTGTCGTGACGCCGGTCCTGCGCAGCGCCGTCACGGCAAGCGGCCAGCCGATCGTGCTGCCGCGGAAGGATGCGGAAGTCGTCGTCGCCCAGTACGAGATCGCCCCCGGCGCCAGCCTGCCTGTCCACAAGCACCCGTTCCCGCGCTACGCCTATGTCCTGGCCGGCACCCTCAAGGTCACTGCGGCTCAGGGAGACGCCGAAGTATGCGAACAACAGGTGGTCGTTCTTCGGCTGGTAAAGCATGTCCTCGATTTCGCCGCGACCCCAGAGGTAAGCCTCGCTGAGGCCCTTCTCTCGGGCAATCCGCCTGAACTCGTCGCGGGCCTTGATCGAGAAGTCGCATGCCGCCGCGAAGATGACGCCGTGCAGTGGCGGATCGACAGCAGCTGGCAGGTCGCCCATGTAGTCGGCCAGCTTTTTGGGACCGATGGCGCGCTCGCGCTTGCACTGGATCAGCCACTGACGGTCGGCAGTGGGCTGCGGGTCATCGGCCGCCTCTGCCTCATCAGCCTCGACCCCGACGGTCCCGTCCACGATCTCCCAGGCCCGCGTCGAACCCTCGATCGTCGCCGGGGCGGCCGGTGGCCTCAATCTGGCGCCATCGGCGGAAGTCGTATGCCAGCTGCCGGATCAGGTCCTCAAAACGCCTCGGGTCCAGGTCCTCGAAGTGGATTGGTCCAAGTGTCTTAGTAAACGCCATCACATTCCTCCCCGCTGATCTCCCCGCCAAACATCAACACCAAGGATCATGGTCCTAGTATTCACCCCAACCAGCTGGAGAAGATGGAAAAAATCTCCACCCGGCACTTGACGGGAACAGTTCCGAGGCTTATTTATTAACCTGGGTAGGTTGATTTGTCACCTGTAACTACGAGGAGAAACATCATGGCACGGCTCACGCCCTTTGGCAGGCTCGTCCGCAAGCATCGGATTGATGCTGGCCTGCTGCTGAAGGATATGGCTGAGCAACTCAGGCGCTCGGCCGCCTTCCTGTCTGCGGTGGAGATGGGTGAGAAGCCCATCCCCGCAGGTCTCGCAAAGCAGATCGCGGAATACCTGAAGCTAGACCACGAAAAGACAGGGGAACTGGAGGAAGCTGCGGAAAGGTCGCAGCGCGAATACCGCATCACCGTCGGCAGGGGGGCTTCTGACAGTCAGCGCGAGGTGGCGGCGATGTTCGCTCGCAGGTTTAGCTCGCTGACCCCGGAAGATCTCGAGCAGTTCAAAGATGTTCTGACGAAGAGGCAAGGATGAGCAACCTGATGTTCATGGCGCGACCGCTGTCGCGCGCAAAAATTACCGATGTGGCCGATCGCTTCCGCAAGATGTTTGGCCTGGAAGATGACCCCTACTTCCCTGTGCCAGAGGTGCTGGAGTTCATGTTGCCGAGGGCCAGTGAAGACTATGCATTCAGCGTGGGAGAAGTAGCTGACATGGGGCCCGATCACGGCCGCACCCTCCTTGACGACTTCGAGATCAGGCTGCGCAAAGACGTCTATGACAACATGGTGCTCGGTGCTGGCAGAGACCGCTTTACGGCCTGCCACGAGATCGGGCACCTGGTGTTGCACCAGCCGCAATACCTGTCACGTCGGCTGGAACACCGAGAGATGCGGACCTTTGAAGACCCGGAGTGGCAGGCCAACACATTCGCCTCGGCATTGATGATGCCGGAACGCTTCGTCAAGAAATGTCACTCGATCGAGATGATGGTGGAGATGTTCGGCGTAAGTGAACCGGCAGCTCGCTCCCGTCTGCGAAACCTGAATATCCAATTGCGGGGAGCTAAATAGACAGAGGGGCAGACCAAGACGCCAATCTCGGTCCGCCCCTGGAACTTGGAAACTCTGTGGAAGGAGCAGCGGCCTAACCGCAGGACCCATCCCCCAGGCCCCCATCGTTCGGTCTGCACCGGAAAGATAGGGCCAACCTGCGGAGATGGGAAGAGGCAACTAGCCGCAGGAGGACTTCTAGATGAAGACCCCACGCAAGCCGGCACCGCCCGGCTGGAAGTGGATCTTCACGCGTTTTCGCCGCGTGAAGAATTCATCGAAGGTGCTCGACGCCCACGACTACGGGCACGAGTGCTGGGCCTTTCTTGTAAGAGCATCAAAGGCTTAACGGCGGGGGGCGGACATTGTTCCGCCCCCTTTGCTCTCGAGGCAGAAAAGACCAATTCGGCCCCCCATGCGGCCCCCGTAGGCGCAAATAGGAGACCGCCCGCAGAAGCGGGAAGCTCACCTAACTTATTCAATTATTTTAGATTTCAAACTGGAGCGGGCGAAGGGATTCGAACCCTCGACCCCAACCTTGGCAAGGTTGTGCTCTACCCCTGAGCTACGCCCGCACCCTGTTTGCGCGGCCCGCGATGCCTTGGCGTCACGAGCGCGGCGCATCATACGCATCGCCGCCGCATTTGCAAGTGGGCTTATTCTGACGCCGAATCAAGGGTTCAGGGAAATTGCTCGATTCCGGCCAGGGCCAAGCCCGGGCGGAATCAGCCCCATTATCAGCGGGCGCCTTCCCCGGCTATACCCGGCGTCACCACCGCTCACGAAAGACCCACCCGATGTCCGAGACCGAAGCACCCATCGACCGCGCCGCCGAAATCGCCGCCGCCATTGCCGCGCAGAGTGCCATTCCCACCAGCCCGGCCCAGCTGCTGGCGCGCCTCGCCGCGCTTGGCATCACGACCCAAACCACCGACCATGACCCGGTCTTCACGGTCGAGGAAAGCCAGCAGGTCAGCGGCGATATGCGCGGTGGGCACATCAGAACCTGTTCCTGCGCAACCGCAAGGAAGAGATGTGGCTGGTGACGGTCGAGGAAAACCGCCGTGTCGATCTGAAATGGCTGGGCGAGAAGCTGACCGGCGAGACCGGCGGGGCAGCGAAGCTCTCCTTCGGCTCGGCCGACCGCCTCATGACCTATCTCGGCGTGATCCCGGGTGCCGTGACACCCTTTGCCGTCATCAACGACAAGGCGAAGAAGGTGAAGATGGTGCTGGACCGCCATCTCCTGGGCTGCGACCCGGTCTTTGCCCATCCGCTGGTCAATTTCAAAACCACCGCGATCGCACCAGCGGACCTGCTGGCGTTCCTGGAGGCCGAAGGGCACAAGCCGCAGTTGCTCGACTTCGCCTAAGTACTTGACCTCATTCGATTTAGGGCTTTCGGCTCCATGGTTGATTCAGGGGCCGGAAAGGCCCATTTATAGAGCCAAATCTCGTTAGCTTTTGGGAGTAGACTTTGATGGACAATTTGATTGGCGCCAGTTCGGATCTGGCAGGCGCCGCGGCCGCCGACCTCGTCAAGGACAGCAGCCAGCAGACGTTCAAGGCCGATGTCATCGATGTCTCGATGCAGGTGCCGGTGATCGTCGATTTCTGGGCGCCCTGGTGCGGGCCGTGCAAGCAGCTTGGTCCCGTCCTCGAGAAGGTCGTCAAGGAAGCGCGCGGTGCCGTGCGCATGGTCAAGATCAATGTCGACGAGAACCAGCAGCTCGCCGGGCAATTGCGCATCCAGTCGATCCCGGCGGTGTTCGCCTTCTTCCAGGGCCGACCCGTCGATGCCTTCCAGGGCGCGCAGCCGGAAGGCCAGTTGAAGGCCTTCGTCGGCCGCCTGGCCAAGCTTGCCGGCGGTGAAGCGGGTCCCTCGCCGATCGAGGAAGCGCTGGAACATGCCGAGGAAGCCCATGCCGCCGGCGATCACGCCACGGCGACCGAAGTGTTCGGCCAGATCCTCGAACATGAGCCGGAGAATCTGAAGGCGATCAGCGGCATGGTGCGCTGCCTCATCGCCCTGGGCGAATTGGAGCAGGCGGCCGAGTTTCTGGGCCACACGCCCAAGGACAAGTTGGGCGATCCCGCCATCGCCGCCGCGAAGGCGCAGCTCGACGTGGCCCAGGCCGGGCAGAAGGCCGCCGGCCAGTCCGATGCCTTGCGCGCGCGCGTCGATGCCAATCCGAAGGATCATGAGGCGCGTATCGAACTTGCCCAGGCGCTGTTTGCCACGGGCGACAAGGAAGGCGCGGTCGATCAACTGCTGGAAAGCATCCGTATCAACCGCGCCCATAACGAAGAGGCGGCGCGCAAGCAGCTCGTCACCTTCTTCGAGGCGTTGGGGCCGATGGATCCGCTCACCCTGAGTGCTCGTCGGCGTCTTTCGTCGCTGCTGTTCTCGTAAACGCCGAACGGAGGCATCACCCATGCGGCCCGGCCCCAGCAATCTCGGCCCTTTCGACCCCGGCTATGCCGACCTGCCGACGGAATTGCCGATCTTTCCGCTGACCAACGCGCTGCTGCTGCCGGGCGGCCGCCTGCCGTTGAACGTGTTCGAGCCGCGCTATCTCGCCATGGTGCGCGCGGCGCTGCAATCGCCGGACCGCCTCATCGGCATGGTGCAGCCGATCGATGCCAATGCCGACCGCAACCTGCAGGCCGATCACCGGCCGGCGGTGCATCAGGTGGGTTGCGCCGGGCGCATCGTCTCCTTCGAGGAGACGCCGGACGGGCGCTACCAGCTCATTCTCTCCGGCCTCATCCGCTTCCGCATCAAGGAAGAACTCCCCATGGCCAAGGGCGGCTATCGCCGCGTCGTGCCGAACTATCAACCCTTCGCCCATGACATGGCGGAACATGAGTTCCAACTGGCCGACCGGCCGCGCTTCCTTGCCATCCTGCAGGAATATCTGAAGACGCGTCAGGCGCGGCTCGACTGGAAGGGCATCGAGGAAGTGGCCGATGATGAACTGGTCGTCGCCATGGCACAAATGTCGCCGCTCGATCCGGAGGAAAAACAGTCGCTGCTCGAATGTCCCGACCTCGATGCCGTGGTCGAGATGATGGTGGCCTTGTTCGAGGTCCATGGCGTCACCAGCGGCGGCGAACACCGCCTGCACTAGGATTGGAAAAGCCCCGTGCCCGAGAACGACATCCTCATCGACCCCAAGCTGCTTGAGATCCTCGTCTGCCCGGTGAGCAAGGGACCGCTCATCTTCGACCGGCAGAAGCAGGAGCTGATCAGCAAGGTGGCGGGCCTCGCTTATCCGATCCGCGACGGGATCCCGATCATGCTGGTCGATGAAGCCCGCGCCCTGGACGGTGACGAGTAGCATGAGCGAGAAGATGGGCACCGATCATTGGCCGGTCGAAATCCGCCACCGCCAGGCGGAGAAGCTGATCGAGATCGAATTCGACGACGGCAACACCTATCAATACCCGGCGGAACTGCTGCGCGTGGAAAGTCCATCCGCAGAAGTGCAGGGCCACGGCCCCAGCCAGAAGACCATCGTGCCCGGGCGGCGCGATGTCGGCATCATGGCGGTGGAGCCGGTCGGCCATTACGCGATCCGCATCCAGTTCGACGACATGCACGATACCGGCATCTTCTCCTGGCGCTATCTCTACGATCTTGGCCGCGACAAGGAGCGGATCTGGCAGGGCTATCTCGACGCGCTGGCCGAACACGGCCTCAGCCGGGACCCGCGCGCGGCGAAGGCCCCGGCCCATGATCATGGCGGTGGTTGCGGCAGCGGCGGCTGCGGGCACAAGCACTGAAGGCCCTGGCGCGTCGCGCCTGTTTGCGCGGTGGCCGACGCAGCCCCGGTTATCTTCCCTGCGTCACCGTAAAGCGCGCTTCGCCCAGGCTGTTCGCCTTCGCCATGAAGCCGACCAGCGCCGGCGTCGCATCGGCATCCACCGGCAGCCTGTCCACTTTCAAGGCGGTCAGCGTGAAGACGTAATCGTGGACCTGACCTTCCGGCGGACACGGCCCCATATAGCCGGGCACACCCAGATCGCTGCGTGTTTCGAGCGCACCTGAAGGCAGGCCCGCCGCATCGCCGCTGACACCGCGCGGCAATGAGTCCGCCGTGACTGGGATGTTGGCCACCACCCAATGCATCCAGCCGATGCCGGTCGGCGCGTCCTCATCATGGATCATGAGAACGAAGCTCCTGGTGCCCTCGGGCGCATGCTGCCAGGTGAGGGCGGGTGAGAGATTGCGCCCGGTGCAGCCAAAGCCAAAGTTCTCGGAGAGAGCGAAGGCCGGCGGGAGCTTGCCATCGACAAGATCCGGGCTGCTCAGGGTGAAGTCCTCGGCCGCGGCCGTTCCAGCGAGGGTCGCCGACATCAGGACGGCGCAGAACAGGGTCGAAAAGCGCATTTCATGCTCCTTGTTGTGATGTGGGAGCATGGCACGCATCGACCTGTGAGGCGCTGCGGTGCCGATCAGATATTGCGCCGAAACGATCAATCTGCGGTGCGGATCGACGTCGGGCTGACGCCGAATCTGGCACGAAAGCGCGTGGCAAAGCGCGAGGCGCTTTCATAGCCGACGTCATGGGCGATCTCGCCCACCGATTTGTCGGTCACCTGCAGCAGGGTGAGGGCCAGCGACATGCGCAGGTCGGTGAGCTGCGCCGTGAGCGAGGTGTCTTCCGCCGCCAGGCGTCGGCGGAGGGTGGCCTCGCTCATGCCGAGCGCACCGGCGATGTCGGTCGCCGCCCAATCCCGCGCCGGCGCGGCCGAGAGCAAGGCGCGCAGGCGATGGGTCACGGTCGGTACGCGGCGTGTCGCCAGATGGAAGCCCTTATGCTCGACCCAGGCCAGCATCTCCAGGAGGCGTTGGGCGGCGATGCCGTCGGGGAGATCGCGCGCGGTGATGCTGGCGGTGCCCCGGTCGAAGGATTGGTGGAATTCCGCCGGCATGCCACGCAGCGCCAGATGGCCGGCGATCGCCGGTGTCATGCTGGTCGCGGCAAAGCGGTCGATGAGGGCCGGCGCCACCATCAGCCAGCTTGCCTCATAGGTGCCGCTCATACCGGGCCGGTTGATGACGTCATAGACGGTGCCGCCGGTGATCGCCACGGCGTCGCCGGAGCCAAGGACTGTTTCGCTGTCGCCCTGGCGCAGAACCTTTTCGCCCCGCCGCACCAGGATCAACACGCCATGGTCGATGACGAGACGCGCGAGCAACAGGTCGCGGCGCTGGACGACATGGCCGCAGGCGCCCAGTCCCACACGCTGTTCGATCCGCCGCGCGACCGCCGCCGCCGTCAGGGCGAGGTCGCGGTCGTGGCGGATGATCGGCAAGATTTCCGCTGTCGCCGCTTTTCCCATCGCCCGACTATAGGGGGCGGGATTTCCGGCGACAATCAGGGAACGAAGGGGCGATTTTCCGGTTCATCCTCTCGCCGCGCGGATCGCGCGCTTGCAAGAGGGGTTCTCCATGATCACGCGTGTCCTGCTCGCCGCCGCCACCATATACTTCGTGCTAGGGCTGGCGCTGGGCCTTCATATGGGCCTCATCGCCGATTACCGCCTCTGGGTGGTCTATGCGCATATCGCCGGTCTCGGCTGGCTCGGCCGCGGCCTGGTGGGTGCCATCTATCTCGCCCAGCCTGCCCTGGCGCAGACGGTCTTCGGCTTGGCTCATTTCTGGCTGCACATGATCGGGCTGCCGGTCCTGCTCATCGGCCTCACCCTGACCCAGCTCGATGCCTTTGCGACCGGGCACCTCCTTGGCCTTGTCGGCATCATCCTGCTGCTCATCGGCGCGCTCGCCTTGCTCGCCAATCTCTGGACCTATGCCGGACGCGACGGCCAGCGGGCTTAGCGTGCGCCTAGCCATGGACCTCGCGGCTGTCACCGGGCGCCTCTGTGCGCTCGGCAAGGCCGTAATCGCGCAACACCTGCGTCACGCGCAGGCGATAGCCGGCGAACACACCATTGCGGCCCGCCGCCTGGGCCTGGCGATGTGAGTCGAGATTGCGCCATTGCCGGACGGCATGCTCGTCGCGGAAGAAGGAGAGCGACAGCATCTTGCCGGGATTGGTGATGCTCTGGAACCTCTCCACTGAAATGAAACCGTCGATCTTTTCCAGTTCAGGCTTCAGTTTCGCGGCGATGTCGAGATAGGCGTCGCGGTGCCCCTCGGCCGGTTCCACTTCGAAGATGATGGCGATCATGCTGGCTCTCCCTGGAAGGCTGGCCTCTGGTCGCGTGTTTCCGCGACATCGCGCAAGAATGTCCGTTCCTCGCGCAGGATGAAACGCTTTTCCTGCGCCAGAGCGAAATTGGCTTTCCCCGCCGCATCCGATCGCAGTCGCGCGCGATAGGTTTCGTAGGCGGCGAGGTCGGGGAAGGAGATCAAGCCCCAGGCGATGTCGTTGGTCCCTTCATGGGGCAGAAAATAGCCGATCAGATGCCCGCCACAGGCCGGGATGATGCGTCCCCAATTTTCCGCATAGATGCGGAAGGCATCGAGCTGGAACGGATCGATCTGGTAGCGGATGAAGACGGTGACGGTCATGGCTGGCTCCTGATTTACAGGCCATTTTTCTAGCCTGGATCCATGCGCCGATGCTTCGTCCGCGAACGAAGTATGTCATCATCCCTGTGATTGCGTTCACTGCCGGGGGGCGGTGCCTGGGCGATAGAACGCCCTGGTTTCGCAACGTCAATCACTTGGGGAGTTTTACCGGAATGGCTCATCGCCTGTTGAAAATCGCCGCCGTCTATTTCCTGCTCGCCGTCTGCCTCGGCGCCTTCATGGGCATCGCCGAGGATTTCGCGTTGGCAAGTGTGCATGCCCATCTCAACCTGCTGGGCTGGGTGAGCCTCGCCATCATCGGCTGCCTTTATCTGCTGAAGCCGCAACTGGCCGGCACGCGCCTGGCCCTGGTCCATTTCTGGCTGCACAATCTGGGTACGCCGGTTCTGCTCACCGGCGTCGCCCTCATCCATCTTGGCAACATGGCGGCGGGTGGGCCGCTGGCCGGCATCGGCACAATCGTCACGGTTGCCGGCATAGCGAGCTTCACCGTCAATCTGTGGCGCAATCTGGGGCGCGCCTGATCGAACTCGATTTGACAGGTGAAAACCTCCCCGGCTACGACTGGGGCGGTTTTCATCTCATCCGCGGAGTGCATGCATGATCAGCGCCGATCTCACCGGCAAAGTGGCCTTCATCACCGGGGCAGCGTCCGGCATCGGCTTGGCGACCGTCGAACGGCTCGCAGCCAACAAGGCCAAGGTTGCCATCAACGATCTGGCCGGCAATCCGCGCCTGGATGAGGTGGTCGCCCGGCTGACGGCAGAAGGCCATGACGTGGCGGCTTTCCCGGGCGATGTCTCGAAACCGGATGATGTCGATGCCATGATCCATGCCGCCGCCGATCATTTCGGGCGGCTCGACTATCTCGTCAACAATGCCGGCACGCCCGGTACGGCGGCCCCCATCCCGGTCGACGATTTTGCCCGCATGGACGAAGCCTTCTGGGCGAAGCTGGTCTCCATCAACCAGATCGGCCCCTATCGCTGCCTCAAAGCCGCGGCGCCGTATCTGAAAAGAAGCAAGGGTGCCGTGGTCAACGTGGCCTCGACCGCGGGCCTTGGCTATGGCGGATCGTCCAGTGTCTATGCCTCGACCAAGGCGGCGATCATCCTGCTCACCACCGAATGGGCCCATGCCATGGGGCCGGAGGTGCGCGTCAATGCGATCGCGCCCAATGTGGTCGACGGGTCCGGCTGGGATTGTCGCTTCGATCCGGACCAGCTCACAAAATATGTGGCGAAGCTGCCCTTGAAACGCCCCGGCACGCCAGCCGACTATGCCGAGACGATCTTCTATCTGCTGGCGGGTGCGCCCTACATCACCGGCCAGACCATCGTCATGGATGGCGGCGGGGCCAGGTGATGCCAGATACATCTGGCGTCATGCCCACACCTGGTGCGGGCATCCATGAGTTTGGGTATGGCGTGCAGAAACTCGTGGATGCCCGGGCCAAGCCCGGGCATGACGAACGAGTTAGCGACAGCGGTTAAAGCTACTAATCCCGGTCCTTGTCGTAGGGATTGTCCGTCCGGCGCAGAACCAGCCGGATCGGTGTGCCCGGCAGGTCGAACACATCGCGCAAGCTCTTCACCAGATAGCGGTGATAGCTCTCCGGCAGGTCCTCCGCCTTCGAGGCGAAGATCGCGAAGGTGGGCGGGCGCGTCTTGATCTGGGTCATGTAGCGGATCTTGATGCGACGGCCGCCGACCAGGGGGGGCGGATGCTGCGCGGTGATCTCGGAAAGCCAGCGGTTGAGCTTCGAGGTCGAGACGCGCTTGTTCCAGGTCACATAGATGTCGAGCACCGCCTGCATCAGCTTATCAAGACCGCGTTCGGTCATGGCGCTGATGGTGATGACGGGAATGCCCTTGGCCTGGGGCAGCGACCATTCGATGCGGTCATGGAGTTTCTTCAAGGCCGCGTTCTTGTCCTCGACCGCGTCCCATTTGTTGGCGGCGATGATGAGGGCGCGGCCTTCCTCCACCACCTGGCGCGCGATGGTGAGATCCTGCTTTTCCAGCATGTCGTTGCCGTCCAGCACCAGCACCACGACATGGGCGTATTGGATGGCGCGGCGCGTGTCGGCCCCGGACAGGCGCTCCAGTTTCTCGACCACGCGGGCATGACGGCGCAGACCCGCCGTGTCGATGAGGCGGATGGCCTGGCCCTTCCATGCCCAGTCGATGGCGATGGAATCGCGCGTGATGCCGGCCTCAGGGCCGGTGAGCAGCCGATCCTCGCCGAGGAGCGCGTTGACCAAAGTCGACTTTCCCACATTGGGCCGGCCGACGATGGCAAGCTGCATATGCTTGGGGGCCGGCGGCGCCTCGACGAAATCGTTTTCGCCGTCATCCCCGTCGAGATCGATCGGGGCCACTTCCTCAAGCTCGGCATCGGGATTGACGCCGGATTCCTCGCCGGCCTTCTTCAGCGCAAACGGCTCCAGCGCGTCGAAGAGATCGCCCAATCCCTCGCCATGTTCGGCCGAGAGCGGGATCGGCTGACCGAGGCCCAGGCTGAAGCCTTCATTGACGGCAGCACCGCCGACGCGACCCTCCGCCTTGTTGGCGATGAGGATGACCGGCTTCTTCATCTTGCGGATGATGCGCGCGAAATATTCGTCGATCGGTGTCACGCCGGCGCGGGAATCGAACACCATCAGCGTCACGTCCGATTCCTTGATGGCGGCCTCGGTCTGCTGGCGCATGCGCCCTTCGAGGCTTTCATCGACCGCGTCTTCGAGGCCGGCCGTATCGATCACGGTGAAGGTAAGGTCGCCCAGATGCGCCTCGCCATAGCGGCGGTCGCGCGTGACGCCCGGCGTATCGTCAACGATGGCGAGACGCTTGCGGATCAAACGGTTGAACAGCGTCGACTTGCCCACATTCGGGCGGCCGACAATGGCGACGGTCAAAGACATCAGTTCTGTAGCCGATCAATAAAAAAGTGGCGCCAATTCTACTTGAGCGCGATGAGGTCGGCGTCGTCCGACAGCATATAGACCATCTCGTTCGCCACCACGGGCGGCAGATGCGAGCGGTCGGGCAGTTCCTGCTTGCCCAGCAACGCGCCGGTATAGGGCGAGATCGAGAGGGCAAGTCCGTTCGAGCCCGTGACCAGCAATCGGTCGCCGACCAGCACGGGGCCTGACCAATAGACCGGATCCTCGCGGTCGACCATGTCCTCGAAGGGCGGCAAGGGGGTCAGCCATTTGACGCGGCCATCCTCGCGGGTGAGGCACACGACTTCGCTCTGCGAGGTCAGCACATAGATGAAATCGCCGGCTGCCCACGGCATCTGCGTGCCGCCCAGATCCTTGTCCCAATAGCGCTCGCCGCGGCGGATGTCGATCGCCGCCATGACGCCGCCATTGCCGATGGCGATGACGCGGTCGCGGTCGATGACCGGCCGGCCGCGAATATCGGAAAGGGCCGCGACCGAGGAGGTGCGCGCCTTGCCGGCAAGGCTGTCGGTCCACAGCGAGTTGCCGTTGACGACATCGAAGGCCAGCAATTCGCCGGAGGTATAGGCAGCGACCACGACATTGCCGAGCACGGTCGGGGTCGAGCCGCCAAGGAGGCCTGCTGCTTCCTCGACACCGGCATTCGACCAGAGCCTGCGCCCGTCATCGATGGCGAAGGCCACCAGCTGGTTGTCGATGGTGGTGACGAACACGCGGCCATCGCTCACCGCGGGGGCGGCGCGCATCGGTGCGGGCGCCTTGCCTTCCCAGATGAAAGCGCCGGTCTTGGCGTCGAGCGCATAGATCTTGGCGTAAGGGGTGGTGACGAAGACCTTGCCCTCGGCAACGGCGATGCCGCCACCGAACAGATCGTCATCCTCGTCCTCGGGCGTGAAATCCGCCTGCCAGAGCCTGGCGCCGGTGTTGGCGTCGAAGGCCCGTACCAGCGCCTCGGCATCCAGCGTATACACAATGCCCTCGGCCACGACCGGCTCGGCCAGCAGGCGGTTGGCGGAATCAGCCGAGGAGCCGATATCGGCCGACCACACTTCGCTGAGCACGTCGGAGCTTGCCTGCAGGTGATACATGGCGTGGCTCTGATTGCCGCCGACCTGCGCCCAGTCGGCATTGACATAGGGGCGCGGCAGCCGCACGGCGATGTCGTCGAGGGTCGGATCAGCCGCCAGGTCGCTGTTCAACTGCAGCACGGAAACGCGCTCGCCCGGCAGCGGTACTTCGGTCTTGTCGCAGGCACCGAGCAGCAGCGCCAGGGCAAGTCCGGCACCCAGCCATTTGGTCGTGTAAATGTTATTGGTGCTGCAAAGCCGATTGGGCCGTATCGCCGTCATGTTCTCAAAATTCCCTTTGGCTCAATCTTTGGTCGCTCACTCGGCGAGACGGTCCAGCATGATGGCGACGCGGTCCCGGAGATTGGCCGGCGTCGTCACCAGGCCCGCTTCGTCTTCCTTCTTGAAGCTGTCATCCAGCCCCTGGAAAATCTCCTTGGCCTTCGCCTTGTCGCCGGTCGCATAGGCGGCGAGCCCGGTGATCTCCAGCGCCGAAAAGCGATAGGGCTGGCCTTCGATGGTGAGGGACTGCGCCAGCGCGATAGCTGCATCCGCCTTGCCGAGGTCGAGCGCCACATAGCCGCCCATCAGGGCCGCGGCACCCTTGAGCGGCGCCGGGTAGGCGGCATCGCCGGCCATCGCGGTGAGGAGGTCGAGGGCCTGCTGCTTGTCGCCGGCCTTGAGGGCCGCATGGGCGAGGTCGAAGCGCGCCAGATTGGCAAAGGCGCCGCCGGCATGGATCAGCTGGCCCAGGACCTCAGGCGCCGATTTCGGGTCCAGCGTCGTCGCCTGCAGGGCGTTAAGATAGTCCGTGCCGGCTTTCTCCCGCGCCTGGCGGTCGTAAATCTGCCAGCCGGTCACCGCCGCGGTGCCGAGAACAATGAGGGCCACCAGCCCATAGACCAGATTCTGGTACTTCGCCCATAGCGCAGAGGCTGTGTCTCGGCGCAGATCCTCGTCGACTTCTTGAAAAATATCAGCCACTTATGACCCCTGGAACCCCGTAAGGCACACTTATTGCGCCCTGGATCGATGGACCAGGGCGGTTATTTGCGGGCTAACATACAAGGAAGCCCATCCCCTTGCCAACCAAGGCTTTGCCGCAGGGGCGCCCATCTGGGGACCGCGCTTGGCTGGAAGTGGAACGGTAATTGCTTCTATCTGACCGGTAAGTTTGGCAGAGGATCGATCGGGGTGGCTGAGATGGCACGGATGCAGTGGAAAATGACGGCTCTTCTGGCGGCGGCGGCGTTCCTGCCCGGCTGCGATACCACCACCATTCCGGCCTTTGTGTCCGGCACCACCGCCTATGCCGTGGTCGAGGGCGTCTCCCTCAACCAGACCGGCAAGACCGCCTCCGACCACCTGGCGTCGATCGCCACGGGCAATGATTGTTCGCTGATCGACTATACCAAGACGGGCAAATACTGCCGGACCGCGGCCGAGATCGCCCAGGAACAGGCCGAAAAGACCCGGCCCTATCCCGGCTTTTGCCACCGCCAGCGGGCCAATGTGGTCTGCTACGACACGCCCGATCGCACCGCCACCAACGAGGTCGACATCTATCCGGTGCCGCGCTGATCCGAGCTTTACGGATTCCCCGCTTTGGGCGACACTTTGCAGAGGCTCGGGCCTGACCCGAGTCGCCTGACCGTGATCATCCAACCGTGATCATCATAAGGACCGAATGGCGCAGCTCGTCCTTCTCAATGATTACCGCCGCCATGGCCGCCGGGTCTTCTTCAACCGCGACGAACTCAATCTTTTGCTGGGGATCTACAGCCGCAAGGTGGCCCATGCGGTCTGGCGCGATTACGCCATCGACCATCGCAGCAACATGGCTGTGTTTTCGGTCTACAGGCGGGCCCAGGAACAGCCGACCTTCGCCATCACCAAGGTGATGCTGCGGGGCGACAAGGATCCCAACTACATCCTTCTGGCCGGCAAACGGCAGATCAAATCCTCGCGGCGGCTCCCGGAACTCATCGATCATCTCGACCGCCAGCTCAATTTGGTGGACTAAAGGCCGCAGGCGAGGCCCCTGCCTGGGGGACCATTTCAGCCACGAACACCATATGTTCCAATAGAATCTGCTGTTATCCACAACATTTTGAGTTTCTCCCCTTGCCTCCCTGCATCTTGTGGGGTGAAATGCTGGTCACTCAACATCTTGAGCTGGCCCCGCCTTTGTGGCTTATGGCGCCAGCCATTATCGCCAGCACAGAACCGGTGGGGAGAAGACATCATGGAATGGACCGAACAGCGGATTGACATGCTGCGCAAGCTCTGGGGCCAAGGTCAGACGGCCAGCCAGATTGCGACACTTTTGGGCGGCGTCACCCGCAATGCGGTGATCGGCAAGGCGCATCGTCTCGGCCTCACCGGCCGGCCGTCGCCGATCAAGCGCGAAGGAACCGATGTGGCAGCACCCCGCCGCAAGCCAGCGGCCCAGCGCCGGCAGCAGCCGAGCCTGGCTCCCATGCCGCCGGCCCGCCATGCCGTGAGCCAGCCGGCCGCCGCCCAGGCGGAAGCGACTTTCGCCGGCGTCTCGGCTCCGCAGGCGCCCGCCGCCAGCGACTACACCGAAACCCGGGCCGAAACCCGGGCGCCGGCCATGCCGACCTCGCGCGCATCGGCGCCCCGCGCCGCGACCCAGACCGGGTCCAAATCCTGCTCCTGGCCGGTGGGCGATCCCAAGCAGCCGGGCTTCCATTTCTGCGGCGACGCCGCCGAGATCGGCCGGCCCTATTGCGCCCATCATTGCGCCATCGCCTATCACCGCAAATCCGAAGCGGCGTAACGGACATCCTTATCTGGGGACGGTGACCTTAAAAGGCGCCGAACCGGTGGGGGCCAAACTGGGGCGGTCAACCGAGGTTGACCGCCCCTTTTGCTTGCCTGCCGCACACGGGGCTTCACAAGGATTGGTCTCACGAAGGTGAGGCCCTGCCCTGTGTGATTGATATGGGGCGATCTGGAATGCCCCAAATGGTTGATTTAAAGCCGGCAAACACTGATTAACACATTGTTAATCATATAAAAATTTAGGATAAATTGCGGAAAATACAATGTGTCTCACTATAGTGTGAGAATGATAGCACACACTATGTTGCAGTCATATGACCACCCGCTCATGTTGATTCCTTAACGACCTGCGAATCGGCCGATATCCGCAATTTCCCGCGTTCGGCAACGCGCAGGCTTTCTCGGAGGGACACGGGAATCATGGCGAGCACACAGAGCAACAGTCAGGATGGCATCGGCATAGTGCCAGAGGGCAGCGGGACGATCCGCATCCAGGCGGTGCCGGGTGCCACAGTCAATCTGCCTTTCGGGGACAATGATATCGTTGCCCGCCTGGCTGAAAACGGCAATCTCGCCATTCGTTCCAAGGACCAGACCATCATTCTCCTGGGCTATGCCGAGGCCAACCAGATAGCGCCCATGACGATCACGACCGACGGTCGCCCGCTCGACATCGCCGATGTCATCGCTGCAACCGACCCGGCCCTCGATATCGAGACGGCGGCGGGACCTGCCGCCGGTGCGCCGGGTGCCGCCGGGGTCGACAATAATGGCGCCCTGTTCACGCCGTTTGAGCCTGGCCAGGGAGTCGGTGGATTTTCGGCCGTCGGTGGTCTTGATCCGACAGCCCTCGATTACGCCACCATCCAGCGCGCGGCCCCGCTCCTGATCGAGGAAGCAGAAGATGTGCTTGTCGGCCCGACCGGGGAGACAGGCGAAACAGGCGAAACTGGTCCAACGGGTGAAACCGGCCCAACGGGTGAAACGGGTAACCGGCCCAACGGGTGAAACAGGTGCAACCGGACCAACGGGCGAAACCGGCTCGACCGGCCCAACGGGCGAAACAGGTCCAACCGGCCCAACGGGTGAAACCGGGCCAACCGGCGAAACCGGTATGACCGGTGAAACTGGACCTTCAGGTGCCGCGCCAAAGGTTGTCGAGATCGAGGGTCTTGCCGATCCGGCGCTGCGGTCCGACTGGAACGACATTTCCAGCTCTTATCTGGCGCGACTCCCGGGCAACTTTGCGTCCGCCCCGAACTTCTACAACGGCAGCATCCTCAGCGGCGTCGATTCGAATGATGGTCTGCCGGTCCATGGCACGTCTACCAATGATCATCTGGCCGGCACGAATGCCGTCAGCCTTCTTCAGGGCGACGGTGGCAACGATACGCTTGAAGGCAATGGTGGCGACGATCAACTGTCGGGCAATGAAGGCCATGACGTGATGTATGGCGGTGACGGCAACGACACCATCCATGGCGGAGCCGACAGCGACTATCTCTATGGCGAGAACAGCGATGGTTCCGGCCAGGGCGATGACATCATCCACGGCGATGGCGGCAACGACATCATCGGCGGCGGTGACGGCAACGACACGATCACGGGCGATGACGGCAACGACCAGATCAATGGTGGCGCCGGCAGCGATCACATGAGCGGCGGCGCCGGCGGCGATGTCTTCTTCAGCGTCGACGATGCCGATCTTTCCGGGACCGGCCTGGTCGATGGGGGCGATGGCGACGACATTGCGTACATGGCGGATGTCACGATTCTGGGGACGGGCCAGGCTGCCCATATCCAGAATATCGAGATGCTCAACTTCGAGGGCGGGGCAGCCACCACGATCACCCTTGATGTGGCGAGCGTCCTCGGCATGACGGATGGCGATGACGTCCTTTACATCCAAGGCGACGCGGCCGATGCCCTGACATTGACGGGCGACTGGACCAAGGATCCCGATCAGTATCACACGGTTGCAGGCGGCAACTATGCGGATGCCGCCGAACACACCTATGCCCTTTACACATCGACGGTTGGCGGCAACACGGTGAGCGTCTATGTCGACACAGCGGTGCAGACCGACATCGCCCCCTGACGTCCACCGACACTGGCTGAAAAAGGAACAGGCGCCCACAATCGGGGCGCCTGTTTTCTTTCCGGATCGTTCGCGCGCGACTATTCCGTCCCGAAGATCCAGTCGCCATTCTTAATCAGGCGCGGATTGGCAGGCTCATATTCCAGTGCTTTGGTCAGCCATTCCCGCGCCAGATCCTTCTGCCCGTTGTAGAAGGCGCAGATGCTGCCGATGTCATAAGGGCCGACACCCCAGGCCTTGGCGTCGCGCGTATGGTCGCTGGGCATGCGGGTGATGGCAAGCGCCCGGTGCACGGCCCAGACGCCGCCCGGCCAATCCTTCTGGTCCATGCAGAACTTGGCAAAATCATGCCATGGCTCGCGTGCCAGCGGCGCTTCGGCGCAGGCCTGCAGATAGGTGGCGCGCGCCTCGTCAATCTGGCCGAGCGCCTTCTGGCAGCGCGCGATATAGCGCATCGAGGCCGAGCGTTCCGCTTTCCAGGTGGTGCGCGGCAGTGAGAGATGCCGCTTCAACTCGGCAATCGCCTCGTCGTATTTCTTGTAGAACATCAGCTCGCGGCCGTAATAATGCGCCAGGCGATCGTCGCTCGGATCTTCCGCGGCGGCACTTGCCAGCATCGGCAGATACTGGCCGCGCGATTTTTCGTCATCGGGCAGGTGCCGCATGCGCACACCATCGCAGCTCACCACCCGCTCGGTGGTGCCGGGCACAGGCACCAGCAATTCATGGATCGGATATTTCCACTGATAGCCATGCCGCTGGTGGACGCGGCTCGAGAAGAAATGCCGCTTCGCGACACCATCTGCGCCTATATCGATCTCCAACGGACCGCGCAGGCGCGTGGTGCCGGGGACCCAGGCTTCCAGCAGGGCCTCGCGCCAGCCCGGCATCAGCACCTCGTCCATGTCGAGTGACAGACAGATATCGGCATCGGCCGGCAGCAATGCCAGGGCCGCATTGCGCGCGACGTCAAAACGCCAGGGCCTGACCGAGATGGACTGCACGTCGATCCCCGCCTTGATCAACTTCACCACGGTTGCATCGGTCGAGCCGGTATCTGCCACCAGCCGGAAATCCGCCGCCGCCGTGGCCTCGGCCCAGCGCTCGACGAATTTTTCTTCATTGAGGGCGATGGTGTAGACGGCGATTTTCATGGACGTACGCGGTCTCTGCTTGTCGAAAGGACAATCAATCTAACCAAGCACGCGCCATCTGGCAAAGAGTCGCAGACTTACCAGTCCATCTCATCAGGATTGAAGCGAAGGCGGATTGCCGATGGATAGTTCCCGCTCGGGAATATCAATGGGCTGGCGATCAGGACCGCACGGCGTGCCGATTCCGCCGATTGACGACAGGCATCGCTGAACTCGTCGCCCGTGGGCATGTCGACCTTTGTGACGGTCCCGTCCGGGTCCAAGGCAATGCGCAGTTCAAGGACCTTGCCGCACTGTTGGAAGACGTAGGGGTCCACGTTCCAGTTCCGCACGACCTGCTCGTTGATCGCCTCGTCATCGTATTTGATCGCAGCGCTATCGTCTCTGGTCATGGGTCCAGTCGACGTCAGTTCCTCGGCCATAGCCGGCGGGAGCGATATCAGCAGTGCCACAAGCAGCGCCGCAAAACGAAAGATCTTCATGGCGCTCGCTCCAGAGGATTCGGTGGATGCCCAATGATAAGCAGCGGATCGGCAATGACAACGAGAAAGCGAAGCCACTCCGTCGCTAGGCCTTAAGTTCGTCCACCCCCAGCAGCCATTCGGCATGGCGGGTGAGGGCCGTGATCGGGCCGCCGCCATGGCCGATTGTCTGCAACGAGACCCCCGCACCGTCGAGCAGCATGAGGAGCTGGTCGGCGATCATGTCGGCGCGCTTCAACCCGGCCTTGCGGCAATTTTCGGCAAAGCGCCGGCGCATGCCGCGCTTATGATCCTCGATCACCTGGCGGCCGGGATGGCCGGCTTCCGGAATCTCGATGGCGGCATTGGTGATGGGACAGCCGCGGCTCTCCGGCCGCTCCATCTGCCGGCCCATGTCTTTGAGCCAGGCGAGGATATGACCGCGCGGATCATCGGCATGCCTGGCGCCGATCCGGTCCCAGCCGGCCTCGATCTCGGCTGCCACCTCGCGCAGGTATTCGGCCACCAACTCGTCCTTCGAGGTGAAGTGGCGATAGAGCGTCATCTTGTTGGTGCCGGCGGTGGCGGCCACCGCCTCGACGCCCACGGCGCGGATGCCCTGGCCATAGAACAGCGCGTGGGCCGCCTGCAGAATGCGCTCGCGCGGCGGCATGTCGGCGAGGTCGACAGCCGGCGATGGTATCTTGCGGGCAGGGCTCGTTTTTCGCGTCGCCATGAAATGTCACTTGACGTTGATGTTACCGATCGGTAACAGTACGCACGTTACCGATCGGTAACATACACGAATTCGGCCAGAACGCGACAGGTTTTTCGCAGCGGCCATCAAGGAGAACGACATGAAAATCGGTGTGACGGGTGCAAGCGGGCAGTTGGGTGGCCTGGTGTTGGAAAGCCTGCTTGGCCGGGGTATTGCCGCAACCGACATCGTGGCGTTGACCCGCGACCCAGCGAAGCTTTCGGCCTATGCCGCCAGGGGTGTGACAGTGCGCGCCGGCGATTTCGACAAGCCGGCGGACCTGACCGCGTCGCTCCAGGGCGTCGAGCGATTGCTGATCATCCCGGCCTCCGATCTCCGTCCCGGCATCCGCACGCCGCAACATCGGAACGCGGTCAACGCCGCGAAATCTGCCGGCGTGAAACACGTCATCTACATCTCGACCATGGGTGCTCATCGCGGGCAGGACCTGTTCGCAGCGCATCTCGAGACCGAGCAGGCGATCTACGCCTCTGGCCTAGCGTGGACCATCCTACGCATGGGCATGTATTACGACAATCTGTGGATGGGCTCGATCGCTTATGCGCTCAGCGCCGGCGTCTATGCCGCGACCGCACCGACCCCAGCCGCCAATGTCGCGCGCAGCGATGTGGCCGCGGCCGCCGCGGCGCTGCTTGCAAGCCCGGGCCATGACAGCTTCCTCTATCATGCGACCGGACCGGCTTCGCAAACCCCGGCCGAAATCGCCGCGACCATTGCCGAGGTCTTCGGCAAAAGGTCGAGGCCGTCACCGTGACCCAGGATCAGTTCAACGGCGCGCTGAAGGGTGCGGGCCTGCCGGATTTCGTGGTCGATGCCATCGGCGGCATAGAAGAAGCCCGCGCCAAGGGATTGCTCGATGTGGTGACCCACGATATCGAACACCTCACCGGCAAGAAGGCGCTGACCCTCGCGCAATATCTCGCCAGCACGAAACATCTCGCCGCCGCGACGGCCGCGGCGCACTGACGGGCATGATCAGCGCGGCTGCTGGCGCAGGATGCGCCAGGCCGCGCAGATCGCGTCGGCGGCGATGCGGCCTTCCGCTTCCGTCGTCTCGCCCGAGATGATGGAGAGCCGCATCACCTGCTGGCCGCGCCATTTCGCCCCGCCGGCAAAGCAGATGCCGTCCTGCTGGATGCGCGCGATGGTCCGTTGCGTGAGACGGTCGGCCTCATCCGGCGCCGTATCGGTGCCGAAGCGCAGCAGCATCTGGTTGAGCGTCACGTCGTTGAGGACGCTGATACCGGGCTCTGATCGGAACTGCTCTGCCATCGCCTGCGCGACGTTGCAATGACGCTCGACCATGGCGGCGATGCCCGCCCGCCCCAGATGCTTGATGATGGCCCAGGTGGCAAATCCCCGCGCCCGGCGCGAGAGTTCCGGCACGTAATGGCTGGGATCGCGCTCGCCCTCTTGCGTCGGCGGCAGGTAGCTTGCCGCAATCGTCATGGCGCGGCGATGCGCCCCCTCGTCACGCACGATCGCATAGCCGCAATCATAGGGCGTCTGCAGCCATTTATGACCGTCGGTCGCCCAGGAATCCGCCTGATCCAGATCCGCCGCCTGAGGTTTCAGCCGGGCGCTGGCGCGGGCCCAGAGGCCGAAGGCGCCATCGACATGAATCCAGGCGCCTTTTGCGCGCGCCAGCGGGATGAGCGTCGCAAAATTGTCGAAGGCGCCGGTGTTGATCTGGCCCGCCTGCAGGATGACGACGCTGGGTCCAGCCACCTTTGCCATCGCCGCCGCAAAATCATCGACCAGCATGCGGCCCTGCGCATCGGTCTTCACCCGCACGACCCGGTCATGGCCTAAGCCTAAGAACTGCAGCGCTGAAAAGACCGTCGTGTGCGCATCGTCGCCGATCAGCACGGTGATGGGTGGCGCGCCGAACAGGCCGGCAGCTTCCGCGTCCCATCCCACGCGCCGCAGCACCTCGCCGCGTGCTGCCGCGAGACAGACAAAATTGGCGGCAGTGGCGCCGGTCACGAAGCCCACCGAGCAGGCGCGCGGCAGGTCGAGAAGGTCGAGCAGCCAGCCGGCGGCCACAGCTTCGACCGCGGCTGCCGCGGGGGTCGCGACATGATTGCCGGCATTCTGGCCCCAGGCGCTGGTCAGCCAATCGGCGGCAACGCCCACCGGATGCGAGGCGCCGATCACCCAGCCGAAAAAGCGCGGACCGGTCATGGCGTTGAGCCCGGGTTCAGCGTCACGGGCCAAATGGTCGATGAGGGTCTGTGCGTCAGCCCCGCTTTCCGGGACGGGCTCGGCAAAGGTCTGACGCATCTCCGAAAAGGATCGCCGCGCCCCCTGGAATCCGTCCGCGACGCCGGCGCGGTAGCGGATGGCATGGCCTGCCGCCAGTTCCAGGAGTTGCTCCAATGCCTGCGGGTCCATCTCACGCATCTCCCCATTTTTTCGGGCGCATCTTGGGCAGGTTTTCCCGGGCCGGCAAGGCGCCGGTACCCGGGCACGAGCCGGTCTTTTCCATCTTGCGCGTCACCGGAATCCTGGGTAAGTTCCAGACCGATTGCAATATGCAAGCAGTTATCCGGAGTGCCCGCCGATGTCGCTGACCCTCTATGCCCATCCCTTGTCCTCCTATTGCCAGAAGGTGCTGGTGGCCTTCTACGAGAACGGCATCGCCTTCGATGTCCGGCAGCTCTTCGATGGCGACCCGGAGATCGGGCGCGACTTTGCGGCATTGTGGCCGATCCAGCGTATGCCGCTGCTGGTCGATGATGGGCGCGTGGTCGCCGAATCCAGCATCATCATCGAGCATCTGCAGCGCCATCACCCGGGACCCGTCCAGCTCATTCCGGAGGAATCCCTGGAGGTGCGCTTCATGGACCGTGTGTTCGACAATTACCTCCAGACCCCACAGCAGAGGATCGTGTTCGACGCGCTCCGTCCGGCGGAACATCGCGATCCATTTGGTGTCGCCGAGGCCCGCAAGCAGTTGGAGACGAGTTATCGCTGGCTGGATGCGCATCTCGCCGGCCGGCGCTGGGCCGCGGGCGATGTGTTCACACTTGCCGATTGCTCGGCGGCCCCCGCCTTGTTCTATGCCGATTGGACGCATCCCATCGCGCCGGAATTTGCTACGCTCAAAGCCTATCGCCAGCGCCTGCTGGCCCGGCCGAGCTTCGCGCGCGCCGTCGATGAGGCCAGGCCTTATCGCCACCTTTTCCCCTTGGGTGCCCCCGATCGGGATTGAGGCCCTATTTGAACGCCGCCTGATAGCTTTCCGGCTTGAAGCCCAGCAGCCGCTTTTTGCCGAGATCCAGCACCGGCCGCTTGATCATCGAGGGGCTGCGCCAGCATGAGGGCAACAGCCTTGGCGGCATTGAGATCGGCGCGGTCCGCATCGGGAAGCTTGCGGAGGGTGGTGCCGGCGCGGTTGAGGACACTCTCCCAGCCCAACTCCTCGCACCAGGCTGCCAGCCTCTGCTTGTCGATGCTCGCCACCTTGTAATCGTGGAAGGCATAAGCGATGCCGTGATCATCCAGCCAGGCGCGCGCCTTCTTCATCGTGTCGCAGTTCTTGATGCCGTAAATCGTGATCGTCATGTCGGACGCATTTTCCTGAAGTTCAGCGCGGCTTCGGCGCGTGGATGGTGAGCCAGATACCGCCGAGGACCAGCACCGTAACCGCCGCCAGTTTCAGCGACAAGGATTCGCCCAGCCACAGGATGCCACCTGTGGCCGCCACCACCGGCACCAGCAATTGCGCGGCCCCCGCCGTCGCCACCTTCAGCCGCGGCAGCACCGCGTACCAGACGACATAACCGAGGCCCGAGGTGACGGCGCCGGAGGCGATGGCGAGGGCGGCGCCGTGAAATGTCGGCACCGTCAGCTGGGCGAAGGGCAGCAACAGCAGGGCCAGGGGGGCGGCACCGATGAAATTGCGCGCCGTCCGTGCAAAAGGATCGGCCGCCCCCTTGCCCAGCATCGTGTAGATGCCCCAGGCGATGCCGGCCAGCACCATGAGGAGGGCCGCAACCAGGGGCGGCGCCGTGGCGCCCGGCGCCAGCAGCCAGGCCATGCCGGCAAAGGCGATGACAAGGCCCAGCCGGTCGCGTCCCGAAAGCGGCGTGCCGCGCAAGGTCGCCCAGAGGGCAAGGGTGAGCTGCACGGTCGCGAACAGGATGAGCGCGCCAGTCGCGGCCCCGAGGGTGAGATAGGCGAAGGTGAAGGCCTCGCCATAGGCCAGCAGCGACAGCACACCGCCAAGATCGGCGCGGCGCGGCAGGACATCGGCGCGCTGCCGCAAGGCAAGGAGCGCCAGCATCAGGGCGCCCGCGACGAGGCGCAGCGTCACGAATTCAGCAGCGCCGATCGCTGGCACACCGTCGGGCAAGGGCGCGAGTGCCCAGCGCGTCAGCAGCGAATTGCCGGCAAAGGCCAGGATGGCGAGCGCGGTGAGTGCGATGACTCTCAATCTGTGGCCCCAGTCGGTTCGGAATGTGCCGTGCAGTGATACCAGCCGGCCGCTCAGACCGGAAGCGCCGCGGCGGCACGGGCGAGGCGCGGCGACAGGCTGGCCGCCATGAGTTTGCCGAGCTTGGCCTGGGCCTTGCGCCAGACCGGGATCGCCGCCTCCAGGCGCCGCGCACCCGTTTCGGTGAGCCAGACGGCGCGGCGGCGGAGGTCGTTCTCAACCAGCGTGATCTCGATAAGGCACATGCCTTCCAGCGTGCGGAGATTGCGCGACAGGGTGGATTGCTCAAGGCCGGTGCGCCTGGCGAGCGCCCCCAGCGTATCGTCGGTGAGCGACGCAATCTCCGCCAGCAATCCGATCTGCGCGGCACTGAAACCGGTCTCGGCGAGTTCCCGGTCGAGAAACAAGGATATCCGACGCGCCGCCAGCCGGCTGTTCCAGCCGGCGCAGGTGGCGACCAGATGGCGGGCATCAGCGACCAGGGATTTTGGTCGCTGCCTTGACGATTGATTTTGTGAGCTCATAGATCTATGTATATACATAAAATGTAGATACATGGAAATACTTTTATGCTCCGACCCCGCAAACAAGAGCTTTCAGTCAAGCGCATCTACGATCCGCCGGCCAGGACGGACGGCCAGCGCATCCTGGTCGACCGGCTGTGGCCGCGCGGCATCAACAAGGACAAGGCCGCCATCGATCTGTGGCTGAAGGATCTCGCCCCCAGCAACGAACTGCGCCAGCGCTTCCATGGGCATCCCGCCGAATGGGACGCCTTCCGCGCCGCCTATGCGCACGAGCTAGAAGGGGAGGCGGCGATGGCGGCGGTCGCGACCTTGCGCGCACGACTTGCCCAAGGACCGGTCACCTTGCTCTATGCCGCGCGCGATACCGCGCACAACAATGCGCTCGCCCTCAAGGCCTGGCTGGAGGAATCATGATCAACGCGAAAGAAACCATCCTCAGCGGTATCGGCGGCACCAGCCTGCTGCCCCTGCGCCGCATCCGGCCCGGAACCGGCGCCCGCATCCTCCTCAAGCTGGAAAGCGAGAATCCCACCGGCAGCATGAAGGACCGCATGGCGCTGGCCATGATCGAGGCTGCCGAGAAGGACGGCCGCCTTTTGCCTGGCGGGTCGGTAGTCGAATATACCGGCGGCAGCACCGGCGTCTCCCTGGCGCTGGTCTGCGCGGTCAAGGGCTATCCGCTCCACATCGTGACCTCGGATGCCTTCGCCGCCGAGAAGCTCGAACATATGAGGCGGCTGGGCGCAGAGCTCCAGGTGCTCCGCAGCGACAGCGGCCGCATGACCGAAAAACTCACTCGCGACATGATCGAGGCGGCACGCATCGTCGCCGAGCGGACCGCCAGCTTCTGGACCGACCAGATGAAGAACACCGACCAGCTTGCCGCCTATCATCGGATGGCGGAGGAGATCTGGGCGCAGACGGCGGGCAAGGTCGACGCCTTCGTGCAGAGCGTCGGCACCGCGGCCTCCCTGCGCGGCAATGCCGAAGCCCTGCGCCGCTTTAATCCCGCCACCCGCATCATCGCCGTCGAACCAGCCGAATCCTCGGTCCTCTCGGGCGGTGCCACCGGCGCCCACAAGATCGACGGCATCGGCGCGGGCTACGTCGTACCCCTATGGCAAAGAGATATCGCCCAACGCATCGAACGCATCTCGACGGAGGAGGCGAAGGACATGGCAGCAAGGCTTGGCCGCGAGGAAGGCATTTTCGCCGGCACCTCGACCGGCGCCAATGTCGTGGCGGCCCTGCGCGACGCCGAAGCGATGGGGCCGGATGCCACAATCGTCACGGTCATGTGCGATACGGGCATGAAATATCTCAGCCGGCGCTGACCTAGGGCCGCTTCGGAATCTCCAGCCCGCGTTGCACGGCGGGGCGTGCCAAGCCACGCGCGAGCCAGGCCGGCACGTTTTTGAAGCTGGCATAGTCGACCAGATCGCCGGCGCCATAGAAGCCAACGAGATTGCGCACCCAGCCCAGCGTCGCCACATCGGCGATGGTGAACGCGTCGCCCATCAGCCATTGCCGCCCGGCAAGGCGCGTCTCCAGCACACCGAGCAGCCGCTTCGATTCATCGACATAACGCTGCAGCGGCCGCTTGTCCTCATAGTCGCGGCCGGCGAACTTATGGAAGAAGCCGACCTGGCCGAACATCGGGCCGATCGCAGCCATCTGGAAGAACACCCATTGGATGGTTTCATGACGCAGGGCCAGATCCTGCGGCAACAGTTTCCCGGTCTTCTCGGCGAGATAGAGCAGGATAGCGCCTGATTCAAAGAGACCCAGCGGCTTGCCGCCGGGGCCATCGGGATCGATGATCGCCGGGATCTTGCCATTGGGGTTGAGTGCCAGATATTCCGGAATCCAGGTCTCGTTCTTGCCGATATCGATCATGTGCGGCTCATAGGGGAGGCCGATCTCCTCCAGCATGATCGAGACCTTGACGCCATTGGGTGTCGGCAGCGAATAAAGCTGCAGCCGGTCCGGATGCTGCGCCGGCCAGCGCCGGGTGATGGGAAAATCGGAGAGATCGGGCATTCAGGCACTCCATGGATTGCACTGGCAGGGTCGCACTATGAAAGGCGACCACACCGCCGTCCAGTCAGGCAAGCGTTTCATTTGAGCATCGCTGGCATGCAGCCGCGTGCTAGCGGCCCTTCGCCATCGGCCGAGCGAAGGCCGGGATCCGGAAGCGGCGGCGATAGGTGCCGGGGGTGAGGCCGGTGATGCGTTTGAACAGGCGGCGGAAGAAGGCCGCTTCCTCATAGCCCACCAGCCAGCTGATCTCGTCGACGGCAACCTCGGTCCGCTCCAAGCGGCGCTTGGCATCCTCGATGCGCAGGCGCTGCACATAGGCGATCGGGCTCAGGCCCGTGGCGCTGGTGAAGCGGCGCTTGAAGGTGCGCTCGGTCAAACCTGCGCGCTTGATCATCTCCTCCAGCGGATTGGCGACCGAGAAATGCGACGCCACCCAATCCTGCGCGGCCCTGATGGCAAGGTCGCCATGATCGTTGCGCCCCTCGAACACCATATAGGGCGCCAAGCCGTCCTGATGCCATTGGAGGGCGAAGGAGCGCGCCACTTCCTGCGCCGCGGTGGCACCGGCATGGCGGCCGATGAGATAGAGCACCAGATCGTGCCAGGTCATCGAGGCGCCCGATGATACGAGCTCATCGCGTTTCCCGGCGATCACCAGCACCCGTTCCGGATGGATCTTGACCTTGGGGAAGGCGGCGGCGAATTCACGCGTATGGGCAAAATGCACCGTTGCATCCATGCCGTCGAACAGCCCCGTCTCGGCGATGACGAAAATGCCCGAACAGGCCGAGCAGATGAGGGCACCTCGCCTGTGCATGGCGCGCAGCCAGTCGACCAGTTCGGGATGCCGCCCCTTGATCCACCCTTCCGGCCCCAGCAGGATCGAGGGCACGATGATGATGTCGCTCTGCTCGATCTTCAGGAAGCTGCGCTGCACAGTCATCGGCACCCGGCTTGCCAGCTGCAGAGGGCCGGTCCGCAAGCCGACGATCTCGACCTTGAAGGGCGGCGCCCCGCGGGTCGCCATGGCCGGCAGGATCGCAAAGGCGTTCATCACATCGAAGATGCCACCCAGCGTCGACACCACGGCTTCGGGTATGGCGACAAGGCTCACATGGAGCGGCGCCGATCCGGCGGATGGGGTATGTCGCGGCATGTCGGAACTCTGTTGGTGGACGCGCGCCAAGATTAGCATCGGCCTGCAGGTCATGCCACCGCATGGCCCAAATGACCCGATTTTGGACAGGACGGCTCTGCCGCCAGCAGGGCGCCCCTGCGATCTTCCGTTCCGAGCTCGGCACAACGCCGGGCACCGTGACGTAAGGAGATATGACCATGGATACCGTGCAACCCAATGCCATCGACCCCACGAAGCTCAACGCGCTCATCGGGCGGATGGTGGGCGACCTCTCGGCCGGTTATGGCGGCGTGATGGTGAGCCTCGGCCACCGGCTCGGCCTCTACCAGGCGATGGCTGGCGCCGGCCCGCTCAACGCCCGCGAGGTGGCGGCCCGCGCCAACTGCGCCGAGCGCTATGTGCGCGAATGGCTGAACTCCCAGGTGGCCGGTGGCTATTTGGAATATCACGCCATCAGCGAATCCTATGAGCTGACGCCGGAACAGGCTTTCCTGCTCGCCGATCCCGACAGCCCGGTCTTCATCCCCAATGCCTGGGGCACGCCCGCCTCGATGTGGTTCGACGAGCACAAGGCCATCGAGGCCTTCCGCACCGGCAACGGCATTCCCTGGGGCGATCATGACGGCAGGCTCTATTGCGGTGTCGCCTCCTTCTACCGCAACGCCTATCGCGCGAGCCTCGTCCCCGACTGGCTGCCCGCCATGGATGGCGTGGTCGAGAAGCTGCAACGCGGCGCCCGCGTCGCTGATATCGGCTGCGGCCACGGCCATTCGACCGTGCTGATGGCGGAGGCCTTTCCCAAGTCCAAGTTCCACGGCTTCGACACGCATCACCAATCCATCATCGAGGCACAGAAGGTCGCAGGCGAAGGCAAGGTCGCGGGGCGCACCACCTTCATGACCGCGCAGGCGGACACGTATCCGGGCAGCGGCTACGACCTCATCTGCTTCTTCGATTGCCTCCACGACATGGGCGATCCGGTCGCCGCCGCCGCCCATGCCGCCAAGGCGCTCGCCCCCGATGGCACCGTCATGCTGGTGGAGCCCTTCGCCAACGACAAGGTCGAGGACAATATCTCACCCGTGGCCCGCATCTATTACGCGGCCTCGACCATGATCTGCTGCGCGCATGCGATCTCGGAAGGCGGCCGCCTGGTGCTGGGCGCCCAGGCGGGCGAGGCGCGCTTGGCCGACGTGTTCCGCAAAGCGGGCTTCACCCGCTTCCGCCGCGCGGCGGCGACACCCTTCAACCTCATCCTCGAAGCCAGGCTCTGATGGAATAGACTCTGGCGGAATAGACTCTGGCGCGCCGAGCCGCGGCACCCCTCACGCGATGAGCGGTGCCGCGGCCGGTCGCGCCGTTGGCACGGGCTTGAACGTCATCGCGATGAGGAAGGCACCCAGGCCCAGGCCGAACGAGGCGATATAGAGCCAGGTGTAGCTGGCAAACGTATCGAAGATGAGGCCGCCCGCGACCGGCCCCGCCGCCATGCCGAGGCTGCCCGCCATCGCCGTCCCGCCGATCACCGTCCCCATCATCTTCAAGGGGAAGTTCTCGCGCGCCAGCACGGCGTAAAGCGGCATGGTGCCGGCATAGATGAAGCCGAAGATCGCCGCGATGACATAGAAGGCGCTCAAGGATCCGGCGAACACATAAGCGAGCGCCCCGAAGGCCTGCAGCAGCAGGCCAATGACCAGCAGGCGCTTGGCGCCGAACCGGTCGCCGAGAATGCCGAAGGCGACGCGCCCGCCCATGCCGGCCAACCCTTCCAGGCTGTAGATGGAGACAGCGGCGATGAGCGGGATGCCACAGGTGACGGCATAGCTCACCGTGTGGAAGATCGGCCCGGAATGCGTGGCGCAGCAGAAGAAATTGGTGAGCAGCAGGATGATGAAGGGCGGCGATTTCAGCACTTCTCTCACCGACATCCCGGCCGGTTGCGCCTCGCCGGCCGGCATCGCGGCAGGTGCCGCCTCCAGCGCCGGCGGCCGCCGCACCAGCAGCGAGACCGGAATCATCACCACCGCGCACAGCAGTGCGATGATCTGCAGCGAGGCGCGCCAGTCCTGATTGGTCTCGATGAGCCAGGCCGCGAAGGGCGACATGGTCATCGGCGCCATGCCCATGCCGGCCGAGACCAGCGAGACCGCGAGGCTGCGATGGGTGTCGAACCAGCCGGTGACGCAGGCCATCATCGGCGCAAAGATCGCGGCGACCGCCGCTCCCACCAGCAATCCGAAGATCAGCTGGAACGCCAGCAATGAGGTGACCAGGCTGGCGAGCCCCAGGCTCACAGCAAGGAGGGCCGAGCCCATGACCGCGACGGGACGCGGCCCCACCCGGTCCGAGAGGCCGCCCCAGGCCATGCTGGCAAAGGCCAGCGACAGGAAGCCGATGGTCATGGCGCTGGAAACGCCCGTCACCGACCAGCCGGTCTCGGCGGCGATCGGCTGCAGGAAGACCGGCAGCGAAAACATGGCGCCGATGGCAAGGCACCCCAGCACGCCGCCCGCAGCGACGATCACCCAGCGATAGCGGGATTGGCTCATGATCGGGTCTCCCATCGAGTGCGCAGGTTTCGGTCCGGATCAGGCCGCGCATTATGTTGATATCAACCTAACAGGTCAACCCGGCATCTTGTCGAAGGCGGTGAGGGTGGGGTCGAGCCGGTCCCAGGCATGACCGCGCGCATGATAGGTCACCGCCTGCGGCTGGTAGCGGGCTGGATCGTCGAGGCTCGCGGCCGTGATGGAGAAGAGATCCGGCATGGCGGCGAAGGTGAGATAGACCGGCGATCCGCAGATGGGACAGAAGGCGTGGCTCTTCATGTTGCCGCTGTCGGCGGCAAGGCGCCATTCCGTGGCTTTCCCCTCGACCTTCACGGCGCTTCTGCCTGCGAAGGTGAGGTAGGAGCCGTGCCCCGTGCCGCTCCGCTGCTGGCAATGGCGGCACTGGCAATCGTTCTGGAAGATCGGCTCAGCATCGATCTCATAGCGCACGGCGCCGCAGGCGCAGCCGCCGGTAAAGGCCTCGCTCATCTCGTCTCTCTCCTTGAGTATGCGAAAGGGGTCAGTCTTGCTGGCCGGCGATGGTGCCGAGATTGTGGACGACCTTCTTCCACCCGTTGCTCATGCTGGTATAGGCCGTCTCGTTCCGGGGCAGATCGAAGCCCGCATGGACGACCTTGAGCCGCGTGCCCACGCCGACCGAGGTCAGCGCGAAGGTGACGGTGGTGTCGAGCAGCGAGCCATAGCCGACATTCGCCGCATGCCCGCCGCGCCAGGCATAGACCAGGCGCTGGTTCGGCACGACCTCAAGGATCTCGCAGCGGATGATCCCGTCCCAGCCGCCTGCCGCCGTCGTCTGGAAGGTGAAGCGGTTGCCGACGCGCGCCTCAAAGCCGGTCGGCTGCATCATCCAGCGCGCCATCAGCGCCCCATCGGTGAGCGCCCGCCAGATCGTCTCCGGCGCATGATGGAACACCTCATCGACGACGATCTGCTGGACGCCAGAATCTTGCGACGTGGATTTCAACGCGGAATCGGTCATGGGTCGATATCCTTCAGCAAGGTGCGGAGGTCGGCAAACCGGTCGCGCCAGAAGATGCCGTAATGGCTCATCCAGTCGAAGAGGGGGGCAAGGCCCTTGGGCTCCGCCCGGTAAAACACCTGGCGCCCCTGCGCCCGCTCAGCCACCAGGCCCGCAAGCTTCAGGGATTTGAGATGCTGCGAAATGGCCCCCTGGCTCACCCCGCTCCCTTCGGTGAGGTCCCGGACCGAGATCTCATCCGTCCCCACAATGCGCTCAAACACAGCCCGCCGCGTGGGATCGGCCAGGGTCTTCATCACGGCATCAATGGGGCGGGGCTTGTCATGCGGAGAATGATTAGCAGATGCTAATGCATTAGTCAATGCTAATTAATTAAAAATCGTGTACCGAGAATCTTAAAATCTTGGGACTGAAGGCCGTGAGCTCTATGCTCAGTTGTAGGCATTACGATCCTGCTTTTCAGGCAGCCCGGAACTGGTGAATCACAATGCGCGGTCACCACCACGATTCTGTTATCGCCGCCCTAAGGCGAATTTCGGCAAACGATCTTCAGATGCTCGCGGAAGATATGGCGTGCGTAAAGTTTCCAGCCCGCTTTCGACAGGGGAACACTGATGCGGAGGGGCCGCAATGTCAATCAGCAGACAACTAAGAACTGGCCCGACGCGTGTGTCTCGACTGGCGATGGTGAAGTCGACGGTATCGAAGCAACGCGCCAAGATCGCTGGGCGGATCACCTGGAGGAAGATTTAAAGAAGGCGCGCGGTTACGGCAATGACAAGTTGACGGGCTATTTCTTTGTCGGTGGCAATGCGGCTAGTAAGCCGTCCGCAGAGGATGTTCCTAACTGGACCAATAAGTTCGCAGCATTGGGTATTCCACGAGATCGCATCACGCTGTTGATTGGCAATGATCTTGTCTCAGAGTTGGAACGGCCGGAATATGCTCAGATATTACTGAGGCGCCTCGGAATAGTTCCTGTGAGCTGCTGGTATGAACCCCTTGGTCGATCCGAGATAATCAAGCGGCCATTGGGCGCATTTGGGCCGTCAATGGAGGAATTTGTAAACGGACAAGTCGGCGCACCCGCCATTCTCGTTGAGGTCGAAACTAGACTCGTGAACGAGGGTGTTGCATTCGTTCGGGGGTATGGTGCTGCTGGCAAGACCACTCTTGCTTATCTTATTGGCCTAAGTATTGATCGTGCGCCGATGTCGGTCTGGTACTGCGACCTAGCGACTAAAACGGATGCGCCAAGTGCAATAGCGCTCAATGAACTAGTGGAGCTTGCTGGGCCTGGGGCGTTGTTCATCGTCGACAATGTCCATATTGATGAAACTCTAGCGGCAAGAATTGAAAAGCAATGGCGAGATTTTGCCAAGGTGCTGGGCGCCACGCTCTTCCTCTTGGGGCGTGTTACAACGCACTCGAAGGATGGACCGCTGGATCACATCGAGAGCATTGAGCTAAGGGCCGGGTTTGATGAAATGCGTTCTGTCGTACGGCGGCTCGCAGCGCGATCAAATGCTGCATCACTACCAATCGCAGATGAAGTTGTTGCTAAGTGGGCTGGAACATTTGGTGGGAATGAAGACCCAGATAAGACAGCAGTCGATCTCATAGCGTTCACTGCCTCAGTCGATAGGCGGCTATGTGATTTTATTGTTGGCGACTATCGCCTTTCGGCGGCAGACGCGATCGATGGAATTCGAGCACGATACTTGCAGCCACTGGCCGATGACAAGGAGCTTGGAAACCTACTTGCACTCGCGACACTCGCTGAATTTGAGATTGAGGCTACGGACGATCTGTTACCCAACACAATTAAGAGATTAGATCGTTCAACGAACGAACTTGGGATCGTGTTGCACGGCCAGAACCGCTTTAACGGAGGCCGTACGTATCGCCTAATTCATGCGGCCATTGGCGATCTCCTTCTCCAGGCCGCAGGGAACGCCGTTCATATCGAGACCCAACTTGCTGAGATTTGTAGCCGAAGCCCTGCCACGGGACTACGCATAATGGCGGCGCTGCGCAAGGCAGACGATGAAAGTGACCGCATTTCCCTGGTCGAGAGGTGCATCTTGGATGCGCTCGCAGAAGGTGACATCGCGCGTGATGCCGCCAACCTTTATGAGCTAGCGGCGTTGGTTCGACACGCCCTAACCACTAAGATTCGTACACCTCAAGATTTGGACCGTCATTTGGCAAAGAGTATGCGACTCTTCAATCTACTCGAAAGCGTCCGAGACCTATGGGGCGTGACCAATTTTCTCTCATGGATCAGCAAATTAGGCCTATCAGCGATCGCGGATCTTGTTTGCGCGCAAGCTGCAGCGGCTGGAACTGCGGCGCATGAAGCGATTTACCGCGCCTCGGTAATCGACGCATGTGCTCTGATCCGAACGGCTCCGAGTCCACACCTAGTGCTCCACAGCATCGCCGTTGAGCGCTGGTCCGAGGGCCACGCCATATCGCCATCTCAGCCGATTGGAGAGGTCGTTGGCGCAATAACTTATCTTGAGGATGTGGGTTTCAAACATCTCGCAACCTCGCCGGCGCTGAGACAAGTTAGCTTAGCTGAACCACGACAATGGTCGAGGTGTGACCTCAGTCATCTTTCGCATCTAGTCAGGTTGTCGCAATGCTCGCAGGTCGAAAGTAATCATCTGGTAGAAGTTTTAGCCGAAAGCGGCTGGATCCATAAGGCATTTGAAGACGGTCCCATTGGGTCTCTGTGCGGTGCGCTGCTCTCACTCGCGAATCACGCACCCAGTAGCCTCCGGGCCATCCTTCTTGTGCCATCGCTCGATAGTCGAGTGGCTCGCGAGATTCACGCTCCGCGTGAGGGCCGCGCCAAGCGTGCAGCGCGCGGTATCTGTTTGGCCGGAGCATATTCGGCGCTTGGTGGTAGAGTGGCAAAGGAGCCTCCCCTGTCAATGGAGCCCGCCACCGCGGAGTGGTTTCTAAACGATTTAATTATGAAGAAGCGGCCGTCGGAACTCGGCATGTACGAGTTACAATTTTGGCTCGGCTTAAAAGCACTTTATGAAGCTGGGATCGGCCCAAGCGCGATGAAGTTGAGCCTGGGAGAGGCATTTCTGGCGAAACTAACCGCGTCAACTGTTCCAACTAGTCAGGCGGCAGTAATTAAGCAAGAGCTTGTGGCTTGGCTCAACGCGCGCAAAGCGGACGGATGGCTGAAAGATTTGTAGGAATCGAAGGGCTGCGTCTCGCCGCCTATCAATCGAGCGAATCTTGGGCCATTTGGCGTTATCCGCTCGGCATCAGCTGCTATTCCGCGTGTCACTGAGATCAATGGTTGCCCCTCATCCCCCACAAACCTCCTTCACACACCCCCTCAGCCACCGATGCGCGGGATCCGCATCCAGTCTTGGGTGCCAGAGCAGCGAGATGGTGATCTCCGGCAAGGCGATCGGCAAAGGGAAGCTCACCATCCCGGCGCGCAGATTGCCGGTCTGGCGTTCGGGGACGGTGGCGATGAGGTCGGTGGCGCGCGCCAGCGCCAGGGCTTCGCCGAAATCGCCGACGATGGTGGCGATCTCGCGCGTCAAGCCCAGCGGCGCCAGGGCGGTGTCGACCAGCCCCCGATCGTCGCCGCGCCGTGAGACGAGGATGTGGCGGCCGGCGGCGTAGCGCGCTGGAGTGAGCTTCGCCTTCGCCTTGACGAGCGGGTGGGCCTTGCGCACGACACCGACGAAGCGGTCGCGGAACAGCGCCAGCGTGCGGAGCTCCGGTCCCAGCGTCGCAGCCACGACACCGGTCTCGAGATCGACGCTGCCATCGCGTAAAGGTGTGCTGTCCATGTCCGGCTTCGGCACGAAGCGGAGGCGCACGCCCGGCGCCTCGCGGCCGACGCGGGCGACGAGCCTTGCCCCGAAATTCTCGACGAAGCCATCGCGGTTCCTGAGCGTGAAGCTGCGCTTGAGCTGCGTGAGGTCGAGCATCGCCGCCGGCCGCAATACGGCCACCGTCGCCGCCACCAGCTCGGCGACCTGAGATCGGAGTTCCAGCGCGCGGTGTCGGCACCAGGCCGCGCCCGGCGCGCACCAGGAGCGGATCGCCCATCGTCTCGCGGAGGCGGGCCAATGCCCGGCTCATCGCCGAGGGGCTGAGGCGGAGATGCTTTGCCGCCCGCGCGACGCTGCCCTCGCGCAGCAGCACGTCGAGGGTGATGAGCAAATTAAGATCGGGATGGGCCATGGCGGCAGCCTAGCATGGCAGGCGATTGAGATATAGCGTCAGACGCACGAATAGAGTGCAAATGCTGCGCCTTCCGCCCTGTCTGGCCCGGCGCTAGATTTTCGGAAACCTCACCAGAAGATCGAGCCTATTCAAATGACAAGTCTTGCAGAACAGGATGTGGGCGCCGCCCCGGGTACCGGATTGACCGTCTCGGCGCGGCTGGCGCTGGCCGCCCTCTCACTCTCCATGTTGCTGGCTGCCCTTGGCACCAGCATCGCCAATGTCGGCCTGCCGACCCTGGCTGAGGCCTTCGGCGCCAGCTTCCAGGACGTGCAATGGGTGGTGCTGGCCTATCTCCTTTCCATCACCACCCTCATCGTCAGCGTGGGGCGCCTCGGCGATCTCATCGGCCGCCGGCGCCTGCTGCTGGCCGGCATCAGCCTCTTCACGCTGGCGTCGGTTTTGTCGGGCCTCGCCCCCAGCCTCGGCCTCCTCATCGCGGCCCGCGCAATGCAGGGGCTGGGTGCCGCCATCATGATGGCGCTCACCATGGCCATGGTCGGCGAGACGGTGCCGAAGGCCAAGACCGGCAGCGCCATGGGGCTGCTCGGCACCATGTCGGCGATCGGCACGGCGCTGGGGCCGACACTGGGCGGTGCGCTCATCACCGGCTTCGGCTGGCAGGCCTTGTTCCTCATCAACCTGCCGCTGGGCCTCGCCGCCCTCGCGCTGGCTTGGCGTTATCTGCCCATCGATCGCGCCGCCGCGAACGCCCCCGGCGCCAACGCAGCCCGCGCGCGCTTCGATTATGCCGGCACGCTGATCCTCGCCTTGACGCTCACCGCCTATGCCCTGGCCATGACCTTGGGCCGCGGCAGTTTCGGCCCGCTCAACCTCGCTTTGCTGGCGGCTTCCCTGACCTGTGGCGGGCTCTTCGTGCTGGTCCAGGCGAAGGTCGCATCGCCCCTCATCCGCCTTAGCGCCTTCCGCGACCGGGCCTTGAGCGCCAGCCTGGTCATGAACGCGCTGGTCGCCACGGTGATGATGGCAACCCTCGTGGTCGGCCCCTTTATCTCGCCCGCTCGCTGGGGCTGGCTGCAGCGATGGTGGGGCTCGTCATGTCGATCGGCCCGATCATCTCGGCGCTCTCCGGAATTGTCGCCGGCCGCCTGGTCGACCGCTTCGGCGCGTCCTTCATGGTCATCGCCGGCCTGGTCGCCATGGTGGCGGGCGCCATGGGCCTTGCTTCCCTGCCGGGGATGTTCGGCCTTGCCGGCTATATCGCCGCCATCGCGCTGCTCACCCCCGGCTACCAGCTGTTCCAGGCCGCCAACAACACGGCCGTGATGATGGAGGTGCGGGCAGAGCAACGCGGCGTCATCTCCGGCCTTCTCAACCTCTCGCGCAATCTCGGCCTCGTCAGCGGCGCGTCGCTCATGGGGGCGGTGTTCGCGATTGCCTCCGGTGCCAGCGATATCGCCATCGCGGATCCGCTCACCGTGGCCACCGGCATGGCGATGACCTTCTTGGTCGCGGGGTTCATGATCCTGGCGGCGCTTGGCCTGGCACTCGCCGCCCGCCAGCGCGCGGCGTGAGATAAGAAAGCCGGGCACTGAGCCCGGCTTCTTGATCCCTCATTTCCACTTGTTCGTGCCTTCTCCCTTGCGCGCCGCCAATCCGGGTGCTACATACTGAACCAGATGGTTCAGTATGTAGCACCTCGTCTCGATGCCTCGTTCGCCGCGCTCTCGGACGCCACAAGGCGTGGCGTTCTGAAGCAGCTTGCGCGAGCAGACGCCACGATCACGGAGCTCGCCGAGAAGTTCCACATGACCCTCACGGGCATGAAGAAGCATGTCGGCGTCCTGGAGGCTGCCGGGTTCGTCACCACGGAGAAGGTCGGGCGCGTGCGAACCTGCCGGCTCGGCCAGTCCCGGCTGGCGGAAGAGGCGGCCTGGATCGAGAGCTACCGTCAGCTCTGGGATGCCCGCTTCGATGGGTTGGACAGGGTGATCGAGGACATGAAACGGAAGGAGAAGGGCGATGGGCGCAGGAAGAGATCGTGAACCCACCTCCGGCAACCGCGCGACGGTCGAGCGGACATCCGACCGGGATCTCGTCATCACGCGAACCTTCGATGCGCCGGCGCGCCTGGTGTACGAGGCGTGGACCAGGCCGGAACTGTTCATACAGTGGTGGGCGCCGAAATCGGCCGGTGTCCCGTTGTTCTCCTGCGAGATGGATGTGCGCGTGGGTGGCCGTTACCGTGTCGCCTTCGGCCATGATGCCGCCAGTGCCATGGCCTTCGTCGGCAAGTATCTCGACGTGATCCCGAATGCGCGCCTCGCCTGGACGAATGAGGAAAGTGCTGACGGCGCCGTGACCACGGTGACCTTCAAGGAAGTTGGCGGCAAGACGCTGCTGACCTTGCACGAGCTTTATCCCTCGAAGGAAGCGCTTGACGAGGCCCTCTCCGGGATGGAGGAGGGGATGCCGGAGCAGTTCGCGCAACTGGACGAGCTCCTCGCCGCCCACCAGCGCGGGGCGTAGCACAAAAAAGCCGGGCGATGAGCCCGGCTTTTTGATCCCTCACTCCCATTCGATCGTTCCGGGCGGCTTCGACGTGTAGTCATAGACCACACGGTTGATGCCCTTCACTTCGTTGACGATGCGCGTCGCCACACGTCCCAGGAACGCCGGTTCGAACGGGTAGAAATCGGCCGTCATGCCGTCGGTGGACGTCACCGCACGCAGCGCGCAGACGAAATCATAGGTCCGCCCGTCACCCATGACACCGACCGTGCGCACGGGGAGGAGGACCGCGAAGGCCTGCCAGATCTTCTCGTAGAGCCCAGCCTTGTCGATTTCCTCGAGATAGATCGTGTCGGCCTTGCGGAGGATGTCGCATTTCTCCTTCGAGACGGCGCCCGGAATGCGGATGGCAAGGCCGGGGCCGGGGAAGGGATGGCGGCGGATCATCTTCTCCGGCAGGCCCAACTCGCGGCCGAGCAGCCGCACCTCGTCCTTGAACAATTCGCGCAAGGGCTCGACCAGCTTCATGCGCATGCGTTCCGGCAGGCCGCCGACATTGTGATGGCTCTTGATGGTGACCGAGGGGCCGCCGGTGAAGGAGACACTTTCGATGACGTCGGGATAGAGCGTCCCCTGCGCCAGGAAATCGGCGCCGCCGATTTTCTTCGCTTCCTCCTCGAACACCTCGATGAACAAACGCCCGATGGTCTTGCGCTTGGTCTCGGGGTCCGAGACGCCATCAAGCTGGCCCAGGAACATGTCGGAGGCATCACGGTGGACGAGTGGAATGTTGTAGCTGTCGCGGAAGAGCGCCACCACCTGGTCCGCCTCGCCCGCGCGTAAGAGTCCGTGATCGACGAAGATGCAGGTGAGCTGATCGCCGATCGCCTGATGAATGAGCACGGCCGCGACCGCTGAATCGACACCGCCCGAGAGGCCGCAGATTACCTTGCCCTTGCCGACCTGGGCGCGGATCTTGGCGATCTCCTGGTCGCGGAAGGCCGCCATGGTCCAGTCGCTCTTGCAGCCGCAGATCTTGTGGACGAAGTTGGACAGCAGCTTCGCCCCATCGGGTGTGTGCGCCACTTCCGGGTGGAACTGCACCGCGTAGCGCTTGTCCTTCACATTGGCGATGGCGGCATAGGGTGCGCCTGATGATACCGCGATGACTTCAAAGCCCGGCGGGATGGAGGCGACGCGGTCGCCATGGCTCATCCACACCTGGTAGGAGCCGCCCTTGACCCAGACACCTTCGAACAGCGGCACTTCCTTCTGCACCCGCAATTCGGCGCGGCCGAATTCGCGGTGATCCGATCCCTCGACATGCCCGCCCAACTGCGCGCACATCGTCTGCTCGCCATAGCAGATACCAAGAACCGGCAGCTTCGACTCCCACACATATTCCGGCGCCCGCGGCCCATCATCGGTCGTCACCGAATGCGGCGAGCCGGAGAGGATGATGCCCTTGGGATCAAACGCCTTGATGCGGGCTGCATCCGCGCTGAACGGGAAGATCTCGCAATAAACCCCGGCCTCGCGCAGGCGCCGCGCAATCAACTGCGTCACTTGCGAGCCGAAATCGAGAATAAGAATGCGGTCGGTCATTCGGTCTCCTTGACTTTAAGTAGCAAGAGCGAGGGTAACCCCCTCACCCCGACCCTCTCCCCCTTGCAGGGGCGAGGGAGTGTTCATCAATTCTCCACGCCAACAACTCCCTCGCCCCGCTTGCGGGGAGAGGGCGGGGTGAGGGGTGTTTCGATCAGTTCCGATAGTGCCGTCAAATCCCGCCAGCCATAGGCGATGTCGGGGATGCCGTCATCGATGCCCTGGGCGATCAGTTCGCCACCGATGCGTTCGTAGAATTTCCGGTAGGCATTGTCGGCATAGGCCCAGAGCATCAGTGCCTGGCGGCCTTCAGCAGCCCACTCCGCGGCAGCGGCACTGATGAGCGCGCGGCCCAGACCTTTCCCTTGCGTCTCGGCGCGGCAGTGGAGCGAATAGATCTCGCAATCGAAGCCGCCGAGATTGCCTTCGGTGATCTCGTGATCCTTGACCGGTCCGCCCAGCACGAAGCCGTCGATGCCGCTGCTGATACTGCCCACCAGAATGAGTTTCTTGGGATCAGCAAGCCAGCCCTGCCACAGCGGCAGGCGGCGTTCGGGCTGCATGGCGGCCAACTGGTCTGCCGGCATGAAGGCGCCGTAGGCAAGCTCCCAGCCCTTGAGGTGGATCTCGGCGATCTCGGGAAGGTCGGCGGGCAAAGCGGAGCGAATCTTCATGAGGGCTTGCGCCCCCAGAGCGCCACCAATCGATGCGGCACCGGCACGAGATCGCCGGGAAACTTCGCTGCCAGCATAGCCGCCAGTTCAGCGTCGAATTTTTCGACCTCAGCAGCCCCAAGGCTAGCCGCTATTCCAGCCGAGCCGCGAATGCGCCCGCGCCAGGCCTCGGGACTGTAGGGAATGTCGTAATCGACCGAAGCGGATTCGCGTGCCGTGAAACCGCCGTCGATGAGATCGCGCTGCTGGTCGGCATAGTGTCCTTCCCAGCCGCCGAGATGCCAGGCTGGATTATGCCCTTTGATCAGCGCCTCGGTCTCGGCAGCGACATTGTCCGGCAGTGGCAGCCAGACGAGATTGGCAATGAGGAGATGGCCGCCGGGTTTGAGGAGCCGCATCGCTTCCCTGGCGGCCCTGGGTGCATCGAACCAATGCCAGCAGGTCCCGGCACTCACCAGATCGAAGCTGGCATCGGGCAATCCCGTCGCTTCTGCCGGCGCTTCTAGGTAGCGAATCGAAACCCCAGCCGCGGCGTCCTCGGCACTGGCTGCCGCCATCATGCCGGCGGCAAGGTCGAGCCCGGTGACCGAGCAGCCGCACAAGGCGAAGCCGCGCGCGAGGTGGCCGGTGCCGGTGCCGATATCGAGGATTTGCGCGCCGGGGCGCAACAGGCCGCGTTCGGCCATCCGCTCAAAGAACCAGTCCGGGAAGCCGGCCCTGTGGCGGGCGTAATCCTGGGCGGTCCTGTTCCAATCGGGGGCCGGTTTCATGCGGCCTTATAGCCGCTGGACAGCGCGCCCGTAAACCGGGATTGTGCGGCCTATGAGCGCTTCATCTTTAACCCAGAATTCTCAATCAGATACCTTGGCACATATGCTCGAAACCGAGGTGCTGATCGTCGGTGGCGGCATGGTCGGCATGGCCATGGCGGCGGCTTTGGGCGGCGCTGGGGTGCCTACCCTGCTGGTCGAGGCGGAAAAGCTGCCCGACATGGCCGATCCCATGTTCGATGGCCGTTCCTCGGCCATCGCCTATGGTTCGCAGCAGGTGCTCGCCGGCATCGGCGCCTGGGACTATCTCGCCCCCTTTGCCGAACCCATCCGCGACATCCGCGTGTCCGACGGCGGCTGGCAGTTCAGGGAAGCAAGCCCCTTCTTCGTCCATTATCATTTCGCCGATCTGCAGCCGGATTCCATTCCGGGCGCCGAGGGCACTCAGCCGCCCTTCGGCTGGATCATCGAGAACCGCGCCGTGCGCCAGGTCCTCATCCGCCGCCTCCAGGAACTGCCCAGTGTCACCCACATTCCGGCCATGACCGTGACCGCGATCGATTTCCAGGGGCAAGCAACCTTGCTACCTTGAGCGACGGGCGGCAGGTGCAAGCGCGCCTGGTCATCGGCGCCGACGGGCGGCAATCGGCCGTGCGCCGCATGGCCGGCATCGGCGCCCGTGAGCTTGGCTACAAGCACAGCGCCATCGTCTGCACCGTCACTCATGAACTGCCCCACGACGGGGTAGCCCATGAGCATTTCCTGCCCATCGGTCCCTTCGCCATGCTGCCGATGAAGGATGATGTCGACGCGGCCGGCAACATCCGCCACCGCTCCTCGATCGTCTGGACCGAGGATCAGCGCATCATCCCGATGCTGCTCGGTCTCACCGACGCGGATCTCGGCCGGGAGATCGAGCGGCGCTTCGGCCACACCCTCGGCCGCATTCTGCCCATCGGCCCGCGCTTCAACTATCCGCTCAAGATGGTGCTGGCCGACACCTATATCAAAGAAGGCCTGGCACTCACCGGCGACGCCGCCCATGGCATGCATCCCATCGCGGGGCAGGGCTTCAACATGGGTGTCCGCGATGTGGCGGCACTTGCTGAAAAGCTGGTCGATGCGCACAGGCTCGGCCTCGATATCGGCAGCCTGGCCGTGCTCGAAGGCTATGCGCGCTGGCGCCGCTTCGACAATCTGATGATGGTGCTGGTGACCGACGGCTTGACGCGCCTCTTCTCCAACGACCTGCCGCCGGTGCGGCTGCTGCGCGATATCGGCTTCTTCCTGTTCAACAAGGCCAAGCCGCTGAAGCGCGTCGCCATGCGCCATGCCATGGGCATCGTCGGCGACCTGCCACGGCTCGTGCGCGGCCAGCGCCTCTGACCGGAGAAACAATGTTCGCGCCGTCCCTGGTCATCTTCGATTGCGACGGTGTCCTCATCGACAGCGAGCATCTGGCCAGCATCGCCGAGACGCGCGTGTTCCGCCGCTACGGTCTCGACATGGCGGATGATTTCATCGTCAATCATTGCGTCGGCTTGAATTGGGCGAGCGGTCTGGCCGTCGTGGAGAAGCACTTCCAATGGACCGCGCCGCCGGAGTTCGTCGCGATGGCGGAAGAGGAGACGCACCGTGTCTTCGAAACCGAGCTCAAGGCCATCACCGGCATCGCTGAACTCCTCGATTGCCTGCCCATGCCCCGCTGCGTCGCCTCGTCGAGCGCGCCGGATCGGCTGCGCCGGACTTTGAGCCTCGTGGGACTTCATGATCGCCTGGCGCCGCATATTTTCAGCGCCACGATGGTTGCGAACGGCAAGCCGGCGCCGGATCTGTTCCTGTATGCCGCGCACGAGATGGGCTACGAACCGGGATCGAGTCTGGTGATCGAGGACAGTGTTGCGGGCGTTACCGCAGCGAAGGCTGCCGGCATGCAGGTCATCGGTTTCACCGGCGGCAGTCATGCCAAGCCGGATCTTGGGCCAAGGCTCACCGCGCTCGGCGCCGACGCCATCGCTGCCGACATGCAAAAAGTCGCAATTATTTTAGGGGTTTAGGGTCTACGAGCCGCGCCTGCCGCCTTGGCAGCGCCGGAGTCGCTCACTTATGGTCGCAGGAGCCCGCCCATCGGCGGTGGCCAGATTGCGGACCGCTTGTGGCCGCATCGAAAAGGAGAACCCACAATGGCTCTTCGCGATTCGCTCAATTCATGGTCGCCCAGGATTCGCAGCGTGCTGCGCATCATGTCCGGCCTGCTTTTCATGGCCCACGGAATCCAGAAACATCTTGGTTTCCCGCCCGCCGACTGGACACCGGAACCGTTCTCGGCCCCCTGGTTCGCCGGTTGGATCGAACTCATTACCGGCGGCCTGATCGTGCTCGGCCTGTTGACGCGTCCTGCCGCCTTTCTTGCTTCCGGCGCCATGGCGGCGGCGTATTTTGTCGGCCATGCGTCGCTTGAAGGCAGCGGATTCTTCCCGATCGTGAACCAGGGTGAACTGGCCATCCTCTATTGCTTCATCTTCTTCTATTTTGTCTTCGCAGGCCCAGGTCCCTGGAGCCTTGACGCGAAGCTCGGCAAGGATCGCTGAGCGACACAGGCGATTTGATCCCTCCCCTGACAGGGGAGGGGTTTCTCTTCAAACCATCTGGAACTGGCCCGTCTTGCGGTAGCGCAGATAGGCGGCGATGCTGACCGGCGTCGAGGGCATGATCTCGCGCGGCAGATCATCCGGCGCGAACCAGCCGAACTCGAAGGATTCCGCCGACGTCACCGGCACAGCGCCCGCTGGCCATTCGGCATAGAACATCAGGGCGAAGAACTGGCACTGGTGTCGGTTGGGAAAGGTGATGCGCTTGGTCGCGGGATCCGAGCCGAAGCCATAGGGAATGACATGCTCGATGGCCAGGCCGGTCTCTTCCAGCATCTCGCGACGGATCGCCGTGACGATGTCCTCGCCCGGCTCGGGGCTGCCGGCGGGAATGCCCCAGATGCCGAAATCGCTGCGCCGCTCCAGTAGGACGCGCCCATCCCCCTGCACAAACAGGCATGACGCCCCGGGCAGCAGCAGCAGATCGTTGCCGACCTTCTCGCGCAGCCTGGCGACATAGCTGTCGGCGAAGCTCATCGCGGCGCGCTCACGCCCTGGGCGCGTATTTGGCGAGGATCCGCTGCAATGTCCGCCGATGCATGCGCAGGCGGCGCGCGGTTTCCGAGACGTTGCGGTCGCATTGTTCATAGACCCGCTGGATATGTTCCCAGCGCACCCGGTCGGCGGTCATCGGCTGCTCGGGCGGCGGCGGCAGCGCATCGCGATGCTCAAGGAGCGCTGCTTCCACCTGGTCGGCATCGGCGGGCTTGGGCAGGTAATCGATGGCGCCCGATTTGATGGCGGCGACGGCGGTCGCGATATTGCCGTAGCCGGTCAGGATGACGACGCGGCAATCCGGGCGGCTCTTCTTGATCTCCGGCACGACGTCGAGGCCACTGCCGTCGGCCAGACGCAGATCGACCACGGCATAACGCGGCGGATGTGCCTTGGCACTGGCGATGCCGGCTTCGACGCTTTCGGCCTGGGCCACCTGGAAGCCGCGCTTCTCCAGCGCCAGCGCCAGGCGCTGGCGATAGGGCGCATCGTCGTCGATGATCAGCAGCGACTTCTCGGCCAGCTGGGCTTTATCCGGCATATCGTTCATTGGCTCTCGACCCTCATTCCTCATGCCGCGTCGCCGGTGAGGGGCGCTGCGCGGCCAAATGACTTTGACTTCGGCACCGCGGAAATCGTTATTGCTGAACTGGACAATCCCGCCCGACCGTTCCAGCAGGTTCTGGGCGATGAAAATGCCCAGTCCCATGTGATCCCCTTCGCGCCGCTTGGTGGCCCGGCGCGCATTCTGGCGGCCGCTGGAGGAAACACCGCCACGACCCACCAGTTTGCCACCATAGCGCCCCAGGGCGGCGGAGATATAGGGGTCCCCCAGCCGATCGAGCAAATCCGGCGGAAAACCGACCCCGTCATCGGTAATCGTGACGCTGAGCTCCTGCCGGGTCCAGGCGATGGCGACGCGCACCTCTTCCTTGGCGAACTCGATGGCATTTTGCAGCAGATTGCCCAATCCATGCATGATTTCAGGGCGCCGGGGCATCACCGGCGGGTCCTGCTCGCCTTCCCCGGGATGGGCCTCGATGCGCAGTGCGACCGATGGGCGCAGGAAGGGTTCCGCCGCCACCTCGACCAACAGGGGGGCGGGGAGGACATGAAAATGGTCCTTCGATGATTGTTCCGGCCTTGCCGCGATCTCGGCCAGGATCTGGCGGCAGCGGTCGGCCTGGCTCAGCAGCAGCTCGGCATCCGGCCGGTAGGGTGAATCGGCCGGCAAATCCCGGGTCAGCTCCTTGGCGATGAGCGAGATGGTGCCCAAGGGCGAGCCCAGCTCATGGGCGGCGGCGGCGGCCAGCGCCCCCACCGAGGAGATGCGCTGTTCGCGATCAAGGGCCGATTGCACCGCCATCAGCGCATCGGCCACCCGGCGCGATTCCTCGGCCACCTTGAACACGTAGACGGATATGAACACTGCTGCCAGGCCCAGGGCGATGGCGAGGCCGAACACGAAGACCGGCGGCAGGTCGAACTGCGCCATCGGCCAGGGCAGCGGCAGATGGAAGAAAGCCAGGATGTTGATGCAGGTGATGGCCAGTGCCGTCAGGCCCAGCGTGCTGCGATAGCTGAGCGCCGCGGCCGAGACCGTGACCGGCGCCAGCAGCAGCAACGAGAACGGATTGTGGAGCCCGCCGGTCAATCCCAGCAGCACGGTGAGCTGCACCATGTCGAAGGCGAAATAGAGCGCCGATTCCCGGTCGGTGAGGCGGGCATTCGATTTCTGCCGCAGATGCGGCACCAATGTCGCCACGGCCAGCGCCGCCACCACCAGGATCGCAGGCCCGAGCGGAATCGGATAGCCCAGCACCAGATCCACGAACAGCAGGGAGGCGGCCTGGCCCACCACCGCCACCCAGCGGATGGCCAGCAGGGTGCGCAGGCGCACACGACCGCGTTGCGGCCGGCGCCGGTGGTCAAAACGCCCCCCATCCGGGGGGGTGGGCAGCGATGGGGCAATAACCTCACTCATGGCGGGGCATAAAGGGCATTTCCGGGCCAATTTGCAACCGGTCTATTTTACACAAGGCCGGTGAATCGGCTATCAAGGGCTGCGCCGCACCCCATCCACCGCCACCAGCCCACCGCCCGCTACCCACCGAGCAAACACCCCGCATGCATGCCGCCCCGACCATTGTCCGCGTCGCACAGCTGGAAAAGCATTTCGGCACGGTGAAGGCCGTCGACGGGGTGAGCTTCACGGTCGAAGCCGGCCGCACGGTGGCCTTGCTGGGCGGCAACGGCGCCGGCAAGACCACCACCATCTCGATGCTGCTAGGATTGCTGGTGCCCAGCGCCGGCCGCATTTCGCTGTTCGATCACGACATCGCCCGGCAGCGCCACAAGGTGCTGGGGCGGATGAATTTCTCCTCGCCCTATGTCGATTTGCCGCACCGCCTGTCGGCGCGCGAAAACCTCATCATCTTTGCCAAGCTCTACGGCATCAAGGACGTGGCGGGCCGTATCAAGGAGATGGCGAAGGCGCTCGATCTCGACGGTCTCCTCGACCGGCGCACCGGCTCCCTCTCCGCTGGTCAGAAGACGCGCGTCGCCTTGGCGAAGGCGCTGCTCAACCGGCCGGAACTATTGCTCCTCGACGAACCCACCGCCTCGCTCGATCCGGACACGGCCGATTGGGTGCGCCGCTATCTCGAAAACTATCAGCGCGACCAGGGGGCGGCGATCCTCTTGGCCTCCCACAACATGGGCGAGGTCGAGCGCTTGGCCGACGAAGTGCTGATCCTGCGCAAAGGCCGAATCGTCGACAAGGGCACGCCGGACGATCTCATCCATCGTTTCGGCCGCCAGACTCTCGAAGAGGTATTCCTCGACATCGCGCGTGATCGCCGGGTGGGTGATGCGGCGGAGGCGGTATCGTGATGCCAACAAGACCCCTCACCCCAACCCTCTCCCCGCTATCGCGGGGCGAGGGGGTTCCGACCGAGCATGGCCCAGAGCCCCTCGCCCCGCTTGCGGGGAGAGGGGTTGGGGTGAGGGGCATCTCACCATGACCACCTTCTCCTTCACCCGTGTCGGCGCCATGTGCCAGCGGCACTTTTATGTGCTGCGCCGCTCCTGGCCGCGCCTCGTGGAGATGGCCTATTGGCCGACCATGCAGATGGTGATCTGGGGGTTTCTCTCGCAATTCCTTGCCACCAACAGCTCCTACATCGCGGGTGCGTTCGGCGTGCTCATCTCAGGCGTCATGCTGTGGGACGTGCTGTTCCGCGGCCAGCTCGGCTTCTCGATTTCCTTCCTCGAGGAACTCTGGTCGCGCAATCTTGCCAATCTCTATTGCTCGCCACTGACGCCGCTCGAACATATCGTGGCGCTGGTCGCCATGTCCTTCGTGCGCGCCGTGATCGGCGTCGTGCCGGCGATGCTGCTCGCCATCCCGTTCTACGATTTCTCGATCTTCACGCTGGGCGTGCCCTTGCTCGCCTTCTTCTTCAACCTGCTGTTCATGGGCTGTGCGCTGGGCCTCATGGTCACGGCCATGATCCTGCGCTACGGCCTTGCCGCCGAGAACATGGCCTGGTTCCTGGTCTTCTTCCTCGCGCCCTTCTCCTGCGCCTATTATCCGGTGACCGCGCTACCCGGCTGGGCGCAGATCTTCGCCCAGATACTGCCCTCGACCCATGTTTTCGAAGGCATGCGCGCCGTGCTCTTTCACGGCACCTTCCTTTGGGGTCACTTCTTTCTGGCGACGGGGCTCAACGCGGTGCTCTGCCTCATCGGCATCGCGGCCTATCTCGCGAGCTTCACGCGGGCGCGCAGGATGGGCCTGCTGCTGCAGGTTGGGGAATAGCATCCGCCATCATCGATTGCGGCGGCAGGGTCATGATCGCGATGGTGCCCTGGCCCGGCCGCGAGATCAGGCGCAACTCGCCGCCATGCAATGCCATGATCTGGCGTGAGAGAGGCAGCCCCAGCCCGGTCCCGTCATTCTTGCGGTTGAGATGGTTCTCGACCTGCACGAAGGGTTCGAACACACGCTCGATATCCTCCGCCTTGATCCCGATGCCGCGATCCTCGATCTCGATGACCGGCGAGCCGGCGAGATCGCGCTGCGCGCGCAGGGTCACCACGGCGTCACTGGGCGAAAACTTGATCGCGTTGGAAAGCAGGTTGATCACCACCTGACGCAGGCGCCGTTCATCAGCCAGCACCGGAATGGGGCCCGTGGAGACCAATTCCAGATGCACCTGTCGGGCGGCCGCCTGGCCGCGCGTCACACCCAGGGCCGATTGCAGCATCTCGTCCAGCTGGAACGTGCCCTCGTTCAGCGTCAGCGCGCCGGCTTCCAGTTTCGAATAATCGAGAATGTCGTTGATGAGGCCGAGGAGATGCTGCCCGCTCTGGCGGATATCGCCGATATAGTCGGGCAGTTGCGGCGCATCGCGCCCGGCCCCCGGCAGACCCAGCAGCAACTCGGAAAAGCCGATGATGGCGTTCAAGGGCGTGCGCAGCTCATGGCTCATGGTGGCGAGGAATTTCGCGCGCGAGCTTGCCGCGAACTCGGCCGCATGGCGCGCCTCGTCCAATTGCTGCAGGCGGCGCTGCGCCTGTTCGACGGTCAGCTCCAGCAGCTTCGCCATGGTGCCGATGCCGCTGAAGCGCCCGCCGCGCGTCACCAGGAAGCCCGATTGAATGGCCTCGGGGTGGCTGGCCGTGATGAGCCGCTTGATCTCGTCCAAGGGCGTCTCTTCATCCACCACCAGCGGCTGCCGGTTCATCAGCGCCTGGATCGAGCGTTTGAAATAGACATCGAACCACAAGGGCTGCGCAAAGACCGACAGCAGCCGGTCACGCTCGACTGCGCCATAGACGATACCCTCGGCATCGGTGACAGCCAGGAGCGGCAAGGCGGTGTTGCTGCGGAACAGTTCCAGCACCTTGGCGCCGGTCGTCTCCGGTCCGATCGTCACGGCGTCTGATGCCAATTGCCGCGCCGTCAGCGTGAAGGCCTGTACCTTCAAGGGCTGTTCCGCGGCCGCGATCTCCGCCGGGCGCAGCTCAGCTTCGCTCCGTTCCTGCGGCTCCGGCTTCATATCCACCTTCGTCTGCAACATAGGGTGTTATGTGCCACGCCATGTGTGACAGTGGGATGACAGGCTGGGGATAGAATCACATCGGGGAGTGTGCTCGGCGGGATTCCGTCAATCGCAACAGGCGTTTTTGGCGGCCGGATCGCCGAGCGCCGCCGTGACCGAGGCGCGCTGCTGGGGTTCCGTCACCGCCGGAATCGGCATCAGATCGAGCGGCCCGGCGCTGCCGGCGCCCTCATATTGCCCATCGCGGCGCCAATGGCAGGGACCGACCATCGGCACGATGCCACTGATGCGCCCGGTTTCTGCGTCGACCGAGGTCACGGTCACATCCCGCCGGTCGCGCGTGCGAAGGCTCACGCCAGCCTGGGCCAATGCCGCGATGTCGCGGGGGTCATCCATCGATCTTGCCGACCAGCCCGGCCCGCAGCGCCTTGGGAATGCCGCGATTGCCGGTGACCTTGCTGCACCCCGCGATGCGCGCGAAACGATGCACCGCCGCGCGCAGGGCTTCCACCGGCACCGGGGCATGTAGATCGAGCCCGGTGATGCGCCACTCTTCGCCTTCGCGTTTGCCGTCGATGAGCCCCACCGCTTTGTCGCGGTAGAGGAGGGGCATGGCGAAATAGAAGCGGCGTTGTGCCTCCGGCGTATAGGCTTCGAACTTGTAGGTGAAGCCGAACAGTTCCGTGAAGCGCCGCCGGCTGAACATGAGGTTGTCGAGCGGCGGCACCAGGCGCACGGTCTCATCCTGCGGCTGGAAGCTGGTCCTGAAGTGATCGAGATCGGATTTCAAAGCCAGATAGCGATGATGCGTGTCGCCTTCCAGCGCCTCGATCCAGTCGATGAGCTGATGATCGAGCGCCTCCTCGATCAACTTGCGTGCGACCGGCAATCCGCCGCCGCGCCATGTACCCATATGATGCGAGACGCGCTCGGCCAATTGCTGCGGTGTCGCGAGCTTGAGGACCGAGAGCGCCGAATGCACGAAGAACTCCTTGTGCCGCGCGCGGTAGTCGGGCATCGGGGTCAGGAGTTCCGGTGCCACGCGTTCGGTGAGGTCGAACAGGCGGTGGAAGTTCTTCGATCGCCCGCTGATCTGCACCTGTCCCGTATGATAGAGATATTCCAGCGCCCTTGTCGTCGCCTTGATGGTGTTGAAGCCGCCAATGACGCGCTCGGAGTCGAGATCGGCCGGCGAGATCGGGCCATTCTCGGCGATATGCTGCTTCACCTTGCGCATCATCGGGCGCATTTCCCGGAGGCGATCCTGGTTGACCGCCTTGCCGAAATCCTTCAGGAAAAACGGCACCCAATCGCGCCTCGTTGCAAACAGCGGGTAATGCGTCTCCAGCATCAACCGGTCGCGGTAATAGACGTCGTAAAGCTCAGCGATAGGCGCATCGGTGCGCGCCACCCAGGCGATCTCGTGATTGCGCAGGCCCGTCGAGCGGATGCTGTCGATCTGCATCATGCCGAGGCCCACAGCGCGGGCCGAGGCCTCTTTGGCCGGCCAGAAGGCTCCGCGCAGACCCAGACGATCGAGCAGAAACGCGCGGGCGAGATCTTGACTCATGAGATGCGCGCTTCCTGCTCTGGCGAATTACCCCTTATCGCTCACCCCGGCTTCGGCAAAGGTCGCCATGCCGCTGTGGCAGAGGGCCGCCGCGCGCAGAATCGGGATGCACAAGGCAGCGCCGGAACCCTCGCCCAGTCGCATGCCGAAATCAAGCAGCGGCTTTTTGGCAATTTTCTCCAACAATTTCCGGTGCCCGGGTTCCGCCGAGCAATGCGACACCACGCAATGATCAAGCGCCTGTGGGTCGAGCTTCAACAGCACGGCCGCAGCAACCGTGCTGGCAAATCCATCGAGCAGTACCGGCACGCGCGCCATGCGCGCCGCAATCACGGCACCCGTGATGGCCGCCAGCTCATGACCGCCGAGGGCAGCCAGGATCGCGAGCGGGTCGTCGAAGCTCGCGCGGTGCTTGGCGAGGCCCAGATCGATCACCTCGGCCTTGCGGCTGAGCTGCGCGCCCTGGACGCCGGTGCCGGGACCCGCCCAATCCGTGCCCGTCCCACCGAAGAGCGCTGCCGCCATGGCGGAGGCCGAGGTGGTGTTGGCAATGCCCATCTCGCCCACGCAGAGGAGATCAACACCGGGCTCCACCGCCATCATGCCATAGGCCATGGCACGTGCGGCATCGACCTCGCCCAGGGCCGGCTCTTGCGTGAAATCCCGGGTCGGCTGGTCCAATGACATTTCATAGACGCGGAGATCGGCATCGGCGTTCTTGCACAGCTGGTTCACCGCGGCGCCGCCATGAGTGAAGTTCAAGACCATCTGCCGCGTCACCTCCGCCGGGAAGGCCGAAACGCCCAGCGCCGCCACGCCATGATTGCCGGCAAAGACCGCGACGCGCGGATGGTTGATCGCAGGCGGCGCCTTGCCCTGCCAGCTCGCAAGCCACAGCGCCAGTTCCTCGAGACGCCCCAGGGCGCCGGCGGGCTTGGTCAATTGCCCCTCGCGCGCGGTGGTGGTGCCGGCTGCGTCATGATCCGGTCCCGGAAATTCCGCTACAATGCGCCGCATCTCGGCAAAACTGGCAATCGACTTGTTGTCCAACATCAGGCGTTACTCCAAAATCGGCGCCGTTCCGGGCCGATGCATGATCAAATTCAGCCCGTCCTATACCCCGGGCGCGGCACTTGTTACAACGTCACCCAGCCCCCCTAGTGGAACCGAGCCAGCCATGAGCGACGCCAACCAGTCACCGCCCCCGGACGAACCGGCCGCCCCTGAGTCCGAGGCGCCCAGCCAGGCAATGCCCAAATCCCTCCCCTGGCTCGGCTGGCTGCGCGATTTCTGGCTGGTGCTGGGCTTCTTCACGCGACTGCCGGTGGTCTCGGTGACCGGGCATCTCGGCGAAGCTGCTAGGGCCTTTCCGCTCGCCGGGCTGGTGGTGGGGCTGATCGGTGCCTTCGTCTATTTTGTGGCCATGGAGATCGGCCTCTCTGGCCTGCTCGCGGCATTGCTTGCCGTGGCCGCGACCGGGATCGTGACCGGCGCCCTCCACGAGGATGGCTGGGCCGATGTCTGCGATGCGCTGGGCGCCCGCGGCGGGGTGGAAAAGCGCCTCGAAATCCTGCGCGACAGCCGCCTTGGCTCCTTTGGTGGCCTCGCCCTCATCTTTGCGACCTCGATCAAGGTCGCGGCCATCGCCAATCTCGGCGCCCCGGAACTGGTGGCGGGCGCCCTGGTGGCCGCTCACACGCTGGCACGCGGTGTCCTGCCCCTGGTGATGGCGCGCATGACTCTCGCGCGCAGCAATGGCCTTGCCGCCGATGCCGGCCGCTCGACCCAATCCGCCGCCAACTGGTCGCTCATCATCGCCCTCCTCATCGCCGTGCTGGTGGTGGCGCCGATCGCGGCATTGGTGGCGCTGCTGGCGGCCCTTGCCGCCACCTGGGCCGTCGCCAAGCTCGCGCAGAAGAAATTCGGCGGCTATACCGGCGATGTCCTGGGCGCCGTCGAGCAGGTCGCGGAAATGGCGATCCTCATCAACCTCGTGACGCTGACGTGAAGTAGCTGTCGATGGATCACACGGAAACCAGCCATACCGAAACCAGGCTGTGGCTGGTGCGCCACGCACCGGTCATCGGCTCCCTCGGCCGCATCTACGGCCAGGACGATCTCGAAGCCGATTGCACCGACGCGCCCGCCTTCCAGGCGCTGGCGGGCTTCCTGCCGGTGGCCCCCATCTGGGTCGCCACCCAATTGAAGCGCACGCACCAGACGCTCGCCGCCGTCCATCGCGGCCGCGGGCTTGATCCCATCCAGCCGCAGATCGAGCATGACCTTGTGGAGCAGCATTTCGGTGATTGGCAGGGCCTCACCTATGCCGAGCTCGACGCCAGCCGCGACGGCGCCTATCACCGCTTCTGGCACGCGCCCGCGACCGAGCGCCCGCCGAACGGCGAAAGCTTCGCCGACGTGGTCGAGCGTGTGGAAAAGGCGCTCTTGCGATTGACCCTCGCACATGCGGGGCAGGACATCGTGGTCGTGGCCCATGGCGGCTCGATCCGCGCTGCCTTGGCGGCCGCCCTCAACATCGAACCGGAACGGGCACTGGGTTTCTCAGTCGACAATCTCTCGGTCACGCGCCTCGATCACATCGAAGGCAAAAGCTTCGGCGCCGCCTGGCGCGTGGCGTTTGTGAATAGACGGTTGTAGGCCTGATAACTAGGCGCGTCATGGCCGGGCTTGGCCCGGCCATCCACGATTTTCATTTCGCGCATACGAACTCGTGGATGCCCGCACCAAGTGCGGGCATGACGGCGTAATATGGAACGCCGTCTCACGCCACCGCGAAAACCTGTGCGGGGTCTTCGAAGGATTTGAACTCCAGCGCGTTGCCGCTGGGGTCGAGGAAGAACATGGTGGCCTGCTCGCCCACTTCGCCCTTGAAGCGGACATGGGGCTCGATGATGAACTTCACCTTGGCCGCCTGCAGCTTCTCGGCCAAGCGATGCCAATCGCCCCAGGGCAGGATGGCGCCGAAATGGCGGACCGGCACATTGTCGCCGTCGACCTGGTTGGTGCTGGCGACCCGCGTCTCCTCGGGCTTCAGATGCGCCGAGATCTGGTGGCCGAAGAAATCGAAATCGATCCATTTGACGTCGCGCCGGCCGATCCGGCAGCCGAGCAGCCCGGCATAGAAGGCCTCGGTCGCGGGAATGTCATGGACCGGGAAGGCCAGGTGGAACGGCGGGATCGACATGGACGGGAGTCTCCGTGGGGCGCTGAAATGGGCCTGAGCTTAGCGCGCCCGATCGCGCGCGGCGAGAGGGCGCTTTAGAGCAGCGCCAAGGTGGCCGGGCCTGAAAAGGATCGCCGAGCCATGGTTCAGGCTTTCGCCATCTAACCGCTGCCGGCACCCCCACCGCAAGGGCCGGATAGCGGGGGTGGGCCGAGAAGCTTATCCCTTTCCCATATGACCCGCTAGAATGGGACCCAAACAGATGATGCCGAACGTAACCATGCCCGATCGGAAACCCGCCAAGAGCCCGGCTGCCAAGGTGCCAGCCAACGTCACGGCCGCCGTGCGCCGTGCGGCCGCCTATATCGATGCGCGCCAGCAGGACGAGGCCGACGGGCCGATCACGCTGGAGGAGTTGGGGCGCCATTGCGGCCTCTCGCCCTGGCACCTGCAGCGCCAGTTCAAGCGCGTCATGGGCGTCACCCCGCGCGATTACGAGGAAAGCCTGCGTCTTGCGCGTTTCAAGAAGGGCCTGCGCACCGGCGCCGGTGTGGCGGCCGCGACCTTCGATGCGGGCTTCGGGTCATCCAGCCGGGTCTATGAGCGCGCCGGCGCGGCGCTGGGCATGACGCCGGCCAGCTATGCCAGCGGCGGCAAGGGGGCCGCCATCCGCTATGCGCTCGCCCCCTCAACCCTCGGCCAGGTGCTGGTGGCAGCGACGGGGAAGGGCCTCTGCCGGGTCGAGATGGGCGCGGATGCGGACACCCTCATCGAGGATCTCACCGCCGAATTCCCGGAAGCCGATTCCATCGACCGCGACGACCGGGCGCTGGGGCCGTACCTCGCCGAAATCCTCCGCCGCATCGCCGGCAAGGCGCCGCTGGCCGAACTCCCCCTCGACATCCGCATGACCGCCTTCCAGCGCCAGGTCTGGCAGGCCTTGGCCCAGATCCCGACCGGCGAAACGCGCAGCTATGGCGAGGTGGCGGCATCGATCGGTCACCCCAAGGCGGCGCGGGCGGTGGGCAATACCTGCGGCGCCAACCCGGTGGCGGTCGCCATCCCCTGTCACCGCGTGCTGCGTAACGATGGGGCAATTGGCGGTTACGCCTGGGGATCTGAGCGAAAACAGGCTCTTATCGCGGCAGAATCCACTTCGTTAACGACGCATAGCCGCCCTGCTGGCAAAAAAAGAGTAACCGGTTGAAAGCGACGCATACGGGGCCGTAAAGTGGTCGCCAGGGGAATTTGGGTAACCCTGGGGATATGTGGATTGTTTTTGACCACCATGCGGAAAGTAGCGAAAAATCTGGCTAAGTCGTTAACCGGCGCGAGCTCGGCAGCGGTTGATAAGGCGCGTGTAAAGCGCAAGCGCATGGCTGAGGCGAGCGACATTCACATGCTCTCTTTTGCCACCCGCAAGGTGCCGCTGGTGTTCAAGCCGAACAAGCGCGCACAGCGCATCATCCTGCGGCTCGATCACGGCAATTCCTCCATCATCGTGGTGCTGCCGAAACGCACTTCGCGCGATGAAGGCAAGCGATTTGCGTTAAGCAACAAGGATTGGATCGAGCAGCGCCTCGACCAGTTGCACGAGCCCGTGCCCTTCCTCCACAACGCCGTCATTCCTATTCTCGGCACGCCGCATCGCATCCGCCACAAGCCCAATGCACGTGGTGTCGTCTGGTGCGAATCCGAAGAGATCAACGTCGCGGGCCATGAGGAGCATGTGCCGCGCCGGGTCCAGGACTGGCTGAAGATCGAGGCCAAGCGCGAGATCGAACTGCGCGCCCATCAGAAAGCCGAGGCGATCGGCCGGAAGATCAAGAAGATCACCATCCGCGACACCAAGAGCCGCTGGGGCTCCTGCACCAGCGAAGGCGAGCTCGCCTTCTCCTGGCGCCTGATCTTCGCCCCCCGCCACGTCATGGATTATGTCATCGCCCATGAGGTGGCCCATCTCCGCGAGATGAACCACGGGCCCAAGTTCTGGAAACTCTGCGGCGAGATCTGCCGCCAGGTGGAACCAGCCAGACTCTGGCTTGAGAACCATGGGACGGATCTCTATCGCTACGGAAGGTTTTAGGGCAATCCTTCGGCCCCCTCACCCCAACCCCTCTCCCGCGAGGGGAGAGGGGCTAGTGCCACGCTCTCTCACTCCGATCTCACTGCTAGTTTGAGTATTGCCGGCAGATCTCATTCCCTCTCCCTTCGCGGGAGAGGGTCAGGGTGAAGGGGGTCTTCGAGGTCCTATCTCGGTGCCGCCGCGCGGTTCAGCCGGTCGTTGATCGCGATCCCCAATCCCGTCATCGGCACCGGCATCACGGCGATGCCGACGACATCCGACCGGTCCAATTCCCGCAGCATGGCAAATAGATTGGCGGCGGCCTCGTTGAGGTCGCCCGTGGTGCTGAGGTTGCGCATCACCTTGGCCGGCGGCACTTCGGGTCCGAAGGCCAGCAAGGCCTCGCCGGGTGCGGCCGAAACGGCATTCAACCGCACAGGCCGCTCCGGCGCATAATGGCTGAGGAGCCGCCCCGGCCCCTGCAGCCCCGCCTCGATATCGCCCACCGCCGGTGCGAACTCGACGCGGCACCCCAGCAGGCCCGCGATCTCTTCCGCGCTGACGCCGCCTGGGCGCAGCAGCGTCGGCGTGGCGTCAAGCAGGCTGATGACCGTGGATTCGACACCGATCCGGCACGGCCCGCCATCGAGGATCATGGCGACCTTGTCACCCAGCCCCTCTTCGACATGTTGCGCCGTGGTGGGACTGATGCGGCCGGACGGATTGGCGCTGGGTCCCGCCAGCGGCCGCTCGGCGAGCATGAGCAGCGCCTGCGCCGTCGGGTGCGCCGGCACGCGGAGGGCGACGCTGTCCATCCCCGCACTCACCAGCAGCGACAGGCGGCAATCCCGCCGTCGCGGCACCACCAGGGTCAAAGGTCCCGGCCAGAATTTCCGCGCCAGCGTGACCGCCGCGGGTGAGAGGTCGGCCAGGGCCGCCGCCGCCGACAGGCTGCCCACATGGACGATGAGCGGATTGAAGCTCGGCCGTCCCTTGGCTTCATAGATCGCGGCCACGGCGCGGTCGTTGGTCGCATCTCCCCCTAAGCCATAGACCGTCTCGGTCGGAAAGCTCACCAGCAATCCCTGCTGCAGCGCCTTGGCCGCTGCCGTGATGTGCTGAAGGTCAGCCGGGAAAATCCTGGAGGGCACGATCTTCGACATCGCTATCGAATTCCACGCGCAATAAAATGCGGGTTGCGGAAACCGGGCTTGCCATAGCTGAGCGCGGCGCCGTCCAGCGTGGTGACCGTGCCGCCTGCCGCCAGCAGCACGCCATGGCCGGCCGCCGTGTCCCATTCCATGGTCGGCCCGAAGCGCGGATAGAGATCGGCCGACCCTTCAGCGATGCGGCAGAATTTGAGCGACGAGCCGGCGACCACGGTGCCAGCCACATGCTCGCCCAGCATCTCGGCCTTCACCAGCTCGCGCGCCGCGTGCGACCGGCTGATGGTCATGGTGGCACCTTCCGGCGGCAGTTCCCGCGCGCTGATCCGTTCCTCGGCCCGGCCGCGGCGCCTGATCGCGACATCACCCGACCCGGCATACATCTCATCCAGCACCGGCAGATAGACCACCCCCAGGACGGGCACACCATCCTCGATCAGGGCGATGTTCACCGTGAATTCGCCGTTGCGGTTGATGAATTCCTTGGTCCCGTCCAGCGGGTCGACCAGCCAGAAGCGTCGCCCGATCGAGGCCGGCAGGCCATCGACTGCTGCCTGTTCCTCGGCGATCACGGGAATGTCGGGTGCATGGGCCTTGAGCGCCGCCAGGATCAGCTTCTCGGCGGCGACATCGGCCGCGGTGACCGGCGAGCGGTCGGCCTTGTGGGTGCTCGCAAAATCGCTGGCATAGACCGCCATGATGGCGGCCCCCGCCTCATAGGCGGCAAGGATCAGCGCATCGCGCAGCGGCAGATAGGGGGTGGCGGGTTGGGCAATGGGCATGGTCCGGGTGGCTTTCGGCAGCGGGCGAGTTCGCCGCTTTCCTAGCCTGTTTGCCGGGAAAGCGCCACTCGGGCCCATGACTCACCGGACCGACTTGCCAGGCCGCCTTGCCAGACCGCCTTGCCAGGCCACCCTTCCAGGCCGCGCGACTATCTCGTCGTAGTCGAGCGCTGCTGGCCGCCGGTGGACGCACCGGGCGCCGGGGGCGTGGGATCGTCGGCGGTGGCCGATTCGAGCGAGGAGAGGAGGCTGGCGAGCGCATCCTGCTGTTCCATCGACAACGGCGTGATGGCCGGTGCCGCCTCATGCTCGGCGGCGGTGGCGCGCGCCTCCTCCTCGATGAGCCTCACCCTGGCGTGAAGGGCGATCTTCTGGATGAGGTCGTTGGCATCAATGGGCTTGGCCATGAAATCGTTCATGCCGGCCTCGAGGCATTGCCGCCGGTCTTCCTGCGTGGCGTTGGCGGTCAGCGCGATGATCGGCACGCGCGACGGTGCCCCGCCCAGCTCACGGATGCGCCTGGTGGCTTCCAATCCATCCAGTTCCGGCATGCGCATGTCCATGAGGACGATGTCATAGGCGCGGCTGCGCATCGCCTCGATCGCTTCCAGCCCGTTGCCGGCGATATCGGCCCTTGCGCCGGCGCGCGCCAGGATGGCGGTCACCAGCATCTGATTCACCTGATTGTCCTCGGCCAACAGGATGCGCAGCGCCGCCCCGTCGGCGAAGACCGCGAGCTCGGCACCGGCATGGCCGCGCCGCATCAACGCATGGGGCGATCCTTCCACCAGCCGCATCATGCAGGCAAGGAAGCTCGAGCGCCGCACGGGCTTGGGCAGTTGCGCATCGATCCCCTCATGCACCTCATGCTGGTCGATGAACAGGGCTGAGGAGGAAAGTACGATATTCTCGACGATGATGCCGGGCAGGGGGCGCAGGCGTCGCGCAAAATCGACGCCCGACATGTTCGGCATCACCTGGTCGACGATGGCCAGTGCAATGGGTTGGCGCGGTGGGCGGTCGCGCAGTTCGTCGAGGATGATCTCCGGCTCGCTCGCCGAAATCGCGATGGCGCCGATGCTGGCCACATAGCGTTCGAAGATCTCGCGGTTGATCTGGTTGTCATCGACGATCAGCACCTGGCGGCCGCCGAAGGCCGCGGCGATCGCGTTCTGGTCGGGCGGGGCGGCGGCGCTGGCCTCGCCCCGCGTCGGACCGAACCAGGCGGTGAACCAGAAGGTCGATCCGCTGCGCGCACCGGTATGGGAATCGACCCCGATCGCGCCATGCATCAGGTCGACCAGCTGCTTGCAGATGGCGAGACCCAGGCCCGTCCCGCCGAAGCGGCGCGTGGTCGAGGCGTCGACCTGGCTGAAATGATGGAACAGGCGGTTCTGCGCCTCCGCCGGAATGCCGATGCCGGTATCGCGGACGGCAAAGCGCAGCTTGGCGCCATCGGTCGTGCTGTCCGACAGTTCCACGGTCAGGCTGACGCCGCCGCTCTCGGTGAACTTCACGGCATTGCTGAGGAGGTTGAGGAGAATCTGCCGCAACCGGCCCGGATCGCCGTTGAGCCTCGTCGGCACATCGGGTGCCACGAAGCAGGCAAGCTCGATGCCCTTGGCGTGCGCCCGGCTCACCACCAGTTCCAGCACCGATTCGATTTCTGGCACGATGTCGAAATCGATCTGCTCCATCTCCAGCTTGCCGGTCTCGGCCTTGGCGAAATCGAGGATGTCGTTGATGATGGCAAGGAGTGCCTCGCCCGATTGATGCAGCACGTCGACATAATGCTGCTGGCGCTGGTCGAGCGCGGTGTCGGCGAGCAGGCCCGCCATGCCCAGCACGCCGTTCATCGGCGTGCGGATCTCGTGGCTCATCATCGCCAGGAACTGGGTCTTGGCGATCGAGGCCTGCTCGGCCACTTCCTTGGCCGCGCGCAGATCGCTGGTCATCGAGCGCGCGAGGCCTTCGGCCCGGTAACGCGCCGCCACCATGAACCACAACAGCACGCCGGCAAGGATCGAGATGACCGATCCGCCCAGCATCACCAGGAGCGGCACCATCGCGGCACCCGGTGGCTGCAGCGAGGAATGCGATCGGTATTCCAGGCTGAAACTCTGCCCGGCGATGATCATGGTATGGGCGCGCCGGTAAAGGCTGCCGTCGCGCTGGCCGCGCGGTGTCGACATCTCGACATTGCCGAGATCGCGGCGGCGGCTGTCGAACACCAGGCGCTTGGAATCGGTATCGGCGCCCGTATAGAGGATGACGTCGAGCTCGTTGCCGATATCGAGGAGCGCGCCTTCGATGGCCGTGCCGATGACGATCGGCATCGCCACCCAGCCTTTCAGGAACTGGCGCCGCTCATCGTAGGAGAAGGGCGCCGAATCGCGCTCATAGACCGGCGCCACCAGCAGCAGGCCCGGCCGGCTCTGCTTGTTGAAGATGAGCGGGATGATGCCGCTCATGGTGACTTCGCCGCTCAGCATCGACCAGTCGAGCACGCGGCGCCGATTGACCTCGCTGGCGAGATCCAGGCCGATGCTGGCCGTCGTGTTCGACATCGGCTCGGAAAGGCGCAGCACATAAAGCTCGTCTGTGACGTTGGACGTGATCTGGCGGATGTTGATCGCCTCGCCGTTGAGGGCGGCGGCCCGGACGCGATAGCGGTTGAGATCGACGCGCTTCACCCGCTCGATATAGCCAAGGCCCATGCCGCCCGTCATGTCGCGCCAGTTGAGGCCGGAGACGAAACGCTGCCAGTCGCGCCGCGTGATGTAGTCGCTGAGCGTCGCCATGCCCATGCCCATATTGACCACCAGGTCGTAGGCATTGAAGCGGTCGCTCAGGCGCTTCTCGAACCGCTCGATGAGATAGTTGAAGCGCTGCAGCGCAGCCTCTTCGGATTGATTGTGGAGCAGGACCGCCACATAGACGCAGAACACGATGCCGATCAGGCTGACCATGGCGCCCCACGCCCAGGCGAGGCCACGGCCGCGCGCCCGGGCAAAGCCCGGCACGGTCGATCGCCTTCTCCATCCTGTGCGGTTGCGCGTCAATCGACCCTCTGTTACCTGGCGACCCCGGATCCCTCGCCCAATCCGGGCCGACTGGGTCGTCGCGTGATCGGCCGCGCCATCGCGACGCCGCCCGGCCGGGATGGCCGTCTTGCGGATATAGGGCGCATTGTCGGCAAAGATGGTGAAACAATGGTTAAGTCACGCCCGAACGCGCTGGGGTAACGCCCTGGCATCACGGCGCTATTGTCATACCAATGAGAATGGCCAATGCGACTGGCCAATGCGGATTGGGCCGATTCCGGCGCGCCTCGCGCAAAGCCGCTGCCGTCGGGTTCAGGGCAGCAGGGAATCCAGTTCCTTGCGCAGTTCGGCACGCTGCGGCGCATCGGCCGGCAGCTGCTCCAGCACCTCGGTCCACAGCCGGCGCGCTTCGACCTTGTTGCCGGCGACGCGGGCGACCAGGCCGCCGTAATAGAGGCCCAGCGGATTCCTGGGGTCGAGGGTCCGCACCCTCCCCACCGCCTCGACGAATTCCGGCGGCAGATAGCGGTCGAGATCGGACCGGCCGGCGATGATCGCATCGGCATAGTCGAGCTGCACGTCGAGCCGTGCCGGGGCGAGGGCCGCGGCCTTCCCCCAGGCTGTCCGCGCATCATCGCCACGCTGCAGCACCTGATAGGCGCGCGCCAGGCGCACCCAACCATCGAGATCGTCGGGATTGTCCTTGAGCCTGTCCGCGAGCCGCCCGACCATGTCGTTGACGAAGGCCTGCTGCTGTTCCGGCGTCATCGACGCGGCGGCCGCGATATCGGCCTCGCTGGGCCCGGTGGCGGTGTCGGGTGCCGGCGCATCGTCCATGCCGGCCGGCACGTCCTTGCCCAGGCGCTGGGCCGCCTTGGCGATATGATCCTCCAGCGTCGCGCGCCAGGGCGCATCCTTTGGCGTGTCCTTTTCCAGCGCCATCCAGTCGGTGAGGGCACCCTCGACATCGCCGGCCTGCGCCTTGCCCAGCGCCAGGAAGAAGCGCGCCGTGGGATTGCTGGGCTCGACCGCGATCGCGCGGCGGAAGGCATCGCCCGCCGCCGCGTTCATCTCGCCCTGGTTGGCCAGCAGCAGCGCCTGGCCGAAGGCGGCGAGCGTGGTGCCGTCCTGGGCGCCCAGCGCCACGGCCTTGCCATAGGCGGTGGCGGCATCCTTGGCCCGGCCGGCGGCGTCATAGCCGGCGGCCAGCGAGATCCAGGCCTTGGCATCGGTCGGGCGCGCGCTGACCTCGGCTTCGAGGGCCGCGAGTTCGGCGCTGACCGGGACCGCGGCCGTCGCGCTGAAGGGTTGTCCCGGCAGGGCCGGTTCGCCCAGCATCAGGTAAAGGCCGAAGCCGAGCAGGGGGAGCACCACCGCCGCCGTGATCAGCAAGCCGTGGGAGGGCGCCCGGCCCGGCTGCCATTGCGGGCTTTCGGTCAGGGCCAGGATGCGCCGCTCGATTTCGATCTGCGCCGATTTCGCCTCGCTGGCGCCGATGAGGCCTGCTTCGGCATCGCGGTTGAGTTCCTGCATCTGGTCGCGATAGACGGCCAGTGCAAACACCGCCTCGTTCTTCACCTTGCGCGTATAGAACAGCGGCAGCGCCAGCAGCACCGCCGTCGCCAATGTCATCGCGGCAAAGACCAGCCAGACCAGAATCATGCGCCACTCCCGTGAGTGGGTCTTGTGGCGGGTTCCGGTTCCCCTTGCAAGGCTGCGGTGACACGGCGCATCTCCTCGGCGCTCAATGTCGCCGGTGCGGGGGCACGCGCGCGCCGGCGGAAGAACAGCACCATGGTGACGGCGCCCATGGCCAGGAGCAGGAAGGGTCCCGCCCACAGCAGGGCGGTCGATATCTTGAAGGGCGGCTTGAACAGCACGAAATCGCCATAGCGGTCGGCGAGAAACCGGCGGATCTCCTCATCCGATTTGCCCGCCGCGATCTCGACGCGGATCAATTTGCGCATGTCGCTGGCGATGCCGGCATCGGATTCGGCGATCGACTGCGCCTGGCACACCACACAGCGCACATCCTTCATCAGCTGCCGCGCGCGCGCTTCCAGCACCGGATCCGCCAAGGGCTGGTCCGGCTGCGCGCTCTGCGCCAAAGCCGGTGGCGATGGCAAGGCCAAGGCGGCGCCGGCAAAGAGGCACAGCAGCAGCACGATTGACGGCCACCGCTTCATTGCGTGAGCTCCAGGAGCAGCGGCTGGAGTTCGTCCTTGAGGCGGCCGGGATCGAGCGGCTGCGCCAGGCGATAGCGGATGATGCCGTCGCGGTCGATGACATAGGTCTCCGGCACGCCGGTCAGGCCGAATTCCATGCCGGCGCGGCCGGTCTCGTCGACGCCGATCGCCGCGTAAGGATCGCCGAGTTCAGCGAGGTATTTTTCGGAATCCGCCGGCGCATCCTTGAAGGTGATGCCGACCACGCGCACGCCGGGCATCGCCTTGAGTTCCTGGATGAGCGGATGCTCGGCTCGGCAGGGCGCGCACCAGGAGGCAAAGAAATTGAGCACCGTGACGTCGCCCGCAAATTCCGCGGTGTTGATGCCGGGCCGACCACCCAATCCGGGCAGGTTGACCGCGGCGATCTTCTTGCCGATGAGGACCGAGGGCAGGCTCGATGGATCGCGCGCGGGATCGAGCCCGCGCCAGAACAGCACGACGAGGGCTGCCAGGCACAGCAACGGCAGGATGAAGAACAGGCGGCGCATGATGCTCCGGGCCTCCAGCTATTCGCCGGCCGCGGGCAGGGCCTGCGCCACGTTGCTGCGGCTCGGTGCCCCCACGCGGTAGCGCCGGTCGCTGAGCGACACGATGCCGCCCAGCACCATCAGCAGGCAGCCCGACCAGATCCACGGCACCAGCGGTTCCTCATAGATGCGCACGGTCCAGGCACCCTTGCCGTCGCCCTCGCCGATCACGGCATAAAGATCGCCGAACAGATGCGATTCGATGGCGGCCTCGGTGGTCGGCATCGGCTGCACCATGTATTGCCGCCGCTCCGGATAGAGGTCGGTATAAAACACGCCGTCCTTCATCACCTTGAAATGCGCGCGCTCGGCGATGTAGTTCTCGCCGCGCGCCGGCGTCACACCCTGCAGCACATAGCTGAAACTGCCGATGGTGAGGCTGTCATTGGGCTTCATCTGGCGCACCTCCTCGCTCTTCCAGGCGGAGGAGGCGGTGATGCCGATGATGGCGACGGCCAGGCCCGCATGGGCGAGGCTCATGCCATAGGCCGCGCGCGGCAGATGGATGGCACGCCGCAACGAAGCACCCAGCCCGATGCGGAACAGGCGGATGCGCTCGGCCCATTCGGTGACGGTGGCAGCCAGCATCCAGACACCGAGGCCGATGCCGGCCGCGGCCAGCGCCTGTTTGCCGAAATCGATCCACAGCGCGATCCCCATGGCGAGAATGGCAAGGCCTCCCGCCACCCACAGCCGGTGCAAGGCCCCTTTGAGATCGCCACGCTTCCAGCCCAGCAGCGGCCCGATGCCGGCCAGGGCGACGAGCGGCATCGCCAGCGGCACGAAGGTCGCCGTGTAATAGGGCGTCCCCACCGAAACCGATCCGCCACCCAGGATATCGAGGGCGAGGGGATAAAGCGTGCCGAGCAGCACCGTGGCGGTCGCCGTCGCCAGCAGCAGGTTGTTGAGCATCAGTGAGCCTTCGCGGCTCACCGGCGCGAACAGGCCGCCCGCTTTCAAGCTCGGCGCGCGCCAGGCAAAGAGGGTGAGCGACCCACCCAGCGCCAAGGCGAGGATGCCGAGGATGAACAGGCCGCGCGCCGGATCCTGCGCGAAGGCATGGACCGAGGTGATGACGCCGGAGCGGACCAGGAACGTGCCCAGCAGCGAGAAGCCGAAGGTGAGGATGGCGAGCAGCAGGGTCCAGGCCTTGAGCGCATCGCGCTTCTCGACCACGATCGCCGAATGAAGGAGGGCGGTGCCCATCAGCCAGGGCATGAAGCTCGCATTCTCGACCGGATCCCAGAACCACCAGCCGCCCCAGCCCAGTTCGTAATAGGCCCAGCGCGCGCCCAGTGCGATGCCGCCGGTGAGGCATACCCAGGACAGAAGCGTCCAGGGCCGGACCCAGCGTGCCCAGGCGGCGTCGATCTTGCCTTCGATGAGTGCTGCCACGGCAAAGGAGAACGCCATCGAGAAACCGACATAGCCGATGTAGAGCATGGGCGGATGGAAGGCGAGGCCGGGATCCTGCAGCAGCGGGTTGAGTTCCTGCCCCTCGAGCGGGGCGGGCGACAGGCGCGCGAAGGGATTCGAGGTAAAGAGCGCGAACAGGATGAAGGCGCTGCCGATCATCGCCTGCACCGCGAGCGCGCGGGCTTTGAGGCGCGGTGGCAGGTTGTCGCCGAAGAACGCGACCAGCGCGCCGAAGAACGCGAGAATGAGAACCCACAGCAGCAGCGAGCCTTCATGCTGGCCCCAGGCGGCGGCGATCTTGTAGATGAGCGGCGTCTGCGAATGGGCATGCTGATAGACCACCAGCACGGAAAAATCGGCGACCACGAAGGCATGCACCAGCGCGCCATAGGCAATGAGCAGGAAGGCGAACTGGCCGAGGGCCGCGGGCTTGGCCAGCGCCATCCAGGCGCGGATGCCGCGCTGGGCGCCGATCAGCGGCAGGGTCGCCTGCGCCAGTGCCAGCACCAGTGCGAGCACCAGCGCGAAATGGCCGATTTCGATGATCACGGGCTGTTTCCTTCACCGCTAGTGCCGGGATCGGCAACCGGGCTTGCTTCGGTGCCGGCACCTTCCTGCCAGCGGCCCGAGGCCTTCAAGGCCTTGGCCACTTCCGGCGGCAGGTAGTTCTCATCGTGTTTGGCCAGCACTTCGCTGGCGACGAAATTGCCGCTCTCGTTGAAGGTGCCCTGCACCACCACACCCTGTCCCTCGCGGAACAGATCCGGCAGCACACCGCGATAGGCGATCGAGGTCGAGGCCTTGAGGTCGGTGATGCGGAAGCTGAAGGTGGCGCCGTCGCCAAGCTTCGTGACGCTGCCCGTTTCGACCAGGCCGCCCAGTCGAATGACGCGGCCGGGTGCCGGCTGTTCGGCGGCGATCTCGCTCGGGCTGAAGAAGAACACCAGCTCGCGGTCGAACGCGTTCAACACCAGCGCGGTCGCCGTGCCGAGCAGGCCCAGGCTGATGAGGACGAGATAGAGCCGCAGGGTTTTGCGCTTCATCTTCTAGGCATCATTCTCGCGGGATTGGGCGACAGCCTGCAGCGCGCGTTCGACGGCGCGGCGCCGGCGCTGGCCATCGAACCAGACCGCCGCCAGGATCACGACACCGGCACCATAGGCAGGCCAGACATAGGCAGCATAGCCGCCCATCGCAAGGAAGCTGCCGAGATCTGTCATTCAAAGGACTCCGCCTGCACGCGGTCGAAGGCGGCGAGACGCTGGTTGCGCAACTTCGCCTCCAGCAGCAGCGTGCGCATGCGCTCGATGAGGGCGGCCAGCAGGAAGACATGGAACGCCGCCGCCATGGTGAAGAGCGGCCACAGCATGGATGGATCGATGCTGGGGCCGTCCATGCGCGCGATCGAGGCCGGCTGGTGCAGCGTGTTCCACCAATCGACCGAGAATTTGATGATCGGCAGATTGATGAGGCCAACGAGAGCCAGCACCGCCGCCGAACGCTGGCCGCGGCCGCGGTCGTCGAAGGCGCCCAGCAGGGCCATGTGACCGAGATAAAGAAAGAACAGCAGCAGGAACGAGGTGAGGCGTGCATCCCAGACCCAATAGGTGCCCCACATCGGCTTGCCCCAGAGCGAACCGGTGATGAGCGCCAGCAGCGTGAAGGCGGCGCCCAACGGCGAAATGGCCTCGGCCGCAATGTCAGCCAGCGGATGCCGCCAGATCAGGGCCGACGCGCTGGCAAGGCCCAGGATCAGATAGGCCAGCAGTGCCATCCAGGCCGCCGGCACATGGATATACATGATGCGGACCGTCTCGCCCTGTTGGTAATCCGGCGGCGAGCCCCACAGCGCCAAATATAGCCCAAGCAAAAACCCCAGCGCTGTCAAGGCTTTAAGCCAGGGCTGGATCCGATTGGCCAGGCGCAGGAACCGGCCGGGATTGGCGAAACGATGCATGGGCGTGGGTTATACAAGGCCCCGGACTCCAGTGCCAGAGGCAGTGTGGCACACCTTCGGGCCCCGCAGCTCTCTACCGGCCGCGGATCACACTGGGTTCGCGCCGCCCGCGAGGTGTCGGGTCTGAAATTGTCGCCGGGCTGTCCGGACGCGGATCCCGCGCGATGGTGGCGGCATTCAGCCAGTTTGGCACCGTGATCACCGCCCCAGGCGCCAAATCGCCCTGATCGGCCCGGGCACGCAGGTCGTTGAGCCAGTCGACGACCTGCTCGGCCCGTGCCCTCGTGGCCGCGCCTTGGCAGAAATCGGCCAGTTCGAACTGGACCTGGGGCCGGTCGTAAAATCCGAACTCGCTGGTGGCGCCGTCATCGGTCAGCTTGGCGGCCTCGATCCAGTACGCGCCGCTATGGCTTGGCGGTGGCGGGTCCGGCAGGTCGGCGCGCTTGAAGTCATGCCCCTCAACATCTGCGCCCGCCAGAACCCAACGAAAGCGTGTCAGGCTCGACCATGTCGCATCCTCGTCTACCGAACCACGACACAATATCCGTGTGGGAAAGATGTCGATGCGGCACTTTGGGCCGTTAGTCTGGTCTTTTTCCGGCGGGAACCGCCATTTCAGGATCTGGTAGCCGACGATCAGCGCCAGTGGCGGAATCGCCGCGCCGACATAGGTGACCAGGTCATCGTGGAAAAGACGATGCAGGACAACGCCGACGATTAGAGCCGGGAAACCCAGAACCGCAAGAATACCGGCTGACAGGATGAGGCGACCGCGCGTCTTGGCAGCAACCGTCCGCTGCAGGCGCAGGGGCAGGGTCATCATGCGCTGTGCGTCGGTGGCGGTGGGGAGAAGGTGTTCGCTCATGGCTCCCAACGCTGCCCGAAATCAGCCGGTTTATGCAAGCCCCACAAACACCAAGGGCGCCACCTTGCGGTGACGCCCTTGGCTTAACACTTCAACCGAAAGATCCGGAAAGGATCGGTCGGATCGTCGTGCGCTTACATGCCCTTGTTATAGGTACCATGCGGCTGCACGATGATGTCGACGCGACGGTTTTCCTGGCTCTCCGTGTTGTCGGCGCCTTCGGCTTCGCCAACGGCCTTGACCGAGACGTCGGCCGCGAGCGGCACGCCGGCATCGGACATGGCATCCATGACGGCCTTCGCACGACGCTTCGCCAGAGCGGCGTTCGCGTTGGTCGAACCGACGGTGTCGGTGTAGGCGTCGATCTGGACGTGGGCGATCGGATACTGGCTGAGGAAGTTGCCGGCATCGGTCATCGCCGCAGCTTCGCTCTCACGAATCTTGGCGCTGCCGGTGTCGAAGTAGACCGAGGTCTTCTGCGGGCCGACATCCTGCGGAACGTGCAGCGATTCGAGATAGGCAAGACGCGCGCGGATCGGGTCGAGGAAGCGGTTGAGCGCAGCTTCGGCCTTGGCGCGATGCTCGGCGGCTTCTTCCGCGAGCTGGACGCCTTCCTGACGCAGCGGCAGGTTGGTGTAGAGATACGGCGCATCGGCATCGATGCTCGCCTTGATTTCCTCAGCCGTGCGGGCCTTGTCGCCAGCATGGTTCAGGTTATAGAGCAGCTCGCCGAAATCGCCTTCATAGGTCTTGTCGACATTCGCCTGAATGTTCGACAGATCCGGTTCGCGGTTCGGTGCGGCGCAAGCGGTGACGGCGAGAAGGGCCGTGCCGAGCAGCGCGAGTTTGAAATAACGGTTCATGGTTTGAAACCCCCTGGGACGTTCACGTGAAGAGGTGCGATGACAGCGGATCGCAACCGCCCGACATTTGGATGCCGGATGATTAAGCATATGCCGATTCAACTTAAGGAATCCACGTTGATTCGGGGTCTTTACGCGACCTGTGTCAAAATGCCCGTATCTGTTGCAGATAAGCCACAAGACGCTGGCATTGAACGGTTTGTCGTCCCATCGCACGCGGGGTTCAACGGGGAACAACTTCCTGTGCGCTTTGTCACACCGGCACGGCGGCCGACTGCGTCCTTAGCGCAACAGTTGGCGGAGCGCCATGGCCATCGCCCAGGGGACTAGCGCCAGGAAGGCGAGGTCGAGCGCCAGCAGCAATTGCAGGGCGCTCAAGGGGCTTTCGCCCAGCGCCACGGCGCTCACCGCCCCCATGCCCAGGATGAGAATAGGAATAAATAACGGCAGGATCACGAAGGCCAGCAGCAGCCCACCGCGCCGCGCGCCCAGGGTGAGGGCCGCGCCCAGCCCGCCCAGCAGCGACAGGGCCGGCGTTACGGCCAGCAGCGCCAGCAGGAGAATCGGATAGAGGGCGGCGGGCAGGTTGAGCAGCAGGCCGAGGAGGGGGGCGGCCACCAGCAGCGGCAGGCCGGTCATCAGCCAATGGCTGATGACCTTGGCGAGCCCCACCAGTTCCAGGGACAAAGGCGACAGGGCCAGGCCGTCCAGGCTGCCATCCTCGAGATCTCCGGCGAACAGCCGGTCGAGGGAGAGGAGGGAGGCCAGGGCCGCCATCGCCATGACGATCCCGGCGGCGATCCGGGCCAGGAGCTGCGGTTCCGGTCCCAGGGCAAAGGGGAACAGGGCGCCCGCCGCCAGGAAAAACAGCACCACAACCAAGGCGTCGATTCCTTGACGGAAACCCAGACGCAAATCGCGGCGCAGAAGGGCAAAAAATGCGTTCATGCGGCGCCCCCCCCGCCGCCATTTCCAGGACCGGCCAATCCGGTCCCCAGCACCAGGGTCGTGATTTCGGGCAAGGCGAGATCGTCATGGCTCGAGATGATGGCGATGCCGCCCGCCGCCCGATGCCGGGTGATGAGGTCGAGGGCCAGTTTCTGGCCCGCGGCGTCGAGCGCCGTGCTGGGTTCGTCGAGCAGCCAGATCGGCACGGGTTTGAGCAGCAAACGCGCGAGGCCGAAGCGCCGCCTCTGCCCGGCCGAAAGATGCTGTGCCGGAAACGCGGCGCAGGGCCCGAGCCCAACCTTGGCCAAGGCCCTTTCGACCGGCACCGTCGCGCCGACCAGATCCGCCCAGAACTGCAAATTCTCCTGCACGAGCAATTGCGGCTTCAAGGCATCGAGATGCCCCAGATAGGCAAGGTCGCTGCGATAGCCGGCGCGATCGGTGCGCACATCCTGGCCGCGCCAGGTGAGCGACCCCGCTTCCGCCGGCAGCAGGCCCGCGAGCAGCCGCAGCAGGCTCGACTTGCCGCTGCCATTGGGCCCGCGCAGCAGCAGCGCCTGCCCCGCTTGCAGCGTAAAATTGAGATCGCGGAACAGCAACCGCTCCGCCCGCCGGCAGGCGAGGTCCTGGGCGATGAGTTTATGTGACGACGTCATCCCCGGGCTTGACCCCGGGATGACGGATAGATTTGAGACAGCTCTCTCATCTGCGCTTCCCCCGCGCGGACCATAGCAGATTCACGCCCCGGCGAGGGTCATGCCGTCGATGCGGAGCGTGGGCGCGTTGGTGCCGTATTTGAAGGTGAGGTCGTCGGCCGGCGTCACATGCTGGAAGATCTCTTTGAGATTGCCGGCCAGCGTCACTTCCGAGACCGGATAGGCAAGCTCGCCATTCTCGATCCAGAAGCCGGCCGCCCCCCGGCTGTAATCGCCGGTGACGCCATTGACGCCGGACCCGATCATCTCGGTCACATAGAGCCCCTGTTTGATTTCGCCGATCAGCTGCTGGCGGCTGATCTTGCCAGCCGCCATATGCACGTTGCTGGGGGCCGGCGAGGGCGGGCTCGACGTCCCGCGCGAGGCATGGCCGTTCGACACCAACCCCAATTGCCGCGCGGACCGGCAATCGAGCAGCCACATGGTGAGGCGGCCATTGTCGATGAGCTTGGCCATCACCGTCGGCAATCCCTCGCCGTCGAAGGGGCGCGAACGGAGGCCCCGGTGGCGATGCGGATCGTCGATGATGTCGATGCCGGCCGAGAAGATATCCTTGCCGAGGCTGTCTTTCAGGAACGAGGTACCGCGCGCGATGCCGGCCCCGTTGATGGCGCCGACCAGATGGCCGACGATGGAATTGCTGATCCGGGGATCGAACACGACGGGCACCACCGCCGTCTTGGCCTTGCGCGGGTTGAGCCGCCGCACGGCGCGTTCGCCCGCCGATTTCCCGAGCGTCACCGGATCCTCGAGATCGGCAAGATAGACGGTCGAGCTGTAATCGTAATCGCGCTCCATGCCGGTGCCCTCGCCGGCCAGCACCGAGACGGAGAGGCCGAAATGGCTGCTGGAATAGGCGCCCTGGAATCCGTTGCTGGCGGCGATGGCGACATCGGATCGGCCGTAGCCCGCCTCCGCCCCTTCGGAATTGGTAACACCCTTCACGCTGCGCGCCGCGTCCTCGGCCGCGCGCACCATTTCGGTGAGCTGGGCTTCCGAGGGATCGGTGTCGTCGCACATGTCGAGGGTCGGCCAGCTCTTCGCCAATTGGCTGGAATCGGCGAGGCCGCAATGCGGGTCTTCCGGCACCGCCTTCGCCATGGCGACGGCGCGGGCAGTGAGCTCGGCCAATGAGCCGGGCGTGAAGTCGCTGGTCGAGACGATCGCCTGACGCTTGCCCACGAAGACACGCAGGCCCAGATCCTGGCTCTCCGCCCGCTCCAGCTTCTCCTTGGCGCCCAGGCGCTCGCCCAGCGACAGGGAAATGCTGCGGCCGATCAGGGCATCGGCGGAATCGGCGCCGGCGGCCTTGGCCTTGGTGAGCACGGTCTCGAGAAGGGCAAGCTGATCGGAACTGGACATGCGGTCTTTCACGGATGGGGGAAGAGGCGGGATCCCATAGATGGCCCTCGCCTCAAGGTTCCGCAAGCTGGGACAAACGCGCGCAAAAGACAAGCCCTCCCCCGGCTCATCGTTCCCAAAGGCGCCCGAATCCACCTATGATCGCCGACAGGGTTAAAGGGGGGCGGGCACTTTCATGAACAGGCATCCCGGCGCGGGTGGTGACGGGACCTCGGAACGGTTGTTCCCGGTCAGCATCTCCGTGCTGATCTTCGCTTTCGCGGCAGCCCTCATCGTGCTGTTCGCCTTGGCCATGCTCTATGTCGGCATGCGCTCCTCGGACGAGGCCGACCGGCGCGCCTATGAGAGCGATCTCGAGCTGTTCGACAACACGCTCAACAACCGCTTTGCCCTGCTGGCGCGCGACCAGTACTCCTTCGCCGGTTGGAACCGGCATCTGGCACCGGATGCCCAAGGGGTGGGCGCATCTGCTGGCGGCAATCTGCTCGACCGCATGGCAGGCGCGCTCTGGTACCCGTTCGGCCATGACCGCACCCTCCTCATCAACCCGGATGGCAGCCTGCGCGCCTATGCCGGCAAGGACGCTGTCGGCAGTGCGCCGGCGGGTCTCGATCGCGATCCCGAACTCAGACAGCTCATCGCCCAAACCCAGGCCGCGACCCAGGCCGCCTTGCGCGACGCCGCCGGGGACGCGGCCAGCGATGTCTTCACCGCCTCCTTCCAGACCATCGAGGGCGAACCCGCTCTGCTCAGCGCCATGGCACTGCCCGATGCGACACCCGATGCGCAGGGCCGACCCGCCATTCTCATCGCCGTCAAATTCATCGATGGCGACCTTCTTGAGTATCTCAACGCGCAGCTCGCCTTCAACGCGCTGCATTTCAACACCAACCCGCCGGCCGATCTGCCGACGACGCACAAGATGCTGACCTCGCTCTCCGGAGGGAAGCTCGGCGCCTTCATCTGGGCCGACAATGATCCGGGAGCCGAGATCTGGTCCGTGGTCTGGCCTCTCATCGTCGTGATCGGCCTGGTGATGGCGGTGGCGGCGCTCCTCATCGCGCGCAAGCTCGGCGGCATGACCAACATCGTCGAGCACAGCGAACGCCGCACACGCTACATGGCGCGCCACGATCCGCTGACCGGTCTCGCCAACCGCCTCGCTTTCGGCGAGGCGCTGATGGCCGCCGTCGATGGCAGCGCCAACAAGCCCTTCGCCGTCATCGCCTGCGACCTCGACCGCTTCAAGGCGGTCAACGACACCTATGGCCATGCCGCCGGCGACACGGTCATCCGCGAGGTGGCGGCGCGCATGGCATCCACCGTGGGCAATGCCGGCCTCGTCAGCCGCACCGGCGGTGACGAGTTCATCATCCTCATGCAGCAGGATACCGACCCGTCGCGGCTGGCCGATCTCGGCCGGCGCCTGATCGCCGCCGTCACCGCGCCGATCGCCCTGGGCGAGGGAAAGGTGACCGATGTCGGCGTCAGCCTCGGCATCGCGCCGGCGCCCGGCTGCGGGCAAACGGCCGCCGCCATCATGCGCGCGGCCGACGAAGCGCTCTACGAGGCGAAGGCCACCGGGCGCGGCCGCCTGGTCTTCGCCGGCGACCGCCTGCTGCGCCAGGAGCCAACCGGGGATGTCCCCGCACCGGGCGCGGCGGCGCTGATGTAACCAGCCATCGCTTGTTCGCCGACCGCCGGCCACCTAAGCTGCCGCGTCCGTCACCTTTGGAGTCGATGATGAAATTCGGGAATGCCGGCCGTACCGCCGGGCTGTTTGCCGTCATGGCAGTGCTCTTCCACCTCTTGCCCGCAACGGTGCCCGCCGCCCGGGCCGAGATCGCTGTGGGCGCCACGGTCGGTGGCTTCGTGCGCGTGGCCGGCGCCGTCTCCGGCAACCTGCCCGACCAGGCACCTGCCAGCAAGGCGGCGAAATCGCCGGCCTTCTTCGGCGAGAACGTCACCACCGGCGACGCCAGCAGCGCCACGATCGGCTTCATCGATCATTCGCACCTGCTGCTCAGCGAGCGCGCCACCATCACCATCGACACCATGGTGTTCAATCCGAAGACCGGCGTCGAGGAAGCGGTCTACACCTTGACCCAGGGCGCCGCGCGCTTCATCTCCGGCGCGATCAAGGGCGATTCCCTGCGTATCGAAACGCCCACCGCCACCCTGGTCATCCGCGGCACCAATGTGAAGATGCGCGTCCGCGAGGATGGCAGCACGCTGGTCTCGGTCAACACCGGCGAGGTCGAGATCAATGCCCGCAGCGGCGGCGACAGCGTCCGCCTGCGCGCGGGGCAAAGCGCCAATGTCGACCGCGGCGGCGTCGGCGATGTCGGCGAGAACGAGGTCGAAGTTGACGATGCCACCATCGATGATCCGGCACTCGATGGCGAGCCGGATCTGCCCGATGCCGATCTTGCCGATCTCGGCTTCTCCGACGAGGACATCGCCGCCATCGACGCGGCGCTGGCCGAAGCGGAGGCTGAAGCTGAAGCGGAGGCTGAAGCCGAAGCTGAGGCCGAGGCGGAGAGTGAGGGCGAGGCGGATGCCGATTCCGGCGACAGCGACGGTGGCGACGGTGGTGACGGCGGCGGCGATGGTGGCGGTGGTGACTGATTCCGCACCCCATCGCGCCCACCTGATCCGCTGAGGTGGGCATGCACAGCGACGCCATCACCGATATCCTGATCGTGCTCATGGCGGCGCTGGTGCTGGTGCCCTTTCTGCACCGGGCCGGCATCTCCTCGGTGCTAGGCTATCTCGCTGTCGGCATGATCATCGGCCCCTCCGGCCTCCAGGCGATCAAGGATCCGGAGGAGGCGGCCTGGCTTGCCGAGCTCGGCGTCGTCTTCATGCTGTTCGCGATCGGCCTCGAACTGCCGCTCGAACGCTTGAAGACCATGCGCTATTACGTCTTCGGCCTGGGCGGCGCGCAGATGGGCGTCACCCTGCTGGTGATCGGCGGGACCGCCCTGCTGCTGGGGGCGGAACCTTCGGCCGCCATCGTCATCGGCGGCATCCTCGCCTTGTCCTCGACGGCCACTGTGCTGAAACTGCTGCTCGACCGCGGCGAGGCGGCGGCGCGCTTCGGCCGCATCGCGGTCGCTGTGCTGCTGTTCCAGGATCTCGCCGTGGTGCCGATGCTGGCGCTCATCCCGCTGCTCGGTGCCGAGGGCGGCAGCCTGTGGTTCGCCCTGGGCCTTGCCGCCGTCAAGGCAACATTGGCGCTGGGCATCATCATGCTGGCCGGCCGCTTCCTCATTCGCCCGCTGTTCCGCCAGATCGCGGCCACCGGCAATTCAGAACTCTTCACCGCCGCCAGCCTGTTCATCCTGTTGGGGCTGGGCTGGGTCACCCGTGAAGCCGGCATGTCGATGGGCCTTGGCGCGTTCCTGGCCGGCATGTTGCTCGCCGGGACGCCCTACCGCCACCAGATCGAGGCCGACATCCAGCCCTTCCGCGGCCTGCTGATCGGCCTGTTCTTCGTTACCGTCGGCATGACCTTCGATCTTGCCGCGGTGGCGGCGAACATCCTCGCCATCCTCGGCATTACGCTCATCTTCGTGCTGATCAAGATCCTGCTCACCGCCCTGGTCGCGCGCGCCTTCGGCCTCAAGATCGACACCGCCTTGCGCGCCGCCCTGATCCTCGCCCAGGGCAGCGAGTTCGGTTTCGTCCTCACCAGCCTTGCCGGCAATCACGGCATTCTGCCGGCCGGCACGATCCTCAATCTCAATGCCGCGATCGTGCTCAGCATCGCACTGACACCCTTCCTAGCCACGCTCGGCAGATATGCGGCGACCCGGATCCGCGACCGCCGCGGGCGACGCGCGAGTTCGCTCGCCGACGAATCCGAGCATCTTGCCGAACATGTGCTGGTGGCGGGCTTTGGCCGCGTCGGCCAGGCCATCTGCCGGCTGCTCGACAATGCCGAGATCGGCTATGTCGTGCTCGACCTCGACGTCCAGCGCGTGATCCGCGCCCGCGCCCGCGGCCTGCCGGTCTATTTCGGTGATGCCGGCCGCATCGACGTGCTGCGCGCCGCCGGTGCCGACCGCGCCTCGCTCGCGGTCATCGCCATCGACAGCCCGGTCATGGCCGAACGCATGGCGGCAGCGCTCCATGAAATCGTGCCAGACCTCGTCATCGTCGCCCGCGCCTGGGACGCCGGCCACGCCAAGCGCCTCGCTCAACTCGGCGTCAACGAAGCCATTCCGGAAGATATCGAGATCGGCCTGGGGCTGGGCAGCGCCATGCTGCGGCGCCTCGGCCGCGACCAAACCGATGTTGCCAATTACCTCGCCGCCTTCCGCGCCGAACTCCAGACCTATGGCAGCGCCGAGCCGGACAAGACGACCGAGCGGATCACGAAGGATTAATCCGCCAGCGCCCGGTCAAGATCGGCGATGATGTCCTCGGCCGCCTCAAGCCCCACGGACAGGCGGAACAAGCCCTCGCCGGCATAGCGGCGATAATCGGCTTCCGCTTCCGCCCCCAGGCGGAAGGTGGATTGCATCATTTCGGCGGTGTCGAGATAGACGATAATGCTGCGCTGATGCCCGAGCGAGAAGGCATAGTGGATATAACGCAGCCGATCCGGCATGCGTGCTGCGAGACTCTGCGGGTTGTGCGTCTGGAACGAGATGAGGCCGCCGAAGAAATCCATCTGCCGGTGGGCAAGCGCCGCCTGCGGATGCGAGGGCAGACCCGGATAATTCACCCCGATCACGCTGGGATGGGCTGCCAAATACGCGGCGATCTTCTGGGCGCTGGCGCCCACCTGCGCCATGCGCGGGAAGAGGGTGTCGATGCCGCGCAGGATGAGCCAGGCATTGCCGGCGCTCATGGCCGCACCCAGATAGACGCCGGACAGCGAGCGAATGCGCGCGATGTCAGCTTTGCGGCCGATAAGGATGCCGCCCAGCGCATCGCCATGGCCGTTGATGAATTTGGTCAGCGAATGGATGACGAAGTCGACGCCGAGGTCGAGCGGGCGGGTGGCGACCGGTGTCGCCACGGTGGAATCGACCGAGACCAGCGCGCCATGGGCATGCGCCAGCTTTGCCAGCTCGGCAAGGTCGGTCAGGCGCAGCAGCGGGTTGCACGGCGTCTCGGCATGGATAAGGCGCGTGTTGGGGCGTAACGCCGCGCGCACCGCGTCGAGGTTGGAGAGATTGACGGCACTCACTGCTATGCCGAAGCCCGGCAGCAGCTTGTCCGCCATCTCGCGCGCACCCGCATAGCAGACATCGCTGATGATGAGGTGGTCGCCGGATCTCAAATTGCCCAGGAACAGGGCCGCGATGGCGGCGACACCGGTCGCCGTCGCCATGGCTTCATCGGCATGCTCAAGCGCCGCCATGCGCTGTTCCAGCTGCCGCACCGTGGGATTGGTCCAGCGCGCATAAAGATAGGGCAGGTCGACCAGATCGCCGGCTTCAGCGGCCGAAAACGCGCCGTCGCCGGGGCGGAACGCGTTGTTGACCGACATGCTGATATTGGGCGCGATGGCGCCCGTCGCCGCATCGACGGCGAGGCCGGCATGCACCGCCACCGTCATCGGTTGCGGTGTCATGTCCGGCTTGGCGGTCTTGTCGGTCATGCGGCGATCGTGCCGTCGAGGGCCTTGCGGATGAGGGCCGCGGATTCCTTGCGGCCATAGAGCGCAAAGAACGAACCCATGCGCGGGCCTGTTTCCTGGCCGAGCAGAGTCTCATAGAGCGCCTTGAACCAGGCACGGAGTTCGGGGAAGGGATGTTTCTTGCCGATCTCGAAGACGATGTTCTGGAGATCCTCGGCGCTGGCCGCCTCCGGCGCCGCTTCCAGGGCCGCGAGCAGCTCGGTCAAGGCCACGCGTTCCATCGCGTCCGGCGCCTTGTACTTCTTATGCGGCTTCACATGGTCGCGGTAATAGTTGATGGCAAAGCCGACCATCTTGTCGAGGAAGGGCGCGCTGACCGGATTGGCCTCCGGCAGATAGCGGCTGACGAAACCCCACAGCGTATCCTTGGTCTCGGCATTGGCGACCGAGGCCAAGTTGAGGAGGATGCCGAAGCTCAGCGCATTCCGCGGAATGCCGTTGCCGGTGACCGGCGGCTTGCCGTTATGGATATGCCAGGCCGGGTTCTCCAGCTTCTGCGCCGGCGCCTCGCCCTCGAACTTCTCGACGAAGGTCAGGTACTCGTCCACCGCGCGCGGGATGACGTCGAAATAGAGCCGCTTCGCCGCCTTGGGCTTCTGGAACATGTAGAGCGACAGGCTCTCGGGGGGCGCATATTCCAGCCACTCCTCGACCGTGAGGCCGTTGCCCTTCGACTTCGAGATCTTCTGGCCCTTGTCGTCGAGAAAGAGTTCGTAGTTGAAACCTTCCGGCGGTGGCGACCCAAGCTCGCGGCAGATCTTGTTGGCGAGCTGTACCGAGGGGATGAGGTCCTTGCCCGACATTTCATAGTCGACATTCATCACATGCCAGCGCATCGCCCAATCGGGCTTCCATTGCAGCTTGCAGCGACCGCCGGTGACCGGCGTCTCGACCTTGGTGCCGTCCTCGTCCTGATAGACGATGGTGCCGGCCGCCGCATTGGTCTCGAGGATCGGCACCTGCAGCACACGGCCGGTCTTCTGGCACACCGGCAGGAAGGGCGAATAGCTGGCCGCGCGCTCTTCGCGCAAACTGGGCAGCATGATTTCCTGCACCTGTTCATAGTGGCGCAGCACGTCGAGCAGGCCCTCATCAAAGCGGCCCGACATGTACCAATCGGTCGAGGACTGGAATTCGTACTCAAACCCGAAGCCGTCGAGGAAGCCGCGCAGCATGGCGTTGTTGTGGTGGCCGAAGCTCTCATGGGTCCCGAAGGGATCCGGCACCAGGGTCAGGCGCTTGCCGAGATGCTGCGCCAGCATCTCCTGGTTGGGGACATTGGTCGGCACCTTGCGGAGCCCGTCCATGTCGTCCGAGAAGGCAAAGAGGCGTGTGGGAATATCGGACAGACGCTGGAACGCCTGGCGCACCATGGTCGTGCGCGCCACCTCGCCGAACGTGCCGATATGCGGCAGGCCGGACGGGCCGTAACCGGTCTCGAACAGCACATAGCCCTTTTTCGGCGGCGCGGATTTATAGCGTTCGACCAGCTTGCGGGCTTCCTCGAACGGCCAGGCACGCGCGGCTTGGGCATAGATACGGTCGTCGGTCATCTCGTCTCTCGGGCGGTAATTTCAGTGAAAAGCCGCCGGAGACTAGGGATTAAGCCCCCCTCCCGCAAGTGCGAAACAGGCGGGCATAGCCGCCATGCACGAGGTTCAGCGTGGCGGCAGCGCGATGATCGCCAGCACGGGCAGGTGCACCGAGCCCACATCGGGCCCGGCGGCGACCGAGACGATCTGCAGCCCGCCGCTCACCCGGATCTGGTCGATGGGCAGTTTCAGCGGCGACCAGGCGGGAAAGGTGCCGACCCAGGGTGCTGCCGGGGCCGCCATGGTGCCGCTCCACATGGCAGAGGTGAGATGGTCGAGCGCCCCGGACCAGGGCAAGGCGTTGAAATCCCCGGCGAGGATGGTGGGCCTCGGAATATCGGCCATTTGTCCGGCAAGCGCGCGAACCTGCCTGACCTGCCTGCCCCATTCCGCGAGCGGAAAGGGCCTGTTCAAATGCACCATGGCGATGGTGAGGTCGGTGCCGGCGATTCTGGCATCGGCCACCAGCGCATAAGTGGGGGTCCGTTCATCGCGCAGGCGCAGATCGTTGGCCCGGACCAGCCCATCGCGCAGGAAGATCCCCATGCCGTCCGTCGGCTTCAGGATCCAGGGCCGGTAAGCCGGGACGAGGTCCGGCAGGGTTGCCCCCAGTTCGGGCTGCGAGGCGGGCGTCGGCACGACGCCCGAAGACGTGCCCAGCGCCTTCCCCATGCCGTCGCTGAAATCGGGAATGAGGATGATGTCGGCCTTTTCCCCGATTGCATAGGCGATGGCCTCCGGGCTGGAACTGGGCAGGATGACGAGCTTCACCTGCGGCATGTCGGCGTTGACCGGCACGCGCCCGCTGGAAAGCCAGGGCGCCAGCAGCGCAAGACTGAGCAGCATCACCGCTAGGCTATGGCGCCAGCGCTTGCGCCACAACAGGCCGGCAAGCAAGGGCAGTCCGGCCAGCAGCAGCGGCCCACGCAACCCGTCGAACACCACCAGGTGCAATGAAAGGGGCGCCAGCAGAACAGCGGGCGCGAGGACCAGCCACGCGACCAGGGCGATGGGTACGCCGGTGCGGATGCGCCTCACCGCGCCGACAAGGCGACCAGCGCCTCGACCGGCAGGTGGTCGGAGCCGACATTGGGGCCGGGCTCGAATGACAGGAGCTGCGGTGTGCCGCGAGTCATGATGTGATCGATCGGCAGACGGATGAAAGACGGGCCCCAGGCGGGCCAGGTCAAAGCGAGATCGGCATGGTTGTTAAATGCCCCGTTCTGGCGGAGATATTGCTGGGTTCGACTCCACGGAGCGGCGTTGAAATCCCCCATCAGCACAAGATTGCGCCCCAGGCTGTTGACCCCCAGGCTGTTGACCCCCTGGCTGTTGACCTCCAGGCCGTTGACGGCCTCCGTCAGCGTCGCCACCTGCTCCGCCTGCACCAATCGAGGCAGCCCGGAGGGGAGCGACCTCAGGCCGGCATTGGCGGCCGGCGCCTCGGGCGGGTCAGCGACCTGCAATGGCCAGGCGACATGGCTGACCGCAAACGTGACAGGCTCGCTGCCGCCGGGTGGCATGATCTCGGCCCAGACCAGAACCGGCAGATCATCATGGATGCGCCCGGCCCCTTGTTGCTGAAACGGATGCTTGGAGAGCAGCATTTCCTCGCACCGCTCGACCACGTCAATGCAGTCGATGCGGAACGGATAGACGGACTCAAGCGATGCCAGCTCCATCTTCCAACGTCGCGACATCTCGACCAGGCCGATCACATCGGCATCGCTGTCCCTGAGATACTGCCGCACCGCCTCAAAGGATCGGCCGCTGTGATGGACATTGAGCGAGATCACCTTCATCGTCCGCGCCGCCTGATCGGCAACCGGTGTTACTGGCACGGTCGGCTTCGGCCAATAGGGATGGATGGTCCAGATCTGGATGAGGGCCACCGCCACCACCACGCTGAGCCAGCGCCAGCGGCGCAGGAGAAGGGCGAGGGCGCCCAGCGCCAGGGCACCCATCAGCACCTGGACCGCGAAATGCTCGGCGACCGAAGCCAGCGGCCATAGCGGATGCAGCAGCGGCAGGAAGGTTGCGATCACCAGCACGACCCCGCCCAGGCCCAGCCCGGTATGGAGCCCGCGCCGGAAGGCGCCGGCCACGCGCCGCGCCGGCTGTGGGGTTTCGTCCAGGTCCGGTCCGTCCGGCGATGTCGATAGCTCCATCAATTTGACCTCTCTGGTCTGCGTCTTCGGCCGGAAGCGCCGGCTTTCAATAACCCGGCGCCGATGGCCTGGCTACCGGTTGCCTGCCTATATGCGCGAGGTGCCATGGCGACATTGTGGCGGGGGAGGTGCAATCCAAAGGCAAATCATGCCATGCTGCCGGCAATGGGGCAGGATGGCGCGGGCGGATCAATGCGGGCAGGTCGATCGCGAACGGGTCGGTGGCGGGCAATGCGGCGCTGCGCCGCCGTTTTGGGCGTGGCGGCGGCGATGGGCGTGGTGCCGACCGTGCGCGCCAGCGACATCAACGACGATGTGATCCTGGGCGCCCTGGTCGCCGAATTCCATATCAGCGTCGCTGCCTCCCTGCTGCCCGATGCGACGCCGGAAACCGTGCCCGATGCCGCGACCTCCGAAGCTGCCATCATCGGTGCGGCACAACTCATCCTCCTCACCGGTATCATCGACCGGCCCCAGGCCGGCGAAGCCGATCTCGGCAAGGCGCTGGATGCGTTCCTGAGCTTCGCCGTCACCCTCGAACCCACGCGCGAGGCGCCGCTCACCCCCACTTTCGCCCGCGTGCTGGCCTGCCAGCTCATCGGCGCCGATCCCGTGGCCCATGCCGCCCTGGGCTCGACCATCGGCGTCAAGACCGAGGCCGCCGCCGATTGCCAGAAATCCTTCGCCAAGGCCGCGGCCCTCTGGAACGAACGCCTCGCCCCCTATCGGCGCGGTCCGGGCCTGACACCGCCCAAGGATTCCGGCCCGCGTTATGTCGAGATCGCCCCGGTGATCGACGAGGCCAATGAAGCGATCGCACAGGCGCTGCGCGGCAACGGCCTCTATGACAGCCTCGCCGAACGCCTCAACGCGGAGCTGGCGCTGCCCTTTGCGCGCATGCTGCTGGTGACCGAATGCGGTGGCCCCAACGCCTTCTTCAACCCCGACCGCCGCGAAATCGTGCTGTGCGACGAACGCATCGCCGCCTGGATCGCCGTGCTGGGGAAAGGGTAGGCGGGTCGGCTTACGCCCGCTTCTTCAGATATTCATCGCACAATTCAACCAACCGCTCCCGCCCGAAGCTCGGATCATGCCCGGCATGCACCACGGTGACCGGCAGCTCGCGCAGCCGCTTCATGGTGCGTACATAGGCCGGGATGTCGGAATGGCCGAGTTCGTCGAGCAGCGGCCCGTCATAAAGCGCATCGCCCGAGAACAGCGTGCCGGTTGAGGCTTCCCACAATCCCATCGAGCCCGGCGAGTGGCCGGGCAGATGCAGGATTTCAAAACGCCGGTCGCCGGTCTCCACCACATCGCCTTCCTCGACGATCTCGGTCACCCGCGCCGGATGGATCCTGTAGCTTCGCAGGTCATAGCCCGCATGGGGCAAGGCCGTGATGAGGTCGCTGTCGATCTCGTAGCCTGCCACCCGGATCTTGATCAGCTCGTCATCGGTGAAATCGGAAAACAGCAGCGTGCCCTCTTCGCTGGGTTTGCCGAGGTTCTCGGCCTCGTGCTTGTGGACGATGGTGCTCTCGAATTCATGATGGCTGCCGATATGATCGGCATGGGTATGTGTGGCGACCGCCGTCACCGCCTTGCCGAGCAGGTTCTTCGCAGCCTCGGTCAAGCTCGCGATCCCCATGCCGGTATCGATCATGAGGTCGCGGTCCCGGCCGCGCACATGCCAGATATTGCAGCGCATGAGCGGGATGACATGGGGCTCCCACAGCAGGGTGATGCCGTCATCAATGCGCGTCATCTCGAACCAGCGGTCGGCGATGGGAATCATGCTCTCACATCCCCTTGAAGATGGCCGGACGCTTGCCGAGGAAGGCCGCCAATCCTTCCTGGAAATCCTCGCTGTCGGCGGCCTGCGATTGCAACTCCGCTTCCAGCGCCAATTGCTGTTCCAGGCTGTGGTGCCCGCCGGCATTGAACGCCTTCTTCATCAGCGCGAGAGCCATGGTCGGTGCCTTCGCCAGGCGCTGGGCCAGCGCATCCACCTCGGCCGCGAACGCCGCATCCGGCACCGCGCGCCAGATGAGCCCCATCTCGACCGCTTGGCTTGCCGTGAGCTTCTCGCCCAGCATCGCCAATGCCATCGCGCGTGCCGGCCCCAGCAATCGCTGCAGCTGATAGGTGCCGCCCGCATCGGGGATGAGGCCGATGCGCGCGAAGGCAAGATCGAACACAGCACTTTCATTGGCGAGCGTGATGTCGGCGGCAAGCGCCAGGCTCATGCCGGCGCCGGCCGCGATGCCGTTGACCGCGGCGATCACCGGCACATTCAGGCTGCGGATCTGCCGCACCACCGGATTGTAATAGCGCTCGACCGTGTCGCGGCAGGTGCGGCCATCCTCGACCGCGCCCTTGTCGGTCAAATCCTGCCCGGCACAGAAGCCGCGCCCCGCGCCGCTGATGATCAGCACCCGCGCGCTATCGTCGGCGGCGATGTCGGCCAGCGCATCGGACAATTGGCCAAGAAGGTCCCGCGTCAGTGCATTGAGGCGCTGCGGCCGGTTGAGGGTGAGGCGGCGGATGGCGCCCTCTGCTGAGACAAGGATGTCGGCTTCGCTCATGATGATTGGATCGCTTTGCTGTGGGGTCAACGGGTCGCAGGCGAGGGATGATGCCATATCCCGCGGGGCATGCGATAGTTCCCGCAAGAGCAATGTTCGGGTGATGACATGAACAAATGGCTGGCCGCTGCCGGCTTTCACGGGGCGATGGCGGTGGCGATCGGCGCCTGGGCCGCCCATGGTGCCGAGGCAATCCTGCCACCGCACGCCATCGACTGGGTCAGGACCGGGTCTTCCTACCAGCTGTGGCATGCGGTAGCGCTCATTGGCATTGCGGCCCTCAGCCAACGCACATCTGTGCGTCTTGTCACAATCTCCGGCCTCGCCTTCGCCCTGGGCGCGCTGCTATTTTCGGGTAGTCTTTATCTATTGGCCGCTGACGGGCCGCGTATACTGGTCTATCTCACCCCGATCGGCGGCAGCCTGCTCATCCTCGGCTGGCTCCTGCTGCTGATTGCGGGCCTCAAAAAGGGTTCCATCTGATGTTCCGCAGCCTTGCCATCCTCTCGACCTTTGCACTTTTGTTGGCGACGCCCGCCTTCGCACAGGACGCACAGCCGAGCTTCGATTGCGCGAAGGCCTCGACCACCCTCGAACACGCAATCTGTTCCGATGACATCCTCTCCGGCATCGATGCGGATCTTGCCGCCATCTATACCGAGGCGCTGGCGCAAGCCGCCGATCCTGAAACCCTGCGGGCTGAGCAGCGCGACTGGGCAAGCCAGCGTTCCGCCGCCTGCGGCATCGTGCCCGGTGCCGATGACGATATGGTCGAGATCAGCAGCGCCGCCCATACCTGCCTCATCGAGCTCTACACCGCGCGCATGGCGAATCTGGCCGAGGCATCACCGGTCGCGGGCGAAGTGCCCGATCCCGCCCGTCTCCTCACCGGCCTCTGGCAATTGAGCGATCTCATCGAGGCGCAGGATCCGGCTCTGACCGGCTCCGGGCAGAAGGGCCGCCTCATCCGCCTCGACCGCCACAGCTTGAGCACCTTGGGTGGTGCCGGTTGCGCCGGTCCCACGCTCCAGCCTCTGGCCGAGGCGCGCGCGCGGCCGCTGGATGCCGAGGAAGCAGCCCTCATCGCCAAGGCCGACGCCGCCCAGGCGAACAGCGTCGAGGGCGTCGCCGGCTTCTGCCTCGGGCGCCTGTTCGCGCTCTATCTGCCGGGCGCTGATGGTTCGCTGCTGGTGGCCGATGCCAGTGCCACCTATCGCCTGACGCGCCTCTCCAGCGGGACGCCATGACCACCGGCCTCTATACCCATGCGTCCTGCCTCGGCCACGATACCGGACCAGGTCATCCCGAACGCATCCAGCGCCTCGTGGCCATCCTCCGCCTGCTCGACGATCCGATCTACGCCGCCCTCGACCGGCGCGACGCACCGGAAGTCACGCGCGATCAGCTCGCCCGTGTGCATACCCGTGCCTATATCGATGAAGTCTTCGCGGCCATTCCCACGGTCGGCCAGGGCGAGCTCGACGGCGACACCGTGCTCTCGCCCGGCTCCGGTGCCGCGGCGCTCCATGCCGCCGGCGCCGTGACGGCGGCGGTGGGCGCCGTGCTGAAGGGTGAGTTGACCAACGCCTTCTGCGCCGTGCGCCCACCGGGGCATCATGCCGAGCGCGATCTCGCCATGGGCTTCTGCATCTTCAACAATGTCGCGGTGGGGGCGGCCGAGGCGCTCGATGCCTTCGGCCTCGACCGTGTCGCCATTTTCGATTTCGACGTCCATCACGGCAACGGCACGCAGCACATCTTCGACCATGATCCGCGCGTGCTCTATGCCTCGACCCATCAAAGCCCGCTTTATCCCGGCACGGGTGCAAAGAACGAGAAGGGCGTCGGCAACATCGTCAACGCGCCGCTACCACCTTATGCGGGTTCCGAGGAATTCTGCGACGCCGTCGAGGAGACGATCCTCCCCGCTTTGGAAAAATTCCGCCCGGACCTGCTGCTCATCTCCGCCGGCTTCGACGCCCACCGCGCCGATCCCCTGGCCAGCCTCGAATTCGAAACCGAGGATTACGCCTGGGTCACCGACCAGCTCGTGACGCTGGCGGCAGGCTTGTGCGGCGGCCGCATCGTCTCGACCCTCGAAGGCGGCTATGATTTGAACGCGCTCGCCGAATCCGTCACAGCGCATGTGGCGGCATTGCAGCGGGCGTAAGCTTCTCGATTTCTTGCGTGTAAAAATTCGTCATGGTCCGCGAAGGCGGACCACCCACGAGTTTCTTGAACGCCGCAAAATCGCCATCATCCCCGGCAAGTGTGACGGCCCGCTTTATGCCAGTCACGAGTTCTCGATGCTGCCCACCGGCAAATCCATTTGGCTAGCCATCGCCGTCGCGACGATGTTCTGCGCGGCCGGAATGCCATATCCGGCCGCCGCGGACGGTCCGCCGACCTATCGCATCCATTGCAGTGGCGCGACCTACGGCGTTGATCGAGTCATCTGCGACAATCTTGCGCTTACTCTGAGCTACAACAAGATCATCCGGGCACTCGACGGCAAGCGGGGAATCTACTATGCGGACAATATCGGCAACGGTATCCCAAAGGGGAGTGCGATGGTCCACCTGGCGCGCGCCCAATGGGGACGGGATTGCGATATCGCGCCGGCTCATGGCCGCGACCCAGCCTTTTCAAGGATGACGACGGCCTGCCTCGTCGATTCATTGCGGTCCGCGCATTTCTCCATTCGTTGCCCGCTCTTCCTAACGCTCGTCGGATTGCCCAGCGAAGCCCAGCAGCGAAAGTGGGGCGATCTCAACCAGGATTTCTGTGAGGAAGAGGCACGGCTTCAGTTTGCCGAACCCGAATGACGGGCACGAAGCTCCTCCTCCCCCACACCCCAATCGTCATGGTCCGCGAAGGCGGACCACCCACGAGTTTCTTGCTTATAACACTATTATTAGTATATAATCTGAAGCGAAGATAAACCAACGCACGTTGCTACCCAATGCAGCTTGGCGGCTGGGTTTACATCCTGACCAATCGCCCGAACGGGACGCTCTATGTCGGCGTTACGAGTGACCTTGCGCAACGCATGGCACAGCATCGCGACGGCACATTCGAAGGGTTCACCAAATACTATGGCCTGAAGCGCTTGGTCTATGCCGAGCGGCACGAAGAGATTGCTGAGGCGATAGCTCGTGAGAAGCGATTGAAGACTTGGCTCCGTGCGTGGACGGTCCGATTGATCGTGGCCGACAATCCTGATTGGCGGGACCTCAGCGCGGAAATGTAGGGATGTAACTCGTGGGTGGTCCGCCTTCGCGGACCATGACGAGCTTTTTTCAACCGCTCGTTTGGACCAGCGCTTGCGGCCGGCCCCCTTACGCCTTCAGCGCATCAATCGCGGCCAGCTGTTCGCGGCGGCGTTGCATGCGTTTTTCGCGCATGTGGCGATAGGCCAGCACGACCTTGAGGCTCCAGCGATAGCCGAGCCAGCCGCAGACCGCGGCCCAGGGGATGAAACCCACCCACATGGCGAGCGCCCAGTCGAGGAAGAGGAGGCGCGAGATCACCTTGACCTGGTCCCAGAGGCCGAGCTGGTCGTTGACGAGATCGCGCGACATGGTGACGAAGCGATCGAAGCCCGAAAGGTCGTCCCAGTTCCCCATCATCACCTGGCCGGTGACATAGAATCCATAGAACATCGGTGCCGTGGTGAGCGGGTTGCTGATGAAGGTCCACAGCGCCGCCACCACCACGTTGAAGCCCCAGTTGAAGCGTCGCGCCACCAGCCAGACCGCGACCACGATGGTCGACTGGCCGATGATCGGCATCAAACCGCAGATGACGCCCACCAGCACCGCCCGCGCGCTGTATTCGGCCGGGTGCCGCGCGCGCAGCATCGGTGTCACCAGTCGATAGCGGATATAGCGGCTGGCACGGCGGAAGAGGCCCGCCGGCTTCTGGCGGCCAGTGCCATTGCTGCGGCCATTTTGGGGGGTGGCAATCCGGCTGCCGTGATTGTGGTTCGCTGAATTCATCTTGGTGTTCTGACTTCCCTGTTGCGGTCATTTGGCAAGATCGAGCCGTAAATTGCAATCATCGAACAAATGCCTGCGACCAACGTCTAGGGTGGCGATTCGCCGGGGTCGGTCCGCCAACTATCTGAATCATCACGTTTCCCCGCTATTGTCGCGGACCCGGCGCGTCAGTAGAATGCGGCCCATCGGCGCTTGCGCGGCCGCCTTGCGACAGAAGGCCGCGCCGGCGCCATTTTGATTGGCCACGTCACCAGACCGGCAGCTCTCTTTTGCCTGCCGAACGTGACGGAAATTTGACAAAAGAAGCGCCGCCCGCGACCCCCAGGCGGCGCCAGGGGAGCCTTCCATGGTGGACAACAAGACCGGCGCCAAGCCCGGCGCAGATATTGCGGGCATGAGCTTCGAGGAAGCACTCGCCGAATTGCAGGATCTGGTGAAGCGGCTGGAGCGCGGCGACAACAAGCTCGACGAGGCGATCAACGCCTATGAGCGGGGTGCTGCCCTGAAACAGCATTGCGAAATGAAGCTCAAGGAAGCCCAGCTCAAGGTCGAGAAGATCGTGCTGGGGCCGGACGGCAAGGTCCAGGCGGTTCCCGCCAATATTGACTAACGAATTCAGTGATTGAGGTTATCCGTGTCCATCCAGAACGCCCTTAACGACGCAGCCTTGTCGGTCAACCGCAAGCTCGACGAACTCATTCAGCCCGTGAGCGATGCCGAGGGCCGCGTCTATGACGCGATGCGCTATGCGACCATGGTCGGCGGCAAGCGTATCCGGCCCTATCTCCTCATCAACAGCGCCGCGATCTTCAATGTCCATGCCGATTACGCGCTGCGCGCGGCGGCCGCCATCGAGATGCTGCATTGCTACAGCCTGGTGCATGACGATCTGCCCGCCATGGACAACAGCGATCTCCGCCGTGGCCAGCCGACCGCCCACAAGAAGTTCGACGAGGCGACCGCGATCCTCGCCGGCGACGGGCTCCTCACCATGGCCTTCGAGGTGCTGGCCCATCCCGACACCCATCCAGACGGCGTGGTGCGCGCCGAATTGTGCCTGGCGCTCGCCGTCTCCGGCGGGGCTGCCGGCATGGTCGGCGGGCAGATGATCGATCTTGCCTCCGAGAACAAGGATCTCGACATCGGCGCCATCACCCGCCTGCAGCGTTTGAAGACCGGCGCCATCATCGCCTTCTCCTGCGAAGCCGGCGCCATCCTCGGCCATGCCTCCAAGGAACAGCGCCACGCCCTCATCGGCTATGCCCATGATCTGGGCCTCGCCTTCCAGATCGTCGACGATCTCCTGGATGCCGAGGGCGACGCCGCCGAGACGGGGAAGCCCACCGGTGCCGATGCCGCCGCGGGCAAGGCGACCTTCGTCTCGATCCTGGGGTTGGACCGTGCCCGCCAGCAGGCGCGGATGCTGGGCGACCAGGCCAATGCCCATCTCGACATTTTCGGCCACAAGGCCGATCCCCTGCGCTGGATGACGGAATTCGTCATCAGCCGAAAAAGCTGACGGAACGGGGCACACGATGACCGCCTCTCCCGCCGGCTCCCACCAGGGTGCACCGGCGGGAAGCCGGTTGTCCCGCTTCGCCGATATCCGCGCCACCATCTGGCTCGCGGCACCGATCTCGGTCGCCCTGCTGGTGGAAATGGCGATGGGCGTCACCGAATATGCCATGGCGGGTCGCCTCGGTGCCGCGGCCTTCGCGGCCGCCGGCTTCGGCGCGCAGTTCCTCTATGTGCCGAAGATCCTCGCCATGGGCGCGCTCTATGCCGTGGCGGCGCTGGGGTCGCACGCCCATGGTGCCGGCAAACCCGACGAGTTGTTGCGCATCCTGCGCCAGGGCCTGCGCCTTGCCACCATCCTCTCTATCCCGGTGATGCTGGTGATGCTGGGCCTGGCGCCGGTGCTGCGCCTCTTCGCCGCCCGCAATCCCGGCTTCGAGCTCGACATCGATGCCATTGAGCAGTTGATGTGGTGGGCGCTCCCGTCGGTGACGCCGTTCCTCTGGTTCCAGGTGCTGCGCAGCTTCGTCACCGTGCTCGGCCGCCCCGTCGCCATCACCATCATCGGCCTCTCGATCCTGCCGGTCTTCGTCGGCATGCTCTATCTCCTCATGTACGGCGCGTTCGGCTGGCAAGGCATGGGCGTGCCCGCGATCGGTCTCGCGACCACGCTCATCTCCTGGCTGCAACTGGGTCTGGGCATCCTCTATGTGCGCCGCTTCGAGCCCTTCGCCTCCTACCCGATCTTCGCCCATCTGCGCGACAGCGACGGCAAGCTCCTGAAGGAGATGCTGGTGGTTGGCGCCCCATCGCCGGCGCCTATCTGTTCGAGACCGGCATGTTCTTCGGCTCGACCGCCGCCATGGCCGGCTTCGGCACCGATGCGCTGGCCGCCCATAACATCGTCCTCAACGTCACCAGCATCACCTTCATGATCCCCTATGCGCTGGGTCAGGCGGGCACGGTCCGTGTCGGCTGGGCGCTCGGTGCCGGGCGGCCGCACGATGCGCGCCAGGCCGGCTTGACCGCGATCGGCCTTGCCTTGCTGTGGATGCTGTTCGGTGCCCTCGTCATGTGGCAGGCGCCGGTCCTCCTCGCCGGCTTCTATCTCGACCTTGACGATCTCGGCAATGCGGCGGCCCTTGCGGTTGCTGTGACGCTGTTCCCGATCGCCGCCATCTTCCAGTTCTTCGACGGGCTGCAGGTCTCGGCGCTGGGTGCCTTGCGCGGCTACAAGGATACCAAGGTGCCGATGGTCATCGCCTTCTTCGGCTATTGGGTGATCGGCATCGGCGGCGGCGTTGTCATGGCCTATACTTTCGACGTGCGCGGCCCCGGCGTGTGGTGGGGTCTTGCCATCGGACTCCTCGCCTCTGGGACCTTGCTGCTGTTGCGCTTCCAGCATATCTCGCGCCGCCATCTGCCGATCGTGGTGTAGGCGCCATGGCCAAGGAACGCGTCGATAAGCTGCTGGTGGATCGGGGTCTTGTTGAAACCCGCGCCAAGGCCCAGGCGCTGATCCTGGCCGGTCTCGTCTACAGCGACACCAAGCGCATCGCCAAGGCCGGCGACCAGATCCAGCTCGATGCGCCGCTCAACGTCAAGGGCCAGGACCATCCCTGGGTCAGCCGCGGCGGCTTGAAGCTTGCCAAGGGGATCGAGGCGTTCTCGCTGCCCGTGAAGGATCTCATCGCCGCCGATATCGGCGCCTCGACCGGCGGCTTCACCGACGTGCTGCTGGCCAACGGCGCCGCCAAGGTCTATGCGGTCGATGTCGGACACGGCCAGCTCGCCTGGAAACTGCGCCAGGACCCCCGCGTGGTGGTGCTGGAAAAAACCAATGCGCGCCATCTGACACCCGCGCAGATTCCTGATCCTCTCGACATCGTCGTGTGCGACGCAAGCTTCATCGGTCTTGAAACCGTCCTGCCCGCGGCCCTGGCGCTTACGAAACCACAGGCCTGGGCCGTGGCGCTCATCAAGCCGCAATTCGAGGTGGGTCGCGAGAATATCGGCAAGGGCGGCGTGGTGCGCGATCCGCTCCTCCATGAACAGGTCTGCACCCGCATCGAAGCCTGGTTCGGTCGCCAGCCCGGCTGGTCGGTGCTGGGCATCGTCGAAAGCCCTATCCTGGGGCCGGAAGGCAACAAGGAATTCCTCATCGCGGCGCGCAAGGGTGAGGGATGATACGCTCCACCCTCTCGTCATGGTCCGCGAAGGCGGACCACCCACGAGTTTGTGGGCAACTGAAGAAAGCAATTCGTGGGTGGTCCGCCTTCGCGGACCATGACGGTTAAAGGAATGGCGACGCAACATGGCTAAGCCGATTCAAACAATCACCGAAACCGTCGATCTCACCATCGACGCGTTGGGTGCCCAAGGTGACGGCATCGCGCGCTATCAGGGCGCATCGGTGTTTGTGGCCTATGCGCTGCCCGGCGACCGCGTGCGCGTGTCATTGTCGCCCAAGGGCAATGCCGCCTTCACCGGCCGCGTGACGGAGGTCGTGACACCGGCCCCCAACCGTGTCGTGGCACCCTGTCCGGTCTTCACCCAATGTGGTGGCTGCCAGATGCAGCACATGGCACTCGCCGATTACAGCGCCTGGAAAAAGGCGCAGGTGGCAGCGACCTTGGCCACGCGCGGCATCGCGATGCCGGAAGGAACCCCGCTCATCACCACCGAGCCGGGCCAGCGCCGGCGCGCCAATTTCGCCGCCACCAAGGATAATGACCGGGTGACGCTGGGCTTCCACGAAGCCATGAGCAGCAATATCGTGCCGCTCGAGGATTGCCTGCTGCTGACCCCTGCCTTGCGCGCAAGCCTGCCGCATCTCCGCGCCCTCATCCATGCGGCCCTTCACAACAAGCAGGCCGCCGACATCCAGGTGACCGAGACGCTGACCGGCCTCGATGTGCTGGTGCTCTCCGCCGTCAACCTTGCCGAGGCGCGCCGCCAGCCCTTGATCAGTGTGGCGCGCGAAGCCGATTTCGCCCGCGTCGCCTGGGCTCATGGCAAGGCGCAGCCAGAACCCATCCTCATGGCGCGCGTGCCGCAAATCCGTTTCGGCGGTCATCTCCTCGACTTGCCCATCGGCGCCTTCCTGCAGCCCAGTGTCGCCGGCGAAGCCACCCTGGTGGAGGCGGTGCTGAAGGGTGTGGGCAAGGCCAAGCGCGTGGCCGATCTCTATTCGGGCTGCGGCACGTTCAGCTTCCCGCTCTCAGCCAAGGCCCGTGTGCTCTCCATCGACAGCGCCAAGCCCGCGATCGCTGCCCTCACGACCGCCGCCAACCGCGCCGGACTTGCCGGCCGTCTGGAAGCGATGGCGCGCGATCTCGACCAATCGCCGCTGCCGCCCCAGGATCTGAAACCCTTCGATGCCGTGGTCTTCGATCCGCCCCGCGCCGGGGCCGAGATGCAGGCGCGCATGCTGGTGAAAAGCCGTGTACCCCTGGTGGTCGCGGTCTCCTGCAACCCGGCAAGCTTCGCCCGCGATGCCCGCCTGCTGCTGGATGGCGGCTATGAACTCACCCAGCTCACCATCCTCGACCAGTTCCTCTGGTCGCATCACGCCGAACTGGTGGCGGTGTTCAAACGCCGCTAGCAGCTGGGTCCATGTCGCTCTCCTCGATGCGCGCGAAGGTGCACAGCACGAAGCCCACTTCGCCCGGAACCCGGTCGAAGGGCAGCACCAGGATTTCCAGGGTCAGATAATCATGGCCGGTATCGATCGGCTGGCCTTCGAAATAGCAGGGCGAAAGCGCCTGTCGCGCCGAATCATAGACTGCGAACCAGCGATCGAGATAAGGCTGCTCAAGGTCGCTGAGCAGGCGACGCTCCTGGCGCGACGAGAAGTAATAGGCGAATTCACGCCCGACATAGCGGATCAGCAGATCATAGGGAATGGCGGTCATGCCCGGTGCCGCCGGGACGATCTCGGCGAACAGCATCCACGGCATCAGGCTGGTAAAATTCAGCGGATCGAACTGTGTGCGCAGCGGCAGCCCGCCATCAACCGACCACCCGCGCCAGGTCCGCTCCAGCGCGCGCAAGGCGGGCGAGGTGATCTCGCCCTTGGTCTGCCATGGCATATCGTTCGGCATGTCACTCACGACTTTCGCGGCCGGGCTGCGATCTTGCCGCCATCTCGGCCACTCACAGCAGCAATTCCTCCGTGCGCGCAAAGGCGCACAACACGAAGCCGACCTCGCCATCCTCGCCGGCAAACGGCAAGGCCAGCATCTCCAGTGAAATATACTCGAAGCCGGTGCCCAGCGGCGTGCCGCTGAAATAGCAGGGCGCCCTGGCTTTCCGGACCGCATCGGTGACGGCGAACCAGCGCTCGGCATAAGGTGGCCCGACTTCGCTCAGGTGCATGCGGGTGATCGCCTGGGCCTGGAAATAATGTGCGAACTCCGTGCCGATATAACGGAAGAACACGTCATAGGGCCGCGTATCGTTGGGCTTGTCGGCAAGCTCGCCCAGGATCACCCAGGGCAGGATCAGGGGGAAATGGGCTGGATCGAAGCGCGTCCGTTTCGGTATGCCGTCTGCAGAAGCCCAGTCCTGCCAAGCAGCTTCCAGCGCCAGGAGGGCCGTTGACTCGATCGCCGTTTTCTTCTTCCAGCGCGATTTATCTGCGGCCATGTGGTCCTGGGTTCATGCACGGGCAGCGGGTCGTCGGGCCGGCACACCGGCGAAGCCACACGTTAACACTCTGCGTAGGAATTTATAACCAATTGTTTCCGGGCCGGTTGGAAAATTTCAACCGACCTGCCCGCGGTGCCGCAACAGGTGATCGGCGAGCACAATCGCCAGCATCGCTTCGCCCACCGGCACCGCGCGGATGCCGACGCAGGGATCGTGGCGCCCGGTGGTTACCACATCAACCTCTTCGCCGGTCGTGGTGACGCCCTTCCTGGGCGTGTTGATCGACGATGTCGGCTTCACCGCGAAACGCACCACGACATCCTGGCCCGTCGAGATGCCGCCGAGGATACCGCCCGCCTTGTTGGAGAGGAACGCGACCTTGCCGTCCTTCATGCGCATCTCGTCGGCATTCTCCTCGCCCGAGAGGGCGGCAGAGTCGAAGCCGGCGCCGATCTCGACACCCTTCACCGCATTGATGCTCATCATCGCCGACGCAAGATCCGCATCGAGCTTGCCATAGAGCGGCGCACCAAGTCCCACCGGCACGTTCTGCGCCACCACCTCGATGACGGCACCGATGGATGAGCCTGATTTCCGCACACCGTCGAGATATTCCTCCCACACGGCCGCCGTGGCGGCGTCGGGCGACCAGAACGGATTCTTCTCGACCTCGTCCCAATCCCAGGCGCGGCGGTCGATCTTGTGATGGCCGATCTGCACCAGCGCACCCTTGATCACGATCGGGTCGGGCAGCAGGTGATCCAGCACCTTGCGAGCGATCGCACCGGCCGCGACCCTCGCTGCCGTCTCGCGCGCCGAGGAGCGGCCGCCGCCGCGATAGTCGCGGTTGCCCTGATACTTGGCCCAATAGGTGTAATCGGCGTGCCCCGGGCGGAACTGCTCGGCGATCTTGCCGTAATCCTTGCTGCGCTGGTCCTCGTTGCGGATCATGAGCGAAATGGGTGTGCCCGTGGTCTTGCCCTCGAACACGCCGGAGAGGATCTCGACCGCATCCGGCTCCCGCCGTTGTGTGACAAAGCGCGACTGGCCGGGCTTGCGCTTGTCCAGCCAGCGCTGGATGTCGCTGGCCTCGATCGCAATGCCCGGCGGCGTGCCGTCGACAACGCAGCCCAAGGCCGGCCCATGGCTTTCGCCCCAGGTGGTGAACCGAAACAGATGCCCGAATGTGTTGTGCGACATCGACCGGCTGCTTCAGGACTCGGTCTTCGAGAAATTGCGCAGCATCTCGGTGAGCTCGACCGCCGATTCCGGGCGCAGCATGCCGACGACATTGTAGCCGCTGTCGACATGGTGGATCTCGCCGGTCACACCCTTCGAGAGGTCGGAGACGAAATAGAGGCCGGCGCCGCCGACATCCTCGATGGTGACGTTGCGCACCATCGGCGCGTTGAGCTCGTTCCAGCGCAGGATCTGCCGGAAATCGCCGATGCCCGACGCTGCCAGCGTCTTGATGGGACCCGCCGAGATCGCATTGACGCGGATGCCGCGATCGCCGAGATCGGCCGCGAGATACCGCACCGAACATTCCAGCGCCGCCTTTGCCACACCCATCACATTGTAATGCGGCATGACGCGCTCGGCGCCGAGATAGGTGAGCGTCACCAGCGAGCCGCCATTGGTCATCAGCGCCTGGGCGCGGGCGGCCACAGCCGTGAAGCTGAAGCAGGAGATGTCGAGCGTCCGCAGGAAATTGCCGCGCGTCGTGTCGACATATTTGCCCTTCAGCTCTTCCTTGTCGGAAAAGGCCACGGCATGGATCACGAAATCGAGGCTGCCCCAGCGCTCTTTCAGCGTGGCGAAGGTGGCGTCGATACTGGCTTCGTCGGTGACGTCGCAGGGCACCACGATATCGGCATTGATGGATGTGGCCAGCGGCTTCACCCGGCGCTCCAGCGCCTCGCCCTGATAGGTGAAGGCGAGCTCGCCGCCTTGCGCCGCCACGGCCTTGGCTATCCCCCAGGCAATCGACCGGTCGTTGGCAACGCCCATCACCAGGCCGCGCTTGCCAGCCATCAGCCCCTTCGAATCACTCATCTAGCAACCCCAATTCCTTGATTTAACAAAGGTTATGGCCGTCATCCTACACCATCGCGGCACCGGGTCAATTCGCCGCCGCAACATGGGGCCCGTGCGAAAACAAGGGGATAGCGCCGCAGATTCAGCGCGTGATCGGCGCCGTCGCCAGGGGGGCTGGCGACAGCAGCCCCGGCCGGTCCAGCCGCAGCAGGGGCGGGCGGACATTCTGCTCCACGAGGTCCGCCACCAGCCGGCCCAAAGCCGGGCCGAACTTGAAGGCATGACCCGAACAACCGCAGGCCAGCACCAATGTCTCGCCCCACGCGCCGCCCGCATGATCGACGATGAAATCGGCATCCGGCGTCATGGTCCAGGGATGGCGCTGGGTGCGCGCGACCTTGACCGGCACCTCGGGGAAGCGCGCGTGGAACCAGTCGAGCAGGCGCCGCTCTTCATCGAGGTCGGGATTCCACGATGTGGCGTCAGGATCCCAGCCGGCCTGTCCGGCATCGAAGGCGATCTTGTAGCCGATGCCCGGCACCGGATGGCCATAGGTGCCGCACGCCGCGCCGCCATCGCTGGTCGCCTGCCATTCGGCAAAGCCCGGCCGCTCGGTCAAGTCCGGCGCATCCAGGAACGTCACCTGCGCCACGGCGGGTGCCAGTGGCAGTTGGATACCCATCTGGCGCAGCAGCGCGCCACTCCAGGGTCCCGCCGCCATCACCACCCGCGCGGCACTCAGCACGCGCCGCTCGGTGGTGACGCGCACGGCAATTCCCTCGTGGTTGACGGCCACCACCGCCTCGGGCGCAAACATCGTCACCCCAGCCCTGGCCGCTTCCTCAACCAGCGCCGTCAATCCGGCTTCCGCGAGCACGGTCCCGGCCCGGCGGTGGAAGAGGGCGCCTTCATCCGCGCCAAGCCGCATCTCCGGGAACAGCTCGCGCAATGTCTCGCCATCGAGCGCATCGATCTCGACCCCCGCCGCGCGCACCTGCTGCGCCAGTGCCGTGAGCTTCGCCGCCGGCCCCAGATCGACCTGGCCGGTGAGATGCAGAATCCTGTGCCCGCTGCTGGCCTCGAGATCGTGCCAGGCGGCAATCGCCTCCAGCGCGAGGTTCACATAAAAGGGATGGTCATAGGCAATGCGGATCGAGCGCGAGGCACCGGTCGAGGAGGTGACGTCATGGCCCGGCCCGAACCGGTCGACCATCGCCACCCTCTGCCCCCGCCGCCCCAGCTCGAAGGCGCTCGCCATGCCGAACACCCCACCGCCGATGACGATCGTGTCGAAGATTGATTCAGTGGTCATGTCGTGGGTCCCGAAAAATGTCTCGAAAAGAACGCAGGATGATTACGAGCTGCTGTCGATCATTCCCTCCAGACTCGTGCGTTGAACTGGTCGCTGGTTATCGTCTTGCCCGTCGCTTTTTCAGACCAGGCGCTGATCTTGCTGCGCTGGACGACGATTTCCTCATACTCATCGACATGCGCGAGCGGGCAATAGAGAGTAAACGCATCGTCGCCATCCCAATGATCGAATTCGCAATAGGCATGTGCAAAGTCCTCGGCGACGATTGCAAAGCCGGCGGCCTTTCGCGCGATGACCAAGACCAGGCCCAACCCGTAACCACTGTCTGAATCGGCAACCGCCCAGTATTTCCCCGAGGGAGACACATGCGGTGGGTCGTCGAGATCGATGGTCGCGCCGCTGGCAAGGTCGATCAACACGGCGCCATGCCCTTCATAGAATTGGGCGAACACGGTCGCCGTCTGGTTGTCTTTGTCGAGATCATAAAGCCGGTAGAGCAGGCAATCCTCCTGCCCATTGCAGGCCGTCATATCCTGAAACGGTGCCACTGCATCGTCGGCGCCGAGGCGAATCACCAGTCGCGTACCCTCGCGCTGGGCATATTGCGGCATCGACGCCAGAAGTCTTGTTTCGTGTGCGACAATCACATCGTCGAAAAAATTCCCGGTCAGCGGCGGCGGATCGGCTTGGCACCCGAAGAGGCAGATCGCGGCGACAGCACCGCCAAACGGGCGCAGGAATCGCAAGAGAACGGAAGCCATGACACCCTCAATTCCTGCCGTCGCTGCCGATTCGACGTGACGCGGTTTGTGGCTCGCCGCGCGACAACTTGTAGCCATGGTCTTAGCCCATGCGCCGACTTTTCGCCAGCATGCGCAATGCTATCTCCCGCAATGATTGTCGCTGGCTGGATTCCATGCTACTTGGCAATTGTCCGTTTCTGGCCGGGCCTTTGCGACAGCAGGATGACGAGATGCGCGTGCGATGGGAAATCCTGCTCGTACTGGTCGGCGGGGCCATGATCTATCTCGGCCACAGCGGCACGGCCGAACTGATCTATCGTCACCTGCCCGGTTTCCTGGTCGACCAATCATTCGTCTATCTGGCGCCGGCGGGTGCCGAGAATTCCGACGTGCCGATCTATCTGATACCCGCCATCGGCGTCGGCCTGGCCTTGCAGGCGAGTGGCATCCTCTGGTCCTTCTGCGGTGGCCTGCTTGTCGGATTGATGTCGCCGCGCCGCGCCGTGCTCAGCGCGGTTCTCCTCGCCGGCCTCTTCCTGCTGCCGTTCTGGTGGATCAAGGCGCTGTTTGCGCCAAGCTGGGTCGGAGTGCCGGCCTATCTTGCCGCCGCATCGCTCCTGCTGGCAGGCGCCTGGCTCGCCCGCTTTCTGCGGCCCCGCGCGGCGAGGGTGCGCGACCCTGACATGTCGCTGTGGTAGGTGGGCTGGCATCGGAGATGCGCTTCTTTGCCGCCATGCTGACCGGCCTCCTCTTCTGCCTCGCTGGACCGGTCTTTTTTGTGTTCACCGCGCTGATCGGTGTCGGCGTCTATTTCGAGCTGCGCCACCGGGTGCCGGCGGCCCTCGCCATCCATCAGATCACCAGCTGGATCGATCGCGGCGGACCCCCGATTGCGCTCGCCATCGCGGCCGTTCTGGCGCTTCTCTCGGCCTTCGCGGGCGGCGTTGCCATCGCGCGCATCCTGCCGAAAGCGCCCTATGACTGCTGCACTTTCGTCGCCTTCATCCTGTTCGGCGCAGCCATGGTGCTTGGTCTTGCGGCGCCCGGCCCGCGCCTGTGGCTGGTGGCGATCGCGGCCCTTATCTGGGTGGCGACGATCTACCTCGGTGCCAGGCTCGGCCGGCCGCGCGGCGCGGGGACCTGAACCCTCAGCCGGCCTTCCGCCGGCCTGCCTTCTTGCGGGCGACGGTGGCCGCGGCTTCGCAGGTGCTGCGCAATTCTTCGAGCTCCTCCTCGGTCAAATGCTCGACACCGATGAAGGCGTCGCTCGCTGGCCGGTGCGAGCGCAGCAATTCGTCAAGCTTCACCTGGATGGCGGCGCTGTCGCGGTTCTGTGTGTTCTGGATGAGGAACACCATCAGGAAGGTGATGATCGTGGTGCCGGTGTTGATGAGGAGCTGCCAGGTCTCGGAAAAGCCGAACACCGGCCCGCAAGCGGCCCACACCACGACGGTCGCGCAGCACAGCACGAAGGTCATGGGCTTGCCGGTGGTGCGCGCAATGGCGTTGGCGAAGGTGGTGAACTTCTGTGACAGGGACATGAGACGGCTTTCCCGCTGCTGAGGTGGGGGAAGAAACCGGCAGCCGCGGCCTTCGTTCCCAGAGATCGTCACAGCTCCTGTCACAGGCCCCACCACAAGGCGGCATTATCTCCGAAAAACCCAGGGTCGCGCGGATATCGCGCGCACCGCCGGAACAAGCCGGCAGCCGCGGCATTGGGCCTTCAAGTCTCACCCACTTGCCTTGCGACATAACAGGAGGTCGACCATGACCAAGACCATCAGCGCGCTTTACGACACCTATGACAAGGCCGCAGCGGCGGTCCTGGAACTGGAACAGGCCGGCGTGCCGGCGGCTGATATCAGCCTCGTCTCCAACAATATCGAGGGTCGCCACCGCACTGACAAGGAAGCCGAGACTGCCGGCGACATCGCCGCCGACGGCGCCGGTGCTGGTTCACTGATCGGCGGTGGTGCCGGCTTGCTGGCCGGTCTCGGCATGATCGCCATTCCCGGCATCGGTCCCGTGGTCGCGGCCGGCTGGCTCGCCGCCACCGCCGTGGGTGCTGCGGCGGGCGCCATTGCGGGCGCCATCGGCGGCGGCATCGTCGGCGCCATGACCCGCGCCGGTGTGACCGAGGAAGATGCGCATTTCTATGCCGAGGGTGTCCGGCGCGGCGGCAGCCTGGTCTCCGCCCGCGTCACTGACGAATTGGCGCCGCTTGCGCAGGAGATCCTCGACGGCCATGACCATGTCGACATCAATGCCCGTCGCGACGTGTTCCGCGACAATGGCTGGCGCCAGTTCGACGAAAGCGGCCGCGCCCTTTCGGAAGAGGAAATCGCCCGCGCCCGCCAGGATCCGCGGATGCCCATGCTCTAGGGTCGATGCTCTGACCAGAGCCGATACCAGGCCGCATCGTCCCGCCAAAGCGTTTCTTAGATCTCGTCCCGCGATGTGAGCGACGCGGCGGAACGATACGGGGCCTGGCGATGGGGGCGGTCCAGCGATGGATCGCCCCCATCTTCTTCAAGGCACCCTGCCGGGGAACACTTGCCGCGCCATGTTGTTGAGATCCCATGCAGACACTCCTCATCCACAATGATTCCGCCGGCGCCGGCCATCTCACCGCCGCCGAACTGACCGAGGCACTCTGCCATGGCGGCCTGGATATCCGGCATTGCGCGCCCGACGATCCAAGGCTTGATGCGCTTCTGGCCCAGCCATCGGAGATGGTGGTGCTGGCGGGCGGCGACGGCACCATCGCAAGGATCCTCGCGAAGATGCCGTTCCAGCAGAGGAAGGTGGCGATCGTGCCCTTGGGCACCGCCAACAACATCGCGCAATCCCTGGGTATCCTCGACGCCGCCAATCCCGGTGCCGGCAACGAGATCGTCAGCGCCTGGCGCCATGCCGACAGCCAGGCTTTCGATATCGGCCGCGTCACCGGCCCCTGGGGCGAGACCCGCTTTGCCGAGGCGGTCGGCATCGGCCCACTCGCCCGCGTGATCCTGCAGTTCAAGACCCAAGATGTGGCACCGGCCGACAGCATCCGCCTCGGTCGCGCGGCGTTTCACCATGCGCTGACCCATGCCGAACCGCTGCGCTCAAACATCCGTCTCGACGGCCATCCGCTCAATGGTCATCCGCAGGGTGGCGATCTGCTGCTGATGGAAGCGATGAACATCCGCCATGCGGGCTCGCGCCTGTGCCTTGCCCCCGATGCCGACATCGCCGACGGTCTGTTCGACGTGGTGACCATCGCCGTCGACCAGCGCCAGGCGATGCTGGATTGGGTGGCAAACGGCACCGATCAGGACAAGCCACCCTTGACCATCACCCGCGCCCGCTCGGTCGAGATCGACTGGCTGGGCGATCCCCTGCGCATTGACGATCATGCGCCGAAGATCACGGTCATGGTAGGCCCGGTCTCGATCGCTTTCGTCGCCGCGCAGCTCGACATCCTGGTGCCTTCGCGCCGCGACCGGTCCGGCCATGAGCAACCGGCGACCGAGGCGCTCGCCTCATGACCTTCAGGATCGTGATGCCGCCCACCCTCAGCGATGATCCGGTCGCCTTCGCGGCGGCGGAATTGGGTCTCGAGGCGGCAACTTTGCGCCGCATCGAAGCGACCGCCGTTGACCTCGCCCAGCTGGCCGGATCGGAAATCGTGCAGGCCCTGGGCCGCAGCCTCACCATCCGCTACAAATCCGTCGACCCGGCGAAGCTCACCGATCCCGCGGCGCCGATCAATCTCTTCCGCGATCCCGTCTCCGAGGTCGACCAGCGTGTCGAAAAGCTGATCCGCGCGCGCCTCGCCGACAAATTTCCCGACCACGATATCCTGGGCGAGGAGATCGATACGGCGATCGGACACGAGAGCGATTTCATGTGGGCGGTCGATCCCATCGACGGCACCACCAATTTCATCAACGGCTTTCCGCTCTTTGCCGCCTCCATCGGCGTGCTCCATCGCGGCCGGCCGATCGCCGGCGCCATCTGGTGCTCGGTCAGCCACGCGCTTTATGCCGGCGTCTATCACGCCTGCCTCGGCGGCGACCTCCATTTCGACGGCGAGGCGATGCGCCCGCGTCTCACCCCCGGCATCCGCCGCCGGCTTGCCGGCGAACCCCATGCCGAACCCGATATCGACCTGCCCTGGGACGTGCGCAAGACCGGCTCGGCCGCCCTCGAATGCGCCTTCGTGGCGGCGGGCCTGCTGCGTGTCGCGCGCTTCGAGCGGCCGAACATCTGGGACGTGGCCGCGGGCTTCGCTCTGGTCGAGGCCGCGGGCGGCAGCGTGCTCTCTTATGCCGAGCGCCAGTGGATGCCCTTCACGACCTTCGAGGCCCCGGCCGCCACGGACGGACTCGCCTCCCGGATCCGCGCCTGGCACCGGCCCATCATCATCGGCGATCCCGAAGGTGTGGCCCTCTTGCGCGCGCGCAACAGCGCCTAGCAGGTCCGGCCAGACTCATCAGGCCAGCGCTCTTCACTGCAACGCTTTGGGGATGCGCGGTGGCAGGTTGCTGGGCCTCTTCGGATTGGTCGGCATCGCATCGTTGTCGAGCGACGGCACGGCGCGCGGCAGCAGCGGTTTTTGTCGCGGCTTGTTGATCGTCTCGCGGGGATTGGGGCGGGGGTCGATCGCGGCGCGGCACTTCGCGCGGCGCGGTTCGATGAGGTCCTGGCAATCGGTGCCGGGCGGATAGCCGGTATTATTCCCGCCATTGTACTGGGCGACAGCCGGCGCCGCGCCATCTGCCAGCAAGATCAACAGGCCCAGCAGACAGGCGACGCCAAGCTGTCGCGCGCTATTCCTTGGCACCCAGAATATTGCCCTCCGCATCGACCACGATGTCATAGGTGGCACCGTCCAGCATGGCCGTGCCGCGATAGACATAGCGGCCCTCGCGGGTGAGGCCGGATACCTGATTGTAGCCGGCATTCAGCACCCAAAGCTGCGCCTCCTGTTCGGAAAAATCCACCGGTTGCAGCGCCTGGTCGACGACATTGGCCTCGATCACATTGGCCGGGATCACATTGGTCGGGATCACATGGGCGCCGATCACATGGGCCGTATCGAAACCTTCGTCCGCCGCGACCGGCACGGTCCAGACTGCGCTGCCAAGCAGCAGTACCATCACCATCGATTTCCGCATTGTCATAAACTGCATCGCTGACCTCCTTGGGGAAAACCCCCTCCAGTCACCTACCCAAAGAAACACCCTGGGCGGGATGGCGGTTCCCATCTCCGGCGGGCTCCCTTGTTTCAGCAATGAGTCCAACAGCTTGCCGTGGCCGCATTAAGGCAATTTCAGGGTATTGTCGCGCCCCGGTTGTAGCGACGCTGGCATGCCCCTATAAAGACAACAGCGATTTCACCGACCACGCACGAGTCCACACCATGCGCTTCCTGGCCGCTCTCGCCGCGGGAATGCTGATCTACATCGCCGGCGCCTCGCCCTTTAGCAGTTTCCTGCACGTCCTGGCGATCACCGGCCTTCTTCAGGTCGAGCGCTTGCCGGACGAGCCGGCGATCTTCTACTTGTTCATTTTTCGGGTCGATCCGACGCTCGGTCTCAGCATACTGAATTTTCAGATGGCGTCTTTCGCCTGCCTTGCCGGTTGTGCCGTGGCAATGCTGGTGCGCCGGTGGGCCTATCTCGTCGCAATGCTCCTGCTGGTCGCCATTTTCCTGGTGCCTTACTGGTACTATCTGCCAATTGATATGGACATCCTTGCCAACATGGACTGGTATCGGGCCCATGTGGCGCCCTGGTGGCCCTATGCGATCTGGCGCGGCAATCTGTTTGGCGGCTTGATGGTCGCTGGCACCTGTCTCGGCATCTATCTCACCTGCCGCCTGCGCGCGGTGCCTGCCACGCCTGTCGCCCAGTCGGCGCCGCAACCGGTCGTGGCCGGCTAGCCGTCATGCGGCGATTGACCGGTGCCGCCCGCTACCTCGGACCCAGGATTCGTTGGCCATGATGCGGCTGCTTGGCGCAACCCTCAGCGGTGTCATCTTCTGCTTTGTCGGGCCGCCCTTTGCGCTCCTGGCGATGGTCGGCCTGGGCACCCTCTATTTCATGCGTATCGGTTACACGGGCAGCGACGCCCTCCGGCGCTTCATCGACATGATGGACCAGCTGTCGGAGGCGATCGGCCTCACCGCGACGCTGGTGCTGCTGCTTGGGCTCTGCGCCGTCGCCGCCCTGTCGGCGGGGATCGCCGCAGCGCGAATCACGCGCCCATACGCCTATGTGGCCAGCTCCTTCATCATTCTCATCTGCGCCGGCACATTGCTCTTCATCGGCCGCCGCGCGCCCGAGCCGCTCTATCTGTGGCTGTTCATCCTTGGCGGAACGGTCTCAGTGCTGGTGGGTGCCTGGGTCGGCGGCCGCACTTACTGGCCGGACCCGCGCCCCACCTCTCAACCGGCGCCGCGCGACCGCGCCTGATGCGCCTGCAACTTGGCGCTCAGTCGTCTGCTGATCAGAACGAAAAGAGCGGAGTCCGGCCCGCTGGGGCGCTGGCCGGACTCCGCCCGTCACTGTCCCGACAGGATCTTACGGGAGCAGCACGGTATCGATCACGTGAATGACGCCGTTCGACTGGTTGACATCGGCGATGGTGACCTTGGCGACATGGCCCTTCGCGTCGGTGATGGTGATGCCGTCGGCGGTCTCGGCGAAGGTGAGCTCAGCGCCGTTCACCGTCTTCACCATGGCCTTGCCGTTGCCGGCCTTGATCGCCGCATCGACCGCGGCCGCGTCCACTTTGCCCGGCACGACGTGATAGGTGAGGATCGCGGTGAGCGTCTCCTTGCTCTCCGGCTTCAGCAGTGTCTCGACGGTGCCGGCGGGCAGCGCCGCGAACGCCTCATTGGTGGGGGCAAACACCGTGAACGGGCCCGGGCCCTGCAGCGTTTCGACGAGACCGGCCGCCTTCACCGCCGCCACCAGCGTGGTGTGGTCCTTGGAATTGGCGGCATTCTCGACGATGTTCTTGCTGTCATACATGGCAGCGCCGCCGACCATCGGATTCTCGGCCGCGATGGCCAGCATCGATCCACCCGACAGCAGGCCCACAACCGTCAACGTGGCCAGAAAATTGGTGGCCAGAAATTTGCGCGTCATCTCATCACTCCCGATCTGTGGCGCGGCTGAGTTGATCTCGGCCGCATGAAATCACTTACGGGGCGATTTCGGCGCTGGATGTGCGGGAAAAAATATCGCGGAAAGGCCACGGCAGGCGGTGATCCAAGAATCGCCGCAGCACCTATAACCGCCTCAATGCCCGATGCTGGATTTGCGCCGTGGATGGGTCGCAAGGCCGGTCGAGCCCTTGTCGAGCCCGGTTGAGCTCGGCTCGCTGGGCGGCCGCTGCAGCCATTCGCTGGGCAGCGGCGACGTTTTCATCCGGGCCGGGTTGCGGTCGGTCTTCGGCCGCTGGTCGCTCTCGCCGCGCGGCGTGTCCTTGATCCGGTCGCTGTTTGAGGGCGGCAGCTTGCGGCAATTGGCACCGGCCTGGCCGCAGCGCGTCGGATCGCGCAACTGTCCGCTATCGGCCAGCGCCGGCTGAGCCGCGAGGAGCAGGCTCGACGCCAGCGCGGCCAGGGCAATATGTCTGCATAACTGTCGCATGGCGTGACCGCCTTTCTGTCTGTTCTACAGAAATGGCGTCTCCCCTGGCCGATGTCATCGGCTGGGCGTCAAAATAAAGGGGACCTTCAAACCGGCCGGGCGAGGCGCAGCCGGCCGGCCTCGAAACCTTCCCGGGCGACATAGTCCTCGATCACCAGGCATTGGCGCACCTGCCCCTGCCCATCGCCGAGCGGGCAGATGAGATATTCGACGTCGAGCGCCGATTGATGCGTGATCTGCGCAAAGGCCATGCCCTGTCCCGGCCGGCGCGTGTCGCTGACCAGGCGATAGGCGCGCGTCAGGTCCGCCGTCGCGCAGATGTCGAACGCCAGCTCGTCGAGATAGGTGTTGGTGAAATCCATGCCGGAGAAATGCACCACCGCCGTTCCCACCAGCCGGTAGAAGACGCGGAACGGATTCTGGTGGAGATCGACGATCAGCACATAGGGCAGCAATGCCTTGATCTCCGCGGGATCGATGTCGCTGCGCTGCGGCAGGGCGCCCAGGCGCCGTGACTGCCAATAGCGGTAGAGCGCCGCGACCCGGTTCGAGCGGAAGGCAGGCGTCGCCTCGCCCCTGAACAGGTCAAACGAGGCGCGGTCCGGTTTGATAAAGTTCACCGCTACGTCCATCACCTGGTACATCCCTGAAATGGCGTCTGGCGCGGCCCAGTCCAATTTTCCCAGTCCAATTTTCCCTGGCCCACCTTCTCCCAGGAGGACAACCATGGGTGGGAAAGCCGCGCCGGCAATACCAGCGAGTGTGGCGGGCAAAATGTTAACGCATGGTAAAGGTCTGCGGCGGAACGAGCCCCTGTCACAGGAAAAGTGGTCCAATCTCACACGTCAGTCCAACAGGTCCGGCCCCTCATTCTTCACGCTGTTGACCCGCGTCGAGACGATGCGCTCCGTCAGCACCTCTTCGCCCGGCGCTTTCAACAGCAGGGCCGCCGCCTCGGGCGGGCCGCTGAGCCAGGTTTCCAGCTCGGCTTCCTCCAGGATCACCGGCATGCGGTCGTGGAAGCTGGACATCCAGCGATTGGCGGCGGTGACGACGATGGTGAAGCTGGCGATGGTCTCGCTGCCGTCCTTCGCGCGCCAGCTGTCATAGAGCCCGGCCAGGGCCAGCATCGCGCCGTCCTGCCGTTCGAAGAGATGCGGGATCTTGGCGCCCTTGGGGCCGGTCCATTCATAGAACCCGTCGGCCGGCACGATGCACCGCCGCTTGGCGAAGGGCTGGGCAAAGGTCGGCTTCTCGCGCACCGATTCCGCGCGCGCGTTGAAGGTGGCGAAGCTGGCCTTGCCCTCCTTCGACCAGGATGGAATGAGGCCCCATTTCTTCAGCGCGAGGCGCCGGCTGGCCGGATCCTCGGCCAGAACCACCGCCACCTCCTGGGTCGGTGCCACATTTTCGCGCTGGCCGAAATTCGGCACCGGTCCCTTGATGCTGAAAAAGCTCTGCATCTGGTTGGCGGAGCTCTTCTGCACAAACCGTCCGCACATGATCCCTCCACCTTGTCCGTTCCGCCTTGTCCGTTCCTGGCGCCTGGCAATCAGGCTGGTTTGCGCCCATTGCCGGTGATGGCAGCGGGCGCCCGGTGCTTGCGACAAAGCTGGGTGACCGGCTGCAGCCCTTGATCCAGCAGTCGCGACATGATGCTCCCTCAGCCCATCATTCCTTCAGTGCGATCGATCGAGGATGCTGCGCAGTTTCGCCGCCAGCTCCTGGTGCCGGAAGGGTTTGGCGAGGAAATGGCTGCCTTGCGCCAGGCGTCCCTGCAGCTTGACCGCCTGTTCGGTATAGCCGGAGGTGAACAGGATCGGCAGCGCTGGCCATTGCTGCGCCACGCTGGCTGCCAGTTGCTGCCCGTCCATGCCGCCCGGCATGACGATGTCGGTGAAGAGCAGGTCGCAGGCCGTGCCCGATGACAGGGTTGCAAGGGCCTCGGCGCCGCTCGCCACCGCCACCACTTGGTAGCCGAGATCGCCGAGCTGGCGGGCGACATGGTCGCGCACCAGCGCGTCATCCTCGACCAGCAGGATGTTCTCGCTGCCACCGCGCACGGAAGCGGGCAGGTCCCGGCCGGTTTGGGAGGCAGCGCCGATGGCGCGCGGCAGATAGAGCTTGACGCTCGTCCCATGCCCCGGCTCCGAATAAAGCAGCACATGGCCCAGCGATTGTTTCACGAAGCCATAGACCATGCTGAGGCCAAGGCCGCTGCCGCGCCCCAGTTCCTTGGTGGTGAAGAACGGCTCGAAGGCGCGCTCCAGGGTGGCGCTGTCCATGCCGGTGCCGCTGTCCGACACCGCGATCATGACATATTCTCCCACCGCCCCTTCACCGCCAACCTTGTTGTCGGGTGCGAAGGTGACGTTGCTGGTCTCCAGCGTCAGGCGCCCGCCTTCCTTCATGGCGTCGCGCGCATTGATGCACAGATTGAGCAGCGCATTCTCCAGCTGTCCCTGATCCACCAGGGCCGGCCAAAGATCCGCCTGCGGTACGCGCGTGATATCGATCTGCTCGCCCAATGTCCGGCGCAGCAACCCGTCCATGCCCTCGATGAGCTGGTTGACGTCGGTGGCTTTCGGATCCAGCGGCTGGCGGCGCGCAAAGGCCAGCAACCGGCTGGTGAGCTCGGCGCCGCGGAGCGCGGCCTTCACCGTCATCTCCGCCAGCCCCTTCAACTGCCGGTCGGCATCGAGGCGCTCGGCCAGCATCTCGGCATTGCCGAGCACCACGGTGAGGAGATTGTTGAAATCATGCGCGATCCCGCCGGTGAGCTGGCCGATCGCTTCCATCTTCTGCGACTGTCGCAGCTTCTGGTCCAGCTCCTCGATCGCGTCGCGCTGGCGCTTCAACGACTCCGCCGTGCCGTTGAGGAGCACCATCAGCTTGCCGAGATCGCCCGTGGGATGGGGTGGGGGAATGCGCGCATCGAGATCGCCTTGCCCCAGCCTGGCGATCATCGCCGAAATGAGCTCGACCCGGCGCCTGATGCTGAACTCGGCGAAGGTCCAGACACCGGCAAAGAGCAGCAACGACAGGGCGACCAGGCTCGCCAGATCCACCAGCAGGCGCTTGTTCGCCACAGCCACCAGCTCGCGCTCGGGCAGGCCCACCAGCACATAGAGGCCGGCATCCTGTGACCGCGCGGCATCCGCCACGGCCCACACCTTGCCATCCTCCTCGATGACCGCGACCCCGTTCCCGGCTTCCGCCAGCCCCTTGACCACCGCGCCGAACAGATCGGTCTCCGCCATCGAGGCGCCCAGCGGCACGGCATGTTCCGTGCCCGGCTGCCACACCAGAATCGTGCCCTTCTTGTTGACCAGCAGGATTTCACGTCTCCCCAGCGGCACCTGGTACGCCTCGACCAGCTTCTGGAGATTGAGCGAGGCGAGCAGGACGAATCTCGGCTCGGCAGTCTCCGCCCGCGCCGGATGAGCGATCTGCAGCACCGCAAGGCCGGTAAGGCGGCCGAAGGTCGTCTCCAGCGCGACGCCGCCCTTGAGCGCCAGCGCGCTCTTGAAATAGCCTCGGTCGGAAAGATCGAGATCGCGCCCGGACTGCAGCGAATCGCAGAACAGCGCGCCGTCCGTCCGGATCGTGAGGATGCCGGTATATTGCGGGTTCTGCTCACGCACATCGGACAGGAAGCGCGAACAGGCGGCCCGGTCCTGCGTCTCGAGGTCGCGGGCGCGCGCCAATCCATAGAGCAGCTGGTTCGTGCCCTTGATCTTCTCGTCGAGTTCATGGGTGAGGGCTTCGGCCAGGGTCCGGAGATCGGCCTGCGCTTGCCGGATGCCGGCGCCGCGGTCCTGCAGGAACCGCAGGCCGATGAGCAGTCCCGGCACCAGCGTCGCCAGCAGGACCAGGATCAGGAGACGGGTGCGAATGCTCATGAGGTACTATCCATCTTCCCCAAAGGGCGGCGACCCGCGCGGCAAGTTGGCTCTTGGCGACGACGGAGATCCGTGGACCATAGCCCGAATGGACAAATCCTTGCAGCCCTGTTGTGGCGGCGCTCGGCCGGGCAGGGCGTTAACCGCTTGATAAGGCGCGGTGGCCTAGGGTGCCCGCGGCCGACCGACGGCAAGGTGCGGCCATGGAATGAGGCGTCCATGGACTGACATAGGCCGGGCGGCCGGCGTGAGGGATATGGACTGATGGTACATGTACTGCTGATTGAAGATGACCCGCTGGTCCAGGACATGCTGCAGGTGGCCCTGCAACTTGCCGGCTATGAGGTCACCCTGGCCAGCAATGGGCGCGAGGGATTGCGCAAATTCGCCGCGCAAAAGCCCGACATCGTCGTCACCGACATCATCATGCCGGAACAGGAGGGGATCGAGACCATCCTCGCCATCCGCAAAATCGACCAGGCCCTGCCGATCATCGCGATGAGCGGCGGTTCCAGCATCGGCGCCCTCGACTTCCTCGACGCCGCCAGGACCTTCGGCGCCAGCCGCATCCTCACCAAGCCCTTCAGCCCCAAGGACCTCATCGCGGCCCTCAAGGACTGCCTGATCGCCCATTGATCCGGCCGCGGGGCAGCAGTCGCCCGCTCACCGCGACAGCGGCACGCCGTCATAGAGCCGGGGCAATGCGCTGTAATCCTCGATGCCGAGGCATTGGCAGACCATCCCGTTGCTGGCCAGCGGGAACAGGCCGTACCGTACCGTGAGAAAGCCGCCCGACCGCGCTGGCCAGTCATATCGATCGATCACAGGTGCGGCGCTGTCATGGCATTGGCGATAGCTGGCCATCAGCTTGGCGATGGCGCCATGATCGCCCTCATCGTTCAATTCGTCGAGATAGAGGCCGGCGAGGTTCATCCCGTTCCACTCATCGACCCTGGTCCCGGTCAGGCGATAGCGCACGCGAAACGGATCCTGTTCGAACGCCGTCAACAGCAGCAGCGGCAGCAGGGAGGGGATGGCGGATAGCTCGACCATCGCCCGCTCCGGCACGCGGCCTTCATTGAGGCTCGACCAGTAGGCGGAGAGGGCTGCGATCGGATCCTGGAACGACTGTCCCATCCCGGTCAAAGACCTCTCGCTGGGCAGGTGGCTGGCGCAATCCGCATGGCGGTTTCCTCGGATACCCCAACGTAGCACTCGTGAATGCGCGACGACGACATTTGATCATCATCCTAGGGAGTCCTGGTCGGCAAGACAAAACTTGCGATCATAATCCTATAACGATGGCCTGAACGGCATCTCCACCCACTTTCGGACTTAATTCCCGCATTGCAGCAGCATTTTGCTGCGCTGCTTCGGCAAATACTGGCATTTTTAGAAGGGTCTTGGCACTCCGCGCGTAGCGCCCTTGCTGGCTCGCGTCCACTCTCCCGCCGCTGCACCCGCGCCTTGACCGCGACGCGCGGCCGCCATTGCAAGAAGCCGACACAGGAACGACGCCTCCCGCCAGCGGGACCGCCGCCGATTGTGCCGCAAGGAGGAAGAATGTCGACCGCCACAAATGTACTGACTGCACCGCCGCGTCAGGGTCCGGCCGCGCGCAAATTATCGCGCACCGTGACACCGACCCAGACCGAGGTGTTTTTCGAGCGCAACGATCTCATCGTCAGCAAGACCGATCTCAAGGGCAATCTCACCTATGTCAACGAGATCTTCCTGCGCATTTCCGAATATTCGGAAGCGGAGCTGCTCGGCCAGCCGCACAGCTTCATCCGTCATCCCAGCATGCCGCGGTGCGTTTTCAAGCTGCTCTGGGACCGGCTGCAGGCCGGTGCCGAGATCTTCGCCTATGTGAAGAACATGACCAAGAGCGGCGCCTATTACTGGGTGCTGGCCCATGCGACACCCAGCGTCACCGCGAGCGGCGAGGTGGTCGGCTACCATTCCAACCGCCGTGTCCCGGAACGCAAGGCCGTCGACGTGATCGTGCCGCTCTACGCCGCGCTGAAATCGATCGAGGACACCGAGACCGACCGCCGTGCCGGCCTCATGAAATCATCGCAGCACCTGCAGGACATTCTCTCGAAGAAGGGTATCGGTTATGACGAATTCATTCACGGCCTCTAAAATCCTCGGGGCCGCCGCCACGGCCGCGGCCATTCTGGCCATCGCCGCGCTGGACATGGCGGAGGTCTACCAGCCGCTGGTGGCGGGTGTTGCGGCGCTCATCGGCCTCATCGGTCTAGGCTTCTTGCTGTTCGGCGCCCGTGCCGGTGGTGGTGGCAACCGCGCCATCGCCTATGCGCGCCAGATCTGTCTCGACGCCGCCGCCGGCAATTTCGAGGCCCGCATCATCAACATCGAGGACAAGGGCGAACTCGGCCAGTTGTTCGGCGCCATCAACAATCTCATCGACCGTTCCGACGCCTATCTGCGTGAATCGGCGGCGGCGATGGATCATGTGGCGCGCGGTGTGTTCTACCGCCGCATCATCGAAACCGGCACGGTCGGCAGTTTCCTCGCCGGGGCACGGCGCATCAACAGCGCCATCGACACGATGTCCGGAAAGATGCAGGAAACGCGCCGCATCGTCGACAAGATCACCCATGTCATGGGCTCGGTCTCCTCGGCGGCGACCGAGCTGGAATCGACCTCGCTCTCGATGCAATCGACGGCGGAACGCGCCAGCTCCCGCGCCGAGGCCGCGACCAGCGGCGCCGAGCAGGCCTCGACCAGTGTGGGCACCGTAGCCGCCGCGGCCGAGGAACTCTCCAGCTCGATCCACGAGATCAGCCAGCAGGTCACCCGCTCGAACGAGATCACGCGGCTGGCCGTGCAGGAAACGCAGAAGACCAGCCAGCAGATGCTCGACCTTGCCAAGGTGACCGAGCGGATCGACGGCGTGGTCGTGCTCATCTCCAACATCGCCAGCCAGACCAACCTGCTGGCCTTGAACGCGACGATCGAAGCCGCCCGCGCCGGAGAGGCCGGCAAGGGCTTCGCCGTGGTGGCGTCCGAGGTGAAGCAGCTCGCCAGCCAGACCGCGCGCGCCACCGAGGAGATCACTGAGCAGATCTCGGCCATCCGCAACGCCACCGGCGCTGCCGTGGACAGTGTTCAGGGCATCGGCCGCACGGTGAGTGAGGTGAGCGAGATCGCCGGCTCCATCGCCGCCGCCATCGAGCAGCAGGGGGCGGCCACCAAGGAGATCGCCGCCAGCGTCGCGCGCGCCTCCGACGGCACCATCGACGTGCGCGAGAATATTGCCGAAGTCATGACCATCGCCAGCGAATCCCGCGAAGCGGCGACCGGCGTGCTCGGCGCTTCGGGCGAACTCGCCAAGCAGGCCGAAGGCCTCACCGCCGAAATGGCCGTCTTCGTCGACGTCATGAACCGCGTCGGGTAAGGCACGCGAGCGCCCGACGGTCGCTTCCTCACCGCTCCGCTGTGAGGAAGCGCGCAATCGCATCCGCCGGCACCTTCGCCTCGGCGCAGATGCGGCGGGCGAGGTTTGCTGCCGCGTCGCGCACCGGGCCCGGCGGGCGGTCCAGCCAATAGGAGGAGGGGTTGAGCGCCGTGCGCTGGTCGAGCATGACGAGCTTCCCCTGTTTAATGAGATCGGCGGCGAGCGGTGGCCGTGCAAGCGCTACACCCAGCCCGTTCATCGCCGCATCCAGCACCAGATTGTAATCCTCGAAGCGGCGGTCATGAGGCCTTGGCTTGTAGTCGAGCTGCTGCGCCATGAACCAGGCGCGCCAGCCAGCCGCATCGGAATCATGGATGAGCGGCTGCTCGAGCAGGCGCGCCGCATCACCATTTCTGCCGATCTCGTCGGCCAGTTGCGGCGCGGCGATCGGGAAGCAGTATTCCTCGAACAGCTGCAGCGAGATGCGACCGGGAATGGCCCCGCGCCCGCAGCGGATGGCGAGGTCGATCCCGTCATCGGCCAGATCCACATGGCGATGATCGGCGCTCAATGTCACGCGCAGGCTCGGCTTGCCGCTCTCGAATTTCTTGAGGCGCGGCATCAGCCACAAGCCGCAGACCGAGGGAATGGTCGACAGCCGCACCACCGCCGACCCTCTCGATTCCGTCCAGCGATCCGAGGTGTCGGCGATGAGCGCGAAGGCCTCATTGGTGCGGAGATACAGCCGCTGCCCTTCCGGCGTCAGGGCGACACCACGCGCCTGCCGGTCGAAGAGTTTGAGGCCCAGCCAATGTTCGAGCTTCGCCACCTGCCGACTGACCGCGCCATGGGTGATGTTGAGGGCGCTGGCGGCCGCCGAGAAGCTGCCGCCCCGCGCCGCCGCCTCGAAAGCACGCAGCGTGTCCAAGGGCGGGAGAGGGTTGGCTGAGCTGTGATCCATGGTCACAGCTCAGCGTCCAACTGTTCGCTTGTCAAGGGGTTCAGGTAAGCGAGATTGCGGCTTCAGGGGCCGACAGCACTGGAGAAACATGCAGATATCCCCCGAAAACGCGACAATATCCCCCGTTTTGCTGACCGAAAAATCGTCTCAGGACGTGAATTTCGCCCGCACGTCGTAATGATGCGCCTTCGCCCAGTCGCGCACCTTGGCCTCGAGATCGGCATCGATGGTGGTGGGCAGCGTCACCACGAAGCGCACATATTGATCGCCGCGCAGCTTTGCTCTTGGGGTTGAGGATCCCCTTGCCCTTTAGGCGTAACTGCGTCCCCGAATTGCTGCCGACCGGCACCTTGAGTGCCACACGGCCATCGATCGTCGGCACCTGCACGGTCCCGCCCAGCACCGCTTCGCTGAGGGTGATCGGGCATTCCAGCAGGATGTCGAGGCCATCGCGCTCGAAAAAGGGATGCGGTTTCACGCCGATCTCGACGAAGGCATCGCCATTGGGGGCGCCACCCTGGCCGGGCATGCCCTGGCCCTTCAAGCGCAGCTGGCTGCCATCCTCGGTGCCGGGCGGGAGCGTCACGTCGAGGGTCTTGCCATCGGCCAATCCCAGCCGCTTCTTGCCGCCATTGACCGCATCGATGAACTCGACCTCGAGCCGGTAGGTGACGTCGGCGCCGCGCATCTTGAGGCCGCTGCGGCCGCGGCCGAACCCGAAGAAATCCTTGAAGATCTCGTCATTCTCGCCCTCGTCGAGGCCGAAATCCTTGGCGGTGCGGGCGCGCCCCCCAGCCTGACCGGGCCGGCCATTGCCCCAGGGTCCGCCGGGCTGGAAACCGGCACGGGGATTGCCATTGTCATCCAATTCGCCGCGATCGTATTTCCGCCGCTTCTCGACATCCGAGAGCATGTCATAGGCGGCGCTGATCTCCTTGAACTGGCTTTCGATCTTCTTGTCGCCGGGGTTGAGATCGGGGTGCAGCTTCTTGGCGAGCTTGCGGTAAGCCTTCTTGATCTCATCTGCCGTGGCGACGCGACCGACGCCGAGCGTCTTATAGGGATCGGGCATAAGTCTTTCCGCCACACGAATAATTCGTCATGGCGGGAAAATAGGGGCTAGCGGATGATTTTCCAAGTGCCATCGAGCTGGCGGCAGGCGGTGCCGGTGCCGGCGGTGGTCTGCCCCTGCGCGGTGACGCCGGTCTGGAACTCGCGGCAGGTCTGGCCGGTGGCGGTCTTCACCGTCTCGATCGGCTTGGTATAGCCGCTGGTCTGGTTCTGCGGATTGGACCAGGTGGCCTGCTGCCCGTCCGGCACGGTGTTGAGCGCGCGGTTGGCGGTCTGGTAGGAGGTCTGCTGATCCTGGCGGTCGAGATAGGCGCCGACCTGGTTGCCGACGACACCGCCGGCCAGGGCACCAAGGCCCGCCGCCCACCACCAATTATCCTCGCCGCCGATGGCAGCACCCGCCGCAGCCCCACCCAGGGCGCCCAGCACGGTGCCGGTGTTCTGCTTGCCACCGCCATAGGAATTGGCCGAGCAGGCGGCGAGCGGCAGCGCGAGGCCGGCCACCAGGACGCCCGCCAGCAACTTGCGGCCCAGCGACTTGCGGTCAAGCCCGGCGGCGTGAATGTGTGCAGACATGTTCATCGGGAATTCCTGTGTCAAAACAACGCGACTCCGCGCCGCAACCATAACGAAAATGGCGTCAACTGGTTCCGATTTCAATGCTATAGAGTTGGCTCAAAGGAATGTGATGGACCCGCAATCATGAGTGATGCCACCGCCGACGCCGACCTCAACCCAGCAGCGCGCCATCCCTGGGGCGAACCGTTCGCAAAATTCGCGGCCTGGCTCGCGGAAGCTGAAGTCTCCGAACCCAACGACCCCAACGGCATGGCCCTGGCGACTGTCGGGCCCGACGGCATGCCCTCGGTGCGCATGGTGCTGCTCAAGGATTTCGACGAACGCGGCTTCGTCTTCTACACGAATTTCGAGAGCAAGAAGGGCACGCAGATCCTCTCCAACATGAAGGCCGCGATTGTGCTCCACTGGAAGTCGCTCCGCCGCCAGATCCGCGTCGAGGGCGAGGTCGAGACGGTGACCGACCAGGAGGCCGACGATTATTATCATTCGCGCCCGCGCAGCAGCCAGCTGGGCGCCTGGGCCTCGATCCAGTCGCGGCCGATGCAGCATCGTTTCGATCTCGAAAAGCGCGTGGCGATGTTCACGGCCAAGCACCCGCTCGGTACCATCCCGCGCCCGCCGCATTGGTCGGGCTTCCGCATCAAGCCGACCTATATCGAGTTCTGGGAAGACCGCCCGTTCCGCCTCCATGACCGGCTGATCTTCAAACCGGCGCCGGATGTGGCCCATGGCCAGGGTTGGGTGACGGAGAAACTGTATCCGTGACAGTCAGGACGACACTGTTACCGCTTCCCAATTCGTCATGGTCGGCCGTCGGCGAATGCCGACATTCGTCGGCTGTGGCCAACCATCCACGAGTCACTTTCTTTGCGCGGATGGAAACTCGTGGGTGGTCGGCCTTCGCCGACCATGACGTTTTAAGATGACCGCTCCCATCACCCGCGAGGAAGCCGGGCGGCTGATGCGGCTGGCCTCCAACGCCGCGGTGGCGGCGGCGCTCCTCATGATCGGCCTCAAATTCTATGCCTATCTCGCGACCGGGTCGGTGAGCCTGCTCTCGACCCTCTTTGATTCAGCGCTCGATATCGCGGCCTCACTGGTCAATCTGCTGGCGGTGCGCCATGCCTTGATGCCGGCCGATGCCGAGCATCGCTTCGGCCATGGCAAGGCGGAACCCTTGGCCGGGTTGATGCAGGTGGCCTTCATCCTCGGCTCCTCGCTGCTGCTGCTGATGGAGGTCTATGACCATTTCGTCCACCCCAAGCCGGTGACCAGGCCGGGCGTCGGCATCGCCGTCATGGGCCTGTCGATCGTCATCACCGGTGCGCTCATCCTGCTGCAGCGCCATGTGGTGGCGCGCACCGGCTCGGTTGCCATCAAGGCCGATTCCGCCCATTACGGCAGCGATTTCCTGGTCAATTTCAGCGTCATCGCGGCGCTGCTCATCTCCTGGAATTTCGGCCTGTGGTGGACCGATCCGCTGTTCGGTCTTCTCGTCGCCCTCTACATCGCCTACACCGCGATCACGATCGGCCGGCAGAGCTATGACATGCTGATGGACCGCGAGATGGACGAGGCGGAACGCGCGCGCATCATCGACATCGTGGAAAGCCACCCGCAGGCGGTGAGCCTCCACGACCTCCGCACCCGCCGCGCGGGGCAGGACATGTTCATCCAGTTCCATCTGGAACTCCCCGACACGATCTCCCTCATCGAAGCGCATCTCATCTCCGACGCGGTCGAAGCCAGCCTCCACGAAGCCTTCCCCAGCGCCGAGATCATCATCCACCAGGACCCGCATTCCGTGGTCGAGCGCCGGCAGGATCTGCGTGCCAGGATGGATCAGACCAGGCCCGGCCGGAGCGCGCTGCTGGATGCGGATGCGAAGCGGGGTGTGTGAGGTGCGCGGTTTGCGAAGCGCCCCTCACCCAGACCCTCTCCCCGCAAGCGGGGCGAGGGAGTTCCCGCCGAGTTTGCTTCTAAGCCCCTCGCCCCATGAAATGGGGAGAGGGGTTGGGGTGAGGGGGAGCGACTGATGACTGGAAATTCAAGGACGACGAACAGATGACGAGCGAGACCAGAAAGACCGTGATCCTGACCGGCGCCAGCCGCGGCATCGGCCATGCGACGGTGCAGCGTTTTTCCGCGGAAGGCTGGCGCATCATCACCTGCTCGCGCGATGCGATCCCCGAAGAATGCAAGCGCGACCCCAACTGGGCGCATCACATCACGGTCGACCTCGCCGAACCCGGCGACGCGCCTCGCTTTGTGGCCGAAGCCCTCGAGGTGCTGGGCGGCGCCCCGGTCCATGCCCTCATCAACAACGCCGCCATTTCGCCTAAGACCTCGTTCAAGGAGCGCCTCGGCACCTTGAACGGCGACGTCGCGGCCTGGCGCGAGGTTTATGAGCTCAACCTGTTTGCGCCGTTGCAGCTCGCCAAGGGCTTCGCGACACCGCTGGCGCGGGGCAAGGGCGCCATCGTCAACATCACCTCGATCGCGGGGCATTCGATCCACCCCTTCGCGGGTGCCGCCTATTCAACCTCGAAGGCAGCCCTCTCCGCGCTCACCCGCGAGATGGCGGGCGAGTTCGCGCCCTTGGGCGTCCGCGTGAATGCCGTGGCACCGGGCGAGATCGAGACCGCCATGATCGGCCCGGAATACGAAGCCCTCATCCCGCGCATCCCGATGGGCCGCATGGGCACACCCGCCGAAGTGGCCGGCGTCGTGTTCCAGCTCTGCGGGCCTGATTTTGCCTATGTGACGGGGACCGAGGTGTTTCTCACGGGCGGGCAGCACTTGCTGTGAATTAAAAATGATAATATAAAAGATTGCACTTCTGGAAACATGATCCACCAAAAGAATATGGAACTCAGATGCCAGATGCTCACTACAGAGTCAGAGTGGAAGGCGATCACTTGCAGAAACTGGCAAGCGCAAAGCCAATACAAGCGGTGTCTGAACTTCTATGGAACGCTGTGGATGCTGACGCGACGCGGATCGACCTAGAGATAGAGTCGGACGAGATCGCGATGCGTTCAGTGGTAATCAGCGACAATGGCCACGGCATCCCGCACGAAGATGTGGAGGCCCTCTTTGGTCAGCTCGGTGGCTCGTGGAAGGGGCTTCGCAATCGCTCCAAGAAGAAGGGCCGTCTTCTTCACGGTAAAGAGGGAAAAGGTCGTTTTAAGGCTCTCGCATTGGGACGAGTAGCGGAATGGAACGTCCGATATCTGAGCGACGAAAAACTCCTCGGATACAAAGTAACTCTGATTAGGGATGATCTTGTAGATGTTCGTGTGACTGAGCCCGAAGAACTAGATGCTGCGCTTGGTACTGGCGTAGAAGTGAGGGTTACAGAACTCGATCGAACATATCGATCTTTAGAGACCAAGTCCGCAATTCAGTCGCTATCTGAGATTTTCGCGTTGTATTTAACTGACTATTCGGATGTAGGCATCTACGTTGATCACCAGCGTCTTGACCCATCAAAGTTGATTGCTAGCCGTGTAAAGTTTGATTTGTCGCCAATAGATGACGGCGGTAAGGTTTATCCCGCCCAGATAGAGGTCATTGAATGGACATCAGCTTCTGAGCGCTGGTTCTTTTTGTGTGGAGCTGAGGGTTTTCCTTTTCTCCGAGTGACCCCAAAGTTTCACGCGCCAAATTTTCAGTTCTCTGCATACCTGAAGTCCTCTTACGTCACGACTCTTCAGTCGCAAGGAATTCTCGATTTGGTGGAGATGAACGCGCCGCTTCAAGCCGCGTGCGATGAGGCCTCTGAGCATATCAAACAACTCTACCGGAGCAGGGAAATAGAAGCGGCTCGATCTGAAGTTGAGCAGTGGAAAGTCGACGAGATTTATCCGTATCCAACGGAGCCTAAGACCACAGTCGAAAAAGCCGAACGCCAGGTGTTTGAAATCGTGGCGCTGAACGTCAATAGGCATCTCCAAGATTTTGCGGACCAAAGCAAGCGCACGAAAGCATTTCAACTCAGAATGCTAAGGCAGGCAATTGAGAGAGGTCCTGACGAACTCCAACACATTCTCACCGAGGTATTGGAGCTGCCGGAGAAAACTCAGAAGGAGTTGTCGAAGTTACTAGAGGAAGCTAATCTCGCGAATGTAATAAGTGCCTCAAAATTAGTTGCCGACCGCCTAAAGTTCATTCGTGGCCTTGAAGCACTTTTATTTGATCCTGAGAGCAAAAAACTGCTGAAGGAACGAAGCCAGCTTCACCAGATGATTGCAGACAACAACACGTGGATTTTCGGTGAGGAGTTTAACCTCACCGTAAGTGATCAATCGCTGACTGAGGTTTTGCGGAAGCACAGAAGGCTGCTTGGCGAAGATATAGTAATTGACAGGCCGGTAAGGCGGATAGACGGCAAAGTCGGCATCGTTGATCTAATGCTGTCGAAATCAGTACCACAAAACCATGCCGAAGACCGAGAGCATCTTGTCGTGGAGTTAAAGAGGCCATCTGTGAAGATAGGGGCCGAAGAAATTACGCAGATTAAGAGCTATGCTTACGCCGTAGCCGATGACGAAAGATTTCGCCACTTGCATACGCGTTGGAGCTTCTGGGTTGTCTCCAACGATTTGGATGGTTTTGCCAGAGCGGAGACACGCCAGAAGGGTAAGCCTCGAGGGCAAATTTTTCAGGCCGAGGACGGAAATATAGAAGTATGGGTAAAGTCATGGTCGGAAATCATAGCGGAATGCCAATCCCGCCTGCGATTCGTGCAAGATCATCTTCAGGCGAACGTCGATAAGAAAAGTGCCCTTAGCTATCTCAAGAAAACTTATGAGAAGTATCTTAGTGGTGTGGCGGAGATAAACTCGGATAATGAAGGCGCACACGAAGAATCGGCAAATGCAGACGCTGATTTAGTTTCTGAAGGAGCGCAGTCTGCTGAGTGACTTGCGTGAAACTTTAGGTTCAGCTTGTGTTTCTCGCAGGAGGGGCCGCAGTTCCATTGCCCTTGGGTCGAGTGTTCGGCCCTGCGCATGAAGTTCTGCCGCAAGAACTTGCGTCATTTGCTTTCCCGACGCTGTTTTAAGAAACGGGGTGCATTTGGCGCAATGGGTGGTCTCAGCCGCTAAGGGAGCTGATATCAGGCTGTGCGCCCTCGCTTCTCGTAGTCCGCATTAGCTTGATGGAAGAAGCACGCTCAACGTCGAAGACTCGTGCCCAACAGGAAATCTGTTCTAGCCAGATCACATGGGAACTTTTCGAGAAAGACATCGGGGGTCGTTGTGGGAGAGTCTAAACGGAAACTTTATGCTTTCGTTGATGAGACAGGAAACACCGGACACAATTTGTTCGATGAAGGGCAGCCCGACTTCTTTACCGCCGCGCTTGTTACCAAAGGAGATTTCGATACTCGTTTCGGCGATTCCATTGCATCAATAGCGCGATCGATCGGGACTGACAGCTTGCATGCGCGGAAGTTGGGTGTTGGAAGGTTGGAGAAGATCGCGCCTTCTCTGCTAAAGGTTCTTATTAAGGCAAACGCTAGTTTCTTCGTTTCAAGAGTAGAAAAGAGGTATCTGCTTGCAACAAAGCTATTCGACTCACTATTTGACTCTGGAGAAAATGCGGGAGTCGCGTGGCATCACTACAATGTGAGACCACTCCGCCTAACTCTCGCGTTTAAAATGGCTTTTCTTGTGGACGAGCAAACGGCAAGACTCTTTTGGGAATGCGTGGTCGGTCAAAAAAGAAACGAGATTGTTCGCAAGCTGCCCACCATCTGCGATCGGCTAATCGAGAATATACTCAGATTGCCGGATAAGCGCTCACAAGAAGTACTCAAGGAAGGATTGGAATGGGCTCGTGATCACCCCGATTCGATTCAGTTGAATGTAGATCAGGAAGCCAGTCGCCATACGCACTTTCCAAATCTTGTTGCCTTCACCAACTTGTTGGATGGCTTGGATACATTTTCGAAAGATCGCAAAACATCTGTCGCCAGAATCACACATGACGAACAGAGTGAATTTGAGCGGACTCTTGCAGCATGCCACAAGATGTTCACCAATGCTCCTGCGGACGAAATTTCTTGGGCAGGTGAAAAGTACTCGCTTCAAAAGGTCGCTGGAAGCACATTTGAAGTTAAGCAAGATTCGAATAGCGCGGGCATCCAAATCTCGGATGTAGTGCTCTGGCTTTATTCTCAGTTTCATAAAAACCGCCCTCTTCCCGAGGGCTGTCAGTCGATCATTATGTATGTGATGGCGAATGGATGGGAAAACGACTTCTCATTTTCTGGCGTTGAACGCATGTTGATTCAAAGTTACGGCAAGGTATTTGCGGAACCTCTTACTCCCGAACAATTGACTGCAGCACAAGACTTGCTCGGTAAATTTGAAGAGGCAAAAACAGCGTCGATGCAGCAGTATGAGCGAGATCAGCTACCGCCGTTTATGCGCAGCACCTCGTCAAGATCAGTTGAGTAGCTCACATTACTTGCGGTAATCTGCCTTCATGATCCTCGTCGGCCAATATGATTCCCCCTATGTCCGCCGCGTGGCCGTTTCGCTGCGGTTACTCAGCTTCGACTACACGCACGACACGCGTTCGGTGTTCGGCGACTTTGATGACATGCGCAGGACCAATCCGCTGGGGCGGATTCCCTCGCTCATCCTCGATGATGGCGAGGTGCTCATTGATTCCGGCGCCATCCTGGATTGGCTCGATGAAACGGTGGGACCGGCGCGGGCGTTGATCCCCACTTCCGGACTTGCGCGGCGGCGGTGCCTGCAACTTCTGGCGCTTAGCTGTGGCGCCAGCGACAAGGCGGGGGCCAGCAATTATGAGCGGCTCATCCGGCCGCAACAATATCGCTGGCCGGAGTGGATCGCACGCCTGCGCATTCAGGCCAAGGGCGCCATCGCGGCGCTGGCGGCGGTGGACTGGCCGGATATCTCCGGCGGCGCCAGGCTGACCCAAGCGGAGATCACCACCGCCTGCCTGTGGCGCTATCTTGAGATGACTGATCCCGAGCTGTTGCTCGATCCGCAATCGGGCGAGAGGTACAGACACCTCGTAGCCCTCTCCGCGCAATGCGAGAGGCTACCGGCCTTCGCCGCCACCTATCCGCCCGACGTGGTCTATCCCCTGAGCGATTGACCTTTTGAGCGATTGACCTTTTGAGCGATTGACCTGCCACTGAAGCGTCATCCAGTCGCTTTTAGAGTCTCGCTGTTTGATACGCCGTGTGGCGCGGTGGTAGCAAGGGGCTCTGGCGCGGAGCTTTCAGTGCGCGCAGCGTCAGGGCCTTGCGGCTTTCAGGATGGCGGCGTAGGCCACCGGAGTTCGGTAGTTGAGCGCGGAATGTGGTCGCGCTGTGTTGTAATCTTCAGCCCACCTGGCAATGACCGACCTGGCGTGATCGAGGCCGCGGAACAGGGTCTCGTTCAGCAGCTCGTCGCGCATCCGGCCGTTGAAGCTCTCGACAAAGCCGTTCTGCATCGGCTTTCCTGGTGTGATGTAGTGCCATTCGACAGCGTGATCCTTGGCCCAGGCGAAGATGGCATTCGAGGTCAGCTCGGTGCCATTGTCCGATACGATCATGCCGGGCTTGCCACGTCGGGTGATGAGCGCTGTCAGTTCCCGCGCCACGCGCTGTCCGAGATCGACGTGTCGGGGATGGCAGCCAGGCACTCCCGGGTCACATCATCAACCACGTTGAGGATGCGGAAGCGGCGGCCGTTCGCCATCTGGTCATGAACGAAATCCAGCGACCAGCGGGCGTTGACTCTGGCCTCGACCAGGATCGGCGCCCGAATGCCGACAGCGCGCCGCCGGGCACGGCGCTTGCGCACGGTCAGACCCTCCTCGCGATAGAGGCGGTAGATCCGGTTGATGCCGGATGCCTCGCCCTCCTGGCGCAGCAGGATGAACAGGCGCCGATAGCCGAAGCGGCGGCGCTCATTGGCCAAATCCCGCAACCTGGCCCGAAGGGCTGGTTCTGGCGGTCGCCTCTAGCAATAGCGGATCATCTTGCGATCGGCGGCTATGACGGAACAGGCCCGGCGCTCGCTTATCTGAAACCGACCCTTCAGAAAAAGCGACAGCCTCACGCTTGGCGGCGGGCCTTACCATTTTTGCCAGAAGCTCCCGCAGCGCCGACGCGTCCAGCATGCTATCGGCCAGCAGTCGCTTCAGCTTGCCGTTCTCGTCCTCCAGGGCCCGCAGCCGCTTGGCCTCAGAAACATCCAGCCCGCCAAACTTGGCCTTCCAGTTGTAGAGCGTCGCCTCCGATACCCCGTGCTTGCGGGCCAGATCCGCCGTCTTCGCCCCGCCTCATGTTCCCGCAGCACCGCGATAATCTGCTCTTCCGTAAACCGCCTCTTCTTCATCGTCTGTCTCCATTGCTGGGCCAGACTCTAATCCGTTTTGGAGGAATTCTTCAGTGGCAGGTCAGAGGGTCGATCCCCCGCCTGGCGCGCCTGCTTCCGCGGGCTTCTTAGACGTGACCGGCGCCAAGGATGCCGAGCAGCCACAGCACGACGAGAACGACGAGGATGAGGCCCAGCACGCCGCCGAGGCCGCGGCCGCCGAAATTGCGATGGGCGTAATAGCCACCGCCGCCGCCGAACAGAATGATCAGGATTATGACAATAAGTATCGTGCTCATGATGGGGTGCCCCTGCGTGAATGAGTGCCGGCACGGCCGGCATGCAAGCTGGATAACTGTGCTTTGCGGGGAAAGTTCCCACCCAGTCCCGGCGCGCCGGTTTATTGCGCCACCGCCGCAACCCAGGGGCGCGGCCGACGTTGGGGTCATGCGCAATCCCGCAGCCGCAGGGCCAAACCGCTATGTCAGCGACCGCCTGGGCCGGGCAAAGGTCAAGGAGACCCACATGAACGACACCACCAGAAGCAGCAATAACGGGCTCTACTTCATCGTCGGCGGCCTTGTGGTCGCGGCCGCTCTCGCCTTCTTCGCCTATCAGAACGGCTATATCGGCAGCGGCTCCAGTGCCGGCAGCACCAGCAGCAGCACGACGACCGAGCAGACCACGACGGCGCCGGCCACCGGCAACACCACGACCACCACGACCAAAGAGACCGTGACGCCCTAACGCCTCACCACCGCGTCACCGTTCTGCCAGAGCCAGCTTCGCCCCCAGCGCCACGAAGGCGGCGGCGAAGCTGCGCCGCAACCAGGCCAGCACGCGCGGGCGCTGGATGACATGGTCCCGCATCGCCGCGGCCATGACGCCGTAGAGCGCGAACACGACGAAGGTCATCGCCATGAACACGCCGGACAGCTCCAGCATGGTTGCCAGCGGCTGCGTTTCGCCCGCGTCGATGAATTGCGGCAGGAAGGCCAGGAAGAAGATCGAGAGCTTGGGGTTGAGGATGTTGACGAGGATCGCCGTCACCGTCACCTGGAGGGCCGAGCGCGCGCCGAGTTCCGTTTCGATGCGCAGCGTGCCGCGCTCGCGCCAGGTCATCCAGGCCATGTAGAGGAGATAGGCGACACCGAGATATTTGAAGAGTTCGAAGGCCAGGGCGCTGGTGTGGAGGAGGGCGGCCAAGCCCAGGATCGCCGCGGCGAGATGCGGCACGATGCCCAGGGTGCAGCCGAACGCCGCCACGATGCTGGCGCGCCGCCCGCGGGTGAGGCCCGCCGCCAGCGTGTAGAGAACGCCGGTGCCGGGCGAGGCCACGATGATGAGGCAGGTGAGGAGGAATTCCGGCGACATCGCTGGACTCCGGCTGTTGGCGGAAATGGTCCGGAACTGTGGCGTTCTCCCGCGGCGCTGGCAAGAGCGATGGCGGCGCAGGTCTATCTGCTGGCAGCGCCGGGATGCCGGGGCAGGCGGATCGTGACGGTGGTGCCCTGCGGTCCGCTGTCGCCGACGCTGGAGCGGATCTCGAGGGTGCCGCCCATGCGCTCGGTGAGCGCCTTGCTGATGGCGAGGCCCAGACCCGTGCCGGTGCTGCTGGCATTATAGGCATTGCCGGCCTGGATGAAGGGCTGGCCGATCTTCTCGATGACGGCGGCCGGGATGCCCTTGCCGTTGTCGCTGACCCAGAAGGTGGTGGTGTTTCCGTCCTCGGCCGGGCGCGCACCCAGTTCCACGGTGCCGCCCTTGGGCGTGAATTTGAGGGCGTTGGAGAGGAGGTTGAGGGCGATCTGCCGCGTCGCCCGTTCGTCGCCGAAGGCCGTGAGGCCGTCTGGCACGCGGGTCACGAGATGCAAGCCCTTCTCGCTCAGCAGGCGGCGCACGGTTTCGCCGGTGTGCCGCAGCATCTCGGTCAGATCGAAGATGTCGCGGCTGAGGGTGAACGAGCCGGCTTCAATCTTGGAAAGATCGAGGATGTCGTTGACGATGCCGAGCAGATGCTCGCCGCTGCTCTTGATGTCCTTCATGTAGTCGAGATATTTCGGATGCCCGAGCGGGCCGTGAATTTCGCGCAGCGTCAGCTCGGAAAAGCCGATGACGGCATTGAGCGGCGTGCGCAATTCGTGGCTCATGGTGGCCAGGAACATCGATTTGGCGCGCGAGGCGTCTTCGGCGCGCTGTGCCGCGGCGTCCTTTTCCTCGGCCAGCCTGACCAGCCGCTCGGTCATGATCTCGACATCGGTCATGTCGCGCAGGATCGCGGTCATCAGCGGCCGGTCCTCGAACATCAGCTTGCTCAGCGAGACCATGACGGGAAAGCTGGTGCCGTCGGCGCGCCGGCCGCGGATCTTGCGCCAACTGCCCATGGCGCGGCGATCTTCGCCGGAGGTCATGAAGCCAGCCACCTGGGTGCGGTGCTGCTGGCGCGCTTCGTCGGGCATGACGATGTCGAGCGACTTTCCCAGCATCGCCTGCGCCGCGCGACCGAACATGCGCTCGGCAGCCGGGTTGAACACCTGGATGCGCTGGGCCGCGTCGATCGTGACGATGGCATCGGGTGCCGCATCGAGGATGTTGGACAGTATGGTCTGGCGCTGCGTCGCCTTGTGACGCGTCGCGAGGCCGGCATAGAGCAGCGCTGCCGACAGGAGCGAGAGCGCCATGCCGACCAGGAAAATGCGGTCGTCGTCGACAGGCGATGTCGCGGTGGGGTCGCCGGTGACGGTGATGATCAGTTCCTTGTCGAGCAGGGGCACGGCATAGAGCGCGGCGCCGGGGGGCGCTGTGTTGCCATCGGCCTGCATGCGATCGACCAGCAGCAGCGAGACGGTCACGCCCCCCGCCTGCGTTGTCCGCAGCAGCTCTTCCATGCCTTCCACGCGGAACACGCCGTTGATGTAGCCAAGGAAGGTGCCGTCGCGCCAGATCGGGAAATAGGTGGCGACACCCTTGCCGCCCTGGAACAGATCGACGAGATAGGTGGCGCGGGGCGATCCGGCATCGCGCGCCTCCTCGATCAGTTTGAGGATCTCCGGCGTCTGCCCGACAATCTTGCCGACCGCCGCCTCATTGCCGCGCAACGGCCAGACGCGGCGGATGCGGCGGTCCGGATCGACGAGATTGATGGCGAGGAATTCGCGCGCGAGCTGGTGGGTGGCGCTGGCCGCGATATCGAAGCGCGCATCATCGCCGATCTCGCCGCTTGCGGCCATGTCGGCCAGGTTCTGCAGGCCGCGGAGCCGGGTCGTGAGCCGCTCGGCAATGGCGTGATGGGCATCCTCGGCGCTGGCGGTGAACCGCTCATTCTCGGTCAGGTGCCGGGCACGCTCGGTCACCGCCGCGACATAAGTCACGGTCGTTGTGAGGGCTGCCAACAGAAGCAGCGCCGGCAGCGCGTTCCGCCACAGGCTGGCTCGCACGCCCAAGATTCAGCTCCCGTTCCAACCCAGCTACCAAGGTCAGATACCGGATGCGGCGGGGCGCGGAGTTGATGCACATCAACACCGGTCGCGGCACCCGCATTAGGGGTCGGAGATTTTAGCGATTGACGGACATACCAACTGGTTGGTATGTACCTGTGAGGAGGCCAAGATGGCTGAAAAAACGGCAAAAACTGACCCCAGGGCCGACAAGCCCACCCCTGCGGGCGCCCGCACCAGGCTGCTCGACGCCGCGATGCGGGTGATCCGCGAACGCGGCTACGGCGCCAGCACGGTGGATGACATCTGCGCCGCGGCCGGCGTCACCAAGGGGGCGTTCTTCCATCATTTCCCGAGCAAGGAAGACCTCGCCGTGGCGGCCGCCGCCCATTTCGGCGCCATGGCGGACGGGATCTTCGTCAAAGCCCCCTACCGCGCCTATCCCAGGGCCGCAGACCGGGTGCTGGGCTATGTCGCCTTCCGCAAGGCGATCCTGCGGGGGGAGCTGGCCGAGTTTACCTGCCTGCTGGGGACCCTGGTGCAGGAGACCTATGACACGCATCCGGCGATCCGCGCCGCCTGCGACCGGCATATGAGCGAACATGCCGCGATGGTCGCCAGCGATATCGCGGTGGCGATGCGGGAGGACAACATCAAGGCGGATTGGACGGCGGAGAGTCTCGCCTATCACACCCAGGCGGTCATTCAGGGCTCGTTCATTTTCGCCAAGGCCAAGCACGGCACCAAAATCGCCGAGGATTGTCTCGACCATCTCACGGCCTATCTCACGACGATTTTCAAAAGCACGGAACCGCACGGAGGAAATCCATGACCGCAACGGCCAAGACCAGCCAGAACAACGGCACGCGCGAACTGGTGCTCGACCGCCTGCTCGACGCACCGCGCGAGAAACTGTTCAAGATCTGGACCGATCCCAGCACCTATGCGCAATGGTTCTGTCCCAAGCCCTGGACCGTGACCAAGGCGGAACTTGATGTGCGCCCCGGCGGCAGATCGCTCATCGTGATGCAGGGGCCGGAGGGGCAGGAATTCCCCAATCACGGCATCTATCTTGAGGTCATCCCGAACGAGAAGATCGTCTTCACCGACGCCTTCGTCGATGCCTGGACCCCGTCAGAGCGCGCCTTCATAGTGGCGACTGTCACCTTCGCCGACGAGGGCGGCAAGACCCGCTACCGCGCCGTCGTGCGCCACTGGTCGGCGGAAGCCTGCGCCGAGCATGAGAAGATGGGCTTTCATGAAGGCTGGGGTGTCGTCGCCAGCCAGCTCGAAGCGCTGGCAAAGTCGATCTGAGGGAGGGTGCGATCATGGCTCTCACGCAGAAAGTCAGTACCCATCTGTGGTTCGACGACGGCGCCGAGGAAGCGGCGAGGTTCTATACCTCGCTCCTTCCCAATTCGAGGATCGAGTCGGTGCTGCAATTCGACCGCGCCAAGAATCTCTACGGCGTCGTCTTCATCCTGGCCGGCCAGGAATACCGGGCCTTGAACGCGGGGCCGATGTTCAAGCTCAATCAGGCGGTCTCGCTCTGGGTCAAATGCGATGATCAGGCGGAGATCGACCGCATCTGGGATGCGATCCTGAAGAACGGCGGCAAGGAACAAGCCTGCGGCTGGGTACAGGACAAATGGGGCCTCTGCTGGCAGGTGATCCCGACGGCGCTCGAAAAGATGTTGGGTGGTCCGGACGAAGCCGCACGCAACCGCGTGCTGCAGGCAGTCTGGGGCATGATCAAGCTCGACATCGCGAAACTTGAAGACGCTTATCGGGGTGCGGCAGCTTGACACGCTGCCGTTTCCACCCTTAGTCTCCGCGCCATGGCACAGATGCGCAAACAACAACGAGTTACCACGACCTGGACCGCCGTTTGGCGGGCGAGGGGTGTTGGTGCGCGTTAAGTTTGCGTGATCCGACTGCCACCCAAAGCCCCGCCGGTACCGGACGGGGCTTTTTCATTGGGGAAAAGTCACCGTTCGTCTCGGCCCACACGAGAGACCAACGGAGACGAACATGGACGCGTTCGACCATCGAAGTATCGGGCAGAAGCTGGATCTCTTCCATTTCCAGGAAGAGGGGCCAGGCATGGTGTTCTGGCATCCCAAGGGCTGGGCGCTCTATCGCCTGGTCGAGGACTACATCCGCCGCCGCATGAAGGCCGCTGGCTTCCAGGAGATCAAGACGCCGCAGATCATGGCGCGCGCCTTCTGGGAGAAGAGCGGTCATTGGCAGAAATTCGGGCCGCACATGTTTGCGCTCGAAGATGGCGAGCGGCAGTTTGCGGTCAAGCCGATGAGCTGCCCGGGCCATCTGCAGATCTTCAACAGCCGCCTGCGCTCCTATCGCGATCTGCCGTTGCGCTATGCCGAATTCGGCGCCTGCCACCGTAACGAACCGTCCGGTGCGCTGATGGGGCTGATGCGCACGCGCGCTTTCGTCCAGGACGACGCGCATGTGCTCTGCCGCATGGATCAGGTGGCTGACGAGGTAAAGCGCTTCTCGCAGCTCCTGCGCGTGGTCTACCGGGATTTCGGCTTTGCCGATTTTGCGGTCGCCTTCTCGACGCGACCCGTCCTGCGCGAGGGCAGCGAGGAGTTATGGGATGTGGCCGAACGCGTCCTGCAGGGCGCCGCGCGCAGCGCCGGGCTCGATTTTGATGTGCAGCCGGGCGAAGGCGCCTTCTATGGGCCCAAGCTCGAATTCTCGCTGCAGGACCGGCTGGGGCGGCGCTGGCAGTGCGGCACGATCCAGCTCGACCTGGTGCTGCCGGGGAAACTCGGCGCACGTTATATCGGCGAGGACGGCGCCAGTGAGGTGCCGATCATGATTCATCACGCCGTGCTGGGCAGCCTGGAGCGATTCATCGGCATGCTGCTGGAGCATTGGCAGGGACGCCTGCCACTCTGGTTGGCGCCGGACCAGGTGCTGATCGCCGCGGTTTCCGACCAGTATCTGGGCTATGCCGAGGAAGCAGCCATCCAGCTCGAGTCCGAAGGCTACCGGGTGACACTCGATGCCAGCAACGAGACGTTGCCGAAAAAGATCGTCGCCTGGCGCGAACGCGGCGTGCCGATCCTGGGTGTCGTCGGTGCGCGCGAGGTGGAGAAATACCGCATCAGCCTGCGCACGCTTGCCGATGATGTGCGAACCGAGCTGCCGTTGGGCGAGGCCGGCGCCTGGATCAAGCGGGTTGCCGCGCGGCAATACACCGTCACGGCCATGGCGTCAGCCGGCGAAGAGGGGGCGCCCATCGGATGCCCGTATGATTTAGGCTTGGTGGAACAGACCTAGCTCTTGCTCAGGCGCCGGCGGTTGGCGCGCACCTTGCGGCGGTAATGTGCCAGGGTCTTGGCGACCGCGGCCGGGCCGCTCGCGCCCATCTGACCGGTCATGAACATGGTCTGCAGATCGAGGGCGGAATCGATCTTCTCCTGCACCATGCGCTGGGACTCGGTGTCGGCGGCGGCACCCCCCAGGGCGATCTTGGCGGTGCGCAGCGACATCACCGTCGCTGCCTCCATCCCCAGGGAAAAGAGGTCAAAACTGGCGCGAAACCAGGGATTCTTGCGCATAATGTGTCTTTCCTGTTGACGCAATCTGCGCGTCGTCCGCCGATTGGGCTGGCTTATTTGCCTGACAAGTGACCTTACTGGCAGAGCAATCTCCCTAGAGGTACCATGCTTTACGACATCTATCGGCGCGAAAACCTGATGCTGGTGTTTGAAGCCGGCAAGCCACCCAGCGATATGAACCTCAACGGCTGGAAACGGTTGCATATGGGCGTCAACAGCCTGATGCTCAGCGACCGGACCAAATCGCCCAACACCAAGCCGATCGTGCAGATCGACCGCGAGATCAAGCAGAACGGGATGACGACATTTCACGTCCCCCAGGTTTCGCGCGCCGGCTAAGGCCGTCTCGGCTCAATCAACCGAAGTGAGATTCTGATGCGTTTTGATATTTATCAGCGTGGCCCGCGCGATCTGCTGGCCTGCAAGGCCGGCCAGTCGCTCGATACCTTCAAGGCCAACGGCAAGGATGTCGGGATCGGCGAAGGCTGGGAACTCGCGGAATCCGGCGTCGGCAATGTCCGTTTTGCCAACGGTTCGAAATCCGCCCGCCAGATCGAAGACGATGTGATCCGTGAGGGCCGCTCGCTCTACAGCCGCAACCGCGTCGCCAAGACCGGCTGAACCGCCCTCACGCCGCTTCTGTTGCCGGCGGCGACGCCTGGCTCAGGACGAAGGCGGCGAGGATTGCTGACATCGGCAATGCCAGGCACCAGAATCCCACCCAGACATAGCTGAGCGCGCCGGCAAGGGCGCCCAGGGCAAATGTGGCGACCGGCGGCGCCATTTTGGCAAGCCGTGCGCGAACCACATCCTTTTGCCCTGACTCCATTGCGAGATCGACGAGATCGATCACAATCTGCGTCACGTTGCCGGTCATCACCGTGGTGGGCGACAGGGTGGCAAACACCGTGCGCGCCGCCGCATTCTGTACCGCCATGGCGACGACACCCATCATGCCGGTCGCGATGGTGAGCGGTGCATCGGCATCCGTGAAGGGCGCCGCCGCGACACCAACCGCCATGAACAGGAGCAGGAAGGTGAATTCCGAGAGCAGCGACGCGCCGGCCGCATTCGTCTTTCGCCGTTCTGCTTGCAGCACATAGAGACGCGTTAGGGCCACCACCAGCACGAAGACCGGCAAAGCCAGCAGCTTGCCGAGGATACCGACATGAAACGCGGCGATCGACGCGCCGATGAGCACGAAGTTGCCGGTGACATGGGCGGTGAACAGGCCAAAGAGCGCGATGAAGCCGGCCGTGTCGACGAAACCGGCGGTGAAGGCCAGCAATGCGCCGATTGAATTGTCGCGGGCGTTCCGGCTCATCTCACACCGCCCAGCAGTTGCAGCCGAAACTGCCCCAGAAGCTCGCGGCATCGGCGGCCGGTGTCGTGCTGGTCCAGGCGGTCGCGTGGGCATGGCCATGGACGTTGCAGCCATTGGCGCAGCCGCAGGATGCCGCCGCGACCTTCTGCAATTGCTGAACAGACCGGTCCTGATAACCACCGAATTGCTTGACCGGCGACCACTCCGGCGTGGGCGGCGGCAAGGCCGGCGCCAGCGGTTTGAAATCACCAGCACCATGGACGATCCGGCCGCCCAGCAGCGTCAGCACGGATGAAAGATGGGCGATGTCGTCTTCCGCCACGCTGAGGTAATCGGCGGAGAGCACGGCAAGGTCGGCAAGCGCACCCACCTCAATGCGGCCTTTCTTCCCTTCTTCGCGCGAGAACCAGGTATTGGCGTCGGTCCACAGGCGCAGCGCTTCCAGGCGGTCGAGGCGGTTCCCCGGCAGATAGAGCCTGGTGCCGCCCACTGTCTTGCCGCTCACCAGCCAGGACAGCGAGACCCAGGGATTGTAGCTGGCGACACGCGTCGCATCGGTGCCGGCACCGACCGGGACACCGGCCGCCAGCATGCGCTTGATCGGCGGCGATGCCTCGGCGGCCTTGGCACCATAGCGGTCGATGAAATATTCGCCCTGGAACGCCATGCGGTGCTGCACGGCGATGCCGCCGCCAAGCCTGGCGATGCGGTCGATGTTGCGGTCGCTGACCGTCTCGGCATGGTCGAAGAACCAATGCAGCCGGTCGATCGGCGTATCCTTGTGCACCTTCTCGAACACATCGAGCGCGCGGCTGATGCTCTCGTCATAGGTGGCGTGGAGCCGCCAGGGCCAGTTCTTCTCCGCCAGCACCCGCACGACCTGTTCGAGATCGCCTTCCATGGCGGGGTCGAGATCCGGGCGCGGCTCGCGGAAGTCTTCGAAATCCGCGGCGGAGAAGACCAGCATTTCGCCCGCGCCATTGACGCGGTAGAGATCGTCGCCCTGGCCTGGCTTGACCATGCCGGTCCAGCGCGTGAGGTCGGCCACTTCCTCGCCCTTTTTCTGGGTGAATAGGTTGTAGGCGATGCGCAGCGTCATCAGGCCATCGGCATGCAGCTTCTCGATGATGTTGTAATCGTCGGGATAGTTCTGATAGCCGCCGCCGGCATCGATGACGCTCGTCACCCCCAGCCGGTTGAGCTCGCGCATGAAATGGCGCGTCGAATTCAACTGCTGTTCGGGGGCGAGCTTCGGCCCCTTGGCCAGCGTCGCATAGAGGATGACCGCGTTGGGTTTGGCCAGCAGCAGGCCGGTGGGATTGCCTTGGGCATCGCGCTGGATCTCGCCGCCCGGCGGATTCGGCGTGTCCTTGTTGTAACCCACCGCGCGCAAGGCTGCGGCGTTGAGCAGCGCACGGTCATAGAGATGCAGGATGAAGACCGGCGTGTCGGGGGCCGCGGCGTTGATCTCCGCCAGGGTCGGAAGGCGCTTTTCGGCGAATTGATGTTCGGTGAACCCGCCCACCACGCGCACCCAATGGGGCGGCGGGGTGATCTCCGCCTGGCGTTTCAGCATCGCCATGGCGTCGGCCAGGCTCGGCACGCCGTCCCAGCGCAATTCGATGTTGTAGCTGAGCCCGCCGCGGATGACATGGATATGGCTGTCGATGAGGCCCGGGATGGCGCGCCGGCCGCCGAGATCGATGATCTTTGTCTCCGGACCTTTGCTGGCCATGATGTCGCGGGCGTCGCCCACCGCGCTGAAGCGGCCATCGGTGATGGAGACGGCTTCGGGATTGGGCTGAGCTCGGTCGAGGGTCGTGAAGCTGCCGTTGACGAGGATCATATCCGGATGCATCGAAGCTCCTAGCGCGCGGTGGGCAAAGGTGTTGAGGCCGAAAGCGAAGGCGGCTGATCCGGCCAGGATATCGCGGCGGCGGAAACGTTTCATCATTGCGTTACTACTCCGCGAAACCTCCCCCCCGGAAGGGGGGAGGTGTGTTGCAAATCCTACTTCGCCGGTCCGGCTTCGCTGGCATGTTCGCCCAGCATCGCGCGGGCATAGGTGATGCCGAGGCCATAGGCGCCGCCGAAGCGCTGGGCCGTCCGGTTGGTGTGTTCGTAGGTTTCCGACCGGGCCCAATCACGCTGCAGTTCCAGGAGATATTGCAGCGACGTCATCGGGCGGGCACCTGCCTGGATCATGCGGGCCATCGCCTGGTTGTGCGCCTCGTCGGTGATATCGCCGCTGGCATCGGCGATCACATAGACCTCGAAGCCCTGGTCGAGCGCCGAGAGCGCCGGGCCGACAATGCAGACACTCGTCCAGAGACCGGCGAAGACGATGCGGCCCTTGCCGATCTCGTTGACGCGCGCCGCGATGCGCGGGTCTTCCCAGGTATTCATGCTGGTGCGGTCGATCGCGACCACATCCGGGAAGGCTTCCTTGATTTCCGCGAACATCGGGCCGGAGAAGCTCTTCTCGGCCACCGTGGTGAGGATGGTCGGCACCTTGAATTCGGCGGCGGCGTGGGCGACCAAGGCGGCGTTGTTCCTGAGCTGGGTCATGTCGATCGACTTGGTGGCGAAGGCCATCTGCGACTGGTGGTCGATCATGATGAGGGTGTGGTCGGCGCCATTGATCAGGTCCTTGCCGGGGGTCGGGGTGGCGGTCGGGATCTTGTTGGTCATCGGAACTCTCCTTGTTTAGGCTAACTATTTGAAGTAGTTGATCTTTTGAAGCCACCGTGGCTCTGGAAGGAAGATTACCCTTGACCCGCTGAAGCAACAATTGTCTAAGTTTTCAAAGAACTGTTGCAGGAAATGGGACAATGGACCGCCTCAGTACGATGGAAGCCTTCACCAAGGTGGCGGAGACCCAATCCTTTTCCGAAGCCGCGCGACGTCTGCGGACCTCAAAATCCCTGGTGAGCCGGCAGGTGGCGGCGCTGGAAACGCAACTCGGCGTCAGGCTGTTTCAGCGCACCACGCGTTCCCTCACGCTGACGGAAGAGGGACGCGGCTATCATGAGCAGGTGACGCGCATCCTCGCGGAGATCGAAGACGCCAATCTGTCGGTGAGCGCCACCCGTGCCGCCCCACGCGGGCGCCTGCGGGTGAGTGCGCCGATGAGCTTCGGGCTGCTGCATCTGGCGCCGGCGGTGCCGCGCTTTCTGGCACGCTATCCCGATGTCGAACTCGATCTCAGCCTCAACGACCGCTATGTCGATCTCATCGACGAGGGCATCGACCTTTCGATCCGCGTCGGCCGGTTGGCGGAATCGAGCCTGGTGGCGCGGCGGCTGGCGCCGTTCCGCATGATTCTCTCCGCCAGCCCTGCCTATCTCGCCGAACATGGCACGCCGCAACGGCCGGAGGATCTGAAAGACCATCAATGCCTTTGCTACAGCAGCAACAGCCTTACCCCGGAATGGCGCCTGCAGAAGCTCGACGGGACGCCCTGGCCGGTGCCGATCCAGGGCCATCTTCATGCCGACAATGGCGATGTGCTGCGCCTCGCTGCCCTGGCCGGGACCGGCATCGCCTATCTGCCGAGCTTTATCGTCGGCGGCGACCTGCAGGCCGCCAAGCTGGTGGCCCTGTTGCCGGATTATGTGCCGACCGATTCCGCGATCTATGCCGTCTATCCCACCTCCCGGCATCTCTCGCCAAAGGTGCGTGCCTTCATCGATTTCATGCTGGAGCATATCGGTCCGCGTCCGATATGGGATTTGCAGGATTAGCGCGCGCTGCGTCATGCTGTAGATTGTCTGCAAATGGCGCGCAGACTTTAACCACAGGACCCGCTGATGAGCCTCTTGACCCTTGAACCCGCCGACGAGATCCTCGCCACCCATCTGGTGTGGGACAACCACGCGGGCTTTGCCTTCCAGCAGGCGCAGGACCTCGCCGAACTGTCGCGCTGGCGGCAATCCGGCATCGATTTCGTCTCGGTCAACATCGGCTACGATCTCGAGCCCTGGACGCGCGCAATCGAGGCGGCATCGCAATACCGCCACTGGATCCGCGAGAATCATCAGCATTTCGTGCAGGTCGAGACGATCGCCGATGTGCTGGCCGCCAAGAGCAGCGGGCGGCTTGCCATCTCCTTCGATCTCGAAGGCATGGATGCGCTCCACGGCGATCTCGGCATGGTCGATGTCTATTACCGGCTGGGCGTGCGGCAGATGCTGTTTGCCTACAACCGCAATAATCTAGCCGGTGGCGGCTGCCATGATTCGGATGGTGGGCTCACCCCGTTCGGGCGCGAGGTGGTGCGCGAGATGAACCGGGTCGGCATGCTGGTCGATTGCAGCCATTGCAGTCATCGGACCAGCATGGAAGTGATGGAGCTGTCGCACTCGCCGGTGATCTTCTCCCATTCGAATGCGCGCGGGCTCCATGATCATGAGCGCAACATCCGCGACGACCAGATCGAGGCCTGTGCCGCGCAGGGCGGCGTCATCGGGGTGACGGGGGTCAGTCTGTTCCTGGGGAACGGCCAGGATCTCACGGCGCAGATGCTGGCGCATATTGACTATCTTTGTCAGAAGGTGGGCCCGCAGCATGTGGGCCTCGGCCTCGACAGTATCCTCATGTGCCAGAAGGAAGATGGGCCGGAGAATGAATCGCTGGGCGACCGGGCCAGGCTCTATTGGCCACCGGCGCAATACCCGGACGGCAAGCTCGACTTCATCAGGCCGGAAGTCGTGCCGGATCTCGCGCGCGGCATGCTTGAGCGCGGCTATAGCGCCGCGGATATTGCCGCCATCCTCGGCGGCAATTTCGCGCGGCTGGCCGGCCTTGTCTGGAAGCCGGTCAATTCGTGATATCGTCGTGCACTTCTTCGGCGCCGTCCTGGATGGCTTCGCCGCCTTTTTCAATGTCCTTGCCGGCGCCCTTGACCGTATTGCAGGCGCCAAGGGCCGGAATGGCGAGGGCAACAAGGCTGAGCAGAACCAGCTTGCGCGCGGAAATCATTGTCAGCGACATGAACGTCACTCCCGATTGATGATGAGCCCACGAAAGCGGGGCGTGCACCAACAACCGGATGCGGGGCGATTTGTTCCGCCGGTCTTGCAATCGGCCGGCTTTAACCATCTAATTTGCACCGCCTGAATGCCAGGCTCGCCGACCGCGTCGGCGACAATGAGGATTGATTGCACAAGATGAATTCGAGCGAGACGACGCCCTCCGACAGCCAGCCGCCGGCCGGACCGCCACCGGCCGGAACATCCTGGCGCATCCTCCTTGCTGACGACCACGCGATGGTGCGCGAGGCATTGTCGCAGATGCTGGAACGGCTGGATGACAAGCTGCAAGTCGCCCAGGCGCGAGATCTCCACGAGGCATTGTCGATGCTCGCGGCGGACAGCGCCTTCTCGCTGCTGCTGCTCGATTACAACATGCCCGGCATGGCCGGCGTTGCGTCGGTCAGCAGCCTTCGCACGCAATATCCCAGGCTGCCGGTGGGCGTCATCTCGGGCTACCTTACCAGTGCCGAGGTCGAACCGCTGATCGCTGCCGGGGCGATCGGCGTTTTCCCCAAGACGATGTCCGGGCCGGCCCTGATGATGGCGCTGAAGCTTGCCTTGTCCGGCCAGACCTATGTGCCCTGGAGCGGCGATCTGGGTCAGGCGGCACCGCAGGCAGCGAGGTCACCGACGGATGCCGATCTGCCGAAGCTGAGCGCGCGACAGATCGAGGTGCTGGGGCATGTCGCGGCAGGATCCCCCAACAAGGAAATCGCCCGCGCCCTGGGCTTGAGCGAAGTCACCATCAAGATCCATGTCGCAGCCTTGTGCCGGAAGTTCACCGTTGCCAACCGGACGCAACTTGCGACCGCGGCCCTGCGCGCCGGCGTGATCCCCGTCAAGGACACAACGGGTTGACCGTCAGGGAACGATCTCCGGTGTCTCGCGTGGCGGCAGCGGCGTGATGCGGACGGGACTGGAGATCGCGTCACCGACCTGAGCGCGGTGCGCCACTGTCCAGACCATCTCGCCGACGTCGCGCAGGGTGAATGGCTTGGGCAGCAACACGTCGATGCCAAGTCGTTCGCGCTCGCTGGCCGGGACGTCCTGCAAGCGGCCGCTGGTCAGCACGATCGGGCGCGTATAACCCCGCCCGCGCAGTTCGGCCGCGAGTTCCATGCCGTTCATGTCGGGCATGATGTAATCGGTGATCACCAGGTCGAAGAGATCCGGTTCGTCATGGATCACGGCCAGTGCCTCGCGGCCATTGTCGCAGGAAGAGGCCTCGCAACCGATCTTCTCCAGGATCGTTTCCAGTGCATCCCGCGTCTGCGGGTCGTCATCGACCACCAGAATGCGCATCTCGGTCAAATGCGACGGGCGTTCCGCCGCCGGCTGGGCAGGGTCTGGTGCCGCCGTCATTTCCGGCAGCAAGGGCAACAGGATGTCGAAGCTGGTCCCCCTGCCCATGGCGCTGTCGACGGCGATGGCGCCACCATGCGCAGAGACGATGCCCAGCACCGAGGAAAGGCCGAGTCCGGTGCCTTCGCCGATGCTCTTGGTGGTGAAGAAGGGCTCGAACATCTGCCGCATGACCGGCTCGCTGATGCCGCAACCGTCATCGGCGACCCGGATCCGCAGATACTCGGCAGGCGCGTTGGTGAGCAGGCCAACGAGCATCTTGGTTCGCCTGGGACCGGTGGCTTCAACCAGGATCGGCGCTTCGGCCGGGGACAGGCTGAAGGTGCCGCGCATGCCGGACATGCGGCCGCCATCGATATGCACCCTGCGGACCTGCAACTGAACGGTGCCACGCGCATCGGCCAGGGCATCGCGCGCGTTGAGGCACAGATTGACCACGGCCCGGTCGATCTGCGTCACATTGCCAAGAACCGGCAGCGGGCCGGCTTCAATGTCGACGTCGAAATGCGCCCGGCCGGTCATCGAGACGCCAGCAATGGTGGCTGCCTCACGGCACACATCGCCGGCGTCAATCACGTTGCGATCGGCCTGTTCGGCGCGGCTGAAGGTCATGATGCTGTGCACCAGTTCCTTGCCGCGATTGGCGGCGGTGGCAATCTGGCGCAGCATGTGTCGCTGTTTGGGATTGTCGCCGGCGTCAAGCTCAAGCAGCGAGGCAAAGCCCGAGATGGCGGCGAGGATGTTGTTGAAGTCATGGGCCACACCACCCGCGACGCGGCCGATGGCGCCCATCTTGTCGGCGTGATGCAGGGTCTGCAGCAAGCTCTCGCGCTGTTGTTCCGACTGGTGCCGGTCGGTAAGGTCGCGGACCAGGGCGATATGGCCGCCTTCCTGGCGCGGCATCACATGGACGTCCCAGGAACGTCGCTCGCCACTCAGAGTCTTGCCGGCAACCTCGCCCTGCCAAGGCCGGTTGCTGCGCCTGAAGTGGCGCGCAATATTGTACATCGCCCGTCGCCCCAGGAAGGTGTGCCAGTCCATGCGCGTAGTGTCGCGCGAAAAATCATCATGGATCAGGTTGTGGAAAGCTTCGTTCGAATAGTGCAGGCGACCGCGCTCGTCGAACATGGCGATACCCTCGCCGCTGCTCTCGATGGCGGCCAGCTGCGTCGCACGCTCCTGTTCCGTCACTTGTTGCCGGTCAAGGAGTTCCTGCATGCGCTGGGTCTTCAGCAGATTCCCGATAATCAGCCCGACGCCAGCCAGGATCGCCACCACGAAGGCGCCGACGGTCAGCCACAATCCACCCGAGAGATCGCGTGTCTGCTGCCGCATCTCGTCCTGAACCAGCAGGATTCGAACCATTTCCTCCAGCGGTGTCTCAACCGTCGCAAGGGTGTTTATGAACGGCTCGACCGACTGCCGGTCGCCAATCTTCACCAGCGTCAATTCCTGCTCAAGGGCTGGCAGGGCATCGAACACGATGGTCGCGTTGGTCAAGATCTTGGGAATGCGACGCACACCTTCGCCCTCATCCGACTTGAGAATGAGGGGCAGGCGGCTCCAGAAGACGTCGAAACGCAGCTTGAGTTGGTCGAGCGCCGCGGCGTCCGGTGTCAATTGATAGGACTGGGCGGCGAGTTGGGTCATGTGAAACTCCTCCTGTGCTTCCACCACCAGCCAGGTGCCGGTGCGGTAGTTGAGGAGGAGCGAGGTCATGGCGTCGAAGGTGCGGACGCCACCGAACAGGGCTGCCGGCAGGAAGATCACGATGGCAATCACCAGCCAGATGCCACCAATATTCTTGCCCTTGCCGAACATCACGGAATCCTGACTAGCGGATATCGAGCCGGTTCAACTGCCAGATCATCTTGGATTTCGTTTCTTCAGTCTCCAGATCAGGTTCGTCCGTCAGGGGATAGATGATCCAGAGCGGCCCCTTCTCGCGAACCTGCATCAGGGCGCCGTTCATGCGAATGGCGACGATGACATGGGGATTGTCGGCATCGCTCATCGGAACATCCACGGCATAATCGTTGATGGCGCTGGCCTGGATGGTCTGTCCCTTGGCGCCGGCAAGCGCCAGCAGGTCCTTGATGGCCACGCCTTCAAACTCGACCAGTCCTTCGGTCCAAGGGGTTTGGGTCCGGACGATGGTCCTGGGAAGCCCGTCGAGGGCGGCCTGGTCCAGTTTCAGGGTATCGCCATCATTGGTCACGCTGATCGCCCCGGACAGGGTCAGGAGGACCGGGCCGCTTGGCGCATCGATGGCCCGGGCGCCGGACGGCATCACCGTGAACAGCGCTAAAGCCATGAGCAAGCAACGAATTGGGGTCATGACGTCAGGTCCTTCCTTGATGTTCGAAGAGGTAGATGCTGCTGCTGATCTGTTTGGCCATTGCCAGGGCCAGCATGGCCATCATTGGTTAACAGGCCTTTGCCTGGGCCGCCAATCTGCATCCGCCTCCCCCGACCATACTTTCGTATAGGGGCCACTGCCAAAGGTGGGATGGGCCGGCTGAACACCAGCCTTATGCACAATCGATTAAGAATCCGGAAAGGCGCACAAACGCCGCCATGGAAACCGCGACAGAGACCGGGACGCAACAGGAGAAGATCATGCAGCAGCAAGCACGCCAGACAGCCCTGGTCATTGAAGATGATGCGCTGATGCGCGATCTGGTCGGTGAGATCCTGCGGCGGGCCGGCTATCAGGTCCTTGAAGCCATCGACGGGCTCGACGGCATGGCGCAACTCACCGCGCTGACCCCCGAACTGGTGGTCACTGACGTGTTCATGCCGGATTGCGACGGGATCGAGGTGCTGCGCGAAACCAAACGCCGCAACCCGGTGACGCGCGTCGTGGTCATCTCCGGCGGCTCGCCGCTCATCCCGCGCATGGATTTTCTCGAGGTTGCGAGCAAGCTCGGCGCTGATGCCGTGCTGGCAAAGCCATTCACGCCGGCGGAATTGCTGTCCGCGGTCACGGCTTCAAACTGGGACAAGGGTGGCAATATCCGACCGTTCAACCCTGCGACCGCCCACGTCGCGTAACCTCGTGCTTGTCCGAGACATCGGTCTACGACGCAGGTGTATTGCGAGACTGACAGTCAAACAGGCGCTGGTATATGCGCCTGATCCGGTTTCGGCCTGATCCGGTTTCGGCCTGACTCGGCATGTTCCAGTATCGGGCGCATTTTCGTGGCTGGAGCGCAAAGCTGCATACCGCTGGGGCCGCAAACAGGCTAGCTTGCAACAGTCCTGTTGACCCGAATGGAAAGACCCCCAATGGCCCTGCGTCATATCGAGCGGCACCGCACCGCGCATATCGGCTGGCTGCGGGCCTCGGTCCTTGGTGCCAATGACGGCATCGTGTCGACCGCCAGCCTGGTCCTGGGCGTGGCAGCGGCCGATGGCACCCAGAGCAGCGTGCTTATTGCCGGAATAGCCGGACTTGTGGCGGGCGCCATGTCGATGGCGGCCGGCGAATATGTCTCGGTGCATTCCCAGGCCGATACCGAGGCTGCCGACCTCGCCCGCGAGCGCGCCGAGCTGAAGGCGGATGACAGTGGCGAACACAGCGAACTGACCGAGATCTATGTGGCGCGGGGCCTCGATCCCGCACTTGCCAGGGAAGTTGCCAACCAGCTGATGAAGCATGACGCGCTGGGCGCCCATGCCCGCGATGAGCTCGGCATTTCCAAGGAACTGCAGGCGCGGCCGATCCAGGCGGCGCTGGCCTCGGCAGCGAGCTTCGCGGTGGGTGCCGCCTTGCCGCTGATCATTGCCGTTCTCATTGCCGGCAGCACCCTGATCCCCGCCGTGGCCGGTACTTCGTTGCTGTTTCTGGCGACCCTTGGGGCGGTGGCGGCCCGCGTGGGTGGAGCAGCCTTGTGGCCCAGCATCCTGCGCGTCACCTTCTGGGGTGCGCTGGCGATGGCCATCACGGCGGGCGTCGGCGCCCTGTTCGGGACAGTGGTCTAGATTGCGGTTCTGGCTGTCGGCTATTGCGGTGGCGTAAACTCGATCTTGGGGACCCGGTTGACCGCGAAGAGGACGCAGGTATAGCCCGGATTCTGGGCTTCGCAGTTGGCGATGGCGCGTGCCGGATATTCATTCACTTTGGTGCAGAGGGCGGCCATGCAGACCCAGCTTGATCCGCCCTTGCCGTCGCTGGCGATGGCGAACGCCCCCTGCCCGGTGGTGCCGATCGTCTCCAGATACCTTTGATAGGCCGCCCAGGTATTGTCCCCGATCCGGACCGGCTCGCCCTGCCGTAAAGCGGTGGCGGTCGTCGGCAGGCGGAACTCCATGCAGGCGGTGAGCAGCAGGCAGGAAGCTGCCAGGAAGACCCAGAGACGCATCAAGTTCCCCCGTTCGGTTGTCGCGACCGGGAGAGGTTTAGCGCGCCCAGCCGGCTTGGGCTAGGGGGAGCCTGCCTGGCCTCACTTGAAGCCCGCAAGCTTCATGCCGTCCTCCCAATGCTGTCGCTCAGGCGGGTTCCACCCATGGCAACACCGCATCGAAGCCGGGTGATAGATGGTTCGGAGGGTTCGCTACACGAGCCTTTATCGGGCGCGACCGGATGAGTCTCCGGTCGCGCCCGGGAATCCTAGTTACCGTCGAACGTGTAGGCGGTCTTCACCGTCGTGTAGAACTCGGCGGCGTAGCGGCCCTGTTCGCGCGGGCCGTAGCTCGATCCCTTGCGTCCGCCGAACGGCACGTGATAATCGACGCCGGCGGTCGGCAGATTGACCATCACCATGCCGGCTTCCGAATTGCGCTTGAAATGGTTGGCATGCTTCAGCGACGAGGTGCAGATGCCGGCCGACAGACCGAACTCCGTGTCGTTGGCGCTGGCCAGGGCCGCGTCGTAATCCTTGACACGCGTGACCGTCGCCACGGGCCCGAAGATCTCCTCGCGCGAGATGCGCATGTTGCTGGTGACCTCGGTAAACAAAGCCGGCGCCAGGTAGAATCCGGGGGTCTCGCGGTTGAGCAACTCGCCGCCCGCCACCAGCTTGGCGCCTTCCTTCTGGCCGATGCTGATGTAATCGAGATCCTGGTCGAGCTGCGACTGGTCGACCACCGGGCCGATATGGACGCCGTCCTTCAAGGCATCGCCGATGACCAAGCCCTTCATGCGCTCGGTCATGGCGGTGACGAACTTGTCATGAATGCCTTCGGTGACGATGAGGCGCGATGAGGCCGTGCAGCGCTGGCCCGTGGAGAAGAAGGCACCGTTGACGGCGCATTCGACCGCGATCTTGAGATCGGCGTCATCGAGCACCACCATCGGGTTCTTGCCGCCCATCTCCAACTGGATCTTCTTCATCGGATTGGTGCCGACGCAGGTGGCGGCGATCTTGCGGCCGGTGCCGACCGACCCGGTGAAGGAAATGGCGCTGACATCCTTGTGCTTCAGCATGGCTTCGCCGACCACGGAACCGCGGCCCATGACCAGGTTGAAGACACCGGCCGGGAGCCCGGCGCGCGAGATGATCTCGGACAAGGCATGGGCGCTGGCCGGGACCAGATCCGCCGGCTTGAACACCACGCAATTGCCATAGGCCAAGGCCGGGGCGATCTTCCAGGCCGGAATGGCGATCGGGAAATTCCACGGCGTGATGATGCCGATGACGCCCAAGGGCTCGCGGGTGATTTCGACATCGACGCCGGGACGGACCGAGCCCAGTTTCTCGCCGGCCTGGCGCAAGGTTTCACCGGCGAAAAACAGGAAGATCTGCCCGGCGCGCATGGTCTCGCCGATGCCTTCGGCCAGCGTCTTGCCTTCTTCGCGGGAGAGCAGGCGGCCGATCTCGTCCTTGCGGGCGATGATCTCGTCGCCGATCTTCTTCAGGATGTCATGGCGCTGCTGGACGGTCGAGCGGCTCCAGGCCGGGAAGGCGGCCTTGGCGGCGGCGATCGCGGTTTCGGCTTCGGCGGCACCGGCTTGCGGGAATTCGCCGATCACGTCGCCGGTGTTGGACGGATTGATGTCTTTCGACGCATTGGCCCCCTTGCTCCAGGCGCCGGCGATGAAGTTCTGGGCTTGAATCATGATGGGGAATCTCCTGGTCTGTCTGGGGGATGATGTTGCCGGCCGATATGTCGCTGGGCCGCGCGTCGGCGCCATCTTTAACAAGATGTGCGGGAATCACAACCATTCCATGGCGCGGGATCTGTGACGACCTGTCACGCCCGAATAACCGGCAAATCCGTGGGGTTTGCCAGCGCCGACGAGTTCTAGGAGAGCGGCCAGAAATAAAGGAGCGCCGGCACCGAGACAAGAATGACGATGAGCGAGAGCGGGCCGCCGAGGCGCGCATAGTCGCCGAAGCGATAACCGCCCGGCCCCATCACCAGCGTGTTGCATTGATGCCCGATGGGGGTGAGGAAATCGCAGCCCGCCCCGATCGCCACCGCCATCAGGAAGGCATCCGGCTGGTAACCCAAGGCGGTCGAGAAGCTCGCGGCAATGGGCGCCATGATCAGCACGGTGGCGGCATTGTTGAGGAACGGCGTCACTGCCATGGCGGCGGCAAGGATGAGGGTCAGCGCGCCATAGGGCGGCAAGCCGGTGGCAGCGGTCGAGAGCCAGCCGGCCACCAGATCGGTTGCCCCCGTGGTGTGCAGCGCCTCACTCACCGGGATGAGGGCTGCCAGCATGAGGACGATCGGCCATTCGACGATCTGATAGACCTGGCGCAAGGCGATGGCGCCGGTCAGCACCATGAGCACGGCGGCGCCGAAAAAGGCGATGGCCACAGGTACCAGGCCGAAGGCGGTGAGGCCCATCGCTGCCACCAGGATGAGAACCGGCAGCAAGGCCGCGCGCGGTCGCCCCAGAAACAGTTCACGCTCGGCCAAAGGCAGGCAGTTAAGGGCCCGCAGCTTCTCCGGCAGACCGGCGAAATTGCCCTGCAGCACGACGACATCGCCCATCTGCAGTTCGATCGTGCCGAGGCGTTCGGTCAGGCGCTCGCCGGTGCGGCTCACCGCCAGCAGATTGACGCCGAAGCGCTCGAACAGGTCGGAGCCCTGCGCCGACAGGCCGATCAATTGCGAATTCAAGCCGATCACCGCCTCGATGCTGCGGATCTCGGCCTGGGGTTCCGGGGCGTCCGGCGTGCGATGGCCGGATTCCAGTTTCAATTTGCCGCGCGAGACGATGCGCTCCAACGCGTCCTGGTCACCCTCCAGGATGACGGTGTGACCGATCTTGAGGATAGCGTCGGGCAGCGGCACGATGCGCCTGTCATCCTCTTCGAGCAACGCCGTCACCTTGGCGTCGCCATCGGCCAGGGCCTGCAGCTGCGAGATGGTCTTGCCGACCATGGGCGAGCCGCCGGTGATGAGCGCTTCGGTCACATAGTTCTTGATCATGACCGCTTCGTCGAGGGAGGCGGTGGCGCGCTGGCGCTCGGGGAGCAGGCGATGGCCGACCATCAGGAAGGCGACACCGGCCACGGCGAGGATCGCGCCCACGGGCGTGAAATCGAACATCGAGAAAGGCTGCCCGGTGAGCTGGCCGCGCACCTCGGAGACGATGATGTTGGGCGAGGTGCCGATCTGGGTCATGAGGCCGCCCAGCAAGGCGCCGAACGACATCGGCATCAGGAAGCGCGAAGGCGAGACCCCGGAGCGGCGCGCCATCTGGAAGGCGACCGGTATCATGATGGCAAGGGCCCCGATATTCTTGATGAAGGCGGAGAGCACCGTCACCGCCACGACCAGCACGAGCATCTGCAACTGCATGGAATGGCCGCTGGGCAGGATGCGCTTGATCAGCGCCTCGAGGATACCGGTCTGGGCGATGGCGCTGCTCACCACCAGGGCCGCGGCCACGATCAGCACGATGTCGTTGCTGAACCCTTTGAACGCCTCATCCGGCTTGACGATGCCGACACCGACCGCCACCAGGAGGGCGAGACATGCGGTCAGGTCATAGCGCGGACGGCCCCACAGGAACAGCACCATCATCACGGCGATGATGGCAAAGGCAAGGCCCTGGTCGATGGTCATGATCCGCTTTCTCCACGCTAGCCCCGCCGCCCAAACCGCGCAGGTGGGTTTTGGTTCCCGTCCAGCACCCATCGGGGACCGTTGGAATGACAGCAAAAGCCTACGCAGGCGACAAAAAATGGGGCTAGACTGCGGTATTGCCGGCTGAGTCGCGCTGGCCATCCTCGGATCGTCGGGACAGGCTCCCTTTTCGCATCATGCCCAAATCACTGTTCGCCTTCATCTGGCAGGTCAGCGGCCGCAAGCAGATCCTGCTGTGCAGCCTCACCATCATCGTCTCGCTGCTCACCACGGTGCCGCTCGAATTGCAGCGGCGCATTGTCGATGAGGCGATCCATACCGGCGCGGTCAGCTACCTCTTCACACTAAGCGGCATTTATCTTGGGGTGCTGCTGCTGCAGGGCGGCCTCAAATACAGTCTCAACGTTTACCGCGGCTGGATGGTCGAGGATGTGGCGCGGCTGCTGCGGCAAACCATCTTCGATGGCACGCAGAAGGCGGGGGAACCCGGCGCGGTCAAGAAGGGCGCCGTCGTCTCGATGGTCGCGGCCGAGACCGAGGACCTCGCCGGCTTCGTCGGCGACAGCATCTCATTTCCGCTATTGCAGGCCGGGACGGCGCTCTCCGCCATTGGCTATCTCATCTGGGTCGAGCCCCGGATCGCCATCTTCGCCGCGGCGCTCTACATGCCGCAGATGCTGGTGGTGCCTCTGGGACAGCGGCGCATCAATCGCTGGGGCAATATCCATGCAAGGCTCTTGCGCAGGATGGGCGACACTATCGTCGGCTCCGAACTCGACCGAAAGGGACAGCCGAAATTCCAGCGCCGCTTCAAACGCCTGGTCGACGGCGCCTTCCGCACCAGGATCAGTATCTACCGGGTGAAGTACTTTCTCACCTTCTTCGGCAATCTCCTCGATGCGCTGGCGCCACTCATTGTGCTGTCGGTCGGCGGCTGGCTGGTGATCAAGGGCGAGGTCGAGGTGAGCACGCTGGTCGTCTTCATCACCGGCTTCCAGAAGGTGGCCGATCCCTGGGACCAGTTGTTGACCTTCTATCGCACTGCCTCCAACGCGGCGGTCAAATACCACCTCATCGCCGACGCCCTGCCGGCGGATGCGATCATCAAGCGGCCGTCAAGCGGCCGGTCAGTCGCAGGCCGGTCTGCAGATTGAGCGACGCTACGCCGCGCTGCGCTGGCGCAGCAGGCCGTCGCGGATGAAGCGGGCGAATTCCAATGTGGCGGGACTGTTGTTGGCGGATGCCAGATGGAGGTTAATGGCAAAGCTCGGCAGCTCCGGCAAGGTGGCGTCCGCTGCCAGGATGTCGAGATCGGCCGGCACGGTGGAGGCGAGCCAGGCGGTGATGGCAAGGTCCGTGCGCACGGTGGCGCGCGTCGCCTCGATATTGCCGTTCTCGAACAGGGTCCGCCACGGAATGCCTTTTGCCTCCAGCGCGTTCAAAACCAGGGGACGGAACGCGCAGGTATCGGTCACCATCGAGATGGGCAGCGGTCGCTTCTCATGGGCGGCACCGGCGCGGGCGCCGACCCAGACCAGCTTTTCGACCGCGAGGCATTCGCCCGTCGTGGGGCCGAGCGGCTCCTCGATCACCGCAAGATCGACATCGCCCTTGCCCAATGCCACGGCGAGATCGGGCGACGAGGCGCAGACCAGCGAGACATCGACTTGCGGCCAGGCCTCAGTATAGGCCTTCAGGACCGGGGAAAGGATCGTGCCGACCAGGTCATAGGGCACGCCCAGCCGCACTCGGCCGGTGACCGTGTTGCCGGTCATCTCGGCCCAGATCTCGTCATTGAGGCCCAGCAGGCGCTTGGCCTTGCCGAACAGGCGCTCGCCCTCGGCCGTCAGGCGCAAGCTGCGGCGATCGCGGGCAAAAAGCGGGCAGCCCAGCACATCCTCCAGCCGTTTCACCTGCTGGCTGACGGCGCCCTGGGTGAGGTGGAGCGCGCTCGCGGCCGCGGTCATGCTGTGGCTTTCGGCGACGGCGACGAAGGTCCGCATCAGGCTGGTATCAAGGTTCTGGGGCATGATCATCATTACGATATCTAATATATAATTGTAATAATATTGCATTTACTGATGAATTGCCAGGACCTAGCTTGCGGCCGACCCCTCGAAAGGCCGCTTCATGACTCTCCAATCGCTTCTCCCCATCCTCCTTTTTGCGGTCGTGGCCACCACCACCCCCGGTGCCGCGACGGCGCTCGCCACCGCATCGGGCGCGAGCTTTGGATTCAAGCGTTCGGTGCCGCTCCTGGCCGGGGTCGGTCTTGGCCTTGCCACCTTGGCGGCCGCCGCGGCGAGTGGCCTTGCCGGCCTGTTGCTGGCAGCGCCCTTCCTGCATCTCTTCCTCAAGATTGCGGGATCGGCCTATCTGCTGTGGCTCGCCACCCAGATCGGCCGCAAGGGTCGGCCCCATCCGGCGACGGACCTTGCGGCCCCAACCAGCCTGGTCGGCGGCGCCTGCCTGCAATGGCTGAACCCCAAGGCCTGGGCGATGACTTTGGGCGCGGCCGCGTCCTTTGCGACGCTCGCCAGCGGTCCGGGAGAGTTGGCGCTGCTGCTTGGGACGGCGTTCGGTCTCACGGGCATCCTGTCGATGGCGCTGTGGTGCACGGCGGGCCTGATGTTGTCCCGCCTGTTGCAGAGCGACCTGCAATGGCGCGTCCTCAACATCAGCCTCGGCCTGCTGCTCGCGATATCCATTGTGCCGATGTGGCGGGCATGAGCGGCTTTCCCACCACCATCGACCTGCTGACAGCGGCCGAGGCGCTCACCGACTATTGGTCACCCAGGATCGTGGCGCAGGTGAACGACCAGTACGTGAAGGTTGCCAAGCTCCGCGGCAGCTTCGTCTGGCATGCCCACGCGGATGAAGACGAACTGTTCCACGTGCTGCGCGGCCATCTGCGCATCGAGTATCAGGACCGGCCGACGGTCGATCTGCCGGCCGGCTCGATCCATGTCGTGCCGCGCGGCGTCCAGCACAATCCCGTGGCGGTCGCGGAATGCTGGATCGTGCTCATCGAGCCCGTCACCACCCGCCACACCGGCGCCACGGAATCGCCCCTCAGCAAGACGATCGCCCAGCAGCTGGGGCGCTAGGCACAGCGCGCCTCCCGCCATCCAGCAAGTCAAGTGCGACGCGCAGCCAGCGACGGGCCGGGCGGGGTGGCGCTGGCACCAGATGGGTCGGATCCTCTGCCAGGGCCAGCGCGCCGGATTCCGTCCGGGTGAGGCCGATATCGCGCAGCAGACGTTCGTCATGCACCCGCTGGTCGGCATGGGGGGTATAGCTGAAGAACAGCGAATTGAAATCGTTCGGCATCATGGCACCTCATAGCTTTCCTTAAGTGCTGATGCCTGGAAGGAGTTTCCAGGACCAGCCGATACTGGCTATATTGGCGGGATCACGGCCGAAGTCAGCTTAGAAGCCGTACCAAGTGGATTAAGCAAAACTTAACAGGACAAGATGGCCGAGAGGATGCCGATGTTGCCAGCCTTGCGCGCCTTCGAGGCGGTGGCGCGGCTGGGCAGCGTGCGGGCGGCGGCGGCGGAGCTGCATGTGACGCCGGCGGCCGTCAGCCAGCAGGTGAAGGCGATGGAAGCCGATCTCGGCCTCCAACTCATCCGCCGGCGTGGCAATGCGCTGGAACTGACCGAGGCGGCGCGCGCCGGCAGCGATACGCTGAGCGCTGGCTTTCGCCTGCTGTCGGAAGCCGTTCGGCAGTTCCGCGATCACCAGGCGAGCCCCAGATCCGGCTCAGCGTCGATCCAACCCTGGCCGCGAGCTGGCTCATCGCGCGGCTGCCGCGCTACCGCGCGCTGCCGGGCAGCGTCGATCTGCTGCTCGATGCCAATCGCCGCTATGCCGATTTTGGCCGCGACCAGGTCGATGCCGCGATTCGCTTCGGCGTTGGCAAGTTCCCGGGGCTGGATGCGCATTTCCTGCTGGCCGAGGAATTGTTCCCAGTCTGCAGCCCCAAGCTGCTGCGCGGAACCCATCCGCTGAAAACCCCCGCCGACCTCCGGCATCACACATTGCTCCACAATGACTGGTCGTCGCGCCAGGGCAAATGGCCGACCTGGCAGGATTGGTTGACGCAAGCCGGGGTAAAAGGCGTCGATGCCAGAAGCGGGCTTCACTTCAATGACGGCCTTGTGGTGATCGAGGCGGCTCTGGGCGGGCAGGGGGTCTATCTCGCCAACACCACCGCGGTGCAGGATCTCATCCTGGCCAAGAAGCTGGTGGCGCCCTTTGCCGCCCGCGTCAAAAGCGATCTCGGCTATTACTTCGTCTGCCCGGAACATGCTGCCCGCCGCCGCGAAATCGCGACCTTGCGCGATTGGCTGCTGGCGGAAGCGGCCGCCGACAGGCAAGCTGGCCTCAACCAGGGAAGCGCCACATGACCGAGCCCGTGCCTGTCGAAACGATCATCGTGCCGCGCACGCGCGACATCGGCGATTTTTCAGTCATGCGCGTGCTGCCGGCGGCGGCCCGGCGCATGGTGGGGCCGTTCGTGTTCCTCGATCAGTTCGGCCCGGTGACCCTCGCCGCCGGCAAGGGCATGGATGTGCGGCCCCATCCCCATATCGGCCTCTCCACCGTCACCTATCTGCTCGCGGGATCGATCGTGCATCGCGACAGCCTCGGCTTCGAGCAATCGATCGAGCCCGGCGATGTCAACTGGATGACGGCCGGGCGCGGCATCGTGCATTCGGAACGCTCCGATGCCGAGCTCCGGAAAAGGCCGCAATCGCTTTATGGCCTGCAATCCTGGGTGGCCATGCCGCGGCGTGACGAAGAGACCGATCCCGCCTTCCTGCATTTTGCCGGCACCACGCTGCCGGAAGCATCGGATGGCGGCATGCATCTCAAGATGATTGCCGGAACCCTTCAGGGTCTCACCTCACCGGTCGCGACCCATTCGGCGCTCTTCTATGGCGACGTCACCCTGCAGGCGGGTGCACGCTTCCTGCTCGACACGAGCTACGACGAGCGCGCCGCCTATCTCATCGAAGGTATCGTTGCGATCGACGGCGTGTCATTCGAACCCGGGCGCCTGCTGGCCTTCGGTGCCGGCGATATCGTGCTCACGGCGGTGCCGCCGGCGCGCTTTGTCGTGCTGGGCGGCGAGCCCATGGATGGCCCCCGCCATATCTGGTGGAATTTTGTCTCATCGCGTCCAGACCGGATCGAGCAGGCCAAAGAGGATTGGCGCCGCGACCAGTTCGGCGTCAGAATTCCGGGCGAGCACGAGTTCATTCCCCTGCCTGAATAGGGGACGGATAGGGGATTCATGCAGCTGGTCCAGTTCGATGCCGACGATCCCGAGGGGCTGGCGCGCGGCATGGCATCGCTCGATATGCATTCACCCTTGGTCCGCGCCGGTTTTCGCTATTGGAACAGCCGGCGGCAGGGTCGTGCGGCGCCGGCGCGGGCCGATCTCGATCCGCTCATCGATATTCCGCGGCTGGTCCCCAATGTCATGCTGTTCGACGTGCGGCACGAGCCGCTCGACTTTCGCTGGCGCCTGGTCGGCAGCAAGGTGCGGCAGAATTTCTGGCATGACTATACCGGCCAATGGTTCTCGGAAGACCCGAACTACAGCAATCGCGAAAGTTCGGTCTGGCGGTCCCTTGATCTTGTCGAGCGGAATCAGCAGCCGGTGCTGCTGCGGCCCGTCTATGTCGGTCCCCATGATGACTTCATGTATGTCGAGAATATCCTGCTGCCGCTCAGCGTCGCGCGGGATGGCTGGGGCATGCAGATGATCTTCATCGACTTCATCCGGAAGAAATCGCCCTAGCGCCGCCAGGTCTGGGCAAAATCGACGGTGCTGCTGTGCAGCATGAGTTTAAGGGCCAGCGCACGCCGCCATCAACCAAAGAAGTATTGGCGCCACGGCTCTTTCGGCGCCACAATTCCGCGCGGGGTATGGTCGCCAGAGGCTTCATGCAGCAGGTTCAATTCGACGCCGATGATGCGGATGGCCTGGCGCGCGGCATGGCGGAGCTCGGGATGAGCTCGCCGCTGATCGTCGCAGGATTTCGCTACTGGAACAGCCGCCGCTTGGGCCGCAAGATGCCGTTGCGCAGCGATCTCGATCCGATCATCGATATCCCGAGCCTGGTGCCGCATATCATCCTGTTCGATGTGCGGCGCGAGCCGCTCGATTTCCGTTTTCGCCTGGTGGGCAGCCATGTGCGGCAAAATCTGTCGCGGGACTATGCCGGCCACTGGTTCTCGGAGTTTCTCAATTACGATGCCAACAGCTCGATCTGGCCGCGGCACAAGCTCCTCGATGAGACCGGCCGGCCCATGCTGCAGCGGCCCAACTATGTCGGCCCGAACAATGATTTCATCTATGTCGAAAATATCCTGCTGCCGCTTGGCGTGGCAGAGCCGGGCTGGAGCATGCAGCTGATGTTCATAGATTTCATCCGCAAGCCGGTGCCCTGAGGGGCGAATCGGCTGGCTCGGCGGGCGCATCTTCCTTGGTGGGATTTCTCCTGCTAAGAGGAGGGCTTCGCGCAACTCACCGAAGGCAATCCACCGATGATCAAACTCGACGGTCCCTCGCATCCGCCCCTGGCCGGCGGCAAGCCCGAGCAATTGGTGGTGTTCCTGCACGGCTACGGCTCCAATGGCGAGGATCTGATCAGCCTGGCCCCCTATTTGGCGCCGGCCTTGCCCGAGGCCGAGTTCCTCTCGCCCAACGCGCCCTTCCCCTGCGAGGCCAACCCGTTCGGCGGCTATCAATGGTTCGGTCTTGAGGAGCGCAACGACGAAACGCGTCTCCAGGGTGCCCGCGAAGCGGCGCCCATCCTTGATGCCTATCTTGATGAACAGCTGGCGGCGCGCGGCCTCACCGAGGCGCAGCTGGCCCTCATCGGCTTCAGCCAGGGCACCATGATGGCGCTCCATGTCGGCCTGCGCCGGCCCAACCCGGCGGCCGCCATCATCGGCTATTCCGGCATGCTGGTGGCGCCCGACCTGCTCGCCAGCGAGATCCGGTCGAAACCCCCGGTGCTGCTGGTCCATGGCATGGCCGACCAGGTTCTGCCCTTTGCCGCCATGGCCGAGGCCGAGGAAGCGCTGAAGGCCGCCGGCGTTCGCGTCGCCGCCGAAGGCCGGCCGGGCCTGCCGCACTCCATTGACCAGCGCGGCCTGGAACTGGGTGCCTCGATGCTGCATCAATTGATGTGCACGCATCACGACCATGGGCACCATCATTAAGGTGTCACACACTGGGGAATGACAACATCGTGAAAGATCGCCGAGGGTTACCCGCTACATCTTGAGTTTTCTTTCCGCCCCGGCTATTCCTAGCACGTTGGGTTGCGGTCATCCGCAGATCAGCGGATGAGTGGCGGCCCCCGAGAGGAGTCTTGGGAAGTGCGGGAGATGGCATTATGATGGCCTCACCTGAGGCATGTCCGGCCCTGGTCCTCAACGCCGATTTCCGGCCGTTGAGCTACTTCCCGTTGTCCCTGTGGCCCTGGCAGGAAGCCGTCAAGGCGGTGTTCCTCGACCGGGTCAACATTCTCAGCGAATACGATGAAATGGTGCACAGCCCCAGCCTCGCCATGCGGCTGCCCTCGGTCATTTCACTGAAAGAATATGTCCCGCAGGAGCGCAGGCCAGCCTTCACGCGGTTCAACGTCTTCCTGCGCGACCGGTTCCGCTGCCAGTATTGCGGCCGGCATTCGGCAGCCCATGACCTCACCTTTGATCACGTCGTGCCGCGCGCCCGCGGTGGCCGCACTTCGTGGCAGAATGTCGTCGCGGCCTGCCAGGCCTGCAACCTCAGGAAGGGCAGCAAACTGCCGCACCAGGTCGGCATGTTCCCCAAAAGGAGGCCGTTGCAACCGACGACCTTCGAGCTTCAGGAAAACGGCCGTGCCTTCCCGCCAAATTATCTCCACCGGAGTTGGCGGGATTTTCTTTACTGGGACAGCGAACTCGAAACCGGTTGATTGTCCCCGGACAATTGCGGCAATGGGACTATGCGACGCATGGCTGGCGTGCGTGCCGCCGCTGTTGTCAGCGCCCCGCACCTCCCCTAAGCATGGGGCACACCAGCGTCGGGGCCAAATCTCCATGTTCGATTTCCTGCTGAAGCGGCTGCTGCCGCTGCTGATCGGCTTCGTCATCTGGGGCCTCGCCGTGGCGCTGCAGGTGCGCGCCGATCTCGGCCTCTCGCCCTGGGATGTGTTCCACCAGGGCCTGGGGCATCATCTTGGCATCGGCATCGGCTGGGCCGGTGTCGTCACCAGCGTCGGTGTGCTGCTGCTCTGGATCCCCTTGAAGATGAAGCCCGGCATCGGCACGGTGTTGAATGCGCTGGTGATCGGTCCCTCGGCGGAATTCTTTCTCTCCATCCTGGACGCCCCTGACAACATCGTCATCCGCTGGAGCTACATGCTGGGCGGCATCCTCCTGATGGCAATTGGCAGCGCGCTCTATCTGCCGGCCCGCCTCGGCACAGGCCCGCGCGACGGGGTGATGGTCGGGCTCAACAAGAAATTCGAATTCTCGATCCGCCTGTCGCGCACCATCGTCGAGGTGATGGCGCTGATAATCGGCTTCCTGCTGGGCGGCACGGTGGGTCTCGGCACGATCATCATCGCGGTCGGGCTCGGCCCCACGGTGCAGGCCTGCCTGCAAGCCCGCCGCTGGCTCGTCGAACGCGTGACGGGCGTGCCGCAGAGCGTGTTGTAGGCGGGATTACAGGGCAACTCGTCAACAGGGCGGGACCAGGCGACGGACATGAACAGACCGGTTCTCTATCTGCTCGCCGGTAATGGAAGCGCCGCCGATTGGTGGGACGACACCCTGCAGTTTTTCGGTCGCTACCGGCCGGTTCCCTGGAATTGCCGGGATTCGGCGACAATCCGGCACCCCCTTGCCGCGATCTCGTGGCATATGCGGACGCCTTGCTGGCGATGACGCAGCCGGGCGCCGCCATTCTTGCCGTTGGCGTCAATGCGCTGCCAGTGCTCCACGCCTTGCAGCGAAGGCCTGGCCACTTCTCCCACACGATCCTGCTTGCGCCGGTCGGCGCCTTTCTGTGGCAGCGACGCCTGCCCGCGCTGATGGCGTGGCGGCCGCTCCGCAAGCTGGCGCACTGGCTGTTGGCACACCGCCCACACTGGCTTGCCGGGAAATTCTCCAACAAGCAATGGACGGCGGACCAATATCGGCGGATGGGGCGCGGCTATCGTCGGTGCCGGGCATTCCAGCCCTATTGGGACATGATGCGCGCCGAAACGGCATTGCCTTTGCTGGAATGGATTGCCGATCCGATCGACCTGGTTTGGGGGACGCAGGACGGCGTCATTTCCGCGGATCAGGCGGCGGCCTGGTCGGCCATTCTGGCGCGCGCCGCCCTCACCGTCGGCATCCGGGAGGATTGGGGCCACTATCCCTGGATCGACGACCCGGCAGGGTTTGTCGCCTGGCTTGAGCAAGGCGAGGCCGGGTTCACAGCGCACAGCAAGGGCGGCCGTCTGCAACTGGCGATTTTGGCCGGCCTGCCAGTACCGGCGGCAACCACGATCCGGACAGCAGGCAACCCTGCCCTGGCGGCCTTCCTGGCCGAGCACAGCGATGGCGTCTTTGCGGTGCGCTCCTCCAGCACCACGGAAGACAAGGCCGATGCCGCCAATGCCGGATTGAGCGCCACTTTTCTGCGCCAGAATGCGGGCGAGGTACCCTTCCGTGTCGCCGAACTGCACCGCGCCGGCGTGGACGAGGTGGTCGTCCAGCGTTACGTCGCGCCGCGTCTCTCCGGCATAGCCTTCGTGCGCCATCTCGCTGCCGAGATCGAATGGCTCGACGGGCATCTCGCCGCGCTGGCGGATGGCGACGTGCAGCCGCACAAGGTCACGCTGTCGCGCCTCGGCAGCGATTGGGCCGATGGTACGTTCGGTCAAACGCAGGGTCTCAGCCAGCACGCTTTATGGACCTTCCTGCAGGACGTGCTGCGGGCGTTCCACTATGTACCGGGTGATGTCGAATGGGCCTGGGACGGCCAGCAATTATGGCTGCTGCAATACCGGCCGGTCACGATCTATGGCTGGCGGCGGCATCTGACCTCCGCCAATATCGCGGAAATACTCCCTTCACGACCCAGCCGACTGGTGGAATATGCGCAACGGCGCGCGGACGCCAGCATACCGGCGGTTATGGCGCGCTGGGATTCCCGGGTGCTGGCCGACAATGAGCCCTTTACCGCTCTGTTCGACGAGGCATCCTATATCAACAATGATCTGTTCCTGGCGCGGCTGAAAGATTGGGGCTTCTCCTCCCGGCGCTATGCGCGTGAAGTCGGTGGCGCCGTGCCGGTATTTGCCGCACATCCGTGGCGGTGCCTGCGCAACCTCAGCTGCTTTTGGCGCATGCAGCGGGAAAGTCGCCGCGCCATGCTGGCGCTAGAGGAATCGCTGCGCCGGTTCGATCTGGAACTGGCGGCACTGGTTGCCGCCGGTGCCGATGGCCAGTGTTTGGCGGATTGGTTCACGCGCTTTTATCTCTTCACCGTGCAGGGCAATCTGTGCATCGCAACAGCGATCGCCAGCGCTGGCGGCAGCTACCTCGGTCAGCCTGCGACCGTCTATGGCGACATGCCGGGAGCACCGCACCGCCTGCCGTGGGAAACCGACCCCGCGACGCCACGCCCGCTGCCAGACGGGAGTGGCGACGGCTTGCCGATCACGCCCTTGCCGACTTGGCCGACGGCGATCAGATGGGCGCATGGGCTGGGCCTGCCCGGCATGCGCGGCCATTATGTGCAATTGCGCGAATGGTACCGCGACAATCTCATGCGCATCTTCTTTCGCCTGCATCACGCCTTTTTGCCGCAAGACCGGCTCGTCTGGTTTGCGCCGCATCCCCGTGCGCGGCTCCGACAGGGCAGTTTCTGGCAGGACGGGCGCGATGGACCCGGCAAGGCCGACGCCTTTGTGATCTATCCAGGCGCGGTGACGGGCGTGCTGGGAACCGATATTCTCCTGGTTGAGACCCTGGACCCAGGTCGTTACGAAGAATACCGCGCGGCACGGGCGGTCATCGCGCGCATGGGCGGCAAGCTGTCCCACGGCGCCACCTTGCTGCGAGAACTGCGCAAACCGTCGGCGGTGGTGCCGGACATCGACGCCGCCTGGTTGGGGCGACAAGTGCGCTATGAGAGCGGTGTGCTCGGTCTCATCGACTGAGCCGCTCCCCCAATCACAGTTCCTTGTAGAACACCACCGTGTCGTGGAAGCTGCCGTCGGCGTTCTTGGCATAGCGCGGTATGACGCCCACCTCGACATAGCCCAAATTGCGATAGAGCGCCTCGCCATCGTCGCCGCGGCGGGTGTCGAGGGTGAGGAGGGTGCGGCCGAGCGCTTTGGCTTCCGCTTCCGCCGCCAGCATCAGCGCACGGCCGATCCCCTTGCGGCGGGCCTTGGTGTGCACCAGCAGTTTGGCGATCTCGGCGCGGTGGGGCTGGTTGGGCATGGCGGCCGGGATCAACTGCACGCTGCCCTGGATGCGGCCGGCGGCATCGCGCGCCACCAGGATGCTGCGATGGGAGAGATCAGAGAGCGCCTTGTCCCAGAAAGCCCCAGCCTCGCCCTCGGTCATCGGCGGCAGGAAGCTGATCGCGGCCCCTGCCTCGACCACATCCATCAGCAGTTCGATGAGGGCGAAGCGGTCCTTGGTCGCGAATTTGGGGGTCAGGGTTTCGATCTGGGGCATGACGTCTCTCACAGCGATTTCCAGGCGCCAATCTGCGCAAATCGATGCCGGAATGCAATCGTACGCGGCGCGACCAATGGCAGCAGCGGGTGCCGATTCCCTAGCGCAACGTACTGAGCGGTGTTGTGGCGAGCGAGGCGAAGGCTGCCGCGGTCACCAGTTCGTTGACCGTGGCGCCGGTCTGGACGATCTGCACCGATTTGGACAGGCCGACCAGGACCGGGCCGAAGGATGTGCCGCCCAATTCCTGCATCAGCTTCGCGGCGATGTTGGCGGAATGCAACGCCGGCATGATGAGGATGTTGGCGGGACCGGAGAGGCGCGTGAAGGGGTAAAGCTCCTTCATCAACCCATAGTTCAAGGCGACGTTCGCCTGCATCTCGCCTTCATATTCAAAATCGACCCGGCGCTGGTCCAAGACCAGCACGGCCTCGCGGATGCGCACGGCTTTCTCACGCGGCGGGTTGCCGAAATTGGAGAAGGAGAGGAGGGCTATGCGTGGCTCGTGGCCAAGCTGTCTGGCGATGGCCGCCGTCTGCACGGCGAAGTCGGCAAGCTGCTCGGCCGAGGGCAGTTCATGGACGTTGGTATCGGCCAGCAGCACCGTGCGCCCGCCGGCCACCAGGATGGTCAGACCCATCAGGGTCTGCCCGGGCCGGGGGTCGATGACCCGCATGGCATCGTCGAGGCAGACATTGAAGCTGCGCGTCACACCCGTGACCATGGCATCGGCGTGGCCCGCCGCCACCATGCAGGCGGCAAAGACATTGCGGTCCTGGTTGACCATGCGCTGCACGTCGCGCGACAGGATGCCCTTGCGCTGCAAGCGTTCATAAAGCATGTCGTGATAGTGCTGTCGGTGCGGCGTGTTGGCGGCGGTCACCACCTCGAGCCCGTCGGCATCATGCAGGCTTTGGCTCTTGATGACCTCGGCGATGCGCTCGGGCCTGCCCACCAATACCGGCGTGCCATAGCCCGACGAGCGGAAGGCGATGGCGGCGCGGATGACCTTTTCCTCCTCGCCCTCGGCGAAGACGACGCGCTTCGGGTTGTGGCGCACGCGCTCGAAGATGAGCTGCAACGAGCCTGCGGCGGGGTCGAGCCTGCCGGCCAGTGAGGCCACAAAGGCGTCCATGTCGATGATCGGCTTACGAGCCACACCGCTGTCCATGGCGGCCTTGGCGACCGCCGGCGGCACATGGGTGATGAGGCGGGGATCGAACGGCACCGGGATGATGTAGTCGGGACCAAAGCGCAGGCGCCGGCCGGAATAGGCGGCATCCACTTCCTCCGGCACGTCGGCGCGGGCGAGGTCGGCGATGGCGTGTGCGGCGGCGATCTTCATCGCATCGTTGATGGTGGAGGCGCGCACATCGAGGGCGCCGCGGAAGATATAGGGGAAGCCCAGCACATTGTTGACCTGGTTCACATAATCAGAGCGCCCGGTGGCGACGATGGCGTCGGAGCGCACCGCCTGCACTTCCTCCGGCGTCACCTCGGGGTCCGGATTGGCCATGGCGAAGATGATCGGCTTGTCGGCCATGCTTTTCACCATGGCGGGTGTCACGGCACCCTTCACGGAGAGGCCCAGGAACACGTCGGCGCCCTTCATCGCTTCTTCGAGCGTGCGCGCATCGGTCTTCACCGCATGGGCCGATTTCCACTGATTCATGCCTTCGGTGCGGCCCTGATAGATGACGCCCTTGGTGTCGCACAGGATGGCATTGTCATGGGGCAGGCCCATGGCCTTCACCAGCTCGACGCAGGCGATCGAGGCGGCACCGGCGCCATTGACCACGATCTTGGTGTTCTTGAAATCGCGCCCGGTGAGATGCATCGCGTTGAGGATGCCCGCCGCCGCGATGATCGCCGTGCCATGCTGGTCGTCATGGAAGACGGGGATGTCCATCAGCTCGCGCAATTGCTGCTCGATGATGAAGCACTCCGGCGCCTTGATATCCTCGAGATTGATGCCGCCGAAACTTGGCCCCAGATAGCGCACCGAATTCACGAACTCGGTCACGTCCTTGGTGTCGACCTCAAGATCGATGGAATCGATGTCGGCAAAGCGCTTGAAGAGGACGGCCTTGCCCTCCATCACCGGTTTCGAGGCGAGCGCCCCCAGATCGCCCAGCCCCAGCACCGCGGTACCGTTGGAGATGACCGCCACGAGATTTCCCTTGGCGGTATAATCATAGGCGGTCGAGGGGTCGCGGGCGATGTGCAGGCAGGGATAGGCGACGCCGGGGGAATAGGCCAGGGACAGGTCCCGCTGCGTCGTCAGCGGCTTCGAGGCGATGATCTCGATCTTGCCCGGCCGCCCCATGACATGGAACTGCAGCGCATCTTCCTCGGTGATGGTCGGCTTCTTGGTGCTCATGATTTGGCGAACTCTCCCTGACCTCTTTCCCGCAGGCTTGCATGAAACGGCCCGGAGTTAAAGGGGAACAGCGAGAAGAACAAAGATGTCGGCGGCGGGTTGGCGGCCGAAACCAACTCATTCTAGCCGTCATGGCCGGGCTTGGCCCGGCCATGACGATTTAGCTCAGACTACATCACGCGATATCGAGAACCATACGGCCGACGATCTTGCCCTTGCGCATGGCGTCGAAGATCTTGTTGATCTGGGTGAGCGGTGCCTTCTGGATCTTGGCCTTCACCAGGCCGTTCAAGGCAAAGGCCACCGCCTCGTTGAGATCGAGACGCGTTCCCACGTTGGAGCCGGTGACGGTCAGTTCCCAATTGGTGATCTGCGAGATCGAGGCGCGGATCTGGTCGGATTTGCCGCCGGGGAGGCCGATATAGGCCACCGTGCCCGCCGGGCGCAGCACGCCGATCGCCTGCTCGAAGGCCTGGGGTGCCACCGCGGTGACGACGGCGCCATGGCTGCCGCCGATCTTCGCCTGGATCTCGGCGACCGGATCGACCTTTTTCGCGTTGACGGTCAACTCGGCGCCCAATTTCTTGGCGAGCTTCAGCTTCACATCGTCGACATCGACCGCCACCACGCGCATCCCCATGGCGACCGCATACTGCACGGCAATGTGGCCAAGGCCGCCGATGCCGAACACGGTCATCCACTGGCCGGGACGCGTCTTGGTGCGCTTCAATCCGCGATAGGTGGTGACGCCGGCGCAGAGGATGGGGGCGATCTCATAGAGGTTGGCGCTCTTGGGCAGGCGCGCCACGAATTTGGCGTCCGCCACCATGAACTCGGCATAGCCGCCGGGCTTCGAATAGCCGCTGGCCTCACCCGCCTTGCAGATCGTCTCCATGCCGGCGAGGCAGAACTCGCAGGTGCCGCAGGCGCTGTACATCCACGGCACGCCGACGGCATCCCCCAAGCGGAAGCCCTTCACACCGGCGCCGATGGCCGCCACATGGCCAGCCACTTCATGGCCGGGGATGAGCGGCAGCACGGGACCTGGCGTCCAATCGCCGTCGATCGCGTGGAGATCGGAATGGCACACGCCGCAGGCCGTGACCTTGATCAGGATCTCGCCGGGGCCGGCCTCGGGGATCGGCAGCTTCTCGATCTTCAATGCCGTGCCGGCCTTGCGCTGGATGGCGGCTTTCATGGTGCCTTGCATGGGGAATCCTCTTCGGGTTGGGTCGCGCAATTGACAGCTTTCCGCCGCAATGGGCATTCTCAGCCCGCGGCAAGAAACTGGCCGATTGGCGGAGTATAGACCCTGACCCATGCGCGACCCCATATCTCCAAAGCGATAGCGCCGGAGGCTGCGTCGCTGGAAGCGCGGCGCCTGCCGATGACCCGCTCCAGCCAGCTGCTGGAACAATGGAATCGCGGCGTGGCCGATCTAGTTGCGAACCTCGACCAGGACAGTTTCGGGCCGACGCTGCTGCGCTCGGTGACGCGGCTCATCCATTTCGACTTCCTGATGGTCTTCGCCTATCGTGGCACCGGGCGACCGCTGGCGCTGGGCGACACCTTGCCGGCACCGCAGCGCCAGGTGGTGATCAACGCCTATTGCGCGGCCCCCTATGTGCTCGACCCCTTCTTCCAGAAGGTGGCGGCGGGTGTGCAGGCCGGCTGCTACCGATTGCGCGACATCGCCCCCGACCGCTTCCGCCAGAGCGAATATTTCCGCACACATTACAGCTTGACCGGAATCCGCGAAGAGGTCGGCTTCTATTTCCCGCTGGCGGACGCGACCGGTGTTCTCTCCCTGGCGCGGTGGGATGCGGGGCCGGCCTTGGGCCGGTCGGATATGGATCTGCTGCAGGCCTTGGCCCCGGCGATCTCCGGCCTTTGCTCCAGGCATTGGGCGAGCATTACCGCCCCCGCCAGCCTGACGCGGCCGCGCCACCGGGATGCCGCGCAAGTGACCGCGGCCTATACGGAATTCGGTGCGAGGCAGCTCTCCGAGCGGGAACGCCAGATCGTCTCGCTCATCCTCCAGGGCCATTCGACGGGCTCGGTGGCGCATCTCCTCGACATCTCGGCCGGCACCGTGAAGGTTCACCGCAAGAACATCTACCGGAAGCTGGGATTGTCGACCCAGGCGGAGCTGTTCGCGGCGTTTTTGAGTTTCGTGGGGTAGAAACACACGCTCGTTGGTAGCCTGCGATTTTGAGCCCTCTCCCCTCGCGGGAGAGGGTGGCGAGCAAAGCGAGCCGGTGAGGGGGCGTCCAGCGCGCTCGAACTGACCACCCCCTCACCCTGACCCTCTCCCGCGAGGGGAGAGGGGATGAGACCGTGCCGGCAATATCCCGTCAGTCCGTTCTATCTCCCCGGGGATATCGCCAGTGCCAGCGAAAGGGGCCAAGATGCCCTTGGCTTTGCGGCGGCCCAGAAGACGCATTCGCGCAACATCCGGCCAGCCCGCATCTTTCATGGCCGCACGTTTCAAGGGAGGGATTCCGAGATGTCCTGGTACAGTGACCTGCCGCAATTCTATCAGAACCAGATCCGCGCCATGGGTTTGGACGACGCTGGCATGACGCGCCGTCGCCTGTTGAAATCCGCCGGCGCCGCGGCGGGTGTCGCCGCCATGTCGGGCTTGAGCTTCGGCAAGCCCGCGCGGGCCGCCACGCAGATGAGCTACATGGCCTGGGAAGGCTATAACGACCCCCGCATCATCGACCCGTTCAAGGCCGCCAACGATGTCGACATCGCCTTCGACCTCATCGTCGATTCACCGGGCGGTTTTGCGAAACTCCAGGCCGGCGCCTCGCGCGAGATCGACATCGTCTCCTCCGACATGCCGTGGATCACGCGCATGGGCCCGGCGGGCCTCGCCCTCGAACTCAACCCGGACGATTACGCCGACGTCTATGCAAGCTTCTACGACCAGTTCAAGCCGCCCTTCGAACCGCTGCTGAACGACGGCAAGACCATCGGTGTCGCCACACGCTGGGGCTGGGTCGGCGGCTGCATCAACACCGACATCACCAATCCCGACGATTGGAAGAGCTACGACCCGGTGTTCGACGCCAAGAACAAGGACAAGATCTGCGTCATGGATTGGGGCGATTGGCCGATCCTACCCATGGCGCTCCATGCCGGCATCGATCCCTATCAGGAACTCGATGCCGCGGCGCTCGAGGAAATACGCAAGGTGCTGCGCGCCATGTTCAAGAACACGCGCACGCTGGTGGCCGATTTGACCCAGGCGCAGAAGGGCCTGCTCGACGGTTCGCTGCTGGGCTGCATCGGTGCCGGGTCCTATCTCACCTCGGCGGTCAGGAAGCAGGGTCACAAGAACATCATCGCCACCGTGCCCGACCCCAAGAACGGTTTGAAGCAGGGAATCATCTGGGTCGAGGCGACCGCCATCGTCAAGGAAACCGACCAGCCGGACCTCGCGCAGAAGCTCCTGAAGCATGTCGTCTCCAAGGAAGCGGGCCACGTGCTCTCGCTCCTCGACACCACCTGCAACGTGGTGACCAATAAGTCGGTGGAAGAGCTCTATTCGGATGAGGAAAAGAGCATCCTGCAGACCGATTACATGTGGCACGCCTGGGACAATTCCCAGATGCACCGCATCGCCCCGCAGATCGACGAGATGCTGGCGATCTGGCAGGAAGAGCTGGCGGCGGCGCAGTAATCGCCGGCTGACCGGACGCGCTTATCTCGCGCCCCCGGATTCGACCTTTGCGGGTCGGCCGGGGGCGTTTATTGTGACGAACCCAAAAACAAGAAAACACACAGGGCCGGCATGGCGCGCAACATCCTCGAGATCCGCGATCTCAAAAAGAACTTCGGTGCCTATCAGGCACTGAAGGGCGTTTCGCTCGACGTGGCCCAGGGTGAGTTCATCGCCCTCGTCGGCCCGTCGGGTTGCGGCAAGACGACCCTCCTCAAACACATCGCCGGTTTCGAGGAGCCGGACGCCGGCACCATCGCCATCGACGGCCAGCCCATGCTGGGCGTGCCGGCGGCGGCGCGCCCCACCAGCATGGTGTTCCAGAAACTGGCGCTCTTCCCGCATATGACGGTCGCCGACAATATCGGTTTTCCGCTGAAGCTGCGGAAGGTCGATCCAGCCACCATCGCCAAACGCGTCATGGCGATGATCGAGCTCATGCAGTTGAAGCCCGAATATCTCAGCCGCTTCCCGCGCCAATTGTCCGGCGGCGAGCAGCAGCGCGTGGCACTCGCGCGCTCGATGATCTCGGAACCAAAGCTGCTGCTGCTGGATGAGCCGCTCTCGGCCCTCGACGTCAAGCTGAAGAAAGTGCTGCAGGCGGAACTGAAACGCCTCCACCGCAGCGTCGGCGTCACCTTCGTGCATGTGACCCATGATCTCGAGGAAGCGATCATGCTCGCCGACCGCATCTGCGTCATGCGCGCGGGCGAAATCCTGCAGATGGGTGGCCCCAACGACATCTATTACCGCCCGGCCGACAGTTTCGTGGCGGGCTTCATCGGCGATACCAACCTCATCCCGGTGCAAATTGCCGAGAACAATGCCCAGGGCGCCGTGCTGCAGGCACCTGGCCTCACCGCCGCCGATCCGCGCGTGCCGGCAAGCTTCGTGGCGCCGGGACTTGGGGTGGGACCTGCCTTGCTGATGGTGCGCCCCGAATTGCTGACACCGCTCGCCCCCCATGAAAGCGCCGATTTCACGCTTGAGGTCACCATCACGGAAGTGTTCTGCAAGGGCGGCACCGTGCAGTTCCGCAGCGCGATGGCCGACGGGTCGCCGCTCATCTTCGAACTGCCGGGTGCGTCCCGCCAGCCGGCCGAGATCGGCGACACCTTGCGCCTGGGCTTTCCCAAGCGCGACATCTATGTGTTCCGCGAGCGAGTGGCGGCATGAGCGGCGAGATCGACCGCAGCTGGCGCGATCCGGAGCTCTTTGCCAAGGCGCTGCCCAGCGTGCTGCTGCAGACCGGCTTCTTCCTGGCGCCCCTCCTGATGACGGTGGCGCTCACCTTCCAGCGCACCAAGAATTTCCAGCTGACCTGGACCTGGTCGCTGGAAACCTGGACCGACATCTTCACCAAGCCGCATTACTGGACCATCCTCGGCCACACCCTGTTCATGGCGATCACCTGCGTGATCCTGTGTCTGCTCATCGCCTTTCCGGTGGCCTATGCGCTGGCGACGCGCCTCAGGGCTTTCCAGGATCATGTGAAGGTGCTGATCACCTTCGCCTTCCTGACCGACGCCACCTTGAAGACCTTCGGCTGGGTGCTGTTTCTCGACAAGAACGGTGCTGCCAATTATCTCGCGCGCGGCTTGGGGTTCGAGGGCGACGCGGTCAACATCCTCTTCACCGATTGGGCGACCATGCTGGGCATGGTCTATAACCTCCTGGCCTTCGCCATCTTCACCATCTATCTCTCGATCGACGCCATCGACCGCTCGCTGATCCTGGCCGCATACGATGCCGGCGCCAGCAAGTTCCGCGCCTTCTGGGAAGTGACTTTGCCCTTGGCGCGGCCCGGCATCTGGGCGGCGTCGGTGCTCATTTTCCTCCTCGCGGTGGGCGTGTTCCTGGAGCCCAAGGTGCTGGGCGGCGGCAAGTCGCCGATGTCGGCGGAACTCATCCGCCAGACCTTCGAGACGCGCGTCAACTGGCCGCTGGGCGCGGCGCTCACTTTGGTGCTGATGGTGGTGGCGGTGTTCATCGTGCTGCTCTTCAACCGGGTCTATTCCCTGAAGCGTCATATGGGGCCCATCTGATGGCTTATCCGACGCCGACACCCTGGCTGAATGCGCGCACCGAGGCGCGGCTTGCCAATCTGCTCCTTTACGGCACCACGGCCGCGGTGCTCATCTTCTTCTACATCCCGATCTTCACGCTCATCGCCTTCTCGTTCCAGGAGGGACGCTATCCGACCCTGCCCTTTGAGGGCGTGTCGCTGAAATGGTATGCTTCCCTGTTCCAGAACAGCAGTGCCGGCGATGCGCTCTATAACTCGACGGTCATTGCCGTGGTGGCGACCCTGTTTGCGACCTTGATCGGTTCGGCGGCCGCCATCGTCGCCGTGCGCTATCGCTTCCGTTTCCGCATCCCCTTCACGGGCTTGAGCGCCGCGCCTTTGGCCTTCCCGCAATTGCTGCTCGGCATCGTGCTGCTGCTGTGGTTCTCGGTGCTGGGGCGGACCTTCGACTTCACCACCGGGGTCACGACGGCGATCATCGGCCATGTCGTCTACATCACGCCGTTCGCCATGGTGATCGTGGCGGTGCAGGTGTTCAATTTCGACAGCACCCTCGAAGATGCGGCGCGGGATTGCGGTGCTTCGACCCTCGACGTCTATCGCTACATCACGCTGCCGCTGCTGTGGCCGGGCATCTTCTCGGCCGGCATTTTCGCCTTCCTCCTGAGCTGGGGAAATTTCTACCTCACCTACAGCCTCGCCGGCTCCACCCGGACGCTCCCCACCTTCGTCTTCTCCGGCATCGCCACCGGCTCCTCGCCGCTCTACCCGGCGATCGCCACGGTGGTGTTCATCCCGGGGATATTGCTGGTGATCCTGGCCGACCGGATGCGCCGGAAGGGGTAGAAACCCTCTGCACGGAGGGGGAGGGGCCTTTGCGAATCCCCACCCTCAATGCTAAGCCTGCCGGCCATGAACGATAAAGCCGGACATAGTCCCGTGGAAACGCCCCAATGGGCGCGCGAGTCAGCCGATGCGACGCCGATGATGGCGCAGTATCTCGGCGCCAAGCGCGAACATCCGGACGCGCTGCTGTTCTACCGGATGGGCGATTTCTACGAGATGTTCTTCGAGGATGCGGTCAAGGCCTCGGCCGCCCTCGACATTGCGCTGACCAAGCGCGGGCGGCATGCTGGCGAGGAGATCCCCATGTGCGGGGTCCCGGTCCATGCCCATGAGGCCTATCTTTCCAAGCTGGTGCGCCAGGGTTTCAAGGTCGCGGTCTGCGAACAGGTCGAAGACCCGGCGGAAGCCAAGAAGCGCGGCTCCAAATCGGTGGTGAAGCGCGCTGTGACGCGCATCGTCACACCGGGCACGCTTACCGAAGATGCGCTCCTCGAAGCGCGCCGGCACAATTTCCTGGCCGCCGTCACCGAGGCCGGCGGCGAACTGGGTCTCGCCTGGGTCGATATTTCGACCGGCAGCTTCTTCGTCCAGAAGGTCTCCGAGCGCGATCTCGCGGCCGCGATGGCCAGGCTCGATCCCACCGAGATCCTCATTGCCGACCGGTTGCTGGCGCGCCCCGACCTCTTCGAATTCTTCGCCGATTACAAGCGCCGCCTGTCGCCCTTGCCCTCGGCGCGCTTCGACAGCGACAATGCCAGGAAGCGCCTGCAGAAATTCCTCGGCACCGCGACCTTGGATGCCTTCGGCAGCTTCACCCGCGCCGAAGTGGCGGCGGCCGGCGCCGTGCTGGATTATGTCGAACTTACGCAACAGGGCCGCGTGCCGCGCCTCTCCGCCCCGCGCCAGGTGGTCGATGGTGCGCTCATGGAGATCGACGCCGCGACCAGGCGCAATCTCGAACTCATCCGATCGCTCAACGGCGAACGCCAGGGTTCGCTGCTGGCCGCCATAGACCGCTGCCTCACCGGTGCCGGCGGGCGCCTGCTCTCCGACTGGCTGGCGGCACCCTTGACCGAGGTCGAGGGCATCAGCGCGCGGCTCGACCTCGTGCAATATCTCGTCGGCGAAGACGATCTCCGCAATCTCCTGCGCGATTCCTTGCGCCGCGTGCCGGATCTCGAACGCGCGCTCTCGCGCCTCACCGCCGGGCGCGGCGGGCCGCGTGATCTCGCCGCCATCCGCGACGGATTGCTGGCCACCGCCGATTTCCGGGCGCTCATCGAGAAGCAGCGCCTGGCGCCCATTCCGGCGCTGCTGCAGGCGGCCAATGCTGATCTTGGCCATCATGCAGATCTCGTGGAACGGCTCGGCCGGGCGCTGGCCGAGGAATTGCCGCTCCTCAACCGCGACGGCGGCTTCATCGCCAAGGGCTATCATGCCGAACTCGACGAATACCGCGGCCTTAAGGAGGATTCGCGCACGCTCATCCTGGAGCTGGAGGCGCGCCTCAAGACCGAGACCGGCATTTCCGGCCTCAAGGTCCGGCACAACAATGTCATCGGCTATTACATCGAGATCACCCCGCTCCATGCCGAGAAGCTGAAGGGCGATGCGCGCTTCATCCACCGCCAGAGCATGGCCAATGCCATGCGGTTTTCCACCGGCGAGCTGGCCGAGCTTGAAAGCAAGATCGTCCATGCTGGCGACCGCGCCGTGGCACTTGAGCTGCGCCTGTTCGACGATCTGGTCACGGAGGTCATCGGCCGGCAGGAGATGATCGCGAAGGCAGCAGGCGCCCTTGCCCTCATCGATGTGGGGGCCGCCTTGGCCGAACTCGCCCGCGAAGGCGATTGGGTACGGCCGGAGATCGACGAAGGCGCCGAGTTCATCATCACCGCCGGGCGCCATCCGGTGGTGGAAGCAGCACTCCTGCGCGCGCAAGGCGGCAGCTTCGTCGCCAACGATTGCGACCTCTCGCCGGAACGCCGCCTATGGCTGGTGACCGGCCCTAACATGGCCGGCAAATCCACCTTCCTGCGGCAGAACGCGCTCATCGCGATCCTCGCCCAGATGGGCAGTTACGTGCCGGCCAAAGCTGCCCGCATCGGCATCGTCGATCGCCTGTTCAGTCGGGTGGGGGCGGCCGACGATCTTGCGCGCGGGCGCTCGACCTTCATGGTCGAGATGGTGGAGACGGCGGCGATCCTCAACCGCGCCACGCCGCGCTCCTTGGTGATCCTCGACGAGATCGGACGTGGGACCGCGACCTTCGATGGCCTCTCCATCGCCTGGGCGTGCCTCGAACATCTTCACGAGGTGAATGGCTGCCGTGCCCTCTTCGCCACGCACTACCATGAGCTGACACATCTTGCCGCGACACTCAGCGCGCTCAAGCCCTATACGATGCGCGTCATGGAATGGCAGGGCGAGGTGAAGTTCCTGCACGAGATCGGACCCGGGGCCGCCGACCGCTCCTACGGCATCCATGTGGCCAAGCTCGCCGGCCTGCCCGCCGCCGCCATCCACCGCGCCGAGGAAGTGCTGAGCACCCTGGAGAAGGGCGACCAGGCCAGTGCCCTTTCGCGCCTCACCGACGATCTGCCGCTCTTTTCCGTGCAGGCTCCGGCCGCCCCGGCCCTCAAGGGCAGCGCGGTCGAGGCCAGCCTCAAGGCGATCAATCCCGACGAACTCTCGCCCCGGGAAGCCCTGGAGCAGCTTTACAAGCTGCGCGGCCTGCTCTCCTGAACAAAGCCGTGTGAAATACAGGCGCGGGTCTCCGTTTCTGCCTGTGTTCTCATAAATCTCATATATTTCAAATCATTAGTTCTTTTCCGGCAGGGCCGCGTCCTGGCCGTCGCGTAAGTTTTTCTAACGCCCCCGCGAGTTTATATCAACTATTCACACCAACGATGTGCTTGAATGCATGAAAAGATGTGAAATATACATTGTGTCATTCCCGGATCGGAGTTTTCACAATGACCTTACGTAATCTGGCCCGGCTGGGGTTGGGCATCCTGCTGCTGACCGGCCTCGTCGCCGGCGGGGTTCACGCCCAGGCGGAGAATTTGCCGCTGGTCGTGCCGAACCTCGCCCGCTAGCGGGCGATCGTCACCAAGCCCTCCCAAAACAATCGCCCGACGAACGCCCCGACAAAAGCCCCGACAAAAGCCCCGGCAAGACCTGGGCGCATCCCTGCATTGACCACCCGGTTTCAGACTGTAATGTTTGCCCCAGCACCATGCGGGCAGGGGAGTGTCCGGTCTGGAGCGTTCTTCAAACGCCGGTGCGCGTGTCTCTGGGGAGAGGTGCGCGCGCTCAAGCGAAACATGAACCGGGAGGATACCATGAACAATCTGACGCGCCGCCAAGCCCTGAAGACGGGCGCGGCCCTCGCTGCTTTGGCCACCGCCGGTGGCCTGCTGCTGCCGGGCGCTGCCCTTGCCGCCATTGATGCCCTCACCGTGGTGGCCCCGGCCAAGCCCGGCGGCGGCTGGGACCAGACCGCGCGCTCGATGCAGGAAGTGCTGCAGGGTGCCGGCATCGTGACGGCCGTGCAGGTCGAGAATGTCGCCGGCGCCGGCGGCACGGTAGGCTTGGCGCAATTTGCCAACCGCAAGGGTGATGCGAGCGCCGTGCTGGTGGGTGGTCTCGTCATGCTGGGCGCCATCCTCACCAACAAATCGCCGGTCTCGTTCAAGGATGTGACGCCCCTGGCGCGCCTCACCGGCGAATATGAAGTGATCGTCGTGCCGGCCGCCTCCGAATTGAAGAGCATGGCCGACCTCACCGCGAAGCTGAAAGCCGATACCGGTTCCGTCTCCTGGGGCGGCGGCTCGGCCGGTGGCACCGACCATATCCTCGCCGGCCTCATCGCCAAGGCGGTGGGCGCCGATGTCACCAAGCTCAACTATGTCGCCTTCTCGGGCGGCGGCGAAGCGCTGGCGGCGATCGTCGGCGGCCATGTCACCTGCGGCGTCAGCGGTCTCGGCGAATTCGAAGCCCAGATCAAGGCCGGCGAACTCCGCGCCATCGGCATCTCGTCCGGCGAGCGCCTGGCCGGTCTCGATGCGCCGACGCTGAAAGAGTCCGGCATCGATGTCGAACTCGCCAACTGGCGCGCCGTGTTCGGTGCCGGTGAACTCGCCGATGGCGACAAGGCGGCGCTGCTCGACGCCGTCGACCAGATGGTGAAGTCTGATGGCTGGAAGCAGACGCTGGCCACCAAGGGCTGGATGGACACCTATCTCGCCGGTGACGATTTTGCCGCCTACCTCACCGAGGAAGAAGCACGCGTCACCACCGTGCTCAAGGAAATCGGTCTGGTTTCGTGACCTCACCGAAATACCAGCCGGGCGGGGTTCAGCCCGGCGGCTTCGAACGCTGGCAGGGCATCGCGGTCGGCGGTGTCCTGCTGGCCGTCGGCCTCGGCATCTGTGTGACGACCTTCGGGACGGGCACCTTGCCGGGGCAGGACACGCTGGGGCCGCGCCTGTTTCCGGTCCTCATTGGCGGCGGGCTCATGATCCTGGGCCTTGCCAACGCCTGGGCCGGCTGGCGCACGCTCCGCCAGGGGGCCGCCCATGAAGGTGCCCTCATCCCGGTGAGCGATGCCGAGAACGTCACCGAGCCCGGCGACTGGCCGACCCTCCTCTGGGTGGTGGCCGGCCTCTGTGTGGGCGCGCTTGGCTACAAGACCCTGGGCTTCATCCCCTCTGCCTGGCTAGTGTTTATCCTGACCGCGCGCGGCTTTGCAGCGCGGTGGAACTGGAAACACGCGCTGGTCGGCCTCATCGTCGTGCTCATCGCCTTCTTCGGCTTCACCAAGGGCCTCGGCCTACCGCTGCCCACGGGCATTCTCGCCAGCATCCTTGGGGGAAAATAACCGTCATGGATACCCTCAGCGGCCTGATGCAGGGCTTCGCCATCGCCTTCACGCCAGTCAATCTCCTCTGGTCGCTCTTGGGTGTGACCCTCGGCACCGCCATCGGTGTGCTGCCCGGCATCGGCCCGGCACTCACCATCGCGCTACTGCTGCCGGTCACTTATCACCTCGATCCGACCGCGGCCTTCATCATCTTCGGCGGCATCTATTACGGCGCCATGTATGGCAGCTCGACCACCTCGATACTCTTGAACGTGCCAGGCGAGACCGGCTCGATCGTGACCGCCATCGATGGGCATATGATGGCGAAGAAGGGCCGTGCGGCAGCAGCCCTTGCCACCGCCGCCATCGGCTCCTTCGTCGCCGGCACCATCGCCACCGTGGGCTTGAGCTTCCTCTCGCCGATCATGGTCCGGATCGCTTTGCTGTTCGGCCCGGCCGAATATTTCAGCCTGATGGTGCTGGCCTTCGTCACCGTCTCGGCTTTGCTCGGCAGTTCCATCCTGCGCGGCATGTCGGCGTTGTTCGTGGGGCTTGCGATCGGCCTCATCGGCATCGACACGCAGACAGGGCAGGCCCGCTTCACCTTCGGCCAGTTGCCGCTGCTGGACGGCATCGATGTCGTGGTGGTGGCGGTCGGCCTCTTTGCGCTGGGCGAGGCGTTCCATGTCGCCTTCCGCGAAGCAAGGCGGCCGGAGGAGTTGAGCCGCGTCGTCGGCAGCCTGTGGATGTCGAAAGCGATTGGGCGCGCTCCTGGAAACCGTGGCTGCGCGGCACGGCGCTGGGTTTCCCGCTGGGTTCGCTGCCGGCGGGCGGGACCGAGATCCCCACCTTCCTCTCCTATCTCATCGAAAAGCGGCTTGCGAAAAAGCCGGAGGAATTCGGCCAGGGCGCCATCGAGGCGGTGGCCGGTCCCGAGGCCGCCAACAATGCGGCGGTCGCTGGCGTCCTGGTGCCGCTGCTCTCCTTCGGCCTCCCGACCTCGGCCACCGCAGCCATCCTGCTTGCCGCGTTCCAGCAATACGGCATTCAGCCGGGGCCGATGCTGTTCTCCAGCAACAGCACCCTGGTCTGGGCGCTCATCGCCAGCCTCTATCTCGGCAATCTCATGCTGCTGGTCCTCAATCTGCCGCTGGTGGGGCTGTGGGCGAAGCTGCTGCTCATCCCGCGGCCGCTGCTCTATGGCGGCATCCTGGTGCTCTCGATGCTGGGCGTCTATTCGCTCAACAATTCGGTGTTCGACTTGTGGCTGTTGCTCTGAATCGGCCTCGTCGGCTTTGCCATGCGGCAGTTCGAATATCCGGTGGCGCCGCTGGTGGTGGGATTGATCCTGGGGCCGATGGCGGAAGAACAGTTCCGGCGCGCCTATGCGATTGCGCAAGGGGATGTCAGCGTCTTTTTCACCCATCCGATCTCGGCGCTGCTGCTGGCGATTGCCGCCGCCTGCGTCATCGGGCCCTACCTCCTGCGCCGGAGCAAGGCCGCGCGCGGTTAACCCAGGGCGGTTAGCGGGGTGCGGGCGGGACAGTCTGGAAGGCGCGGCGGTTGACGCCGTCATCGAGGTCGACCGCCAGCACATAGCGCTGCCAGTTCTGGCGATAGGCGGCGGGATCCGGAATGCGCAGCTGTACGCGGCTCTCGGTGATGCGGTGGGTGGCGCCGCCGCCCGATGAGAAGATCGGGAAGCCGATGCCGATCCCGGTCGAAACGCCGCCGCTCGAGCCGCCGCTCACCCCCACGCCGACATTGGGCCGCACACCACCGCCCTCGCTATAGGTCTGGCGGTCGCGGTCGATGGCAAAGGCCTCAGTGATACTGCCGTCGGGGGCGATGAGGCGCGCGGCGGCGACCGGCAGCGGATCGGTCACCGTGACGATGATGATGCTCTCATCCTCGGCACTGAGGGTGCTCCGCACCGATTCCTCGATGCCGCCGGGTGCCGCGGAATTGTAGCCGCACCCCGAAAGTGCCAGGAGGGTGAGGGCAAGGACTTTGAGTTGGATCTGCATCACTGAAATGTGGCCCACATTTTTCCGCCGGCCTAGTCCAGACACGGAAATGTGATGGGTGGTCCCCTCATTGATCTAGATCGTCATCCCCGGGTCAAACCCGGGGATGACGTCGGAGCCAAAGCCAGCTACTCCCGGATCCCCTGCGTGCCCAGCGCCGCACGAACCTCGTCATGGTAATACTTCACGCCCATTTCGTGGCGTGGGCTCAAGGGGCCGCGCTGGTAGATGCCGCCTTCCAGATTGGCCTGGGACTGTTCGCAGATGCCGAAATCCTCGCGCACGATCTGGCAATTGGTATCGATGGTCTTCTGCTGCGCTTCCGCCAGTTCCGGCGCCAGGCTCTGGAAATAGAAGCTGTAATGGAGCGTGGTCGAGCGCGGTCCATGGGGCACGATGCGCGAGGCGTTCATGCCGTCGGGATAGACCGAGAGCGTCATGTTGGGCCAGATCCACAGCCACAGCCCGCCATAGATCGAGCCCGATTTCTGCGGCGCCTTCATGATCACGACATGCTTGCCGTAGGTCGTCTCGAAGCCGTTGAAATCGATCGACTGGATGAGGCCGGGATGGATGCCGGGGATGTGGTAGCCTTCCACGAAATTGTCGGTATAGGTCTTCCAGTTGCACTTGATGGCGAAATCCTCATCGGCCCGCTTGGTGAAGCTCTCGATCGGGTAGCTGGCCACCAGATCCGGCACGTCGCCGAGGAAATCGAGGAGCGGTTCGGCTTTGCCGTCGATGTTGACGAACAGCAGGCCGCGCCAGGAATCGAGGCGCACAGGCTTCAGCCCGTTCTCATCCTTCTTGAACCAGTCGCAGTCGCCGAAATGTGGCGCCACCTTCAGCTTGCCGTCATGGTCGAACATCCAGCCGTGATAGCGGCAGCGCAGGACATCGCAATGACCGGTGCCTTCGGCGAACAAGGGGGCCGCGCGGTGGGAGCAGAGATTGTGGAACGCCTTCAGCTGGCCATCGCGGCCGCGCAGGATGAAGATGTCGAAACCGGCGACCTTCACCGCGCTGTAATCGCCGGGCTGCGGCAGATCGGCTTCTCGGCAGACGAATTGCCAGGTGCCGGCGAAGATCGACCAGCGCTCGGCCTCGTAAACGCCGGCGTCGTGATACCAGCGCGCCGGCAAGGTGTAGAGCGGCGTCGTCTTGCCGTCGATCTGCGCCACCTTGGGCGCGGTGTGGGTGCCTGTATCCGGTGCCATGGGCGATCATCCCGCTAAAATTCATCTGTATCATATCAGGCAGGCGGCGCCTTGCCAGCGCTCATACATTGTCGCGGGTCACATGACCCTGTCGCAAGGATTGCAGCGGGGTTGCCGCGCCGAAACCGCTATGGTCCTATGCCCACCTCATTTTGCCGGAACCCATCCATGCTTCTGATCGGCCTCATCGGCGGCCTCTCCTGGGAATCGACTGCCGAATACTACCGCATCATCAACCGCGGCGCGCAGGCGCGCCTGGGCGGGGTGCATTCGGCGCGCTCGCTCATCTATTCCTTCGATTTCGGCGAGATAGAGGCCCTGCAGAAGGCAGGTGATTGGGATGCGGCCAGCGCCCTCATGGTCGATGCGGCGCAGCGCCTGGAACGGGGTGGCGCCGACTTCCTGGTGATCTGCTCCAACACCATGCACCGCATGGCGCCCATGATCGAGGCCGGCGTCAAGATCCCGCTGCTCCATATCGCCGATCCGACCGGCGCTGCCATCGTCGCGCGGAAATTGACGCGCATCGGCCTTCTTGGCACCGCCTTCACCATGGAACAGCCCTTCTACCGGTCGCGGCTGGAAGCCAATTTCGGGCTTGAGGTTCTGGTGCCGGACGATGCGGGGCGCGCGGCGGTCCACCGCATCATCTATGAGGAACTGGTCAAGGGCATCGTGCGCGATTCCTCGCGCGAGATCTATCGCGGCGTCATACGCCAATTGATCGATTCCGGGGCCGAGGCCATCATCCTCGGCTGTACCGAGATCATGCTGCTGGTGGGGGATGCCGATTCCGCCGTGCCGCTGTTCGACACCACCACCTTGCATGCCGAAGCGGCCCTTGGCCGCGCGCTTGGCACCATCTAGAAGGGGAAATCCATGAAACCGGTCAAATGGGGCATCGTCAGCACCGCCGATATCGGCGTCAAAAAGGTCATCCCGGCCATGCTGCGCGCGAAGGGCGTCGAGATTGTCGGCATCGCGTCGCGTGACGCCGCACGGGCGAAGGAAGCGGCGGCGAAACTCGGTATTCCCAGATCCTATGGCTCGTATGAGGCGCTCCTCGCCGACCCTGAGATCGAGGCGGTCTATAACCCGCTGCCCAATCATCTCCATGTGCCGGTGACCCTGCATGCATTGGCCGCCGGCAAGCATGTGCTCTGTGAAAAGCCCATCGCCATGACTGCCGCCGAGGCCCGGCAATTGACCGAGGCCGCCAAGAAGGCCGGCAAGCTGGTGAGCGAGGCCTTCATGGTGCGCTATCACCCGCAATGGCGCCGCGCCCGCGAGCTGGCGCAATCCGGGCGCCTGGGCGAGGTCAGCCTGATCAGTTCGGTCTTCTCCTATTACAATGTCGATCCCGCCAATGTGCGCAACATGGGCGATATCGGCGGCGGTGCGCTCTATGACATCGGCTGCTATCCGATCGTCACCGCGCGCTTCGTGTTCGGTGCCGAGCCCATCCGCGTCAGCGCCGCCATCGATTGGGATCCCAAGTTCAAGACAGATCGCCTGAGTTCCGCGATCGCCGAATTTCCCGGCGGCCGGCACCTCGTCTTCTCGACCGCCACGCAATTGGTACCGCGCCAGCATGTGCAGATCTTGGGGACCAAGGCGCGGGCCGAGGTGATGATCCCGTTCAACGCCCCACCCAACCAGACGACCACCCTGCGCATTGATGACGGCTCGGATTTGACCGGTGCCAACATCGTCACGGAAGTGATGCCGGCCTGCGATCAATACACCTTGCAGGGCGAGGTATTCTCGGCTGCCATCCGCGGCGAGACGGAGCTCGAATTCGGGATCGAGGATGCGATTCTGAACATGCGCGTCATCGACGCCATGTTCGCCGCCGCGAAGAGCGGCAAGTGGGAGACTGTGTAGGTTCAAGCCAGGCCGTCATGCCCGGGCATGATGTGGTTTAGCCGTCGCTCTCCAGCCGCTGGAGATACCCCCGCAACAGCGGCCCCAGCCTGCTGCTGCCGATCGGCTGGCGATGGACGCGCTGCAGGAAGGCGACGTCGGGCAGCGCATTGCCTTCGATCACCACGATCCCCTGCGGCGTCACGGCAATGTCCCAGCCGAGAAGGATGCGGTCGGTAAAGGCGCGGTGGGCGGTACAGGCAGCCTCACGCACCGCGGGCCATGCGGCGAGGATGCGCCCGGCGACAGGTGCCCCCGTCACCGGATGATGGAGGTGCCAGTCGAGGGCGGCGTCGAGCTTGTCGCCGGTCATGGCGCCCATGCGGCCGGTCGCAAGGTCGATGGGGGCTGCGTATTCGGTGGCGTCGTGCCAATGGGGCTCCAGCTTGCCGATCAGCCGCAGCATGCCGTGGGTGACGACGGGCTGATGGTCGGCATCCAGGCAGGTGATGACCCGCACCACCAGCAGCGAATCTCAGGCAAGATCGGCGATGTCGCGATGATTGGTGAGGCGCGGCTGCAGCAGATAGGGCGTTTCCAGCGAGCGCCGGGCAAGATCCGCCAGCATCGCCTCGGTCGAAAAGATGCCGCCGTCATCGCTGCGATAATGGTTGTCGCCAAGATGGCGCAGCAAGCCGGCACCCCGCGCGCCCTTGCCATGGCGTGGCTTCATGAACAGGTCTATGCCCGGGACAATGCCGTCGAGCATCTCGCATTGTCCGCGCGTGGCGCTGAGCAGGATCGGCACGGTGGCAACGCCATGCCGGCGGCAGCGCGCATGAAAGGCGAGCTTGTCGCCGAGCGGTGACCTTCCGGCCGCGCGGCGCGGGGCGAGCCGCTTCAATGCCGAGAGCAGCCCGTTCTTGGTCTCGAAGCGGGTCAGCGTCTGCGTTGCACGCCGGACGCCCTGCTCGGCATAAAGTTCCTGCATGTAATAGGTCTGGGCATCGAATCCGTCGCGAAAGGCAAAATCGGTGATCTCGAGGAGCTGGCGCCAGTGCGACTTCCCAAAGCGCGCCTTCACGGCCCCGCCGACACGGCAGAGGCAGTAAAGCGCATGAATGGCGAGGGCAATCTGGCGCAGGACCGGCACATGCAGCAACCGGGCGCGCGGATGGCGCGGCCGGTCATAGAGCCTCAGCGCCCGGAACAGGCGCCGCGCCTGCCGCCCGATGGGCTCGTCCTGGTCGGCTTGCGGCACCAGCCAGGTTTGGGCCGATGCCAGCATGTCCGGACGGCGCTCCAGGACGGGCGGATGGCGCAGCGGCGCGTTCATCAATGCGCTCCGGTCTCGGGCAGGATCTTGCCGCCATAGGGATTAATGGTGAGTTCGATGCTGGCCCCGTTACGGTCGGTGCCGGACAGCTCGAAGCAGCCATGCTCGGTTTCAACCTTGGTGACGCTGTAGCCCAGCGATTGACCGAAGGTGACGGCCTCGCTGCGGGTCATGGTGGCGACATTCTGCTGTGCCTTGCAGACATGATCGTCGCTGGCGACGGCCAGCCCCACCACGACGGGCAGGCTGCTCAGGCCGAAGAAGAGGGCGGCCGCGAGGGTCGTTTGCTGCATTGTCTTCCACATGATCGTCTCCCTGGACTATTTGGTGGGGGATAGCTGAGCGGCGGGCTTGGCGTTGATCGCCGCGTTCAGGCACACTAGGCGAGCCGACCTGAACGGCGGGTAACCTGAGCTGTCAGCGACTTGTCAGCTTGGCTTTGCCATCTAGGGTGAAATCATCCCTGCCAAAGACTGGACTTGCCGCCATGTTGCTTTTCCCACCCGCCAAAAACCCTGCGCGACTGCTGGCCTTGGCCCTGTGCCTCAGCATGGTGCCGGCCTTCCTGCCGGCACAGCCGGTGCTGGCGCAAAGTGCCAGCCCGACCCCCGTGCCGGAGGAGGAAGATGATCAGGAGACCGCGCGCAAGGCGCTCGAGAACAAGGAGATACTGCCGCTCTCGACCGTGCTGGCGCGGATCGAGGGCGAGTTCACCGGCGACGTGGTCGAGATCGAGCTGGAAAGGAAACGCGGCGCCTGGGTTTATGAGATCGAGATCATCGACGCCGACGGCCGCGTCCGCGACATCGATGTCGATGCCAGGACCGGCGACGTCATCACGATCGAATTCGACGAATGAAGGTCCTGCTGGTTGAGGACGATGCCCGCATCGCCGGTGAAGTCACGCTGGCGCTGCAGGGGGCCGGCTACATCGTCGATGCGGTGGCCGATGGCGAGGATGCCTGGTTCCGGGGCGATACCGAGGAGTATGACGCGGTCGTGCTCGATCTGGGTCTGCCGCGCATGGACGGTCTCTCCATCCTGAAGAAATGGCGCGCCAATGATCGGCGCTTCCCGATCCTCATCCTCTCGGCGCGCGGCAGCTGGAGCGAACGGGTCGAGGGCATCGACAGCGGCGCCGATGAATATCTGCCCAAGCCCTTCCATATGGCGGAGCTGCTGGCGCGCCTTCGGGCCATCATCCGCCGTTCCGCGGGAAATGCCACCACCATCCTCAGCATCGGCTCCCTCTCGCTGGATCCCCGCCAGATGCGGGTGGTGCAGGACGGCCAGCCGATCAACCTGTCGCCCCAGGAATACCGGTTGCTCAGCTATCTCATGCACCATGCCGGCCGCGTGGTGACGCAGATCGAGTTGACCGAGCATCTTTACGCCCAGGATTTCGAGCGCGACAGCAACGCGATCGAGGTGCTGGTCGGGCGCGTGCGCAAGAAGCTGAAGGCCGACCTCATCGAAACCCGGCGCGGCTTCGGCTACATCATTAACGGCCCCGAGTCATGAGCCGACGCTCGCTCCGCCTTCGCCTGCTGCTGGCGGCGGCGATCTCGGTGGGCCTTGCCCTGGTGATGGCGGGACTGGGGCTGGTAGCGTTGTTCGACCGGCATGTCGAGCGCCGTGTGAACCTCGAACTCCACACCTTTGTCACCCAGATCGCCGGCGCCATCGACTTCCAGCCGGACGGCATGCCGACGCTCTCCCGCGCCTTGGCCGATCCGCGCTTCGAGCGACCCTATGGCGGTCTCTATTGGCAGGTCGAGAGCGGCGACCACCCCAAGCTGCGCTCGCGCTCCCTCTGGGATGTCGTGCTCACCCTGCCGCCGCCCGATGGCGAGATCGGCCGCCCCCAGCGTTATGCGCTCCAAGGGCCGCAGGGCGAGGAACTTCACGCCTATGAACGGCGCATCGTGTTCCCGCAGGGCGGCACCGAGCGGGTTCTGCGCATCGTCGTCGCCGTCGACCAGCAGGAACTGGATACGGCGCGCGATGCCTTCATCGCCGATATCGCCCCGGCCCTTATCGTGCTGGCGCTCATCCTCACCGCTGCCGCCTGGGCCCAGGTCAATGTCGGGCTGAAGCCGCTGGAGGCGATCCGCCAGGGCGTCATCGCCATCCGCGCAACGCGCACGGCGCCTGTCGGGAAATTTTCCGGACGAGATCATGCCACTGGTGCAGGAAGTCAACGATCTCTTGGACGTGCAGGACCAGACGGTCGAACGCGCGCGCATGCGGGCGGCCGATCTAGCCCATGGCCTGAAGACGCCGCTCACGGTGCTGGCCCATGATGCCGACAAATTGCGCCGCCGCGGCGAGGCCGAGATCGCCGGCGAGATCGAGGAGCTGGTGCACGCCATGCAGCGCCATGTCGATCATGAACTGGCGCGGGTGCGGGTCGCGGCCAACACCCGCCGGCAGGATGCGCAGGCGGATCTGGCCAAGGTGCTGCGCGGCATCACCGAGACCATCAAGCGCTCGCCCCATGGCGAAAGGCTCACCTGGCAGGTCGATCCGGCGGCGGTCGGCCCCGTCGCCATCGATCCCCATGACCTTGCCGAACTGCTCGGCAATCTCATCGACAACGCCGCGAAATGGGCGGAAGGCGAGGTCCATGTCGCGACGGCCGTGGATGGCGGCATGGCGGTTGTGACGATCCGCGACGATGGCCCGGGCGTACCCGAGGCTGCGTTGGAAGCCCTCGGGCGGCGGGGCCTCCGCCTGGATGAACGGGTGGCCGGCAGCGGCTTGGGTCTTGCCATCGTCCGTGAACTGCTCGACGCCTATGGCGGCTCGCTGACGCTGGCCAACGCGGCCGCGGGCGGGCTTCAGGCCGAGGTCAGGCTGCCGCTCGCCTGACCCCGGCCCCAAACTCCCGGCCCGGTTAGACCCTAGGCCGACGGCTCCGGATTCCAGGCGATGAGGTTGATGCCGCTGACACCCGCATTGTAATCATGCAGCAGGAACGGGATCTGGCCATTGTTGAGATGGACCTCCGTCACATTCAAGCCGGCGTTATAGGTCCAGAAATCGCCCTCGACCATGTCGCCCTCATCCGCGGAATAGTCCCAGACATTGTGCTGCTGGCTATTGTCGAAGCTCACGAAGCTGTCGGCCCCGGCCCCGCCATACATCTCGTCGGTACCGCCCGACGTGCCGACCAGTATGTCGTCGCCGTCTTCGCCATCCAGGAAGTCGGTGCCGCTGCCGCCCATCAGCATGTCGTCGCCACCGGCACCGTACAGGATGTCGTTGCCGCTGCCGCCGTCGAGAAAGTCGTTGCCGTCGAGCGGCGTGCCGTCGGCATCGACGAAATCGCCGAGAATATTGTCGTTGCCGGCGCCGCCCTGGATCCAGTCATTGCCGCCTTCGCCCAGTGCGTAATCATTGCCGTCGCCAAGGTCGATCGTGTCATGGTCATCGCCGCCATAGACGTCATCGTCGCCGCCATGGGCGTTGATGATATCGTCATACTCGCTGCCATGAAGTTCATCGCCGCCGTTGGTGCCTTCGATCGGGAAGGGGTCGCCGCCAACGCCGAACACCGGATCGGGCACCGGATGAAGGTTGCCACCATCCTTGGTCGGCGGGTCCTGGTCGGCCACGGCGATGATTTTATCGGGGAAGAACAGGCCGCCATCGGGCGGCGGCGGTGCCAGGACCGCCTTGTCCAGCCGCATAATCGCGTCGGCCTGGCTCCCGATCTCCAGGAGGCGCTTTGTTTCGATCAGATCGGTCTTGGTTGAACGTGTCGACATGATGCTGTCTCCTTCAAAAAGAGGATCATCCCGTGTCGTCCTTGAGAGGGTAGTCGTTCGGCCGGGTGGCCCGGTTCAATGCGTCCGCCCGCTGGCCCCGCCCTATCACGGTGGGCGCCCGTTGCCACAACCTTGACAGATCCACGCTATTTCAATGGTTTAGGGCGTAGCGATCGGACCGGGCAGTTGCCGGGTGGTCGCCACAATGTCCTTGCATCCCGCCTTGAAATGCCTATATTCCCGAGCAAATCCCAGGGTCCGATGAGATCCAGCTAGAGGGTGGGCCCAACGGCCCGCCTTTTTTGTTGGGCAGCTTTCGGCACAGCGTCCCTTTTGGGCGCCCTTTCCTGGGATCACCACCCGATCACGACCCAGTTCAACGACCAGATTGCATGCCTTTGACCGATCACATTGCAGACCTGATTTCCCCCAGCATCGAAGCTCTCGGTTATGAGCTGGTGCGGGTGACTCTTGCCGGCAATACACGGAAAGTGCTGCAGATCATGGCCGAGCCCAAGGATGGGCGCGTGATGTCGGTCGAGGATTGCGCGCGGGTCAGCCGGGCCGTTTCCGCCATCCTCGATGTCGAGGACCCGATTTCCGGCGCCTATTCCCTCGAAGTCTCGTCGCCCGGCATCGACCGGCCGCTGACCAGGCCCAAGGATTTTGACCGCTATGCCGGTCACGAGGCCAAGATCGAGACCCATGAGCCGATCGAGGGCCGCAAACGCTTCAAGGGCATCCTCAAGGGTGTCGCCAACGAGAATGTGAAGATCGACAGCGAAGGGGCCGAACTTGCCCTGCCGCTCAACCAAATCGCCAAGGCGAAACTGGTGCTGACCGATGCGCTCATTGCAGCGCATGAGGCAGCCGCAGACGCCGAATTGAATTGACGCCAACCGAGGTCATTATGGAAACGAGCATCGCCATTCCCCGTATGGAGCTTCTGCAGGTCGCTGACGCGGTCGCACGCGAGAAGGGCATCGACCGCGACGATGTGCTGACCGCCATGGAGCAAGCGATCCAAAAGGCCGGCCGGTCGAAATACGGCCACGAGCACGACATCCGCGCCCAGATCGACCGCAAGACGGGCGAGATCAAGCTGATCCGCGTCCAGGAAGTGGTCGATGTGGTCGAGAACGAGGTGACCCAGATCCCCGTGAAGTCGGCGCTGCGCCGCAAGGCCGATGCCAAGGTGGGCGACCTCCTCATCGACGAATTGCCGCCCATCGATTTCGGCCGCATCGCCGCCCAGACGGCGAAGCAGGTCATCGTCCAGAAAGTGCGTGAATCGGAGCGCAAGCGCCAGTTCGACGAGTTCAAGGATCGGAAGGGCGAAGTCATCAACGGCCTCGTGAAGCGCGTCGAGTTCGGCAACATCACGGTCGATCTCGGCCGCGGCGAAGCCATGCTGCGCCGTGACGAGCTGCTGCCGCGCGAAACCTTCCGCACCGGCGATCGTGTCCGCGCCATCATCTTCGACGTCCGCGAAGAACAGCGTGGCCCGCAGATTTTCCTCAGCCGCACCCATCCCGATTTCATGGCGAAGCTGTTCGCCCAGGAAGTCCCGGAAGTCTATGACGGCATCATCGAGATCAAGTCGGTGGCCCGCGACCCTGGCAGCCGCGCCAAGATCGCCGTCATGTCGAATGACAGCGGGATCGATCCCGTCGGCGCCTGCGTCGGTATGCGCGGCAGCCGCGTCCAGGCGGTCGTCCAGGAGTTGCAGGGCGAAAAGATCGACATCATTCCCTGGAGCCAGGACCAGGCGACCTTCGTGGTCAATGCCCTGGCGCCGGCCGAAGTCTCCAAGGTCGTCATCGACGAGGATACCGGCCGCATTGAAGTGGTTGTGCCGGACGACCAGCTTAGTTTGGCGATCGGCCGTCGCGGCCAGAATGTGCGCCTCGCGTCCCAGCTCACCGGTTTCGACATCGATATCCTGACCGACGCCCAGGAATCCGAACGCCGCCAGGAAGAGTTCAAGTCGCGCTCGCAGACCTTCATGGACGCCCTCGACGTCGACGACGTCATCGCCCATCTGCTGGTCACCGAAGGCTTTGCCTCGGTTGAGGAAGTGGCGTTTGTGCCGACCGAAGACCTTGCCGGCATCGAAGGTTTCGATACCGACGTGGCGGGCGAGTTGAAGGCCCGCGCCCAGGCCTGGATCGAAGCTGAATCGGAGCGCTCGACGGTGAAACGCAAGGAACTGGGTGTCACCGACGAGGTCGCTGCCATCGACAAGCTGACCCCGCCGATGCTGGTGGCTCTGGGCGAAAAGGGTGTGAAGACCCTCGACGACCTCGCCGACCTCGCCGCCGACGAGTTGGTCGATTCGAAGGACGGCATCCTCAAGGAATTCGACCTCACCGCCGACGATGCCAACGGCATCATCATGGCGGCGCGGGCCCATTGGTTCGACGACGAGAAGAAGTAAGGCGGAAAACGAGGCGCAATGGATCGCAGCCATCACCAGGACCTGGCAGTCATGACCCCGCAACCGGACGAGACCCAACCGGCGGCGGTGGATATGGACGAGTCTGTTCCCGAGATGGGCGAAATGACCGGTCCGGCGCGCACCTGCATCGTGACTCGCGAGGTCCTCGACAAGAGCCAGATGATCCGCTTCGTGGCTGGACCGACTGGTGATATTGTGCCGGACCTCAAGGGCGATCTGCCGGGCCGAGGCTTCTGGGTGACGGCGGATCGAAAGACCCTGGACGAAGCGGTGCGGAAGCACATCTTTACCAAGGTTACCAAGGGCAAGGCCAAGGCGGATGCCGGTTTGGCGGACCGCGTGGCAGCCCTTCTTGAACGCCAGGTGCTGGATCAGCTGGGCCTGGCCAAGAAATCGGGCCATCTGGTCGCCGGCTTCGACAAGGTCGAGATCGCGCTTCGGTCCGGCAAGGTCAAACTGCTCCTGGAAGCCAGCGATGGCGCCGCCGAAGGGCGGGGCAAGCTGGCGCGACTGGCAGGTCCTGGGGTAGAGATATGGGCACCGCTCCCCTCGGAAGCGCTGGCGCCGGCCCTGGGCCGGCTGCATGCGGTCCATGTGGCGGTCAAGCCGGGCGGCATGGCCGATCGACTGAGTGTCACACTGCGGCGCCATGCTGGCTTCATGCCGGCTGTGGGTTCCACGGGAGGTACCGCTGTGCCCGGGACACTTTAATGAGATTTGACGACGCCCCTTGTGGCGCAACCTGATGTCTACCTAACGACGTACTTTACGAACGGAAATACGCGCAGCATGTCCAGTGATACCGATACGCCAACCCGCAAGCCGCTGAAGCTCTCTTCCTCGGGCACGCTCGAGTTGAAGAAGACGGTGGATGGCGGTCAGGTGCGCCAGAGCTTCCCGCATGGCCGCACGAAGACGGTCGCGGTCGAGGTGAAGAAGAAGCGCACCTATGCGACAGGTGCCGCTGCTGGCAAGCCTGCTGAAGTGGCGCCCGAGCCCGAGGTGAAAGCCCCGGTCGCACCGGCGCCCGTGGCCCCCGTGGTCGAGGTCGATACCAGGCCGCATCACACGCTGACCGATCAGGAACGGCAGAACCGCCTGAAGGTGCTCGAGCAGGCCAAGAAGGACGAAGACGTCCGCAAGGTCTCCGAGGCCGAGGAAGCGCGCAAGGTCTCCGAGCGCACCGATCGCGAGCGCGCCGAGCTCGATCGCCGCAAGCGCGAGGAAGAGGAACGCAAGGCCGCCGAGGACGCGGCCCGCAAGGCACGCGAGACCCCGGTCGAAGCGCCCAAGGCCAAGGTCGCCGTGGCGCCCGAGCCGGACGCCGCCGCGGCTGTCGCCGTGCCGGGTGCCGTGCCCCATGTCGGGCGCATGCATCTTGCCAAGGCCGTCGCCAAGCAGGGCGAGGAAGAAAACGAAGAAGCGCGCCGCCGCACCACCGGCCATCGCGCCCCGGCGGCGAAGCCTGTCGCCGGCCGCGGCAAGGACGAGCCGCGCCGTCGCGCCGGCAAGCTTTCGGTGACCCAGGCGCTCGATGCCGATGGCGGCGAACGCCAACGCTCGCTGGCGGCCTTCCGTCGCCGCACCGAAAAGGAAAAGCGCGCCTTGATGATGGCCAACCAGCAGCAGACGAAAGTGCTGCGCGAGGTTGTGCTGCCAGAGGCGATCACGGTTCAGGAACTGGCCAATCGTATGGCCGAACGCGGCGCCGACGTCATCAAGGCGCTGATGAAAATGGGTGTAATGGCCACGATCAACCAGACCATCGATGCCGATACGGCGGAACTGGTCATCAGCGAATTCGGCCACAAGGTCCGCCGCGTCTCGGCGGCCGATGTGGAACTCGGCCTCGACGGCGACGTCGATGCGACGGAAACGCTGGTACCGCGTCCCCCGGTCGTCACCATCATGGGCCATGTCGATCACGGCAAGACGTCGCTGCTTGACGCCCTGCGCCAGACCGATGTCGCCGCGCATGAAGCCGGCGGCATCACCCAGCATATCGGCGCCTATCAGGTGACCCTGCCCACGGGCAAGAAGATCACCTTCATCGATACGCCGGGCCATGCCGCGTTTACCGAAATGCGTGCCCGCGGCGCCAATGTGACCGACATCGTCGTCCTCGTTGTGGCGGCCGATGATGGCATCATGCCGCAGACGATCGAGGCCATCCATCACGCGAAGGCCGCGAAGGTGCCGATCATCGTCGCCATCAACAAGATGGACAAGCCGGGTGCCGACGCCACGCGCGTGCGTCGCGAATTGCTCAACCATGAGCTCGTCACCGAAGACATGGGCGGCGATGTGCTGTCGGTCGAAGTCTCGGCCAAGTCCAAGATGAATCTCGACAAGCTCGAGGAAACCCTGCTGCTGCAGGCGGAAATCCTCGATTTGAAGTCGAACCCGGACCGCCAGGCCATGGGCGCCGTCGTCGAAGCCAAGGTCGAGCGCGGCCGCGGCACGGTGGCGACACTCCTGGTGCAGAAGGGCACGCTCAAAGTGGGCGACATCTTCGTGGCCGGCGCCGAATGGGGCCGCGTCCGCGCGCTCCAGGACGATCGCGGCCGCACCATCGACAGTGCCGGTCCCGCAACCCCGGTCGAAGTGCTGGGTCTGCAGGGTACGCCGCTCGCCGGTGACGTCTTCGTCGTCGTCGATACCGAAGCCCGCGCCCGCGAAATCACCGAGTTCCGCCTGCATCGTCAGCGCGAACAGCTGGCGCTCACCGCCGGCCGCTCGACGCTGGAACAGATGTTCTCGCGCATCCAGGCCGGCGAAGCCAAGGAAGTGCCCGTGGTCATCAAGGCCGACGTGCAGGGTTCCGTGGAAGCCATCTCGGGCAGCTTGAAGCAGCTCGGCACCGACGAAGTGAAGGCGCGTATCCTTCACGCGGCGGTGGGCGGCATCAACGAAAGCGACATCACGCTGGCCCGTGCGTCCGGCGGCATGATCATCGGCTTCAACGTGCGCGCCAATCCGCAGGCCCGCGAAATGGCCCGCCGCGACCATGTCGACATCCGTTACTACTCGATCATCTATAACGTGGTGGATGACATCAAGGCGGCGATGTCCGGCATGCTGGCGCCGACGCTCCGCGAGAAGTTCCTCGGCAATGCCGAGATCCGCGAAGTGTTCAACGTCACCAAGACCGGCAAGGTCGCCGGTTGCATGGTGACCGAGGGCATGGTCAAGCGCGGCGGCAAGGTCCGCCTGCTGCGCGACAACGTCGTCATCCACGAAGGTACGCTCAAAACCCTCCGCCGCTTCAAGGACGAAGTCCGCGAAGTCAAGGAAGGTTTCGAATGCGGCATGGCCTTCGAGAATTACGACAACATCAACAAGGGCGACATCATCGAATGCTTCGAGATGGAAGAAGTTGCGCGCGAACTCGCCTGAGGCGAGACGCGGGCGGTTCACGCCAGAGCGACCTGTTGCGAATGCCAGTGTCATGATCTCGCCGCCCCGGTTTGGGGCGGCGAGCGTCATTTGAGGCGTCGGCAAGCGAAAGCGATCCAAGATGCAAAAGCACAAGAACAAGAACGTCACTCCCCAGGCCGGCCAGCGGCAGCTGCGCATCGCGGAAGAAATCCGCCATGTGCTGGCGGGGGATCATTGCCGACAACAATCTCGCCGACCCCGATCTTGCCGGCCGCATGGTGACGGTGACGGTGGTGAAGATCAGCCCCGACCTGCGCAACGCCACCATCTTCATGGCGCCCTTCGGGGGCACCCAGGAACCGGGCGATGCCGAGAAGGTCGTGCGTGCGCTCAACCGTGCCGCCGGCTATTTCCGCGGCGAACTCGCGCGCCAGGTCGAGATGCGCGTCTCCCCGCAATTGCGCTTTAAGATCGATGACAGCTTCGAGGAAGCAAGCCGCATCGAGGCGCTGCTGCACGATCCCGTCGTCCGCGCCGACCTTGCCAAGGCTCGCGAAGAGGCGAAGGCCGCCAAGCTGAAGGATGCGGAACCCAAGGTCGTTGTTCCGGGCGACGATTCAGCAGAATGAGCCGGCGCAAGAAGGGCCAGAAGGTCGATGGCTGGCTGATCCTCGACAAGCCGTTAGGCATGACCTCGACCCAGGCCGTCGCCGTCGTGCGGCGCATTTTCGATGCGCAGAAGGCGGGCCATGGCGGAACCCTCGATCCACTGGCGACCGGCATCCTGCCGATTGCGCTGGGCGAAGCCACCAAGACCGTGCCTTACGTCATGGACGGCACCAAGACCTATCGCTTTACCCTGAAATTCGGCGAGCAGCGCTCGACCGACGATGCGGAAGGCGAGGTGATCGCCACGTCCGATGTCCGGCCAAGTGTCGCCGCGATCGACGCGGCCCTCCCGCATTTCATCGGCCTCATCGAGCAGGTGCCGCCCCAGTTTTCGGCCATCAAGGTGGGTGGCGAGCGCGCCTATGACCTGGCGCGCGACGGCGAAACGGTCGATCTGGCCCCGCGCCAGATCCGGATCGACGAATTCCGCTTCATCGAATTCCAGAACCCCGACGAGGCGGTCTTTGAGGTCAAATCGGGAAAAGGCGCCTATATGCGGAGCCTGGCGCGCGATCTGGCTCTACATGTTGGGTCTGTCGGCCATATTTCCGCCCTCCGGCGACTATCTGTTGGGGGTTTCACGGAGGAAAGGGCGATTTCGCTGGACGCTCTCAAGTCATTGGGGCATATTCCGGCCGCTTTTGAGCATTTGTTGCCGATAGAGACCGCGCTGGACGACATCCCGGCACTGGCCTTATCGGCCACCGAGGCGATACGCCTTCGGTCCGGGCAACCGGTTGGATTACTCCACCGCCAAGACCGCGATCGATTACGGGAGTTCACTCCCGGCGGCATGGTTTGCGCCATGTCGGAAGGCAAAATCGTGGCCCTCACCCGTTACGAGGGCGGCGAGCTCGTCCCGGTGCGCGTCATCAACCATTAGGACCAGAAGGAGTAGGTCGATGTCGATCACTGCCGAACGTAAGCAAGAAGTTCTCAAGGAATTTGCCAAGGCCGCCAACGATACCGGCTCGCCTGAAGTGCAGATCGCGCTCCTCACCGAGCGGATCAAGAATCTGACCGAGCATCTGCAGAGCCACGACAAGGATTTCCATTCCCGTCGCGGTCTGCTGGTCATGGTCGGGCAGCGTCGCCGCTTGCTCGATTACTTGAAGAAGACCAGCAACCAGCGTTACCAGGAAATCCTGGCAAAGCTCGGCCTGCGCCGCTAAACCCATCGGGGATCCCGCCCACGGCATTCAGTCATGGGCGGGATTGTCGTATTGGGGGAATTGCGTTTCTCCTCCATACGCGTCCCTTCCCAAACCGGCCGGCGCGGTTCATCGACCGCCGCGCTTCAGCCGCAACGAGCCGGGCCGACGCAAGCAACGCCTAAGTTCCATCGCGTTGCTTTCGCGGGTCCGGCATTCATCCGGTCGAGATGACTGGCTGCTGCCCCATTGGATGGGTGGAGCCTTGAAAGGACCATTACATGTTCAAGATCTATCGCAAGGAACTGATGTGGGGCGGGCGTAAGCTGACGCTCGAAACCGGCCGCATCGCGCGCCAGGCTGACGGCGCGGTGCTCGCCACCTACGGCGAAACCGTCGTGATGTGCACCGCCGTCGGCGCCAAGCAGCCCAAGCCCGGCATCGACTTCTTCCCGCTCACCGTCAACTACCAGGAAAAGACCTTCGCCGCCGGCAAGATCCCCGGTGGTTTCTTCAAGCGCGAAGGCCGTCCGACCGAGAAGGAAGTGCTGACCAGCCGCCTGATCGATCGCCCGATCCGTCCGCTGTTCCATTCGACCTATCGCAACGAGACCCAGGTCGTCTGCACGACCCTCTCCCATGATCTCGAAAACGATCCCGACATCGTGGCGCTCATCGGCGCCTCGGCCGCCCTCACCATTTCCGGCATCCCCTTCTTGGGCCCGATCGGTGCGGCGCGCGTCGGCTATATCAACGGCGAATACGTCATCAACCCGAAGCGCAGCGACTTGCCCGAATCGAAGCTCGACCTCGTGCTGGCCGGTACGTCGGAAGGCGTGCTGATGGTGGAATCGGAAGCCCAGGAGCTGTCCGAGGAAGTCATGCTGGGTGCCGTCAATTTCGGCTTCCAGAGCTTCCAGCCGGTGATCAACGCGATCATCGAACTGGCTGAGCAATGCGCCAAGGATCCGCGCGACTTGACGCCGCCGGACGCCGCTGCCGCCGAAGTCTACGACGCCCTGAACGCCCAGTTCGCGGCCAAGCTCACCACCGCCTATCAGGAAACCGCCAAGCAGGCGCGTACCGACAAAGTGGCGGCTGTGAAGGACGAAGCCAAGAAAACGCTCGGCACCGACGACAAGAAGATTGAACTCGTTGGCAAGCAGTTCAAGGAGCTTGAGAAGAACATCGTTCGCGGCAACATCCTGAAAACGGGTCTCCGCATCGATGGTCGCGACACCAAGACGGTGCGCCCGATCACGGCCGAAGTCGGCATCCTGCCGCGCGCCCATGGTTCGGCGCTGTTCACCCGCGGCGAAACCCAGGCGCTGGTCGTGACCACGCTCGGCACCGGCGATGACGAGCAGATCATCGACGCGCTGGAAGGCGAATTCCGCGAGACCTTCATGCTGCACTACAACTTCCCGCCCTATTCGACCGGTGAAGCCGGCCGCATGGGCTCGCCCGGCCGCCGCGAAATCGGCCATGGCAAGCTCGCCTGGCGCGCCGTGCATCCGATGATGCCGAAGAAGGATGAGTTCCCCTACACCATCCGCGTGGTGTCCGAGATCACCGAATCCAACGGCTCCTCGTCGATGGCCTCGGTGTGCGGTTCCTCGCTCGCGATGATGGATGCCGGTGTGCCGTTGAAGCGCCCGGTCGCTGGTATCGCCATGGGCCTCATCAAGGAAAAGGACGGCTTTGCCGTTCTCTCCGACATCCTCGGCGACGAAGATCATCTCGGCGACATGGATTTCAAGGTGGCCGGTACCGACCAGGGCATCACTGCCCTGCAGATGGATATCAAGATCACCTCGATCACGGCCGAGATCATGCAGATCGCCCTCGGCCAGGCCAAGGATGGCCGGTTGCACATCCTCGGCGAGATGGCGAAGGCGATGACCGGTGCCCGTGACGGCGTCAACCAGAACGCCCCGCGCATCACCGTGATCAACATCCCGAAGGACAAGATCCGTGAAGTGATCGGCCAGGGCGGCAAGGTCATTCGCGAAATCTGCGAAGTCACCGGCGCCAAGATCGACATCGAAGACGACGGCACCATCAAGGTGGCGGCGGTCGATGCCAAGGCCGGCGAAGCGGCCATCAACTGGATCCGCGGCATCGTCGCCGAACCGGAAACCGGCGTGATCTATGACGGCAAGGTCGTGAAGCTGATGGATTTCGGCGCCTTCGTGAACTTTTTGGGTTCCAAGGACGGCCTCGTCCATATCAGCGAACTGGCCCCGCAGCGCGTCAAGCAGACCTCGGACGTGGTCGAAGTCGGCCAGGCCGTAAAGGTCAAGGTGCTGGGTATGGACGATCGCGGCAAGGTGAAGCTCTCGATGCGCGTCGTCGACCAGAAGACCGGCGCCGACCTGTCGGAAGAGATGGCCAAGGCCGATGCCGAGCGTCGTGCCTCGCGCGGCTCCGAGCGCGTCGAACAGTGAAGATCTGGCGATGGCGGTCAAAAGCCGCCATCGCCGCCTTCGCTTCTGGTAGAATAACCCGATGCCAATACCTTCGCTTTCCCTGCCACGGGTGATCGGCCATCGGGGCGCTGCGGAAGCCGCCCGGAAAACACCCTGGCGAGCTTCCGGGAAGCCAAGCGCCAGGGCGCCCTGTGGGTCGAATTCGATGCCAAGCTCTCGGCCGACGACCGCGCCTTTCTCCTCCATGACGACAATCTCGACCGCACCAGCAATGGCAAGGGTCCGGCGCGCGCCCTCACCTATGACGAGCTGCGCCAGCTCGATGCCGGCAGCTGGAAGGCAGGCGTCTTCGCCGGCGAGAAGATGCCGCTGCTGGCCGACGCCCTCAAATTCTTCGCCCAGGAAGATCTGCAGTTCAATCTCGAGCTGAAGCCCTGTCCCGGCCGCGCCCGCGACACCGCCAACATCATCCTCGACGAGCTGAAGCATCTCTGGCCGGCAGCCAAGCCCAGGCCCCTCATCTCCAGCTTCGTGCTGGAATGCCTCGAAATCGCCCGCGACCGGGCGCCCGATTACCCGCGTGGCCTGCTGCTCGAGGAGCATCCGGCCAATTGGCTGGACCTCGCCCGGAACCTGAAAGTCGCCACGGTCAATATCTGGGACCGCGACGCAATCCCCGACTGGATCAGCGAAATCAAGGCTGAAGGTTACGGTCTTCTGGTCTATACCGTTAACGATGCCGCCCGCGCCAAGCAGTTGATCGACTGGGGCGTCGACGGCGTCTTTACCGATGCGCCGGCCCGCATCTTGGCGACCGTCGCACAATAGCTATATAAGACAGAATGCTGGATCCGGGATGGGGCCAGCGAGCGGGAGGCTCGGGTGAAATCATTGAAGCCGTTGATCATTTCGGGACGCGAGGTCCTGCCCCTCATTGAAGGCGGCAAGGGCATTTCGGTCTCGAACGGGCAATCATCCGGCGCTTGGGCGCTGGCTGGCGGCGTCGGCACCTTCTCCGGCGTCAATGCCGATTCCTATGACGAGAACGGCAAGCCGATCCCGCAGCTCTATCACGGCAAGACACGCCGCGACCGCCATGAGGAACTGCTCAACTACGCGATCAAGGGCGGCATCGCCCAGGCCCGCATCGCTCATGATTGCATGGGCGGCAATGGCCGCCTGCACATGAATGTGCTGTGGGAAATGGCCGGCGCCGAGCGCGTGCTCCACGGCGTCCTCGAAGGCGCCAAGGACCTCATCCACGGCGTTACCTGCGGTGCCGGCATGCCCTACCGCATCGCCGAGATCTGCGCCCAGTACGGCATCCATTATTACCCGATCGTCTCCTCGGCCCGCGCGTTCCGGGCGCTGTGGAAACGCGCCTATCACAAATTCCAGGATCTGCTGGGCGGCGTCGTCTATGAGGATCCGTGGCTGGCCGGCGGCCATAACGGCCTCTCCAACAGCGAAGATCCCAACCATCCGCAGGATCCCTTCGACCGCGTGCGCGAATTGCGCAACACGATGCGTGACGAATGCGGCCTTGGCCAAACGCCGATCATCATGGCGGGTGGCGTCTGGTACCTGCGTGAATGGGAAAACTGGATCGACAACCCTGATCTCGGGCCGATCGCCTTCCAGTTCGGCACACGCCCGCTGCTCACCCAGGAAAGCCCGATCTCGGACGCCTGGAAGAAGCGCCTCGTCACCTTGAAGAAGGGCGACGTGTTCCTCAACCGCTTCAGTCCCACGGGCTTCTACTCGTCGGCGGTCAACAACGATTTCATCCAGGAACTGCGCCAGCGCTCGGAACGCCAGGTCGCCTATTCGCAGCACAAGGTGGGCGAACATGAATGGGCGTTCGCCGTCGGTGCCCGCGGCAGGCTCGTCTATCTCACCGCCGCAGACAAGTTGCGCGCCGAGCAATGGGTCTCCCAGGGCTTCGCCGAAACCCTGCGCACGCCGGAATCGACGCTCATCTTCGTGACCCGCGAAAAGGCCGACGAGATCCTGAAGGACCAGATCGACTGCATGGGCTGCCTGTCCGCCTGCCGCTTCTCCAACTGGTCGCAGCACGAGCCGGACTTCAGCACCGGCAAGAAGGCCGATCCGCGCAGCTTCTGCATCCAGAAGACGCTGCAGGAGATCAGCCATTCCGACAAGATCGAAGACCAGCTGATGTTCGCCGGCAACAAGGCCTATCGCTTCTCCGACGATCCCTTCTACGCGAACGGCTTCGTGCCCACGGTCAAGCAACTGGTCGAACGGCTGGTGACGGGCGACTGATCCTACCCGACGATCTCGCCCAGGAATTCATCCGCCACCGCGGCATAGCGGTCGATATCGGCCGGCACATGGGCAAAGGATACCTGCGGGCCGGCAGATGCGACCGCCTCCCAGATGCCCCGATTGGCCATGAAGACGCGCCGCGCGTCGATGATTTCGGTATCGATCGATCGCGCCGCCTCGGCGGCATTGCGCGGCAGCTCGTCGCTGAGGCAATAGCCGGAGCGCGGACCGCAGCGGAAGGCGCGCCAGGCGAGGCCGCGTTGCCTGAAGATTGTCTCCAGATTGTCGGCAAGGCGATTACCGAGCGCGCCGATCCGCGCATAGCCATCTTCGGTGAGGACTTCTTCCAGTGCCGCGCGGGCCGCGGCGACGGCAATGGCGCCGCCATAGGTCGTGCCGCCGGTCGCAAGCCCCTTCTGCCCGTAATAGACATCGAGATGTGTTTCCATCACCGCCGCCACCTCCTCGCTCATGCCATAGAGCGCGAAGGGGATGCCGGAACCCAGCCCTTTGCCCAGGGTCACGAAATCGCTGGCAAGGCGCCCGCTGCCGGCCAATCCGCCATAGGCGAACTGGAAGGTATGCGCCTCATCGAGACAGAGGAGGGCGCCATGGCGCGCGGCCAGTTCCTTCAGCCCGGCCAGGAACCCCGGCGCCGGTTCCACCAGCAGGCAATTGGTGAGCGCCGGTTCGGTGAGGACGAGGGCCACATCATTGCCGCGCAAGGCGGCCTCGGCGGCGGCAAGATCGTTGAACGGCACGATCACCGATTCCTGCGCCACCCGGGCGGACAGGCCGAGATGGCCGGGCACCGTGCCGGTGTCGCTCGCCTCGACCAGGGATTCGTCGATATGGCCATGATACTGGCCGTCGAACAGCAGGATCTTGGTCCGTTCCGTCATGAAACGGGCGATGCGGATGATCTCGGTATTGGCGCCGGAGGCGGAAAGGGTGAACTGCCACGCCGGCAGGCCCACGCGGCGCGCGAGTTCCTCGGTGACCCACAGCGTCTCCTCCACGGGCAGCAGGAACTGGGCGCCGGTCCGGACAGCGCGCGAGACCGCCGCCACGATCGGCGCCGGCGCGAAGCCCATGGTCATGGCCAGGTCGGAGACGTTGAAATCGCAATAGCGATGGCCGTCGATATCCTCGAAATAGGCGCCCTCGCCACCTTTGGCGACCATCGGCGCGTGACGATAGAGGCCGACCATCCACGCGACCGGCACACCGTTCGGCATGCTGTGCCGGGCGCGGGCGACCCAGGCTTGCGAGCGCGGCGTGCGTTCCCGGAACAGCGCATCTTCGCGCTGGCGCAAGGTGGCCAAAGCCCGGCGGTCAATCACCCGGTGATCGATCGGGTCGCGGCTGCGGTCAGGCATGGGTGACTCTGCGTCTCTGGGGAAGGGCCAGAAATCTAGGCGTCTGGCGCTGCGGCTGTCAAACCGGTGGCCGCCTTCGCAGCTGGACCTGACCGCTGCTGCGGAAGCCATGCGTTGGCGCAATCTGGCCTTGTGAAATTGCCTGTCCCGATACGCGGGGCAGGAGGCTAGGGTGTTGGCCCCTGAGGGAAATTATCCACCGATGAACACGACGCATAAACTGACACTCACGCGCTGGCAGGCGCTGGCCCTTATCGCGACCCTGTCGCTGATCTGGGGCTATAACTGGGTGATGATGAAAGTGGCGGTGACCTATGCACCGCCCTTTGCCTTCGCAGCGCTCCGCTTCCTCGGCGGTGCCATCGTCCTCATGCTGACCCTGAAGCTGATGGGCCGCTCGCTGCGGTTCCGCGAGCTGCTGCCGCGCTGGCGTGTCCTTGTATTGATCGGCCTGCTGCAGACGTCGCTCTGCTTCGGCCTCGTCACCTGGGCGCTCTCGACCGGCACCGCCGGGCGCAGCGCCGTCCTCAACTATACGATGCCGCTCTGGGTGCTGGTGTTCTCCGTGCTGCTGCTCAAGGAACGCGTGCCGGCGGCGCAATGGTGGGCGGCGGGCCTTGCCCTCATCGGCATCACCCTCATCTCGGTCGATGGCGGCAAATCCGGCTCGCTCCCCGCCGTCATGCTGGCGCTGGGTGCGGGCCTTACCTGGGGCCTCGGTGTCGTCGTCACCAAGCGCGCGACCAGGGCCGGCCCCATCGATCCCCTGGCGCTCACCGCCTGGCAGATGCTGGCCGGCGCCATCATGCTGTGCCTTGTGGCGCTTATCGTGCCGGAAGCGCCGATCGACTGGACCCCCGCTTTCATCACGGCGCTCCTCTACAATATCGGCCCGGCGACACCGCTCGCCTATGTCATCTGGTTCACGCTGCTGGGCCGCCTCGATGCGGGCTTGGCCGCCCTCGGGATCCTCCTCACACCGCTCCTCGGCCTTCTCCTCTCGACCCTACAACTGGGTGAGCGGCCGGGGCTTGTCGAAGGGGCGGGGATGGTGCTTATCCTGATAGCCATTGCCGGCTTGGGCTGGGTCAGTGGACGGCAGGCGCGCGACGCATCGGCACGCAACCGCGCCGGCTGACCGCCGCCCGATAGGGGGCATCGATCGTGGGGATCACCGGACGGGTACTCTGCGGCGCCACGGCGCTGTTTCTGTTGCTGTCACCCGAGGTGGTGGCGGAAGAACCGCTTACCGTCGCCAATCTCGAACGCGACGCCATGGCCGATGTCGTGGCCGGCCAGTACGGCCCGGCCGATGAGAAGATCCGCGCCGCCATCGGCCTGGCCGACAATGACGAATTCAACCGCCTTGCCTTGCTGCAGGGCCTTATCGCCACCCGCATGGGCAGCGACGGGCGCAGCCTGCTGGGGGCTGCCATCGGTGCCCATGAAAGCACCGCCTGGCCGCGGCCGATCATCACCTATCTCCTCGGCGAACGCAGCCTGCAGCAGGTGGCCGATGGCGTGCGCCGTTCCGGCGACAACATGGCGGTGAAGCAGCGGCAGATCTGCGAGCTTTCCTTCTATGCCGGGGCCTTTGCGCTGGCCGATGGCGAGAAGCGCTTTGCCGGCCAGCTCTTCGACAAGGCCTTGAAGACCTGTGACCGGGCCGACCCGGTCTACGCCCTCACCGTGGCAGAAGTGGCCACCATCGCGGCGCCCGAACCCTGAAATTTATCGGATTATGAGAAATTGCTCTTTACAACTATTGGAGAAGGCACCAATCTATGGAACATAACATGAACTGATGGAGGGTTCGGCATGGCGCGGCGACCGGCCAACAATAACGGCGAGGGGATTTTCTGCGGCAGCATCATGGGCCGCAGCGACCGCGCGGAGCAGATGAACTTCATCTCGGCCCTCCTGATGATCGCCGAGGCAGACGATCTGCGGGCGGCCGGCGATGCGGCGGGGGCCGTCGGCCTTTATCGGTTGGCCATCCGGCAATGTCCGCCATCCTCGGAGCGAGGCGATTTCCAATTGCTCCTGGGCGATATGCTGTTCGAACAAGGTGATGCCGTGGCGGCGGCGGTCGAATGCCGGAACGCGCTCGACGCGGGTTGCCACCACCTCAACGAAGCCTGGCGTCGCCTCGGCTTTGCATTGGCGGCGCAGGGCGATGACGACGGGGCGCGCGAGGCGCTGCTGGCGGCGCTGGCCGCGGGCGAGGATGCGGCCTTCACCGCCCAGGCGCTAGCCATCGTCGACCTCGCGCAGCATGGCCTGGGTGCCGCCCTCCGCCGCGCCGAACCAGGCCCCACCCATGCCGGCGCGCAAGCCGAATATCGCTGTCGCCTCGCCTTGCTGCGTGCCGATCTTCAGCGCCTGGCCGGCAACCGCGCGGCGGCCCTGACCGATCTCGAACTTGCGGCCGAGACGGCGCGGGAGGAGGGGCTGGATGCCGAACTGGCGCTCTGGTTCGCGGTGCTCGACCGGCAATTCGGCCGCGCCGCCTTGCGACCCGAGATCGCGGCAGCCTTTGCCGACCGGCCCGATCATTGGGCGACGCGCGCCTGGGAAATTCTCAGCGGTACCGGTACGCGCGACGATCTGGTCCGGCATCTAGCCACGCTCGCGGCGACATTGCAGGCCGAGAGCCTCGCCATCTTCGATCGCTATGCCGGCATGCTGGCGCTCGCGGCCGGCGACAACGAAGCGGCGCGCAGGAACTTCGCCGCCGCCCGCACGGCACCCTATACCCGCTGGTGCGCGGACTATCACCTGGCCGGGCTTGAGCTTCAGCAATTGGACAAGGCGACCCCGCCCTGAGGGACCCAGCCCTGAGGGACAAGGCCCTGAGCGACAAGGCCCTGACGCGCCGACCGCCCGGATTGTGACGGCCGTCACAGGCAAAGCACCTCGGGGGGGCGACAGAGGAACAGGCATCTCCGGATGCAACCCTGTCCCTCAGGAGGCGATCATGGCGACTGGCAAGCAGAAGCTGATCTCGCAGACGATGCACAAGCTCGATCTCGGCGGCACCACCACCTATGCCGCCGGCGTGATCGAGATAGGCGATGATGAGGATGACCTGCTGGTCGGCAGCAACCGCGCCAATGACTGGCTCTATGGCGGCGCCGGCGATGACGGCATCACCGGCAATGGCGGCAACGACACGCTGATCGGCGGCGAAGGTGCCGACATCCTCAATGGTGGTTCCGGCAGCGATACCATCGTCTATGCCGGTTCAGACGAAGCCGTCACCATCGATCTCCACTGGCATAGCGGGTCTGGCGGCGAGGCCGAGGGCGACACGATCTGGGAGGTCGAGAACATCGTCGGTTCCGCCCATCACGACTGGCTGATGGGAGATGCGCTCGGCAACTATGTCCAGGCTGGTACCGGCTATGACACCGTCTTTGGCCGTGACGGCGACGATTTTCTCGATGGCGGCGCTGGTGAGGACAATCTGCAGGGCGATGCCGGCAACGATACGATTTGGGGTGGCGCGGACGCCGATGTGTTGCGCGGTGGCAGCGGCGATGACACGCTCCTGGGCGATGCCGGCGATGACCGGATCTTCGGCAATGACGGCGCCGATCTTATCATCGGCGGGGCCGGATTCGACGAGATGAATGGCGGTGCCGGCGCGGACACCTTCGTGTTCCACGGCGATGCCCTGGACGGGCTCGACATCATCAGCGATTTCAACCCGGCGGAAGATATCCTGCGCCTGGCTGGCGTCAGCGGTCCCGACGATTGGCAGAACGCGCTGGTCCACACCAATCAGGACGGATTCGTCGTCATCACCTTCCCGGGCAGCAGCGTCACCCTGGAGAACCCCGCTCGCGGCCCAATCGGCACGCTGGCCGAACTCGACGCGCTCATCAATATCGAATACGCGGCCTGACGATCAGTCGCGCACGGCAAAGGGTGTGAAGCGCGTGTCGGTGTCGTAGACGTCGATCCCCTCGGCACGCTTCAGCTTGTTGACGATGAGATAGGTGAATGGCGTCGCCAGCGCCTCATAGCTGACCTTGAACAGCCACTGGCTGAAGATGACCGAGACCAGCAGCTCATTGGGCCAGACGCCGTAGAAGGCGATGCTGAGGAAGATCACCGTGTCGAAGCCCTGGCCCAGCACCGTGGAGCCGATCGTGCGCATCCACAGATGGCGCCCCTGCATCCAGACCTTCATCTTTGCCAGCACCACCGAGTTCACGAACTCGCCCACCAGATAGGCGCAGAACGAAGCGGCGAGGATGCGCGGTTGGTTGCCGAGGATCGCCTCATAGGCGCCCTGGTCGTGCTAATCGGGATGTGCCGGCAGATGGAGGCCGATCTGGATTGCCACCATGGCGAAGAAGTTGCAGGCAAAGCCGATCCAGATGACACGCCGCGCGCGCTTGAAGCCATAGACCTCGGTCAGCACATCGCCCAGGATATAGGAGATCGGGAAGATGAGGTCGGCCGCCTGCAGCGGATAGCCGAACAGCTCGATGGCCTTGTTGGCGATCACGTTCGAGATGAGCAGGTTGGTGACGAACAGCGCCACCACCACCACGAACAAGGTGGAATGCTGGCCAATCGGCTGGGTGGGTCGGGTCATGACAGAACTCTAGTAGAAACAGGTGAATTTCCGGGGTTATAGCCCTCGATCCCTCCCCCGCCAAGCGGCGATTTGGCACCGGCGCCCTGCGGCGAAAAGGCTGGCACCGGCCGGTCTTGCTGGCTAAAACCGGCGCCATGCGCCTCTTGGATTTCGATTTCGACCTGCCCCCCGACCGGATCGCCCTCCATCCCGTGGAGCCGCGCGACGCCGCAAGGTTGCTTCATGTCCGGCAGGACGGTCTTTCCGACAGGATCGTGCGCGACCTGCCGCAGATCCTGCGGCCGGGCGACGTCCTGGTGTCGAATGACACCAAGGTCATCCCGGCCCAGCTCGAGGGACGGCGGAAAGACGCCCGCATCGAGGTCACTTTGCTCACCCAGGAAAAGGGCGCTGAAACCGTCCGCTGGTGGTCCTTCGCCCGCCCGGGCAAGAAACTGAAACTCGGCGACCGGGTCGATTTTGCGCCCGATTTTGCGGCGCATGTCGCGGCCAAGGCCGAGGACGGCCAGGTACTCCTCGATTTTGGGTCCGACCCGGCTGCTTTCACCGAGCGCCTGGCGCGCCATGGCTGGATGCCGCTCCCACCCTATATCCGCAAGTCCCGCGCCGTCGAACGGCGCGATGACCAGGACTACCAGACCATCTTCGCGCAGCGCGAAGGCGCCGTGGCGGCGCCCACCGCCGGTCTCCATTTCACGCCAGACCTGTTGGCGTCGCTCACGGCCCTGGGCGTCGAGAGCCACCGCGTGACACTCCATGTCGGTGCCGGCACCTTCCTGCCGGTGAAGACCGACAATGTCGCCGAGCACAGGATGCATGCCGAATATGGCGAGATCTCTGCCGTGACCGCCGACGCCATCAACCGCGCGAAGGACCAGGGCCGCCGCATCGTCGCCGTGGGCACCACCTCGCTGCGCCTCCTAGAAAGTGCCGCCCGGGACGGCCGGCTTTTGCCCTTTGCCGCCTCCACCGATATCTTCATCACGCCCGGCTTCAAATTTCAGATTGTCGACCTGCTCATGACCAATTTCCACCTGCCGAAATCGACCCTGTTCATGCTGGTCTCCGCCTTCGCCGGACGGGATCGGATGCGCGAGGCCTATGCCCACGCCATCGCCCAAGGCTATCGCTTCTTCTCCTATGGCGATGCCAGTCTGCTGGAGCGCGCCTCATGAGCGGTAAGTTCGATCTCATCACCACCGACGGCAAGGCAAGGCGTGGGCGCATCCACACGGCCCATGGCGTGGTCAACACGCCGGCCTTCATGCCGGTCGGCACCGCCGGCACAGTGAAGGCCATGCTGCCGGAATCAGTGAAGGCGACGGGCGCCGAGATCGTGCTGGGCAATACCTATCACCTGATGCTGCGGCCGGGTGCCGAGCGCGTGGCAAGCTTCGGGGGCCTGCACAAATTCATGAACTGGCCGGGGCCGATCCTCACCGACAGCGGCGGCTTCCAGGCGATGAGCCTCTCGGATCTCCGCAAGATCAATGAGAACGGCGTCGAGTTCCGCTCGCATATCGACGGCTCCAAGCACATGCTGACACCGGAGCGCTCGATCGAAATCCAGGACCTCCTCGATTCCAACATCACCATGGTGCTCGATGAATGCACTGCCTTCCCGGCCACGCCCGAGGAAGCGGCCAGTTCCATGCGTCGCTCGATGCGCTGGGCGGAACGCTGCCGCAAGGCCTTCCGCGACCGCGACGGCTATCTCCTCTTCGGCATCGTGCAAGGCGGCATCTATCCGCATCTGCGTGAGGAATCAGCGAAGGCTCTGACAGCCATTGGGTTCGATGGCTACGCCATCGGGGGCCTTGCCATCGGCGAAGGCCAGCAGCAGATGTTCTCCGTGCTTGACTACACACCGGACTTCCTGCCTGCCGAAAAGCCGCGCTATCTCATGGGCGTCGGCCGCCCCGGCGATCTGGTGGGGGCGGTTGCCCGCGGCATCGACATGTTCGATTGCGTGATGCCGACCCGCTCGGGGCGCACCGGTCTCGCCCACACCCGCTACGGCGACCTCAACATGCGCAACGCGCGCCACGCGACCGACGACCGGCCGATCGATCCCCTGTGCACATGCCCCGCCTGCACCTCCTATGTGCGCGGCTATATTCATCATCTGATGAAGACCAAGGAGATCCTGGGCGCAATGCTGCTCACCTGGCACAATCTCCATTACTATCAGGAACTGATGCAGGGCATGCGCAACGCCATCGAGCAAGGCAGCCTCACGGAATTCACCGCCGAGTTTGAACGGCAACAGCAGCTGGGCGACATCCCGGCTTGAAGGAATCGGATCATGGCCAGGAAGCCAGCCTATAGCGACCTCACCCAACTCGGCGCCAAGGTCGAGACCGCGGCCTCGCCGGAAGCGGCGATCCTGGAACGCGTGCCAAATCCACATCCCGGCACGCTCTATGTGGCCCGCTACACGGCGCCGGAATTCACCTGCCTCTGCCCCGTGACCGGCCAGCCGGACTTCGCGCATCTCGTCATCGACTATGTGCCGGATAAATGGCTGGTCGAATCGAAATCGCTGAAGCTCTATCTGACCTCCTTCCGCAACCATGGCGGCTTCCACGAAGGCACCACCATCGACATTGCCAAGCGCTTCATTGCGGTGGCCAAGCCCAAATGGCTGCGCATCGGCGGCTATTGGTATCCGCGCGGCGGCATCCCGATCGACGTCTTCTTCGAACATGGCAAGCGGCCCAAGGATCTGTTCCTGCCCGACCAGGCCGTCGCCCCCTATCGCGGCCGCGGTTGACAGGGCGATGAGTCCCACGGCGGAGGTGATCAAATCCGCCATCCGCCAGAAAGCCCTGGCGGTGGGCTTCGACGCGATCGGCTTTGCGCCGGCCGCCCTCTCTGCCGAAACACGCGCGCATCTTGCCGACTTTCTGCGCCAGGGCCGCCATGGTGACATGGGCTGGATGGTCGAGAAGGCGGACCGTCGCGGTGATCCGCAAACGCTGTGGCCGGATGCCCGGAGCGTCATCGTGCTTGGCCAGAATTACGGCCCCGACCTCGACCCCCTCGCCATCCTCGACCAGCCGGATCGCGGCGGCATCTCGGTCTATGCGCGCCACCGCGACTATCATGATGTGGTGAAGAAGCGCTTGAAGGAACTCGGCCGCTGGATCGCCGACACATACAAGATCGAGATCAAGGTCTTCGTCGACACCGCCCCCGTGATGGAAAAGCCGCTTGCCGCACAGGCTGGAATCGGCTGGCAGGGCAAGCACACCAATCTCGTCTCGCGCGAGCTTGGTTCCTGGCTGTTTCTGGGGGAAATCTTCCTGGCGTTCGACCTGCCGCCGGATGCGCCGGAGGAAGATCATTGCGGCCAGTGCCGGCGCTGTCTCGACGTCTGCCCGACCAACGCCTTCCCGGCGCCCTACCAGCTGGATGCGCGGCGCTGCATCTCCTACCTCACCATCGAACATGCGGGGCCGATCCCGCGCGATCTCAGGCCGCTCATGGGCAACCGCATCTATGGTTGCGACGATTGCCTCAGCGTTTGCCCGTGGAACAAGTTCGCGCAGGCGACGCCGCACGCGCCCCTGGTCGCGCGCGACGATCTCACCGCGCCGTGCCTGGCCGATCTTGCCCGCCTCGACGATGCCGCCTTCCGCGCGCTCTTTTCCGGCTCGCCGGTGAAGCGCATCGGCCGCGACCGCTTCGTCCGCAATGTCCTCATCGCCATCGGCAATAGCGGTCGCAGGGAACTTTTGCCGGTGGTCGGGGGTTTACTGTCCGACCCCGCCCCGCTCGTGCGGGGGGCGGCCGTCTGGGCACTTTCGCGTCTCGACGCCGATCTGTGGAAGGCGCGCGGGGCAGGGGCGCGGCGCGATGAAGAAGATTCCGGTGTGCGCGCGGAATGGGCTCCGCCGGAGCCTGTTTGACAGATTTATAGGACTTCCAGTTTCCCTCTGATCCCTTTGTTGCGGCGCGAACATTCGATATCAGCCTTGCTGATAAAGCAGAGCTGGAATTGCTCTGGGTAATTGACGCCGCAAAGATTCCTTACCTATTCTTAACCAAGATGACAGTGTCGGGACCGGGATGGGCTGCCGACATGGAAAGGGAGGTGGGCGATGTTTGCCAGTCTCTTGCGCGCCGGGATCAAGACCGGCCATATCGCGCTCATTGATCATCGGGGCCGCCGCCAGGATTTCGGCAGCGGGGTCCCTTCCGTCACCTTGCGCCTCCATGACTCGGCGCTGAAATGGCAGCTTGGCCTCAATCCGTGGCTGAAGGTCGGCGAAGCCTATATGGACGGCACGCTCACCGTCGAGCAGGGCACGCTCTACGACTTCATCGACATCGCGATGAAGAACACCAGACTCATTGCTCGGCGCCAAGACGCAGAAACTGTTCGACGTGTTGAATTATGCGCTGCGCTGGCTGCATCAGCATAATCCGATCGGCACGGCGCAACAGCATGTGGCGCATCACTACGATCTCAGCCGCAAGCTGTTCGAACAGTTCCTCGACGAGAGCATGCAGTATTCCTGCGCCTATTTCCTCCATCCGGAGGCGACGCTCGCCGAGGCCCAGCAGGCCAAGATGCGCCACATCGCCTCGAAGCTGCTGCTGCAGCCGGGCCAGCGCCTGCTCGATATCGGCTGCGGCTGGGGTGGCCTTGGCATCTATCTCGCCAAGACGGCCGGCGTGAAGGTCACCGGTGTGACGCTTTCCAAGGAGCAGCACGAAATTGCCGTGGCGCGGGTGAAAGCCGCCGGGCTCGAAGGTGAGGTCGAGTTCAAGTTGCAGGACTACCGGCTGGAACCAGGCCGCTTCGACCGTATCGTCTCGGTCGGCATGTTCGAGCATGTCGGCCTGAAGCATTTCCCGGAATTCTTTGCCAAGGTCGAGGAATTGCTGGTGCCGGGTGGCGTTGCCTTGCTGCACGCGATCGGCCGGCGTGACGGTCCTGGCCACACCAATCCGTGGCTGCGCAAATACATCTTCCCCGGCGGCTATTCGCCGGCCTTGTCCGAAGTGCTGCCGGTGGTCGAGAAGACCGGATTGTGGGTCACCGATATCGAGATCCTGCGCCTCCATTACGCCGAGACGATCCGCCATTGGCGCGCCAATTTCGCCCACAACCGCGATGCTATCTCAAAGCTCTATGACGAGCGCTTCTGCCGCATGTGGGAGTTTTATCTGGTCGGCAGCGAGTTATCCTTCCGCCACGACATCAACATGGTGTTCCAGATGCAGCTTGCCCGCGGCATCAACGCGGTACCGATGACCCGCGACTACATGTTCGACTGGGAACGCGCGGAAGCCGCCCGGCCCAAGGCGCAGATCATCTGGGATAACGGCCAGGCGGCGGAATAGGGACCGCCGGGCAGGCGCATTGCTGCGTCGGGACTTCAGCCCGGGCCGTGCTGGCCCGGCCGCAGCACGCAATCCTCGGGCAGGTCGATGGTGATGGTCGTGCCCAGGCCAAGCTCGCTCGTGACCTCGAGCGCGCCATTATGGCCTTTCACCAACTGCCGGCTGATATAGAGACCAAGTCCGGTGCCGCCATATTTCCGGCTATAGGCAGCCTCGCCCGACCGGAAGGGCTGACCCAGATCGGTGAGGATCTCCGGCGGTATGCCGGGGCCGGTATCGATCACGCGCAGGCGCAGGCCTGGGGGCACGCAATCCACGCTGATGGTGATGGTGCCGCTCTGGGGCGTGAACTTCGCCGCATTGCCGACGATGTTGAGGATGACCTGCCGGAACGAGCGGATGTCGACCAGCAGGTCGGCGCAGTTCCCGGGCAGCTTGATGCTGATCGGCGGTGCCTCGGGAAAGGCGTGGCGCACCAGATCGACCTGCTCGGCGAGATTTTCGCCCAGATTGAAGCGCTGGCGGTTGAGCTTCGCCGTGCCGGATTCGATGCGCCCGACATCCAGGAGATCGTTGATGAGGTCGAGCAGCTGCCGGCCGCTGCGGTGAATGTCATGGGCATATTCAAGAGTCTTCTCAGGCCCCACCAATTGCCGCTCGATGGCTTCCGAAAACCCCAGGATGGCGTTCAAGGGCGTGCGCAGCTCGTGGCTCATATTGGCCAGGAACTCCGATTTTGCGCGGCTCGCCGCTTCGGCCTTTTCCTTCTCCGCGATGAGCGCCTCGTCGAGCTGCTTCCTCTGGATGGCGACCGCCGCGGAGGCCGCGAGGCGCCAGGCAACGTCGAGTTCGCGCTGGTTCGGCCGATAGGGTGTGCGGTGATACGTGGCAAAGGTGCCGAGCACGGTGCCGCCCTTCGACTTCAGCGGGATCGACCAGCAGGCGCGCAGGCCATGGGCCGCCGCCAGGGCCTTGTAGTCAGCCCAGAGCGGGTCGGTCTCGATATCCTCGACGATCACCATCTCATTGCGATAGGCCGCGGTGCCGCAGGAACCGACCGCCGGGCCGATGGGCGCACCGTCGATGGCGGCGGAATAGGCTTTCGGCAGCGAAGGGGCGGCCCCATGCAGCAGATGCTTGCCGTCTGGCGACAGCAGCAGGACCGAGCACAAGGCGCCTGAGAGCACGCTTTCCAGTGTGCGGCAGGCAAGCTCAAGGATATCGCCCAAAGGACGACTTTCGACGATCGCGCGCAGGATCTGCTGCTCGGCATCCTTGAGCGCATCTTCCTGTCTGCGCTGCGCCATCAGCTCAATCAGCTCGGTGCTCGACGCCATGTCCCTGCCGCCCCAATTGCGTCCACTTCCAGCACGCTCGATAAGAAAAGGCGCGCTGCCTGGACGGTTTTTGCTTTTTGATAGCATCGAGGCGACGGGATGGGTGATCACCCGTCCCGGCGCCGTCCTGCCATTCTCTGGTTTCCGTCCTGACTAAAGCATGTGGCTGCGATCAACAAGTGCGGTTCATGGTGAATAAATCGTAAATTACGCGTGAAACGCGTTAACAATTATGACCCGCGCCTGTGATCCACGCCGACGACCCGTGCCTGGCGCGGACTCAGATCGGCAGCAGGACCCGCGCGGTCAGCCCGACCACTTTGCCGTCGCTGTTTGTACGGTTGTACAATTCCACGTCGCCGCCTTGCGCCAGGATCGCATTGCGGGCGATGGCGAGGCCCAGCCCGCTGCCACCGGACATCCGGTTGCGTGATGGCTCAAGGCGGTAGAAGGGCCGGAATACCCGCTCCATCTCGTCCTGCGGAATGCCGGGGCCGCGATCGTCGATGCGGATCTCGAAGCGCGGCGCGCCCCTTTCATCCTGGCCACGTGAAAGGGTCACCACCGCCTCGCCGCCATAATTGACGGCATTGTCGATGAGGTTGGCGATGGCGCGCTTCAGCGCCAGGGGCTGTACTGCGATCTCCCACGGCCCCTGGCCGGCGATGCCAAGGCGCATGGCCGGCTGATGCTCGCCGGCCTCCTTCACCAGGGCGCGCAGATCAATCTGCTGCCGGGGCTCCGGATTGCCCTCCTCGCGGGCGAAAGCGAGGGTGGAACCGATCATCGCCTCCATCTCGTCGAGATCCTTGATCAGCTTCTGCCGGGTCTCGACATCCTCCATCAGCTCGGCGCGCAGGCGCAGGCGCGTGATGGGCGTTTTGAGATCATGCGAGATGGCGGCGATCATCTGCAGCCGGTCTTCGATCAGGCGGCCGATGCGCGCCTGCATCCGGTTGAAGGCGCTGGCGGCGCGCCGCACCTCACCGACGCCGGTCTCGGGCAAGGGCTGCGCCGTGCCGGAACGACCCAGCGCCTCGGCGGCCCGCGTCAACCGTTCCAGCGGGCGCATCAGGCGCAGCAGCGCATAAAGACAGAGGCCCAGCACTGCGACGACCGATCCCAATGTGAGGCCGAGAAGTTGCGGCGAGGCCCAGGGCAGGCTCGCCACCATGCGGAACTCGAAATTGAGCCAGGTGCCGTCGACAAGGCCGATAGCAACGCGCACCGGTACCAGATCCGCCGCCCGTTCCTTGCCGCTGGGTTCGGCACTCCCCACCCTGATCTCCCGCCAGGCGGCACCTTGCAGGCGTTCGGCGAGGGCCGCTGCCAGCGGTGCCAGTTCGCGCGCGGTGGCGGCATCGGCGACCAGCGGCCGGTCGGAAACGCCGGCATTGAGCGAGGGGCCGCTCATGGCATCCGCCACCCCCCGGCGCAGCACCGGGGCGGTATGATCGAGGAATACGGCAAGGGCCGCGATCCGTTCCGCCGCGCGCTGGTCCTCGAGATGCAGCAGCACCTCGTTGCGGTTGAGGTTGTGGAGCAGGACGGTGACGGCCTGGCTCGCCAGGACACCCGTGACCAGGATCAGCAGCAGCCAGGCAAGAATGCTGTCGGGGAAGAAGCGGCGCTTCATGCGGACTCGGTTTCCCGCGTCACCTTGGCTGCGAACATGTAGCCGCCGCCGCGCACGGTGGTGATGAATTTGGGCTGCGCCGGATCAGGCTCGATCTTGCTCCGCAGGCGCCCGATCTGCACGTCGATGCTGCGGTCGAAGGGCTGCGCCATGCGCCCCTTGGTCAGATCGAGCAACTGGTCGCGGGAGAGCACGCGCTGCGGCCGTTCCGCCAGCGCCACCAGCAAGTCGAACTCCCCGGTCGACAACTCCACCTCGCCCAGCGGTCCCTGAACGCGCCGGCTGGAGAGATCGATGCGGTAGGCGTCGAACGCCAGTACCTGGCTCGCTGCCTCGGCGGCGCCCGCCTCCAGCCCGCCCCGGCGCAGCACGGCGCGGATGCGCGCCAGCAATTCGCGCGGGCTGAAAGGCTTCGCCAGATAATCGTCGGCCCCCATCTCCAGGCCGATGATGCGATCGGTTTCCTCGGCCGCCGCCGTCAGCATGATGATCGGCAGGCGGGCAAGCTGGCTGTTTTTCTCGGCGCGAAGCTGGGCGCAAAGCTGCAGCCCGGTCTCGCTCGGCATCATGACGTCGAGCACGATCAGATCGACCCTGGCATCGCCCAACTGGCGGCGCATGTCTCGGCCGTCCGCGGCCGTTGAGCAGCGCAGGCCGTGCTTTTCCAGGAAGCGCTGCAGCAGGTCACGGATCTCGCGATCATCGTCGACAATCAGGATATGCGGTGTCTTTTCGCTCATGAACCCAGTGATATCCGGCAGGGCGGACCCGCCGCCAGCCAATTTGGTAACGTTCTGTAACAACGCGGGCCCCGGTCGCAATCCGTTGCCAAATAGCATGTGGCCGGACATGGCGCTGTGACAGGCCTGGAACAATATCCCTTCCCAGGACGGCGCCTCACGACCACGGAAGCCCGGGGCGCCGGCAAAATGGAGAGATAGATGACCGCACCCGTTTCTGCAAACACAGTTCCAACCCCCGAGGCCCGGCGCAGTCGCCTGTTCGTGACCGTGGGGCGCGCCGCCTTGTTCATGGGGGCGCTCGCCTTCGTGCCGCCGGCGCTCAGCCTCGCCCATGTCGCCGAGGCACAGGCTGATCAGACGGCCGTTGAGCAGGCCAGGCCCGCAAGCTTCGCCGATCTGGCCGCCAAGGTGTCGCCGGCGGTGGTCAACATCTCGTCCGCGCGCAAGGTCGCCGACCAGGACAGGCCGCAATTGCCGCAATTTCCCAAGGGCTCGCCTTTCGAGGAATTCTTCAAGCAGTTCGAGCAACAACAGGGCGGCGGCCATCAGCCGATGCGGAAAGCCATGTCGCTGGGTTCCGGCTTCGTCATCGACCCCAGCGGCTATGTCGTCACCAACAATCATGTGGTCGAGGAGTCGACCGACATCACCGTGACCTTGGCCGACGGTACCGAATATCCGGCCAAGCTCATCGGTACCGATCCCAAGACCGATCTTGCCTTGCTCAAGGTCGAACCGAAGACGCCGCTGCCCTTCGTCCCCTGGGGCGATTCCGACAAGGCGCGCGTCGGCGACTGGGTGATGGCGGTCGGCAATCCGTTCGGCCTCGGCGGCTCGGTCACCACCGGCATCGTATCGGCCAGAAGCCGCGACATCCATGAAGGCCCGTTCGACGATTTCCTGCAGATCGACGCCGCCATCAACCAGGGCAATTCCGGCGGCCCGACCTTCGACATGAACGGCCATGTGGTCGGCATCAACACGGCGATCTTCTCGCCCTCCGGTGGTTCGGTCGGCATCGGTTTCGCCATTCCCAGCAATCTGGCGAAGACCGTGGTCGCTGAATTGCGCGAGAAGGGCTCGATCGAACGCGGCTGGCTCGGCGTCGAGATCCAGCAGGTGACGCCGGATCTGGCCAAGGGTGTCGGCCTTGATGAACCCAAGGGCGCCATCATCGCCAACATCGATCCGGACTCGCCCGCGGGCAAGGCCGACCTCAAACCCGGCGACGTGGTGCTTGCCTTCAACGGCACCAAGGTCTTGGAGATGCGCGACCTGCCGCGTCTGGTGGCCAGCGCCGATCCCGACTCGACGGCCACCCTCGACATCCTGCGCGATGGCCGCGAGAAGGAAATCAGCGTCAAGATCGGCAAACTTAAGAACGAGGCCGTCGCCAGCAACGACGCCCAGTCAGGCGACGGGTCGGAAAGCGCCATCCTCGGCGCCCGCCTCGCGGCCCTCACCCCGGAATCGCGCCAGACCCTTGGCCTTGATGCCGATGCGAAAGGCGTCGTCATCGTCGACCTAGCGGATGACTCACCGCTGGTCGATCAGGGCCTGAAGGTGGGCGACGTGATCGAGCGCGTCGGCAATGCCGAGGTGAGCGACCCCGCCGAAATCACGCGCCTTGCCGAAGCGGCGCAGAAAAGCGACCGGCCGATCCTCGTCATGCTGGTCAACCGCGACGGCCGCGACCAGTTCATCGCCGTCAATCTTAAGCAAGCTTGATGCGCTAAAGACCAGACAAGGCCGGGCGTCGTCACCGCCCCTGTCCCCGCGGGAGCAACCTCCCGCAGCGGCGCCCGGTCAGGCCGAATTCGAACCCCATCCCCCTCGGATTCGGCCACCCCCTTTCCTCCCTGTCGCCAACTCTCCCGGGCTGCTACATGCTGTAGCAGCCTGTTTTCCTGGGTCCCGTGCTAGGTTGCAGAGGTTGGAATGTGGCGCGAGAGGGATGCTTGGCCAAGCTCGAGATCTTCTACAACAGCGCCTGCCCGGTCTGCGCCGCCGGCATCAACAGCCAGCGCCAGCGCATGGCCCAGGACATGACGGCCTGGAAGGACATCGCAACAGACGAAAATCTGGTGTGCGAGATCGGCGCCGCCCTCGACACGGTGCGCCACAGCCTCCATGTGCGCGATGAGACCGGTACGATTTTCGTCGGCGCCGATGCGATTGCCCGGCTGATGCTGGAGACCCCGGGCCAGCGATGGCTCGGCCGCCTGATGATGTGGCCACCCTTCCGGCCGGTATCGCGCTTTCTCTACGACCGCTTTGCCGATCAACTGTTCGCCTGGAACAAGCGGCACGGGCGTTGGTGAGCGCCAATAAAAAAACGCGGGAGTGTTGCTCCCGCGCTTTTCAAGAACCGATGAACCGAACGCTCAGGCGCCCACTTCCTTCAGATAGTCTTCGCGCATCTGCCGTGTGATCGGGCCGACCTTGAACTTGTATTCGCTGATCTCGCCCACCGGCGTCACCTCGGCGGCGGAGCCGACCAGGAAGACTTCATCGGTCTTGGCCAGTTCCTCGGGCTGGATCGCGCGCTCGACCACTTTGAGCTGGCGGCGCTGGGCAAGCTCGATCACGGTCTGGCGAGTGAGGCCGTTGAGGAAGCAATCGGGCTTGGGCGTATGCAGCTCACCATTCTGCACCAGGAACACATTGGCGCCGGTGGCTTCGGCGAGCAGGCCGCGATAATCCAGCATCATCGCGTCCTGATAGCCGTCACGCTCGGCCTCATGCTTCGAGATCGTGCAGATCTGATAAAGGCCGGAGGCCTTGGCGGCGACGGGGGCCGTGTCCGGCGCCGGGCGCTTGTACTTCGCCCATTTGAGGCGGATGCCGTTGGCCAGCAGCTCCGGCGAGAAGTAGGACGGCCATTCCCAGGCGGCGATGGCGAGGTGGATGGTATTCTTCTGGGCTGAGACGCCCATCATCTCGCTGCCGCGCCAGGCAATCGCGCGGACATAGCAGTTCTGGTAGCCGGTGCGCTTCACCAGTTCGGTCTTGGCGGCCTCGATCGCGTCGACCGAGAAGGGGATGGTATAACCGACGATCTCGGCCGATTTATGGAGGCGCTCGGTATGGGCGCGCGATTTGAAGACCTTGCCGTTATAGGACCGTTCGCCTTCGAACACGGCTGATGCATAATGGAGGGCGTGGGTCAGGACATGCAGCTTCGCTTCCCGCCAGGGAATGAACTTGCCGTCCATCCAGATTTCGCCGTCACGGTCATCAAAAGGCACTAAACTCATGAATTCCTCCATTTGGCTTCCTGTCGGGTTATAAAGGAACCCGGAATGAGCTGGTTTTAAAATATTCGGTTAGATAAGTCAACATGGCTGACATAAAAAATGCCTGATTTGAAATCCACGCCTAACCCTTTGTTCCTGCGGGACGATGAGCTTCGCCAGGGAATCGAGCTGCTGTTTTTCGGCTACCGCGATTTTACCGCCCGGGCCGACCAGACCCTGGCCGCCTATGATTTTGGGCGCGCCCATCACCGCGTCATCTATTTCGTCGGCCGCAATCCGGGCATGACCGTCTCCGATCTCCTCGACATCCTGAAGATCACCAAGCAAAGCCTGTCCCGCGTGCTCTCGCAGCTGGTGCGCGAGGGCTTCATCGTGCAGCGCCCCGGTACCACCGACCGCCGCCAGCGCCTGCTCAGCCTGACCGACAAGGGTGCCGAGCTCGAACGACGCCTGACAGAAGACCAGCGCGCCCTCGTCGCCCGCGCCTACAAGGCCGCCGGCGCCGAAGCGGTCGAGGGCTTCAAGAAGGTGCTCCTGGGCTTGGTCAACGAGGAGGACCGCATCCGCTTCCGCGCCACCAACACAGCCCTGCCCGGTCAGTCCGGACCCTCTGGATCGACTCCATCCGGGTCGAATTCCGGTGGTAGCCAGTCGGGTGGCGGCAGTTCGGGCGGCCCTGGTTCGCGCTGATAGATGGCGGGGCAAGCTCATATCCTGGTCGTCGATGACGACAAGCGGTTGCGCGACCTCATCGCGCGCTATCTCGGCGAACAGGGTTTCCGCGTGACGGTGGCGACCGACGCCGCCGAGGCACGGGCGAAATTGAAGAGCATCGCCTTCGACCTCCTGGTGCTCGACATCATGATGCCGGGCGAAAGCGGCCTCGACCTCACCCGCGCCCTGCGCCACGACAGTGCTGTGCCCATCCTGCTGCTGACCGCGATGGGCGAGGTGCAGGATCGCATCAACGGCCTGGAGACCGGCGCCGACGATTATCTCGGCAAGCCCTTCGAACCCAAGGAACTGGTGCTGCGCATCAACGCCATCCTCAAGCGCGCGCAGCCCCGTGCGGCCGTCCCGGCCCCTGCCGCCGGCACGGTGCGCTTCGGCGCCTTCGCTTTCGAGATTGACCGCCGCCGGCTCTACAAGGGCGGAGAAATCGTGCATCTGACGGAAGGCGAGGGCGACCTTCTGCTCCTTCTTGCCCGCCGCGCCGGCCAACCGGTCAGCCGCGACGAATTGTCGATGCGCGCCGCCGCGACCGAAGGCGAGGATCTGGCGCCTGAGGCGGGCGATGCCACGGTCATCGAACTCGGCGTCTCGCGCCTCATCGATGTGCAGATGACCAGGCTCCGGCGCAAGATCGAGGACGATCCGCGCTTCCCGCGCTATCTCCAGACCGTGCGCGGCATCGGCTATGTCCTGCGGCCGGACTGATCACGCATGAACACGGGCATGCAGGAATGGCTGGTGGCGGTCGAGCGCATGTTGCCGCGTTCGCTGCTCGGCCGCTCGATCCTCATCATCGTGACGCCCATCGTGCTGCTCCAGGTGATCTCGGCCTGGGTGTTCTATGACAGCCATTGGAACACGGTCACCAAGCGCCTTGCGCAATCGGTGGCGGGCGAGATCGGCGCGGTGACGCGCCTCATGCCGCGCGCCGGCACGGCTCCCTCGGACAGCGAAGTCGCCATCAACGCCTTGTTCGCGACGGCGCGCGACGATCTGGAGCTCGATCTCGACTTCAAGCCGGGCGAAATCCTGCCCAACGATCCCACCATCATGCGCCAGAATCTCGTCGACCGGCAATTGGCCAAGGCGCTTGAGGATCGCGTCCAGCGCCCCTTCATCATCGACAGCCGCAGCCTCGAGAAATACATCGAGATCCATGTGCAGCTGGCTGATGGCGTGCTTCATGTGGTCGTGCTGCGGCGCCGCCTGTTCAGCTCCACGACCTATGTCTTCCTGCTGTGGATGGTCGGCACCTCGCTGGCCCTGCTCGCGGTCGCCACCTTGTTCATGCGCAACCAGGTGAAGCCGATCAAGCGCCTGGCCCAGGCCGCCGACGATTTCGGCAAGGGACGCGAGGTCGAGGATTTCCGCGCGGAGGGAGCGACCGAAGTGGCGCTCGCTGGCCAGGCCTTCAACCAGATGCGCAATCGCATCCGCCGCCAGATCGGCCAGCGCACGGAAATGCTGGCCGGGGTCAGCCACGATCTTCGGACCCCGCTCACGCGCATGAAGCTGCAGCTCGCCATGATGGGCGATGGCGGGGATATCGGCGACCTCAAGAAAGACGTCGCCGACATGGAGCGCATGATCGGCGCCTATCTCGCCTTCGCGCGCGGCGAGGGCATGGAACAGCCGGCGCCGACCGACCTTGCCGAACTGGTGGTCGACGTGGTGGGCGATGCACGCCGCCAGGGCGCCACGATCGATCTCACCCTGCCTGAGCGAAGCGTGGTGGTGCCGCTGCGCCGCGACGCCTTTCGCCGCGCTCTCGACAACGTCATCGGCAATGCCCATCGCTATGCCGGCACCATCGCCGTCACCATGGCGCTGCGCCCGCGCCATGCCGAGGTGATGGTCGACGATGACGGTCCCGGCATCCCGGCCGACGCGCGCGAGGATGTGTTCAAGCCGTTCTTCCGCCTTGAGCAATCGCGCAACCAGGCGACCGGCGGCACCGGATTGGGCCTCACCATCGCCCGCGACATCATCCGCGGCCATGGCGGCGACCTCGTCCTCTCGGATGCACCGGGTGGTGGCCTCCGCGCGGTGTTGCGGCTGCCGCTCTGACGCGCGTTTTAGCGAAAAGTTAGGGTTCCGTTAGCGGGAAATTAGCGTGTGCGGCGGGTGCCGCGGGATCATGGTTGCGCCGATCCGCAACCCACCCCGAGGTGAGATTCATGACCGCCCATTCGCATGCCTTCCCGATTGTGCCCAACTACCAGCCGCGCAAGCTCGCAGCCAGCGCACCGTCCCCAGATTTCATCGCCGGCATGGCCGCCAATGACCTGGCTCCGCAGCGCCGCGAGATTTACCATCTCGTCCACAAGGGCCTGCGCGCGGCGATGAGCGACGCGCTGGCGCGCCTCGGCCGGGTCGATCTCGACGCACCCGACGCGACGCTGGATGCCGTGGCTGACCTCTTGCAGCTTTGTGCCGAGCATCTCGCCCATGAAAACGCCTTCCTGCACACGGCCATGGAGCGCGTTGTGCCGGGTTCGGCGCAACGCTGCGCCGAGGATCATCTTCATCATGAGAAGAGCATCCGCGAACTGGAGGCGCGCCTCAAGGCTGCGCGCGAGACGCCGATGCCGGCCCGCGAGCGTGCCTTGAAAGTGCTCTACCGGCTGCTCGCCGCTTTCGTCGCCGAGAATTTCCAGCATATGGAAATCGAGGAAAGCACAAACACGGCGCTGCTCTGGGCCCATTACACGGACCAGGATCTGCTCGCGATCGAGCAGCAGATCCATGCCCATATCAAGCCGGAACGCATGCTGACCTGGTTGCGCTGGATCCTGCCCAGCGTCACCCGTCAGCAGCGCGCCACCATGATGCGCGGCATGCAGGCCGGCATGCCGCCGGAACTCTTCGGCGCCATCCTCGACATGGTGAAGCCGCATCTCAGCGACCTGGAGCGGACTGCCCTGGTGGCCGACCTCGCCTGATCGACCCGCGCCGGCTTCTAGGGTTCGATCAATTGCACGGGGCGGCTGAGATTGAGCCGGAAGCGGCCGCGGCCCGCCTTGTCGAGCGCCAGCACCTGGCTGCGCTCGGCAAGGCGGCGGCGCAGCAGGATGAGTCGTGCCTCGAGATTCTCCGAGAACTCCGGCAGCCGGATCTGCGGTGCGAGGCGCAGTTCCTTGTTGCTGAACTCGACGCGCCCCGAGCGCGCATGTTCCGAGAGCAGGAACCACAGGATGGCCCCCGCCACACCCTTGATGACATATTCATCGTCGATGAAGACGCTGTCGTCGGCCGGATAGTGGCGTACCAGCAATGGTGTCCCTGATTCGGTCGAGGTCGCGAGATCGTCGGCTGTCACATTGTCATCGGCCTCGGCCGCCATCTGCCGCATCGCCGCCGCGGCTTCCGCCGCCAGGATCATCAGCGCATCTTCCTCGTCATAGCCGAAGCGTCCGGCCTCCGGGCTTTCCGCATAGATGATGCCGAGGAGCAGCGTGCCGTCGAGGATCGGTACGGCGATCTGGCTGCCGCTGTCGGGCAGGCCCGGCAGGGGAATTTCGGTCTCCAGCTGCGCCGCCATCGGACTCGCGCGCAGCGCATCGCGGATGGCGCGGCCATAAAGATAGTCGCGCGTCGCATGGGTGATGCGGATGGGTGTGCGCTCGCGCGCCGCGACGCCGATGACGCCTTGCCCCGGCAGGATCTCGGCGCCCACACCGGATTCCGGATAGCCTTGGCTGGCCACGGTATAAAGCCTGTCACAGGCATCGTCGGCCATCAGCAGCATGACATGGGGCAGGCGGAACTCGCTGCGCAAAGCCGCCAGCAGGCTGGCCACCAGCCCATCGAGATCGCGCGCCGCGCGCAGCTTCGGCAGCGTCTGGCGCAAGGCGGCCAGCAGCGGTGCATGGGGCGGTGGCAAGGGCAGCAGGTCACCGCGCACGATTTCAGCTCCGTTGACGTGATAGATATCGGCCCCCAAAAGATGAAAGATGCCGGACATGCCTTCATGCGACGCGATGCCGGCGAGTTTGGCGCGCATGGTTTCGAACAGGGGCCCGGCGAGCTCGGTGCGCAGATAGGTGAGCTGCAGCCGGTACTGGGCACAGGTGTTGGGATGCTTCAGCAGTACGGTCGCATGCGGGTTGGCGAGGATGTTGGCGCGCGTCTTGCTGAAGAACTGATACGAAATGGCGACATGATCGGTATCGACGTAATGCACGTCGGAAATCACGCTGACATTGGGAATGCCCTGCGCATCGCAGGTCGCGATCTCCGAGGGGATGGCGCCTTCCAGCGCCGCGCGCAGGGCGGTGAGCGAGACGGCACTCATGCCGCGCCCGCCTTGTCGTCATGGGAGTGATCGAGTTTGGCACCCTTGCCGAGCTTGTCGCCGGCACCCGGTCCCGGCGTCTGCCGGAACACATCGCGGGGGGCGAATTCGATGGTCACGAAATCGGCCTTGGCCGGCACGCTGAAATAGCCATGGGCGAGCGCGCTCGGATAGCCGAGCGCCAACAACTCATCGGCGGTGATGCGGCCATGGGCAAGGCGCTGCTGCACATCGGCCGTATCGAACGGCACGATGCGCGCATCCTGTCCCTTGATCTGCACCGAGCGGAAGCTGCGCACATCGCTATAGACCGTGGCCACCTCGCCATTGGCATTGATGTCGGCCAGCAATTGCCGCGTCTCCTCGCGCAGCACGAAGACGCGAATGAGCTTGCCGCCCTCTAACGTGCGACAGCCATAGGCATGGGCGACGCTGGGGCATAGCTCGGCATTGCGGCCGGCGACGGAGATGGCAACGGGCCCGGCCAGCAAGGCCAGGACGACGGGGTCGAGCGACATGATTGTGGGACCGGATGTTCCTGTGCCTGAAAAGATAGGCGCAGGGTTGAATACCGTCCAGTGCGCGCTGTCACGCATCAACGACTATGGCGTGAACCTATTTCGGGATACCGAATCTGGCTCTATGGCCGCGGCGCGCCTGCCCCCATTTCCGGCCCATTTCCGGCGATCTATTCCTGGGCCACCAGGTCCAGCATCTGCCGGGCGGTGCGCCGGATATGCTGTTCCTTGAGTGGCTCATGCAGCAGGCGGTTGACCGCCGAGGCCAGCAGGGGCGCCAGCGCCGGATGCCGGCCGCCAAGATTTTCCGCCGCGCACAAGGTCTTGATGCAATGGGCTGAGATGATGAAACGGGCCTGCCCATGGTCGAACAGGTTCGCGCGTTCCAGCGCAAAGAACGCCGCCGGGTCCGTGACTGTGAAGCCCGTCACATCCTGGTCCGCATCGACATGGCCGGCATTGCGGCCGATGAAGCAGGCAAGCTGCAGCTGAATGGATGGCCACAGTTCCGGCGACAGGGCTGCCGCCACGGCGCCGGCATCGGCGAAGGTGAGCGCGTGGGTGAGGTCGAGGCGGCTCGCGGTCCCGGCCAGTGACAGATCGATCCGGCGGAACTTCGCCTCATCCATGTGCAGCAATTGCCACGCCGCCGTCTCGATGAGGATCGGCCAGATCAATTGGCAGCCGGCCAGCGCCGACCAGCCACGCACCGTCGTCATCGCCGATTTGGCGGAGGTCTTGCGGAACGCCGCCGCGGTGAAGATCTCGGCCGGCCGGTCAGCCCCGCCCCAGGCTTTGAGCTCGGCCCCAAAGCTGCGGAATTCCGGCAGCAGATCTTCGCGCGTGGCGAAACAGAGCGACCGCACAAGCATGGCAAGGAGCGGTTCGGCCACCTCCATGCCCAGCATCTCCATGAGGTCGACCGATTTCATGGCATAGATGAGCGCATGGCCGAAATCGGCATAATGCGCCAGCGCCACCTTCGCCAGCACGCGCCGCCAGTCATCGGGCGACAACGGAACTGCCAGCCCACCACGCATCAACCGCATGGCCACGGCCTCATCCTGCGCCTCGATGGCGGTGGCAAAGCGTGTTGAATCCCAGGCGCTCACACCTTCGGCAAAGGGATAGGTGTTGCGGTCACGCGCATCGTCGCTGAGATGGCCAAGGATTTCCCCATAGGCGATCAGCGCATCCTCGGTCCCGGCATTGCGGGCCAGCATCAACCAGTCGGGTGCCGCGCCGATGGCATGGGTGGTGCCGAACTCCAGCCGGTCATGGGCCCAGTGGATGGCATGACGGATGCCGTCGAGCGGATCGAGACCGACCCGCAGGAGGCGCGCCATCTCGCGCACCTGGCGCTGCCGGTCGTCGTCATGGAGGGCGCGCGCCAATCCCAGGAGGATGCCGGCGCGCCGCTCGGCTTTGTTGTCAGGCACGATCTCGATGAGGATGCGGTCATTCTCCCGGCGGATGGGAAAGCGCCTGAGCTTGTCGCCCCCCACCAGCGTCAGCCCGCTCGTGAGATCAAACTTCCAATTGTGCCAATTGCAGGTGAGGACGCAGCCATCGCCGTCAAGCGTGCCCTCGCGCAGCGGATAGCCTTCATGGGGGCAGCGGTTGACGCAGGCAAACAGGCCAGCCTGCGTGCTCAGGAGCAGGATCTGCCGCCCCTCATGCCGCACCACCAGCTTGCGGCTTTTGTCGAGCTCAGGTGCCGCCGCAACATCAATCCAGGCCATGCCGCTTTCCTCCCATGGGAGGAGCATGGTCGCGCCGTATATTAGAAAAGTAAATACTTGTTAAAGCTAGTAGAGCCGGCCGCCATTGGGGATGCCGAGAGTGGGAGAGATCAGCACCACCTCGCCGTTCTCGTCGGGAAAGCCCAGCACCAGCACCTCGGACATGAACTTGCCGATCTGCTTCTTCGGGAAATTGACCACCGCCGCCACCTGGCGCCCGACCAGTTCGTCGAGCCGGTAGCGTGCCGTGATCTGCGCCGAGGAGCGCTTCTCCCCGATCTCCGGCCCGAAATCGACCGTGAGCTTGTAGGCCGGCCGGCGTGCTTCGGGGTAAGGCTCGGCGGCGACGATGGTGCCCACCCGCACATCCACCTTGCGGAAATCGTCATATGAAATCTCTGCGGCGACCGGTTCGGCTGTGGCGGACATGCGGATCAACTCATTCCCTGGTTTCTGCTGCCGCGATGTAAGCGGGGAATCGTTGTGGCGCAAGCTGTCGCGGATCGCGTCCAACACGCCTGCCATCACATCGGCCGAACCCAGATGCGCACCAAGCGTCGTCGCCGCCTCGAGCCGCCACTTCCGGCCTGGCATGAAAGAGTCCTCGAAATCGGCCAGCGCCGCGAACGGCGTTGCAACATCGCCCGTCACCAGCAGGCAGGCATGGGCGAGGACTGCCTGGCCGCCATCCAGGGCACGCCGCCGGCGCTGGGCAAGGCCCGCGATCTTGCGGCCCTTGATGCTGAGGTCATAGCGGCCTGGACAGAAGGCGTCGGCGATCTCGCCCACCTCGGCCACCAGATCCAGCCGCGTCAGCGCACCGGTCAACACCTGTGCGAGATGCCGATAGCCGTCATCGAGCGACCAGGGCCACTGGGCCGGCAAATGATAGGCCAGCGCCAGATTGAGCATGCCGGGAAACTGCGGCACCGGGGCACCGCCGGTGGCTCGGACAATGACCGGCCAACCCCGCGCAGCGGACCGGACGGTTGCTTCCGCAAAGCCGGGGAGGGCTGCAATGCGCGACGGCACGGCAAGGCACGCAGCCGTCTGCCACAGCCGCGCCCGCGCGGTGGCACCCGCACTGACCTCATCGAGCAGCCGCGCATCCCCCTCGATATCGCCGTCGAATGCCGTCTCGATCTGCCAGATAGGCGCAGTCCTCAGCCGATCGCGGCGATGATGGCGCCGCGCTTGAAGGGTGTTTCCGCCGGAATGCGGATCTGCAGCATACCATCAGCGGGCGCCGTCACGTCATAGCTGGTTTTCTCGACCATCACCTCGGCGATGAGGTCGCCCGTGCGCACCGTATCCCCCTCGGCGAATAGCCAGGCGGAGACGGCCCCTTCAACATCCCCTTCCCAGAGGTCGGGGGGAATCACCACCGGAATCATCGACCGCCCCGCAACAAGGCCGTGACCGCCGCCACGATCTTCTCGGCGCTGGGCAAAGCCGGTCGTTCCAGGGTCGGGCTGAAGGGAATGGGAATGTCTGGAAAGGCAATGCGCCTGGGTGGCGATTTGAGAACCGTGCCGGCTTCCACCACCGAGGCGATGATCTCGCCCGAGACGCCATAACTCATGTAATCCTCATCGACCACCAGCAGCCGCCCGGTCTTCGTGACCGATGCGCAGACTGTGGCGCGGTCGAGCGGCACCAGCGAGCGAAGATCGACTACCTCCGCCTCGATCCCGGCGGCAATGAGTTCCTGCGCGGCATCAAGCGCCAGATGCACGGTGGCGCCGAGGCCGACGATGGTGACATCCTTGCCCGCGCGCGCGATCGCCGCCTGGCCGAACGGCACCACATAATCATCCTCCGGCACATCGTTGATGCTGCCCTGCACGGTGCCGAGCCAACCCATGCCTTGGAGCGCCTTGTGGAACATGAAGATGACCGGGTTGTTGTCGCGGATGGCGCCGAGCATCAGCCCCTTGGCGTCATAGGCATTGCTCGGCACCACCACCTTCATGCCGGGCAAATGCGCGAAGGTGCCATAGAGGCATTGGCTGTGCTGCCCGGCATCGCCATAGCCGCCGCCGACCGAGGTCATCAGCACCATCGGGACATTGGCCTGCCCGCCCGAGAAATAGCAGTTCTTGGCAGCCATGTTGTAGATCGCATCCATGCACACGCCGAAGAAATCGACGAACATCAGTTCCACCACCGGCCGCATGCCGACCGCCGCCATGCCGACGGCGGCCCCGATGAAGGCCGTCTCCGAAATAGGCGTGTCGCGGATGCGCGCCGGGCCGAATTCCTCGAGGAGCCCGCGCGTATTGCCGAAGACACCGCCCAAAGCGGCGATATCCTCGCCCATCACCAGCACCGAGGGATCGCGCCGCATCTCCTGCGCCAGTGCCTCCGCCATTGCCTTCGCGATGGTGAGGTTGCGCTTGGCGCGGTTCTCTCGAATGGTCGCTGTCGCAGTCATCAGATGTACTCCGGATCAGGCGAAGACATGGTCGAAGGCTTCGGCGGCAGCGGGGAAGGGTGCGGCGCGCGCCCTGGCTATGGCCTGCTCGACTGCGCTCTCGGCCCGCTTGACGAGCACGAGATCATCCGCCTCGCTCATCATCTTCTCGCCCAGCAGTTTTCCACGCAAAGCCGGGATGGGATCGCGCGCGAACAGCGCATCCTTCTCACCTGCCGGGCGATAGCCTTCGGCATCACCGATGAAATGACCGGCCAGACGTGACGTCTCGATCTCGATGAGGCTGGGGCCGCCCCCGGCACGCGCCCGGGCGATGGCCTCGCCAGCAGCGGCGAAGATGGCGGCCGGATCATTGCCGGTGACTCGGTGCCCCGGCATGCCATAGCTGGCTGCGCGATTGTCATTGTGCGCGACGGCGGTCGACTGCGCTTTCGCAACCGAAATGCCCCAGCCATTGTCCTCGATCACGAACACGACCGGCGCCTGCCAGACGGCGGCGAGGTTCAAGGATTCATGGAAGGCACCCTGGTTGGCCGCCCCCTCGCCGATGAAGGCGACCGCGACGCGCTTCTCGTCGCGCAGTTTGAAGGCGGTGGCAGCCCCCACCGCCGGGCCCATTCCTTGCGCGATGATGCCGGAACAGGCGAAATTGACCCGGGCATCGAAGAGATGCATATGCCCGCCGCGTCCCCCGGACAGGCCGGTCTTCTTGCCGAAGATCTCCGCCGCCATGGCATCGAGATCGACGCCCTTGGCGATGGCGATGTGATGCGGCCGGTGCGTCGCCGTCACGAAATCGGCGGCATCAAGATGCGCGCAGACACCGACCGCGCAGGGCTCCTGCCCGTTCGACAGATGCATCTCGCCCGGGATCGGCCCGTTGGCCATGTTGAAGACCGGCGACTTCCCTTCGAAATAGGCGGTCGCGATGCGCTCTTCGAAAGCACGGCTTTTCACCATGGTCTCGTACATCCAGAGCCATTGCGGCTTGGTTGGAAGCATGGAACTCTCCCGCACGCTGATGAAGAAACTCAGGCAACCCCGGACTCAGGCAACCCCGGGCTCAGGCAACCCCGGACTTAGGCAGCCCCGGACCTAGGCAGCCAGTGCCTGCTTGGCCTGCGCGTCGGCGAAGAACTTCCAATCCAGCATGATCAGGATCGATTTGTCGGGATTGACGAAGGCGACCGGCCCGTGGTTCGAGAACCACAGCACCGTATCTTCGACAAATTCGGTGCGTTCGTGATAGACGCCCAAGGGCTCATAGCCGTAATCGCCGGCATGTGCCACGCCGGCACGGTAATCCATCACGCCCTTGATCATCAGATATTCGCCGGCGCCGTAATGGAAATGCGGGGCGAAGGATGATCCTTTGTCGCATTTGAACAGCACCGTCCAGGTGCCGGTTTCGGCACTGACGCGCAGCACCTTGTAGGAGATGGCGTCGGTGAAGGGGATCCAGGCCATCTTCTCGGTCTGGCACATGATATCGGCGGGATTGCTATCGGCGGGCGCATGGGTTCCCGATTGGCTGTCGGCCATTTTTGTCTCCTCCTGAAGCTCCGGATACTCGTTGAATTGACTGGTCCCGGATTCTGGGGGAAACTATGGGCGCGCAGCTTCCGCGGGTCTTGCCCGACGCTGCCCAATTAATTGCTTCACCGTGCCAGCCAGGTGAGTGCCAGCGATGCAGCTTGATACGCCGACCCATCACAGCAGCGCCCACCTGCCGGGCCCGCGCCAATATGATTGGTGGCGCGAGGCGGTGAGCGAGACACATCTGCCCTGGGATTTGCCGCGCCGCAGCGACGGCAGCTATCGGGCGCGCGTCCGCCAGCAGGCGCTGGGCGTTTCCCAGATCATCCATTGCGTCTGCGATCCTTGCGAAGGCCGCCGCGGCAAGGCCGAGATCGCGCAATTGCAGAACCCGGTCTATGGCATCCTCTACATCCTCAAAGGTCGCGAGAGTCTCAAGCAGGCGGGGCGAGAGACGGTGCTGGAGCAAGGCTCCTTCACCCTCTGGGACAGCACGCGGCCGATCGAATTCGGCCTCCCGCAGGATCTCGAAAAGATCACGCTGCTGCTGCCACAGGATCTCGTAACGGAAACGCTGCCGATGGCGGCCGATCTAATCATGCGGCCGATCAGCGGCCAGCGTGGACCGGGTGCGCTCTTTGCCACCCATCTCCGGGCATTGGCACGCGAAGGCGGCGATCTGATGCCCGCGCGCGCGACACCCGTGCTGCGCGCGACCCTCGATCTCCTCACCGCTGCCATCGCCCCGCAGGAAGGTGATGGCGAGGGCGCCTATCACCGCGCGCTGCGGGCACGCATCCAGGATTTCATCCTGCGCAATCTCGACGATCCCGATCTTGACCCCGACCGAGTAGCAGCCGGCATGGGCATATCCGCCCGGCAACTGCATCGCCTATTCCACGACAGCGGCCTCACGGTCGATCGCTGGATCTGGCGCCAGCGCCTGCAACGCTGCCGCGATGCGCTGCTGACAAGCCCTCAGGCGCGAATCTCCGAGATCGCCTTTACCCACGGCTTCAGCGACGCCGCCCATTTCAGCCGCGCCTTCCGCGACGCCTTCGGCGTCTCGCCCAGGGAGTTCCGGCAGGGGAAATAGGTGGCAATGAATAGGTCTTTGCCAAAAGGCCCCTCACCCCGACCCTCTCCCCGCAAGCGGGGCGAGGGAGTCTCTGGCAAGTTCGGTCTAAAGCCCCTCGCCCCATGAAATGGGGAGAGGGGTTGGGGTGAGGGGTGTTTCCTACTCCGCCGCCTTCTTCGTTTCCTCAGGTTTCCAGCGCAGGACCGGCTGGCGCGCGGCCAGCGTCTCATCCAACCGCCGGCGCGGCGTGTGATAGGGGGCGCCGTGGAAATAAGCGGCATCGCCACCTTTGGCGCGGCGGGCCAATCCCTGCACCACCTCGATATAGCGATCGAGGCCGATCTTGCTCTCCGTCTCGGTCGGCTCCATCAGCAGCGCGCCGTGGACCACCAGCGGGAAATACATGGTCATCGGGTGATAACCCTCGTCGATCATCGCCTTTGCGAAATCGAGCGTGGTGACGCCGGTCCCTTCCAGGAAATCGTCGTTGAACAGCGCCTCATGCATGCAGGTGCCGGGGAAGGCGGCCGTAAGATCGCTCTTGAGGCTTGCCTGCAGGTAATTGGCGTTCAAAACGGCATCGCCCGACACCTGGCGCAAGCCGTCGGCACCATGGCTGAGGATGTAGGAAAGTGCCCGGCTGAACATGCCCATCTGGCCATGGAAGCCCTTCAAGCGCCCGAACGCCTTGCCGCCATCATGCTCGACCAAGTCGAACCCATTCGCCCCATGCGTCACATAGGGGAGCGGCGCGTAAGGGGCCAGCGCTTCCGACAGCACCACCGGACCCGAACCCGGCCCACCGCCGCCATGGGGCGTTGAGAAGGTCTTGTGGAGGTTGATATGCATCGCATCGACGCCCAGATCGCCCGGCCGCACGCGACCCACGATGGCGTTGAAATTGGCGCCGTCGCAATAGAAATAGCCGCCGATGCCGTGGATCGCGTCGGCGATGTCGATGATGTCGTTCTCGAACAGCCCGCAGGTATTGGGGTTGGTGATCATCGTGCCCGCAACATCGGGGCCGAGCTTCGCCTTGAAGGCGGCGAGATCGACGCGACCGCGCGCATCGGCCGGCACCGGATCAACCTCATAGCCGATCGAGGCGGCGGTCGCGGGGTTGGTGCCATGGGCCGATTCCGGCACCAGGATGCGCTTTCTTGCATCGCCCTTGGCCAGATGGGCGGCGCGGATGGTGAGCATGCCGCAGAGCTCGCCATGGGCACCGGCCGCCGGTGACATGGCGACTGCCGGCATGCCGGTCAGGGTCTTCAGCCAATGCGCCAGCGTGTCGATCAGTTCCAAAGCGCCCTGCACGGTCGAGACCGGCTGCATCGGGTGAAGATCCGCAATGCCCGGCAACCGCGCGATCTTCTCATTGATGCGCGGGTTGTGCTTCATGGTGCACGATCCCAGCGGATAGACCGACATGTCGATCGCGTAGTTCTTCTGACTGAGTTTCGTGTAGTGCCGCACGACCTGGCTTTCCGCGAGGCCCGGCAGGCCGACCTTGGCCTTCCGCTTCATGCCGCCCAGGCGCTCCTTGTGCTTCGGCACATCGGGGAGATCGACGCCGGAACGGCCCGGCACATCCATCTCGAAGATCAACGGCTCTTCAAGCTGCAGGCCGCGATTGCCCGAGATGGTGTTGGTGAGGGGATTTGGTGTGGTCATTTCAGAACCTCTCTGAGGCCGGCTTCGAGCGCTGCCATCTCAGCCTCGGTGGTGAGTTCGGTGGCGGCGACGAGCAACAGCTTCTCAGCCTCTTTGTCTTTCACTAGGCGCGCCACCGGCACGCCGCCCAGGATGCGTTTCTTCGCCAGCGCCTCGACCACGCCGATGGCGGGTTTCGGCAATTCCAGCGTAAACTCGTTGAAGAAGCTCTCGTTCAACAGCTTCACGCCGGGGATGGCGGAAAGGCGATCGGCAAGATTGCTCGCCGTTGCATGGTTGAGCGTCGCCAGCTGGTTGAGGCCCGCCTCGCCCAGCAAGGTCATGTGGATGGTGAAGGCCAGCGCACAGAGGCCCGAATTGGTGCAGATGTTGCTGGTAGCCTTCTCCCGGCGGATATGCTGCTCGCGCGTGGAAAGGGTCAGCACCCAGCCGCGCCGCCCGTCGACGTCGACGGTCTGCCCGGTGACGCGGCCCGGCATCTGCCGCACGAACTTGTCACGCACGGCAAAGAGGCCGACATAGGGACCGCCGAAGCCCAGCGGGTTGCCGATCGACTGGCCTTCCGCCACCACGATGTCGGCGCCCATTTCGCCCGGCGGTGTGAGGAGGCCCAGAGACACGACTTCGGTCACCGCCACGATCAGCAGCGCGCCCGCGGCATGCACCGCCTCGGCCAGCTTGGTGAAATCGTGGATATGGCCGAAGAAGCTCGGATTCTGCACCACGACGCAGGAAACATCGGGCCCGAGATGCTTCGCGAGATCTTCGCGGCCCAGCGCATCCAGGGGTGCCGACACGGTCTCGAAGCCGGTATGGCGCCCATGGGTCTCTACCACCTCGCGGTAATGCGGATGAAGGCCGCCGGAGATCACCGCCTTCTTCCGGCGCGTGATGCGGTTGGCCATGGCGACTGCTTCGGTGGTCGCGGTGGCGCCGTCATACATCGAGGCGTTGGCGACATCCATGCCGGTCAGCAGCGCCACCTGGGTCTGGAACTCGAACAGGTATTGCAGCGTGCCCTGCGCCACTTCCGGCTGATAGGGCGTGTAGGAGGTGAGGAACTCGCCGCGCTGGATGAGATGATCGACCGCCGCCGGGATGTGATGGCGATATGCCCCGGCACCGAGGAAACTCGGCGCCGCATTGGTGCCGATATTCTTTGCAGCCATGGCGCCGATGACGCGCTCGACCTCCATCTCCGGCATGTGGTTGGAAAGACCGGCGATGGGTGCCTTTTGCAGCGCGCCGTTCGGCACGTCGGCATAAAGGCTCTCGACCGAACTGGCTCCGACCGTCGCCAGCATGGCTTTGCGGTCGGGCTCGGTCAGCGGCAGAAAGCGCATCTCAGTGCAACCCCTCGCAATAGGTCTTGTAGGCGGCTTCATCCATGAGGCTGTCGAGCTCGGCCTTGTTGGCAAGCTTCACCTTGGCGAACCAGCCCTTGCCGAGCGCGTCCTCGTTGACCGTGCCGGGCGCATCGCCCAGCGCCGTGTTGACCTCGACCACTTCGCCCGAGACCGGCGCATAGACTTCGCTCGCGGCCTTCACCGATTCCACCACCGCCAGTTCCTTGCCCTTCTCGACCTTCTTGCCGATCGCGGGCAGGTCGACGAACACCACATCGCCCAGCTGGTCCTGGGCATAGGGGCTGATGCCGATGGTGGCGATATCGCCGTCGACCTTCACCCATTCATGATCCTTGGCAAAGCGAATGCCGCTCATGGAACTCATCTCCTCAGTTTTGTTGTGGCGCTTCGACGGATCGTCGCGCCGTTCTCCGGTGAAACTGACCATCGCCGGTCAGCGTTGGTAACGATGCGGCACGAAGGGCATGGTGGCGACCTTGGCGGACAGCGCCTTGCCGCGCACCATGAGGTTGACCGCCGTGCCGACAGCAGCATGGGCGCTTTCGACATAGCCCATGGCGACCGGCGCCCCGAGGCTCGGCCCGAAGCCGCCCGAGGTGATCTCGCCGATGACCCGGCCGCTCAAATCGGTGATCTCGGTATGGGCGCGGGCCGGCGCCTTGCCCTCGGGCAGGATGCCGACGCGCTTCCGTGCCGGCCCCTCGGCCAATTGCCGCTGCACGATGCCGGCACCCGGGAAGCCACCTTCCTCGCGGCGGCGCTTCTGCATCGCCCAGACGAGGCTCGCCTCGACCGGGTTGGTCTTCTCGGTGATGTCATTGCCATAGAGGCAGAGCCCGGCTTCGAGACGCAGCGAATCGCGCGCACCGAGGCCAATCGGCTTCACCTCGGGTTCGGCGAGCAGCCGCCGCGCGAAGGCCTCGGCATCCTTGTTGGCGACCGAGATTTCGAACCCGTCCTCGCCGGTATAACCGGACCGCGTCGCGATCACCTCGAACCCGCCGGCCTGCAAGGCGGCGCCGGTCATGAATTTGAGCTGGCCGCTGTCGGGTGCCATGCGCGCGAAGACGGCGGCGGCCTTGGGTCCCTGCAGGGCCACGAGCGCGCGGTCCGCCAGCACCTCGATCTCGCAGCGCCCGTTGAGATTGGCTTTGAGATGCGCGATGTCGGCATCCTTGCAGCCGGCATTGACCACCATGAAGAGGTGATCGCTCTCGTCGCCTTTCCCCATGCGCGTCACCATCAGGTCATCGAGGATGCCCGCCTGGTTGTCGGTGAAGAAGCTGTAGCGCTGCTGGCCGGGTTTCAGGGCCTGAAAATCCGCCGGACACAGGCGCTCAAGCGCCGCCGCGGCCGCCGTGAATGTCTCCGCCTTGATGCGGATCTGGCCCATATGCGAGACATCGAACAGCCCGGCGCTGTCGCGCGTGTGCAAATGTTCGGTGAGGATGCCGGAAGGATACTGGACCGGCATGTCATAGCCCGCGAACGGCACCATCTTGGCGCCGAGCTCGACATGAAGGGCATGCAATTGGGTGACGAGAAGGGGCGCATCGGCCCCGCTAGGCGAACTCACGAAAAACCCTCCGACGCATGGCGACCGCGACCGGGAATTCCTCACAAGGAAAACCCGCGCGACCCCCCTCTGTCTTCGGGACCTGAGAGATTGGCCGTCGGCCCTGGCACGCGCTGGTGGCGTGCCAAACTAGGCTGGCGGTTTACTCCTTCGGTGGGATGAAGCCCCAATACGCCAGGCTCGGCTGTGGGGTCATCCGCTTTCCAGAGTTTTTCCCCGTGTCGGTCCTTTTGCCTGAGAGTTTCCGGGGGCGGTTGCTCCTTCGGCGCCTGCCCCTAGTCACCCCATTGAAAACACTGGGGCTAGGGGGTGAGGTCTCTCCCAACACGGGTTTTGTCGCGCGCAAGATGGGCCGCCGGGCGACTATCCGTCAAGCGGCATTTTTATGTGCATATGCGGCATATGCGGGGCCGGCAACCGGGCAAGGCTACCCCACATCGTCATGGTCCGCGCAGGCGGACCACCCACGAGTTACTTTCTTCGTGACGGATGCAAGTTCGTGGGTGGTCGGCCTGCGCCGACCATGACGAAAAGGGGAAAGGCCCGCCTCAGAATTGCGGGTTGCGGCGGTTATAGGCGAGTTCCTCTCTCGCTCACCGCGAGGCCGACATAGATGCGGTAGAAATCGCCGTTCTCGCCCTGCTTCAGAGGCACGAAGACATCGACCGAATCCTGGGTGACACCCTGGATCTTGGCGGCGGTGAAGGGAATCTCGACATCCAGCTCCTGGCTCGAGAGCTGGCTGCTGCCCGGGCCGGTGACGCGGATCCAGTAATTGAACTTGGCCGAGCTGTCCGGATTGTTCGGCCCGCGCGAGGCGGCGAATTCGACGCTGAGCTCGGTGCGGATCACGCGCTCGCCGGTATCCGTATTGGTCTGGTAGTAGCAGATCGACTTCGACCGCGCGATGCGCGCCTCGAACGAGGTGTCGGTGAGATCTTCGGTGGCGCCCGCAAAGCGCGTCATATAGGCGGCATCCTGCACAACCTTGACCATCGGGCAGGGGCGCGATTGCTGCGGGATGGGATCGGTGCAACCGGCAAGGGCCAGCAATGAGAGCGCGCCGGCCAGGGCGCAGAGTTGCTTCTGCCCGAATTTGGCCAACCCGAAATTGGTCGTCGTGATCATCATGATCCTTTCCGCGCGCGCCTTAAGCCGCACTCAAAGTTTCGAATGCGAACCGTCGCAGAGCGGCGATTTGTGAGTATGTTTGCAGCCGCAGAAGAACACGGCCTTGGCTTCGGTGGCGTCGAATTTCACGGGGCTGAAACCGGTCCCTTTATGCGACCCATCGCAGAAGGGCTGTTTCTTGCTTTGGCCGCAGGCGCACCAGAAATAGGATTTTCCAGCCTCGACCTCGACCTTGAACGGACCCTTTTGCGCGATCTGCGGATTCGTCATGACTGCCTCTGGCCCCCAGGCGACGGGTCCGGCTGTGGCCCTTGGGGCACCGCCGATTCCCGACCGCATTAACGCTGTGGCGACTTTAGTAGAGCGCCAGCGCTTCCAAGCCGCCCGGTACCCGCTAACCTGCGGTAAATCGATGGCATTATGAGGCGTTTGGCATTGCCTCGGGGGCTGAAAACCCTATATTCCAGACCATCGTATTTGGCCAAAATCGGCCATCCCGACCCCGATGAGCATCCGATGACCAAGAGCAAGCTGACCGTCTATCTGGCCGCCCCGCGCGGTTTTTGCGCAGGTGTCGACCGCGCCATCCAGATCGTCGAGCGGGCGCTCGAGCGCTACGGCGCCCCGGTCTATGTCCGCCACGAAATCGTCCACAATCGCCATGTGGTCGAAGCCCTGGAAAAGAAGGGCGCCGTCTTCGTCGAGGAGCTCGATGAAATTCCCGGCCAGTTCCCGGTGGTCTTTTCCGCCCATGGCGTCCCGAAGGCGATCCCGGCCGAGGCCGAGCGGCGCGAACTCATGTATCTCGACGCGACCTGCCCCCTGGTCTCCAAGGTGCACCGCTAGGCGGAAGGCCATCACGCCGCCGGCCAGCACATCATCCTCATCGGCCATGCCGGGCACCCGGAAGTGATCGGCACCATCGGCCAATTGCCGGAAGGTGCCGTCTCCCTGGTCGAGACCGCCGAGGATGCCGAGAAGATCGCCGTCAAGAATCCCCTGGCCCTGGCCTATATCACCCAGACGACGCTCTCGATCGACGACACCATCGGCATCATCTCGGTGCTGAAGCGCCGTTTCCCCAACATCCACGGGCCGCGCAAGGAAGACATCTGCTACGCCACCACCAACCGCCAGCAGGCGGTGAAGGCGATCGCCGAGAAATGCGATCTCATGCTGGTGATCGGCGCGCCCAATTCCTCGAACTCGCGGCGCCTCGTTGAAGTGGCGCTGGTCGCCGGCTGCGCCAACGCCTATCTCGTGCAGAAGGCGGCCGAGATCGACTGGGCCTGGTTCGACGGCATCGACACGGTCGGCATTACCGCCGGCGCCTCGGCGCCGGAAATCCTGGTCCAGGAAGTGGTGGGCGCCGTGCGCGACCGCTTCGACATCACCACGAACGAAGTGTCGGTCACCACTGAGACCACACATTTCAAACTGCCCCGCGCGCTGACGGCGTAATCAAACCGGATCTTCGACATGGCTGTTTACACCGAAGTGCCGGATGGCGACCTCGCTGCCTTCGTGAAGGCTTATGACATCGGCGACGTCGTCTCCTGCAAGGGCATCGCCGAGGGCGTCGAGAATTCCAACTTCCTCATGCGCACGACCCGGGGCAGCTACATCCTGACCCTCTATGAAAAGCGCGTGCACCGCGAGGACCTGCCTTTTTTCCTGGGGCTGATGGAGCATCTCGCGGCCAAGGGATTGAGCTGCCCAACGCCGATCAAGGCCCGGGACGGCCAGTCCTTGCGCGAACTCTGCGGCCGGCCCGCCGCCATCATCAGCTTCCTCGAAGGCATGTGGCCGCGCCGCCCCACGGAACGGCATTGCCAGCTGCTCGGCACCGCGATGGCGGAATTCCATATCAAGGGCCGCGACTTCGCGCTGAAGCGCCCGAACAACCTCTCATTGTCCGGTTGGCATACGCTGGTCACGAACACCAAGGACCGTGCCGACGAAGTCTCACCCGGTCTCTCGCAGGTGATCCAGGACGAACTGGCCTTCCTGGAGCAGCATTGGCCCAAGGATCTGGAGGTGGGTGTCATCCATGCCGATCTCTTCCCGGACAATGTCTTCTTCCTCGGCGACCGCCTCTCCGGCCTCATCGATTTTTACTTCGCCTGCACCGATTTCCTGACCTACGATCTCGCCATCTGCCTCAATGCCTGGTGCTTCGAGGTGAAGGGCGAGTTCAACATCACCAAGGCAAAGGCCATGGTCGACAGCTACACGAAGCTGCGGCCGTTGCCGGAGAAGGAACTGGCCGCCTCTGCCGATCCTCGCCCGGGGCGGTGCGCTGCGTTTCCTGCTGACGCGGCTTTATGACTGGCTCAACCATCCGCCGGGCGCCTTCGTGAGCCCCAAGGACCCGCTGGAATACCTGAAGAAGCTGCGCTTCCACCAGCAGGCCAGATCCGCCGCGGCCTACGGCCTATGACGACCCCACACGATCTGAAAACTGTCGACGTCTTCACCGACGGCGCCTGCAGCGGCAATCCCGGCCCCGGTGGCTGGGGCGCCATCCTACGCTATGGTGCGGTCGAGAAGGAATTGTCCGGCGGCGAGGCAGCCACCACCAACAACCGTATGGAATTGATGGCGGCGATCGCGGCGATCGAGGCCATGAAGTCGACCACCCATGTGCGCCTCCACACCGACAGCCAGTATGTGAAGAACGGCATCACCACCTGGATCCACAATTGGAAGCGCACCGGCTGGAAAACCTCGGACAAGAAGCCGGTCAAGAATGTCGATCTGTGGCAGCGCCCAGATGCCGCCGTGAAAAGCCACAAGATCGAATGGATCTGGGTTCGCGGCCATGACGGCCATGTCGAAAACGAACGCGCCGACGCGCTGGCACGGGCTGCCATTCCGGGGCGCTGATCAGGGAGACGCTGCCATGACCACGGCCTTGCTCATCATCGACGTACAAAAGGCGATCCTGGATGGAGCTGGCACACCGGCGCGCCAGCCGGTGCTGGACAAGGCGCTCGATGAGTTGTGCCTACGCCTGCAGAATGTCGAGGCGCGGGCACGCAAGGCCGGCGTGCCGGTCATCGTCGTGCAGCACAACGATGCCGGCGATCATCGCCTCGCCAAGGGCCAGCCCGGCTGGGAACTGCGCCCGGAAATAGCGCCGCTGCCAGGTGAGAAACTCGTTCACAAGACCGCCTGCGATTCCTTCTCTACGAGACCGATCTCGAAGAGCATCTCAAGGCCAAGGGCATCACCCATCTCGTGATCGGCGGCTGCATGACGCAATACTGCGTCGACACAACGACCCGCCGCGCGGTTTCGCTGGGCTATGACGTGACCCTGCTCGGCGACGGCCACATGACCGGCGACAGGGGTGCCCTCACCTACGACCAGATCATCGCTCACCACAACCTGCTCCTCGATGGTTTCGATGCGGGGAAGCATGCGGTCACGGTGAAGAAATCGGCAGAAATCGCGTTCTAGCGATACGCCGCCAGTACCTCGAGGAAATCCGAGCCGTAGCGCTTCATCTTGCGTTCGCCGATGCCGGGGATGGCGAGAAAGGCGGCGAGGTTCTCCGGCATGCGGTGGGCGATCTCCAGCAGCGTCGCATCGTGGAAGATCACATAAGGCGGCAGGTTCTGGGCCGTGGCGAGATCCCGCCGCCTGGCGCGCAACGCATCCCACAATTCCGGCGCCACATCGGCCCGTGCCAGGGCCGCGGCCGTGGTCGCTTCCGCCGTGCCGTTGCGGCGCAGCTTCTTGGCGCGGCCCATATTGACCGTGGCGCGGCGGAGCGTCAGCGTCTCTTCGCCTTTCAAAATGGGCCGCGCCGTCTCGCTCACCGCCAGCGTGTTGAACTGGTCACTCTGCACAATGAGATAGCCCAGCGACACCAACTGCCGCGCCAGCGACTTCCAGGCCTGCGCGTCAATGTCCCGGCCGATGCCGAAGACCGGCAACTGTTCGTGGCCGAAGCGCGTCACCTTCTCGGTCGCCTCCCCGCGCAGCACGTCGATGAGCTGCCCGACGCCGAAGCGCTGTCCCGTCCGCCAGCAGACCGACAGCAGCTTCTGTGCCGCGATGCTGGCATCCCAGGTCTCGCCGGGCTCCAGGCAGATATCGCAATTGCCGCAGGGCTGCGATTTTTCGCCGAGATAATCGAGGAGCGCCATGCGGCGGCAGGTGGTCGCCTCGCAGAAGCCCAGCAGCGCATCGAGCTTGCGCCGGCTCACTACCTTGCGCGCATCCGAGAGTTCCGATTCCTCGATCCGCCGCCGCAGCAGCACGACGTCCGACAGGCCGAAGGCCAGGAACGCATCGGCCGGCGCCCCGTCGCGGCCCGCGCGGCCGGTCTCCTGGTAATAGGCCTCGATGGTCGAGGGCAGGTCGAGATGTGCCACGAAGCGCACATCGGGCTTGTCGATCCCCATGCCGAAGGCGACGGTTGCCACCATCACGACCCCGTCCTCGCGCAGGAAACGCTGCTGGTTCCGGCGCCTCGCATCGGCATCCATGCCGGCATGATAGGGCAGCGCATTGACCTTGCGCTCCTGCAGCCAGGCGGCCGTCTCGTCGACCTTCTTCCTCGACTGGCAATAGACGATGCCGGCCGAACCCCGATGGTCGCGCTCGATGATCTCCAGCAATTGCCGCTTGGCATCGGTCCGCTCGACCACACGGTAGCGGATGTTCGGCCGGTCGAAGGAGTTGAGATAGATCTCGGCATCGTCAAGTGCCAGCCGCGTGCGGATCTCGGCCTGCGTCTCCTTGTCGGCGGTGGCGGTCAAGGCAATGCGCGGCACATTCGGGAATTGCTGGTGCAGGACCGAGAGCTGGATGTATTCCGGGCGGAAATCATGGCCCCATTGCGACACGCAATGTGCCTCGTCGATCGCAAACAGCGCCACCTTCAGCGTGTGCAGCAGTTCGAGGAATCGCGGCGTCATCAACCGCTCCGGCGCCACATAGAGGAGCTGCAGCGCGCCGTTGCGCAACTGAGCCTCGACCGCGCGCATCTCATCCAGCGTCTGGCTGGAATTCAGCACGTCGGCGGCGACACCCATCTGCTGCAGGGCCGCCACCTGGTCCTGCATAAGGGCTATGAGCGGCGAGACCACGATGCCCACACCCTCGCGAAGCATGGCCGGGATCTGGTAGCAGACCGATTTGCCGCCGCCGGTCGGCATCAAGACCAGAGCATCGCCGCCTGACACCACATGGTCGATGATGGCCGCCTGCTGGCCGCGGAACTTCTCATGGCCATAGACCCGGCGCAGGATTTCCAGAGCCGGAGGTTCGGAAAGCAGCGGCGAATCAGCCGTCATAAAAGGTTCCAATGGCGAGGCAAAGAAAGAGGGCGGCACCCCAGGAACGAATCCTGGGCTACCGCCCCGTGTTCGGCAAGCCTTAAGCTTAGAGAACCTTGAGCACTGCTTCGGCGCTGGAGACTTCGAAGGCGCCCGGCGCCTCGACGTTGAGGGCCTTTACGGTGCCATTGTCGACTACCATGGCATAGCGGCTGGCGCGCGTGCCCATGCCGTAACCCGTGCCGTCCATGGTGAGGCCGACCGCCTTCGAGAAATCGGCATTGCCGTCGGCCAGCATCAGCACCTTGTCGCCGACGTTCTGGTCCTTGCCCCAGGCGCCCATCACGAAGGCATCGTTGACCGAGAGGCAGGCGATGGCGTCGACGCCCTTGGCCTTCAGCGCCTCGTGCTGCGCCAGGAAGCCCGGCACGTGCTTGGCGGAGCAGGTCGGCGTGAAGGCGCCGGGCAGGGCGAACAGCGCGACCTTCTTGCCCTTGAAGATGTCGTCGGTGGAGAGGGTCTGCATGCCGTCCTTGTCCATGGTCTTCAACGAGACCGCGGGAATCTTGTCGCCAACTTTGATCGTCATGACTGAATCCTTCCTTGAGTTCCGACGCCCGCCGGAGAGCAGCGAGCCGTCTTCGCCTATGAATCCCCAAACGCCGTCGGGGGTCGGCAATAGGGCCTAGATATAGGCCCCCCTTGCCCCCCTTGCCAAGCGCCCAAAGCCATTCCTGGGGATACGGCTATTTTGCCTGTTTCAACGCGGTCATGACATCGTCACTGGACAGCAATTCCGGCAGCAGGATGCCGTCCGGGGCGCCAGGGCCATAGACCACGTTCATGGGAATACCGAATCGGCCGAAGCTCGCAAGATAGGCGCTGATGGCCGGGTCCGGCCGCGTCCAATCCGCCAGCATCGCCGCCGTCTCGGCCAGGGCCGACGCCACCGGTTCCTGGTTGATGACGAATTCCTTGTTGGCCTTGCAGGTGATGCACCATTCCGCCGTCACATCGACGAACACGACATGGCCCTGGGCGACCAGTTCCGGAATAGCCGCCGCGTCGAATTTCCGCCAGGCGGCCGCATCGTCGCGCGCGGCAAGTGTCACAAAACCCGTCTGCTGCAGCAGCACGAAGCCCAGCCACAATCCCGTGGCGGCAAGCGACAGGCCCAGCAGTCTTTTGAGCCCCAGCATCCAGCGGCCGGGGCGCGGCAGCAGGCTAATGAGGCGCGGCGCCGCGGCGATCGCGAGATAGGGAAGCGCCAGCCCCACGCCAAGCGTGAGGAAGATCGCCATGATCTCGATGGGTCCCCGCGCCAGCGCAAAGCCCACCGCCGTGCCGACAAACGGTGCCGAGCAGGGGGTGGCGAGGATCGTGGCGAGAATACCGCCCAGGAACGCGCCCAGCAGCGGCCGGCGTTTTTCCTCACGGTCGCTCAATGTCCCCACCGCGCCGGCAAAGGCCGGCACCGGAATCTGGAACCAGCCCCAGATATTGGCGGCCAGCACGAAGCACAACAGCGCCAGGGCACCGAGGAAGATCGGCTGCTGGAACTGGATGCCCCAGCCGATGCTTTGCCCGCCTTGCTTGATGCCGATGAGGATGGCGGCCAGCACCGCGAACGCAAAGACGATGCCCGCGGCGCTGGCGAGGAACCGCTGCCGGATCTGGCGCCGCGCCGCCCCCGCATGCTCCAGCACATGGCTGAGTTTGAGGAGCAGCACCGGCAGCACGCAGGGCATGATGTTGAGGATGAGCCCGCCCAGCAATGCCACCGCCAGCATCGGCCACAATTGCGGCGCCTCGCTCACGGCGACCGGCGCAGCCGTCACGGACTCGGCGAAGATCTCCGGCACCACATTCTGTTCCAGCGCGCGCTGCCCATCGAACAGGGTCAGCGTCAGCGCGGTGCTGGCGGGATCGGGTGCCGCCGGATCGCGCTCGATCGCCAGCGTGAAATCCGCCTGCCGCCCATCTTCGGAGACCATCACGCTGGGCTTGTTGAAATAGAGCCCGTCCGGCCCCTCGACCACCGCATCGGGGTTGACGAGCGGCGCGCCGTCGGACCTCAGGCTGATCCGGAGATCGCTGCCGGTCACGCGCACATCGCTCAACGTGAAGCGCGCCTTGGCACCCGCATCCGGCACCAGCGCCTGGTAGCGGCTGATGAGCGCCGCATCGCCCCCGACACCGGCCACACCCGCCGGCAGGTCGAGGCTCAGGTCATGCTCATAAGGAATGCAGATCTGCTCGCACACCAGATAACGCAGCTTCGCCTTGAGACTGACCGGCTGGCCCTGGGTCTGCGGCGTGATGCTGAGGGGGAACACCACCTCCTCGCCATAGCCGAAGGTCTGCAGGCCGAAGAGTTCGAAGCGGTGCGGCACCGGAAAGGCGAGGCTGGCCGCCGCCACATTGCTCGACCCGCTCGTCTCGATGGTGGGCGCAAAGCCCGCATCCCCGGGGCTGCGCCAATAGGTCTTCCAGCCGGATTTCAGCACCATATGAATGCCGAGCGGAATCTGGGTGAGATCGCCCACCGCCGTCACCGCCGAGACCAGCGAGACCTCGGTCTGCGGCGTGGTGGCACTCACCTCCGCGCGGGCAGGTAGGGTGCCGAGGCACAGCAGCATCAGCAGCGCCAGGAGGCCCAAATTGCGGCCGTGCTGTGACAGCTGTGACATGGGTCGCCGGATCGTGATGTGACGCAATGGATTCACTATTTGCCAACTTTCCTGGGCAATTATACCCTTGATGCTTACGAAAGGCGCTGCCGGCTTGTTTCTGGCCCGACGCGTCGAATTGCCGCTCGAACCGGATGGTTGAGATGAATAAAGGGCTTTTACATCAGGGCTTTATGACGGGGCAACTGCTCGTCGCGATGCCGCAGATGCGCGACGCCCGTTTTACCCGCACGGTGATCTATCTCTGCGCCCATACCAGCGACGGCGCCATGGGCCTGGTGCTCAACCGGCTGGTGGGGGCGCTGAGCTTCCCCGACCTTTTGAGCCAGCTCGGCATCGACTCGGTGCAGGATGCCGAACATATCCGCATCCGCTCCGGCGGCCCGGTCGAAACCGGCCGCGGTTTCGTGCTGCATTCGGCTGATTATCTCGAGGATGCCACCTTGAAGGTGGGCGAGGAGATCGGCCTCACCGCCACCCTCGACATCCTGCGCGACATCGCCGCCGGCGCTGGCCCCCGCCGCTCGGTCCTGGCCTTAGGGTATGCCGGCTGGGGTCCCGGTCAATTGGACGCCGAGATGCAGGCCAATGCCTGGCTCAACGTGCCGGCCGACGAGGAACTGATTTTCGACGACGACCTCAACGAAAAATGGGAACGCTGCATCGGCAAGCTCGGCGTCAACCTCAGCTCGTTATCAGGCGACATCGGCCACGCGTAAGCTAAATATTTCGTCATGGTCCGCCGTCGGCGAAGGCCGACATTCGTCGGCTGTGGCGGACCACCCACGAATTGCTTTCTTCAGTTGCCCACAAACTCGTGGGTCCTCCGCCTTCGCGGAGGATGACGATCTATGAGGTTGTCCCCCTCCCACCCAAATAATCCCCCGCCAGCAGCTGGTGGCAGATGTGATCGCGCCAGTCGCCGCCGATCTTGAGGTATCTGGGGGCAAGGCCCACCTCCTCGAAGCCGCAGCGGCGCAGCAGTTTTTTGCTCGGCAGGTTTTCCGGAATGCAGGCGGCGTCGATCCGGTGGAGGCCCAAACCCGGCCGCTCACCTAACTCCGGTGCGAAGACATAGGGCAGCAAGGCCGCGAGGGCGGCATGCATCAGGCCGCGTCCGGCATAGGGCTCGCCCATCCAATAGCCGAGCGTGCAGGCCTGGGCCGACAGCCTGCGCACCGCGTTGAGGTTGACGCCGCCCAGCAATTGTCCGCGCGGAATCTCGCCATGGCCGTCGGCGAAGATGTGGAATGAATAACCCTGGTCGCTGTTCCAGTCGCGCACCATGCGGCTGATGCGGGCGCGATAGGTGCCGCGCGTGAGCGCCCGTTCGCCCCAGAGCGGCTCCCACGGTTCCAGGAAGGCGCGGCTGCGGCCGCGCAGATCCGCCCAGACGGCATAGTCCGCCATCAGTGGCGGGCGCAGATAAACATGTCTTCCGGTCAGCACCGGCGGTCTTGGCCGATAGACCGGTTCGAACAGGAACATGGATTGCCCTCGTCGACCGCCCAATCATCGTTCAGCGCGGTCAAGGCCGGCGCTGGATCCCGCTCAAGCCTGCAGGCGGCCGCGCAAAGATGCAAGATCCATGACGTTGCCGACCGGCCCCATGGCGGTGAGGGTCGGTGCCGAGGCAAGCAAGCGCCTGGCCACACGGGCGAGATCCGCCGGCCCCACCGCATCCACCTTGGCGACGATCTCGGCCGGGGTGTAGACGCGGTCATGGACCAGCAATTGCGAGGCGATATGCTCGCAGCGCGCGCTGGTCTTCTCACGCGCCATCAGGATGCCGGCCTTCAACTGTGCGCTGGCGCGGCAGCGTTCTTCTTCCGAAATATCGTGCGGCAGCTTCAAGAGCTCGTCACACACGATCGGCAGCAATTCCTTGGCCTCCTCGGCACCGGTCCCGGCATAGATCCCGAACAGGCCCGCATCGTGCCAGGCACTCGCAAAACTATGGATGCCGTAGACGAGGCCGCGCTTCTCGCGCACTTCCTGGAACAGGCGCGACGACATGCCGCCGCCGAACAATTGCGACAGCACGGCACTCGCATAATAATCGGGATCGTGGATGCCGATCCCCTCGAAGCCCAGCAGGATATGCGCCTGCTCCAGCTCGCGCTCATAACGTGATTCACCGCCCTGGTAGCTGGCTGGCTCCAGTGCCGCCGCATTGCCGCGCGGCAGGCTGTCGAAGGCTTTCAAGGCAAGGTCGACCAGGCGGGCATGTTCCAGCTTGCCCGCCGCCGCCAGCACCATATTGCCGGGCCGATAGCGGCTGGTCTGGTAGCGCGCGATAGCCTCGGCCTTTAGGCCTTCGATAATCTCGGCGCGGCCCAGCACCGGGCAGCCCATGCTCTGGTCGGGAAAGGCCGCTTCTTGAAAGTAGTCGAACACGATGTCGTCCGGCGTGTCCTCGGCCTGGCCGATCTCCTGCAGGATGACTCCGCGCTCGCGCTCCAGCTCGCCTGCGTCATAGGTCGAATGCTGCAGGATGTCGGCGATGATATCGACCGCCAGCGGCAGATCATTGCTCAGGACCTTGGCGTAATAGGCGGTCTGTTCGCGCCCGGTATAGGCATTGAGGACGCCACCCACATTCTCGATCTCGACCGCGATGTCGCGGGCCGAGCGGCGCCTGGTGCCTTTGAAAGCCATGTGTTCGAGGAGATGCGAGACGCCGTTCTCGGCCGCCTCTTCATGGCGCGTGCCAATGCCGACCCAGACACCCAGTGAGATGGTCTCGACCGAGGCCATCGCATCGGTGACGATGCGGAAACCATTGTCGAGCGTGGTGATCCTGACGCTGTCGTCGCTGTTCTCGGGGGTAGGAATGTCCACGAAGTCTGACCTGCTTATCTGTTATGCCCAAGCCTGGTATGGGCCAGCACATAGTCTTGCACCTTCCCGAGGTCGTTGGGTAGCTCGGAGAGGCGTTCCTTGCGATCGAGGAGGTCGGCCAGATGCGCAGGCAGGGCCGGCCGGATGCCCGTGGCCTTCTCGACCGCGTCCGGGAACTTCGCCGGATGCGCGGTGGCGAGCGCAATGGTCGGTATTCCATCCGACTTCTTGCCCTTGCGCTCTGCCAGAGCCGCCACGATGCCGATCGCCGAATGCGGATCGACCAGCATGCCGGTCTTTTTGTGGATGTCGCGCATGGCGGCAAGCGTCTCGCGGTCGTCGAGGCGGTGCGCCTTGAACAGCCTGGCGGTCCTGGCCCAGCCCTTCTTCGGCGCCTCGAACTTCCCGCTCTTGCGGAAATCGCCCATGGCGGCACCCAGTTTCTCCCCCTTGCGATCGAACAGGTCGAACAGCAGCCGCTCGAGATTGCTCGAGACCTGGATGTCCATCGAGGGCGAGAGCGAAGGTGTCACCTTGCTCATCTTCATGGCACCCGTGGTGAAGAAGCGGGTGAGGATATCGTTGCGGTTCGAGCCCACGATGAGCTGGTTGATCGGCAATCCCATCGACCGCGCGGCGTAGCCCGCAAACACATTGCCGAAATTCCCCGACGGCACGGCGAAATTGACGGCCCGGCCCGGCGCGCCCAGCGCCAGGGCGCCGGTCACGTAATAGACGATCTGCGCCATGACGCGCGCCCAGTTGATCGAATTGACCGCCGCCATATTGACCCGGTCGCGGAAGGACGGGTCGTTGAACATCGCCTTCACCATGTCCTGGCAATCGTCGAACGAGCCGTCGATGGCGATGTTGTGGATGTTGTCGGCCTCGATCGTCGTCATCTGCCGGCGCTGCACTTCGGAGACGCGGCCCTTCGGGTGCAGGATGAAGATGTCGATCGCCGCCCGGTTCTTGCAGGCCTCGAGCGCTGCCGAGCCGGTATCGCCCGACGTCGCCCCCACCACCGTGATGCGCTCGCCGCGCGCCTTCAGCACCATGTCGTAAAGCTGCCCCAGCAATTGGAGCGCCACATCCTTGAAGGCCAGCGTCGGTCCATGGAACAGTTCCATCAGCCACAGGCTTTCATCGATCTCAACCAGCGGCGCCACCGCCTGGTGGCGGAAGCTGCCATAGGCGGCCTTGATCGCCTGGTCGAGCTGGGCTGGCTTCAGGCTGCTGCCGATGAAGGGCTTCATCACGGCGCTGGCGACCTCGGCATAGGGCTTCCCGGCCAGTTTCTGGAACTGCGCAGCGCTCATGCTCGGCCAGGTTTCCGGCACATAAAGGCCGCCGTCGCGGGCAAGACCGGTGAGCAGCGCGCCCTCGAAATTGAGCTTCGGGGCCTGGCCGCGGGTGCTGATATAGCGCAAGGGAAACCTCGTCTGGATCGGGAGCGGAACACGGGCCTCAAATTAGGCGGCAAGCCCGGTCCTGACAAGCAAAGCCGGGTGCCCTGGCCGGGCAGGGGCCTTGCGAAATTGTCATGCGCGCCCGTCCCCCACCGCAAACAGCGGCGTCAGCGGGTCGCCTGCAGGGCCGGGGCCTGGGCGATCGCCTGCAGGCGCTCTTCCGGCAGGTAGAGGGTGACGGTGGTTCCCTCACCCAGCACGCTCTCGATGGTGACGCTGCCGCCATGCATCTGCGCCAGCTTCTGCGAAATGGCGAGGCCCAATCCGGTCCCCTCGCGCTTGTGGCGGAAATCGGCGCCCGAGCCCTGGAAGAACGGCTCGAAGATGCGCGCCAGCGTCTCCGGCCCCATGCCGATGCCCTGGTCGCTGACCGCGATGACGATCCCTGCACCCGGACTGAGGCGCACCCGCACCCGCACCACACCCTGTGGCCTGCTGAACTTCACGGCATTGGAAATGAGGTTGATGAGGATCTGGCGGATGCTGCGCTGGTCGGCATGGATGCCGACACCGGTCACCGGATTGTCGACCTCGATCGTGACCGCGAATTTTGCTGCCTCCCGGTCGTTGAGCCGGACCGAGGCGTTGATCAGCGGCGCAAGCTCGCCCAGTTCCTCGTTGAGCTCGAAGCGTCCGGCCTCGATCTTCGACATGTCGAGAATGTCGTTGATGAGGGTGAGGAGGTGCTGGCCCGAGGCGGCGATATCCTCGATATACTCGCGCTGCTTCGCGGTGAGCGGGCCGAAGGCTTCGGCGTTCAGCACCTCGGCAAAGCCGATGATCGAGTTCATCGGCGTTCTGAGCTCGTGGCTCATCGAGGCGAGGAAGCTCGATTTGGCGCGGTTGGCCTGTTCGGCATTGTTGCGCGCTTCCTGCAATTCATGCTCGCGCTCGGCCAGCGCGATCTCGCGGCTTTTCAGGACCGTGACGTCGGTCATCATGCCGCGGAGTTCCAGCGAGCCGTCGGATTTGCGGTCGATGCGGAACAGGTCGCGGATCCAGATCGTCGAGCCGTCGCGGTGAATGAGGCGGTATTCCCACTCGTAATCCTGCTCCAGGCTGAGGTCGCGCGCGGTGATCTGCTCCATGCGCTTGCGGTCCTGCGGCGCCATGAAGCTGAACCAGGCCTTGGGCTTGCTCCACTCGGCGACCGAATAGCCGGTCATCGCCTCGATTCGGTCGCTGATATAGCTGTAGGTGATGAATTCCGGCCCGGGCATCGCATAGGGCGAGACCTTGGTGTTGTCGATGAGGATGCGCAGGCGCGATTCATTGGCGGCGATGCGGTCCTGTTGCCGGTCATGCTCGGCCCGTGCGATGGCGACCGCCACCAGCCCCAGCTGGCACGCCAGCACGAACAGGACGAGCGCGGCATGGTCGTGCGCCGGGGCGATATGCTGGAACAGCGTGACGCCCTGGCTGGCCCCGCTCATCATGATGAAGGCGAAGATCATGGCGGCATAGCTCGCCCCCCGCCGGCCATAACGGGTGAGGGCATAGAAGGCGAGCGGCAAAGCGAGGAGCGAGAAGAACACCAGCGGGCCGATCCAGCTCGCGGGTGGCGCCAGGGTCAGCCACAACAGCAGCAGGGCGGCGCCCCCGACCCAGGCCAGTTCCGCGCGGTGCGGTCGGCGGCCCTGGGACTGGGTCGTCCAGACCAGCATGAAGGGGCAGGCTGCCAGCAGGGCGACACCATTGCCGGCCAGCATCACGGCGAAGGCGGGCAGCAGCTGCCCGGCGGCGACGGCACCGGTCAGCAGGGCGACGAGCAGGCTGGCGGCGGCGAGTGCCGCCGGCCCGATGACGCCCGCCACCAGCGCCAATTGCCACAGATCGGCCTGCTGGCGCAGGCGGAGGTCGACCGGCGCCCGGCGCCAGAGCATGAGATAGACGAGGGCCGCCCCGGCAGTATCGCCCAGGGCGGCGAGCAGGGCCGCCGGCAGCGAGGCCTGCAGCAGGAGCTGGGCAAGAAGGGCCACGGCGAACAGGGCCGGCAGGGCGCGCCAGCCGAGCAGCAGCAGGGGGCCGAGCAGGAAGGCGGGCGCTGCCCACAACACCGGCACCAGGCCCGGCCAGCAGGCGGCGACGTCATAGCCAATGCGATAGGCAAAGACAGCACTGACCAACGCCAGCAGCACCACATAGGGGCGCTGGGTCGGATCAATCGTCTGCCAGGATCTGCCGCCGCTTTTCTTCATCCAATCCCGATCCACGCTGAGGTCCCAATCCCGAATTGGGGCCATGCTGCCAATGCCGGCCGGACGACTCAAGCGATTAAGTGTTTTCGTCATCACCTTACAGATGTAGGTGTGCGCCGGCTGGGCCAATCGGGCGATTTTCCCGGATTCAGGGGCCGGAAAGGGGGTTTTTCAGGCCTGGCCCAGATAACGCCGCTCGAGATGCCGGCGGAAGATACCGGCATCGAGGGGCTGGCCGGTCGCCGCCTTGACGATCTCCGGCGTGGTGCGGCTGGAGCCCCGCTCATGGACATGCTGGCGCAGCCAGCCGATCAGCGGGCTGAAATCGCCCTGTTCGATGGCGCCGGGGATTTCGGGCACATCGCGCAAGGCGGCATCGAAGAACTGGGCGGCACTCATGGCACCCAGGCTGTAGCAGGGGAAATAGCCAAAGGCGCCGTCGAACCAGTGAATATCCTGCAGGCACCCCTCGCGGTCATTGGTGACGGTGAGGCCGAGCAGTTCCTTCATGCCGGCATTCCACGCCTCGGGCAGGTCCTTCAGCTGAAGATCGCCGCTGATCAGCGCCTGTTCCAGCCGGTAGCGTAGGATGACATGGGCGGGATAGGTCACCTCATCGGCCGAGACGCGGATGAAGCCGGGCTCGACCCGGGTATAGAAGCGGGCAAGGTTGCCGGGCTCGAAGGCGGCCTCATTGCCGGGATAGACCTCATTGAGAATGGGTGAGAGGAACCGGCAGAAGGCAGGGCTGCGCGCCGCCTGCATCTCGACGATGAGCGACTGGCTCTCGTGGAGTGCCATGCCGCGCGCCTGGCCCACGGGCTGGCGGCGCCATGCCTTGGGCAGGCCGCGCTCATACATGGCATGGCCCGTCTCATGCACCACACCCATCAGCGCATCGGCGAACTGGTCCTCGTTATAGCGAGTGGTGATGCGCACATCGTCGGGGGTCCCGCCGCAGAACGGGTGCAGCGACGTATCCAGCCGGCCATGGTTGAAGTCGAACCCGATGGCGGCCATCAGCCGCTCGCCCAGCGCCTTCTGCGAGGCGATGCTGAACGGCCCTTTGGGCACAATGGCCGGCCCCTGCTGCTTCTGCCGCTCCAGCACTTGTCCCAGGAATTCCGGCAGGAACGCCGCGTAATCGTCGAACACCGGCGTGATGTCGGCGGCCCGTGCGCCGGGCTCATATTCATCCATCAACGCGTCATAGGGGCTGAGGCCGAGCTTCGCGGCCTTGGCCTGCGCACTTTCGCGGGTGAGGTCGAGCAGCGCCTGGAGCTGTGGCAGCACCAGGGCGAAATCGCCCTTGGGCCGCGCCGCGCGCCAGGTCTTTTCGCAGGCGGCCCGCGCCCGTGTGATGGCCTCGACCAAATCCGGCCGCAAGGCGGTGGCATGGCCGTGGATGCGCTTCATTTCATGAAGGTTGGCGCGCTGCCATTCGTCGAGCCCCGCCTCGCCGGCAAGCTCCAGCAGGTCGGCCATCTCGGGGGCCGTCAGCATCTCATGGCCGATGACGTTGAGAGTTGCCAATTGCTCGGCGCGCGACTCATGCCCGCCCTCGGGCATCACCGCCGCCATGTCCCAATGCAGCATGCCGGTGGCCTCGCTGATGGCCCCCATGCGCGCAAAGCGCTGTTCCAGCTGGCGATAGGCGTTCGAACTCATGCGGCCTGATCCTCTTCCGGCGCGGTGGTGGCGGGCGTTGCAGCGGGCTGCAGGTGGAACATCAAATAGATGACGATGAGGGCGATCGCGAGCGCTCCCCAGGTGACGGCATAGGTCAAATGATCGTTGGGCAGGTTGATGCGCGTCTGCCCGCCGATGGGAAAGCCGCCCGGCACATCGCTCTTCACCGCGTCGAGATAGACGTCCTCGCGCAAGGGCAGGCCGCTTGCCACCGCCATCTCGGCCGGCGACAGATAATACCAGACATTCTTCACCGGCTCGTTGGCCGGCTGGAACCAGCTCTGGCGCTGCGGCTGGCGGATGATGCCCTCGACCGTCACCTCGCCGCCGACCTGGCCTTCCACGCGCTGCTGCGGTTCCTTGCGCTCGGTGGGGACCCAGCCGCGATTGACCAGGATGGCGCTCCCCGCATCTTCGACCAGCAGCGGCGTCACGATCCAATAGCCGGGATTGCCGTTCTGCGAACGCGCCGCCAC